>NCGJ01000014.1 GCA_002281555.1 Hydrogenophilales bacterium 28-61-23
GTAGGACCTGCAGTTTGCCAGGTCGCCAGCTTTCTTCATCGTTTCAATGGCTTGCCGTCGCAATTCGCCAACACTGGGGCTTATGTAAGTGCCATTCGGGCCAGGGTCGAGTTAGAGCCAAAAGGTTCAGTGTCGAATAGTTTTTTGAGAACACGATTCCATAATCGACAAACCGACACTGCCTCCTTTCAGCAGGACTCTACGTTCGGCCTCACTGGCTTAGTACCGATCGGCGACCACAACAGGGCTGCATAACGTGATTGCTCAAGACATCGAAAAAGGACTCGCCGCGCGAAAGGCCTGTGCATGACGGCGCCGCACAAGCCGCGCGTGGGGCTTGCGGCATTGGGGACCACGGTTTCGCTGGTTTTTCAGGCGCAAATAAATGCTTTATTTCTGGCTGCCATGCCTAACCGGCGCTTCAACCGGACTGGCGGAAATGCCGCCTTACTTCGTAGTTAGCGATTATGCAATTTCACGTCACTCCCACTCACGTCAAGCAGCGAAACAGAAAATCGGCATTTGTCGCTTTGCTTCTGGCGGCATTATCAATTGGCTGTATTGTCTCGCTATCAGGAGCGAAGTCTGTTTCCGGTATTATTTTTCCGGCAATCGGCCTTGTTTTTTTGTCCCTGCAATATTCAGGATAGTTAAGCACATCAAGGAAGGTGCGCGAACCTATCCAGTAATCGATCTCGATGAGGCCTCAGGCAAGATTGTGGTGAGCTACAAAGACATTGTAGTGACCGTTGATATCACGCAAATCAAGAATCTTCGGTTGCAGTACAAATCTGAACGTTTGGTTTCTACGATAGTGACAACGTCTTCGGGTGAGGTTATGCGCCTTGAGGGGTATGAAAATCTCGAAATTCTTGCAGCTACTTTGGAGCGCTTTACCCCTAAGGAGCGAGTTACAAATGCCAAGTTCTATCATCGCTAACCCGGCGCTCAACCTCGCTCCCTTCGGTCGCTGGACGCTGCGTGATAAAGCCGCGCAGCGCCGGTTTGCTCTACGTTGAGGCTATAGAAAAACCCAGTTTTCAAAAGCCGGAGGCTGGCTTATGGCATCGGCGGCGGTGGGTTTACCCGGCATAACCAAGCCTCCACCGCGCTCGCCGCCGCGCTGACCGCCTGCGATACCGGCTCACTGAGCGTTTCGCCGAAATCGAATTCGGGTTGGGCCTCAACGCCCACCACCCATATTTCCTCCGGCAAATCCAGGCCCACGCCCCGACCGAACGCCAAGGCGGATGACAGGCTCAGGTCGTGCACGGACGCGGTGTGCTGGGCGCACAACTCGTCCATCTCGCGGGCAGACATGCTGTAAAGGTTGCCGGGCGTGGCACCCGTGGTCATCGCATCGACGATGATCGCGCGCCGGTAGCCGGCCAAATATTCCATCAGGGACAGACCGCCGAGGGACAGACAGAGCACCTCGACATCGGGATCGTCCAGATTGGCGCGCACGAGCTCCGCCACGCGCCAGCCGACGCCGTCATCGCCCAGGATGGGGTTGCCGAGGCCGACCACCAGGGTGGTGGCGTTCATCCGCTCACCACATCGACGACTTCGCCGCTGGCGTCGTGGATGCTCACTTGCAGCGGAATCTTGCCCGGCAGCGAGTGGGTGGCGCAGCCCAGGCAGGGGTCGTAGGCGCGGTAGGCCATCTCGATGCGGTTGAGCAGGCCTTCGGTGACCACCGTGCCGGCCTTGATCAGCGACTTGGCCGCCTTGCCGATGCTCAAGCTCATCGCGGCGTTGTTGTTGGTGGTGCCGACGACCAGGTTGACCATGGTCAGCAGGCCGCGCTGGTCGGTGCGGTAATGGTGGGTCAGCGTGCCGCGCGGCGCTTCGACGATGCCGACACCTTCCGTCGGCGTGGCGGTGGGCAAGGCGCGCACGTCGGGCGAGGTGATTTCCGGGTCGGTCGCCAGTTCCACCCAGCGCTCCGCCGCATAGAGCAGTTCGATCAGGCGCGCCCAGTGGATCGCCAATCGGCTGTGCGCGGGCTTGCCCAGCGTGGCGAAGAATTTCTCGTACTCGGCCTGAGCCAGCGGCGTGGCCATGCCTTCCGCGACGTTCAGGCGGGCCAGGGGCGTGGCCATGTAGATGCCTGAGTCGGCGCCATCGGTGAAGCCATTCCAGCCGACTTTCTTCAGGTAGGGGAATTTCAGGTAGCTCCAGGGTTCCACCCGTTCGGCGATCCAGTCGGTGTATTCGTTGGGTGAGTAGGTGCCGTGATGGCTGCCGTCGGGGCCGACGATGCGCACGCGGCCGTCGTAGAAATTCACTTTGTTCCGGGCGTCCACCAAACCCATGTAATAGGTTTTGTGGGTGTAGGCGTCGCCCAGAATCATGTCGAGATATTCCGGGTTGCCCAGCACCAGGTCGTGGAATGTCTGCAGGGCGAACTGACCGAATTCCACCGCCCAGCGGCCCATCGTTTCGATTTCTTTCCGTTCTTCTTCCGAAAGCGATTTGGTCATGCCGCCCGGTACGGCGGTGCACGGATGCACCTTGCGCCCGCCAATGATTTCCACGGTGCGGTGGCCGACTTTGCGCGCCTGGATCACCTTGCCGCCGATCTCCAGGCCGACTTTCTTGATCACGCCCAGGATGTTGCGCTCGGCCACCGGGGTGTCCGGGCCCATGATGAAGTCCGGCCCGCCCAGGATGAAGAAGTGGGTGGTGTGGTCGGCGAAGAAGAAGGCGGAATAGAGCAGTTCACGCAATTTCTTCGCGGCCGGCGGCGGCGTCACGCCGTACACCGCGTCGGCGGCCTTGGCGGCGGCCATGTGGTGCGCCTCCGGGCAGACGCCGCAGATGCGGTTGGTCAGCACCGGCATTTCCTCCACCGGGCGGCCGACGCAGAAACGTTCGAAGCCACGCAGTTCCGGCACTTGCAGATAGGCGTTGGCGACGTCGCCGGCCTCGTCGAGGAAGATTTCGATCTTGCCGTGGCCTTCCAGCCGGGTCAGGGGGTCGATGGTGATGCGTTGCATTTCATTCTCCGTTCATCCCCTCTCCCGCAAGCGGGAGAGGGTTAGGGAGAGGGCGATTTTGAAAACAGTCAAAAGCCCCTCTCCCCCGACCCCTCCCCCGCTTGCGGGGGAGGGGAGTCACTACTCCTGTTCCGCCAGTGCCGCCCGGTTCGCGCGCAGCAGCGAATGCGCCAGGCTGAAGCGGTAGAAGGTGCCGGCCGGATCGGGCAGGCCGTCGAGCACCCGGTCGATGGCCTCCGGCTCCTTCGCGTCGATCACCGAGGCGATGGCGGCCATCAGCCGCGCCCCCTGATCGAGTACGCCGGGGGCGGCGCCATAGCAGCCGATGCAGGGCGCGCCGACGTTGGGGCAACGCGAATTGCAGCCGCTGCGGGTGGCCGGGCCGGAACACATCAGTCCCTGTTCCAGCAGGCAGACCTCAGTGTCCAGGACGGGCAGTTCCTGGATGCGGGACAGCTTGTCGATGTGCTTCACGTCGCGGCTGCGCGGGCATTCGTCGCATACCGAGGTGTCGCCGGCGCCGAGCACCGCGCCTTTCGGTGGCAGTTCGGCCTCGCCCTTGACTACCGCGATCAGCACGTCGAGCACGGCGGCGATCTGGTGCGATTCGGGCGGGCAGCCGGGCACGTGGTAATCCACCTCGACCACCTGATCCAGCGTGCGCACCACGGCCTGCAACGGCGGCAGAGTCAGGACGCCTTCCGGAACCTGACAGGCGATCTGCGGGCGCAGATGCGCCGGGTTTTCGGTGCTGGGATTGTCGAAAGCGCAATCGAAGATGCTCTCGCGGGTGCCCAGGTTGGCCAGACCGGGAATGCAGCCCTCGTTGGCGCAGGAACCGAAGGCCACCAGGAGCTTCGATTTGCGCCGCAGCAACTTGGCCATGTGTTCGTTTTCGTCGGTGCGGATGCCGCCATTGAACAAGGTGACCAGGATGGATTCGTCTTCCATCGCTTCCACTTCCTTGTATTTCACGTCCATCGCCGCCGGCCAGAAGGCGACTTCGAAGTTGGCGTCCAGGTCGAGCACCTTCTCGTCGATGTTGAGCACCGCGATCTCGCAACCGCCACAGGCGGCGGCCCAGTACATGGCGAACTTGGGTTTCATGCGACCTCCTCGCTCAGTACCGGAATCTCAGCCGCCACCATGCCCACCGGCACCGGCTTGGTTGGCAAATTCGCCGGCCAGTTGAGCGGCCCCAGTTTGCGCACCTGTTCCACCATCTCGGTGATGTCCTCGGCGAATTTGGCGCCCTCGGCGGCGCTGGCCCAGGTCAGGCGCACCCGTTCCGGTTCGATGCCGAACTGGGCCAGGGTTCTTTGCATCAGGCGATGCCGGCGCAGGGCCTTGTAGTTCTGTTCCAGGTAATGGCACTCGCCCGGATGGCAGCCGGCGATGAGCACGCCGTCGGCGCCTTCAGACAGGGCCTTGAGCACGAAGGTGGGGTCGAGCCGACCGCTGCACATGAGACGAATCAGGCGCACGTTGGGCGGGTATTTGATGCGCGCCGTGCCGGCTAGGTCGGCGGCGCGGTAGCTGCACCAGTTGCAGGTGAAGCCGATGATGACGGGCTCGAATTGATCGGTCATTTCTGGTTCCTCATGCCGTGACGGGTTCGCGCGTCACCGGTTGGGCAACATCGCGCAGCAGCCCCTCGATCTGCGCCAGCACCTGTTCGTTGCTGAAGCCCGAGCCCTGGATGGCGCCGGCCGGGCAGGCTGCGACGCAGGTGCCGCAGCCCTGGCAGAGGGCGGCGTTGATTTCGCTGACCTTGCGTTCCGCCACGAAGGAAATGGCGTTGAACGGGCACAGGCCGTTGCAGATGCGGCAACCGGAGCACTGTTCCTCCAGCACGCTGGCGCGGATCGGCTCCAGGGCCAGTTCGCCCTGGCGGATGTGGCTCAGCACCCGCGCCGCCGCCGCCGCGCCCTGGGAGACGCTGGCCGGGATGTCCTTCGGCCCCTGCGCGCAGCCGGCCACGAAAACGCCCTCGGTCATGGTGGCGATGGGATCCATCTTGGCGTGTTTTTCGATGAACCAGCCGTTGGTGGAACAGGCGATGCCGAAGGTCTTGCCGACTTCCGCGCTGTCGTGGCGCGGTTCCAGACCGGCGGAGAGCACCACCATGTCGACCGGAATGCGCCGCTGCAGGCCGGCCAGGGTGTCTTCCACCTGGACGTAAAGCTTGCCGCCCTCTTCCGACGGGGCGATCGGCACGTCGCTGACCTCGGCCACCTTGCCGCGCACGAAGTGCACGCCCTCATCCATCACGCGCAGATAGAACTCGTCGTATTCCTTACCCGGCGTGCGGATGTCGATGTAGAAGTTGTACACCTCGGCGCCGGTGCGTTCCTTGACCAGATGCGCCAGCTTCAGGCTCTGCATGCAGCAGATGGCGGAGCAGTAGCCGTTGTAGTTGCGGTCGCGGCTGCCCACGCAATGGACGATGCCGACCGCCTTGGGCGCGGTCTGGCCATCGCGCAGCACCACACGGCCCGAGGTGGGGCCGGCGGCATTGCACATGCGCTCCAGTTCCAGGCTGGTGAAGACGTTGGCCAGGCGGCCGTAGCCGTATTGCGGGATGCGGCGGGCGTTGAACAGATCCCAGCCGGTGGCCAGGATGATGTTGCCCACCTTCAGGCTCACCCGTTCTTCCTTCTGGTCGAACAGGATGGAATTGGGCACGGTCGGGCAGAAGATTTCGCAGGCCTTGCACCCCCCCTTGCCGCCGATGAAATAGGTGCAGGTGTCCGGGTCGAGCACCGGCAGATTGGGCACCGCCTGGGCGAACGGCCAGTAGATCGCCTTGCGATAGCCGATCCCGGCCTCGAAATTCTCGTCCACCACCATGACCGGACACTTCTCGACGCAGATGCCGCAGCCGGTGCAGACGTCCTCGTCCACGTAGCGCGGTTTCTTCTTCACCGTCACGGTGTAGTTGCCGACGAAGCCTTCCACCTTCTCGACTTCGCTCCAGGTGAACAGGTGGATCCTGGCATGGCTACCCACGGCGGCCATCTTGGGCGTCAGGATGCAGGCGGCGCAGTCCAGGGTGGGGAAAGTCTTGTCGAACTGGGCCATGTGGCCGCCCAGGGAGGCTTCGCGTTCGATCAGATAAACGTCGTAGCCGGCCTCGGCCACTTCCAGCGCGGCTTGCAAACCGGCGATACCGCCGCCGACCACCAGGGTGGCGGCGTCGATCGGCACCCGGATGGCTTCCAGGGGCTCGTTTTTCAGCACCCGTTCCACCGCGCCGTTGACGATGGCCTTGGCCTTGGCGGTGGCGGCGGCCTTGTCGGTATGCACCCAGGCGACGTGCTCGCGGATCGACGCCATCTCCGAAAGGTAGGGGTTGATGCCGGAGCGCTCACACACGTTGCGGAAGGTCTTCTCATGCAGGTGCGGCGAGCAGGCGGCGACCACCACGCGGGTCAGGCCCTGTTCGTGGATATCCTGCTCGATCAGTTCCTGGCCGGCCACCGAGCACATGAAGGTGTAGTCCCGCGCTAGCACCACGCCGCGATCCTTCAGATCTTCGGCGGCGAACTTCGCCACGGCCTCCACATTGACCACGCCGGCGATGTTGCTGCCGCAGTGGCAGACGTAGACGCCTATACGTTCTTCGCCTGCTCGTTCCTGTTGAGTTTTGTCAGTCATGGCTCACTCCATGCGCGGCATGGGCAGCCCGTCGCCCGGCTTCGGACGGCGACGGCGTTTGGCTTCAGCCACTTTTGGGGCCTCGGCCTGGATCTTCGCCAGAGCCGGGGTGGCATCGACAAATTCCTTGCCGATGCCCAGTTCCTTCGCGCTCTTGCCGAAGGCCAGGCCCATCAACTGGGTGAAATACAGCACCGGCACCCGATAGTCGGTGTGGAAGTGCTTGTTCATTTCCACCTGGTAGGCGTCGAGGTTGAGCTGGCACATCGGGCAGAGCGTGACCACCATGTCGGCGCCGGCTTCGGCGGCGCCGTGGATCAGGCGACGAATCAGGCCGAACGCGACCTCCGGGCCGATCACCGACATGTGGCCGCCACAGCACTGTGTCTTCAGCGACCAGTCGACGACTTCCGCGCCCAGCGCCCGCAGCAACGTGTCCATCGCGGTCGGATGTTCGTGGCTGTCCCAGCGTCCGTCGTAGTCCGGGCGCACCACCTGGCAACCGTAATAGGCGGCGACTTTCAGCCCGTACAGAGGCTTCACCACCCTGGCTTTGACCGCGTCATAACCGATGTCGTGGCAGACCAGATCGAGCAGATGCCGCACTTTCAGACTGCCGGCATCGTAGTGCAGGCCGCCGGCGGCGAGCGCTTCGTTCACCGTGCCGTTGAGCTTGGCGTCCTCGCGCATCTGGGTGTCGGTCTTGGACAGATTGAGGAAACAGGCGCTGCAGCCGGCGGTCAGTACATCGGTATCCACCGCCTGCGCTTGCGCCAAAGCCAGATTGCGGCCGATCAGGGAATGCGCCGCGACCCGGTGCACCGACATGTATTCGGTGGCGCCGCAACAGTTCCAGTCGTCGATTTCCTGCAATTCCAGGCCGATGTCGGCGCGGATCGCGAGCAGGGAATCGAGATAGGGGCGCGCGTTGCGCTGCATGGAGCAGCCTGGGTAGAACAGCGCCTTCATGCCAGTACTCCTTCCAGCGACTTGGCTCTTTCGAGTATGGCGCTGAGCTGCGCCATGCCCTCGATGCGATGCGGGGTGAGATCGATGCGCCCGCGTTTCAGCATGTTCAAGCCCAGCGGCGCCATGCCGGCCAGCGACAGGGGGTGGTGGCGCAGGTTGAAGCGGGTGGCCAGGCCGAGTTCGAAGCTGCGGCCATATTTCTCCACATAATCGACGAAGGTTTCCGAGAAGTCCGGCAGGCTGGTGTCGTGGTAGAGCCCGGCCTGGATGGCCATGGCCTTCAGCGTGTACATCACGTCGGTGATGTGGATGTTCTGCGGGCAGCGCACCGTGCAGTAGTAGCAGGACACGCAATACCAGGGCGCGTTGCTCATCAACACCGTCTTCCGCTCGCCGGCGCGGATCAGGGCGAACAGACGGCGCGGCGTGTGTTCCATCTCCGCCCCGGAAGGACAGGAGCCGCCACAGGAACCGCACTGGATGCAATGATTGAGCCGGTTGTCACCCGGCGTGGCTGCCATGACTTCGGAGAGAAAGTCCTTGGGGCCGGAAATGGTTGCCGCAGTCACGATCCAATCCTCCAGAAAGAGGAAACACCGTCGCCGGATAAATCGCTGCGGAACGGGATGTCGTGAAGGCCGGCGGCGAGATGCCTATAACTGGACGTTAGTATCTACTTATATGCTTGTCAAAGTAGTGGCCCATATTTCTTCGACTATTGATATTGCTTTGGCCACGATAGCTGGCGCCCTCAGGCGAAATTCATGTCCATCATCACCCCACCCAGCGCTTCGGGTCGATATTCCATTCTTCGAATTCCTCGTGCCCGGTGATTTTTTCCTTGCCGCCGGGCCAGGCCAGATCGATCACTTCCGGCGGCAGATAGCGTTTGTGTTCGGCGTGGAAGATGACGCGCACTTTCGGTTGCATCATTTTTTCCTCATGCTGTTCGATCACCACGCCGAGGCGACCGCTTTCCAGCCTGACCAGTGAGCCGGTCGGGTAGATGCCGACGCATTTGACGTAGATGCGCACCAGTTCCGGGTCGAAATGGAATTTGCTCCATTCCAGCAGGCGGCCAAGCGCGGCGGTGGGGGCCATGCCCTTGTGGTAGACGCGATCCGAGGTGATCGCGTCGTAGACGTCGACGATGGCGCCCATGCGGCCATAAAGCGAGATTTCGTCGCCTTTGAGGTTGTTCGGGTAGCCGGTGCCATCGAAGCGTTCGTGATGCTGGCCGGCGACGTCGAGCGCGATCTGGCTGATGCCGGGCGTGTTATGCAAAATCACGATGCTTTGCACGACATGCGATTTCATCTTGCCGAATTCGGCGTCGGTCAGTTTGGCCGGTTTGTTCAGGATGTTGTCCGGCACCTTGGCTTTGCCGACATCGTGCAGCAAGCCGCCGATTGCGATTTCCTTGATGATCGACCGTTCCAGCTTGAGGCCGCGCGCGAACGAAACCAGCAAGGCGCAGACGGATACGGAATGCTGGAAGGTGTAGTTGTCGTGGTCTTTCAAACGCGCCAGAGGCAGCAACGCATCCTGATTGCGGAAGATGGAGTCGATCATGTTCTCGACCAGCGGCTCGATCTGTTCGATCTCGATCTGCCTACCCAGACGCACATCGTGAATCAGGCCGCGCACGATGCGGTTGGCTTCGCCATGCAACTGGCGGGCGCGCGCGACTTCTTGCTCGAGTTCGACGCGGCGCGGTTCGGCCTGGATTTCCTGAGCGATCGCCGCCATTTGAACATCGACTTTGTGGCGAATCTCCTCCTTGCTCAGCGCCTCGCCCTCGACATCCAGCCCCTTGGCGATATCGATGTAAATCTCGTGCACACCCAACGCGATGACTTCCTTGACCCGCTTTTCATCCTTGACCATGAAATGGTTGGTCGCGAAAGGATGATCCATCCAGGAGCAATTCAGATCCTGGATGTACATGCCGGGACGTAATTGCTTGATTTCAATCAGCTTGAAAGTGTGTTTTTGGTTCATATCCCCTCTTTTTCATGAGACTCGATCTCCATCGTCGCGATCATGCCGGCAAAAACCTGGACGAGTTCAAGACTGAAAAAGCGGTGCCTTATGTTGAGCCTCACTCTCGCCGCAGGCTGATCATCGGCGCTTCCCGCAATAGCTTGAGGCTGACCAGCAAACCCGCGCCGGTGACCAGCAGCCAGCCTCCGCCCAGGCCGGCCAGCCAGATGGCCGGATCCGGCGTGTGCGGCAATTCGAACACCCGCTCCGCCAGCAGCCAGGCCACGCCGGCGGCGGCGCCCGATGCCAGCCCGCCGGCGAGCAGGCCCAGCGCGGTGAACTCGGTGGCCAGCGCCAGCATGACGCGACGCCGCGACGCGCCCAAGGTGCGCCAGAGGCCGATTTCGCGCGCGCGTTCATCGCGCCGGGCATACAGCGCGGCCAGCAAGACCAGGACGCCGACGGCCAGGCTGAACAGGAAGATCAGTTGCACCGCCGCGCTGACCCGGTCGAGCAAGCCGCGCAGTTGGCTCATGACCTGTTCGACATCGATCACGGTGACATTGGGAAATGCCGAGACCAGGCCGGCCAGTACCGCGCCGCGTTGCTTGGGCAAATAAAAGCTGGTGATGAAACTTTGCGGCAACGCGGCCAGCGCATCCGGCGGCACAACGATGAAGAAATTCACCCGGAAGGAATCCCACTCGACCTTGCGCAGGCTGTTCACCCGGCCGCTCAACGGCAGTCCGCCGGCGTCGAAAACGAGCTCGTCGCCCAGCTTGATGCCCAGCGTTTGCGCGATGCCCGCCTCGACCGAAATGCCATCGCGGCTGGACCAGACGCCAGCGACGACCTGGTTATCGGGCGGCAAACGATCCATCGAGGACAGATTGAATTCGCGTTCGATCAGGTGCTTGGCGCGCTCGTTTTCATAATCGTCCGGGTTGGCCGCGCGCGCGCCGATGCGGGTCAGGCGCGCGCGCGCCATCGGGTAGAGGGTCACGTCGGCGACGCGCTGGCCGGTCAGATAGGCGCGCACGGCGTCGACCTGCTCCGGCTGGATGTTGATGACGAAACGGTTCGGCGCGCCGGCCGCGGCCTGGCCGCGCCAGCTCTCGAACAGGTCGCCGCGCACCAGCGTCAGCAGCAACAAGGCCAGTAAACCCAGACTCAAGGCCATGGCCTGCAACGTGGTTTCCCAGCGCCGGCGACGCAGATTCAGCAGGCCGAGCCGCATGCCGGTCGGCAGCCTTTGCGCCAGCCAGGGCAGCGGCCAGAGCAATAATTGAATGGCCAGCGCGGCGGCCAGCATCAGGGCCAGTATGCCGCCGCCGACGATCAAGCCCAGCCGCACCTCGCCCGCCTGCCAGAACAGCAAACCCGCCACCACACCCAGGCCGGCGACCTGGGCGATCAACGCGCCGGCCGGCGGCGCGCCCAGATCGCGTCGCAACACGCGCAACGCCGGCACGCGCGCCAGCCGCGACAGCGCCGGCAGGCTGAACGCCAGCACCAGCAGCATGCCGGTGGCGAGGCCGAGCAAGGGCGGCAACAGACTCGGCGGCGGCAAGCCAAGCCGGATTGCATCGCCGAGCAGATGCACCATGCCGGCCTGCGCCAACCAGCCCAGCCCGCTGCCCAACGCGCCGGCCAGCAGGCCCAGGCCGCCCAATTGCAGCAGATACAAACCGAACAGACGGCGCTGGCTGGCGCCGAAGCAACGCAGCAGCGCGAACTGGTCGAACTGGCGCTGGACATAGCGGCGCAGGGCCAACTGGGTGGCGGCGGCGGCAAGCAGCACCGTCATCAACGCGGCGAGGCCGAGATAGCGCTGGGCGCGGTCGAGGATCTGGCGCAGTTCCGGACGCGCATCGCGCACGTCTTCCAGCTTCTCGCCGCGCGCCAGGCGCGGCTTGGCCCAGGCCTGGAACGCCGCGACCCGCGCGCGATTTTCCGTAACCCCGCCCGCCACCAGCAGGCGATAAACCACCCGGCTGCCCGGCTGAACCAGCCCGGTGCGGGCCAGATCGGCGTCGTTCAGCAGCAATCGCGGCGCCAGCGCCATGAAGTTGCCGCCGCGTTCGCCTTCGAAAGTCAGGATGGCCGCGATGCGCAACCGGATATTGCCCACTTCGACGCTATCGCCCGGCCGCACGCCCAAACCGCTGATCAGACGCGAATCGACCCAGACCTGGCCGGGCGGCGGAACGCCGCGCGCGGGCGCATCGGCGGCGAACAAGGTCGGCGCGGTACGCAAATCGCCGCGCAGCGGGTAGCCGGGTTCGACCGCCTTGATGCCGGTGAGCAGATTGCGCTCGCCGGCCAGCACCATGCTCAGGAACGTCGTCGTGCGCGTCACGCGCAAGCCGCGCGCCGCCGCCGCGCGCGCGAATTCGGGGTCGGGCGGATGATCGGAAACCAGGGCCAGATCGGCCGCCAACAGCGTATTGGCTTCGTGCCCAAGGGCTTGTTCGACCCGGTCGGCGAAATAACGCACCGCAGTCAAACTGGCCACGGCCAAGGCCACCGCCAGCAAAACGACGCGCATTTCGCCGGCGCGCCATTCGCGCGCCAACAACCTGAATGCGAGCGCGATCATGGTGTTTCAGCGGCGGCAACCACTCTGCCGCCGTCGAGATGTATTTGGCGGCCACAGCGGCTGGCCAGGGCGACGTCGTGCGTCACGATGATCAGGCTGGCGCCACGCGCGCGGTTGAGTTCGAACATCAGCTGGATGATTTGCGCGCCGGTGTGGGCGTCGAGATTGCCGGTCGGTTCATCCGCCAGCAGGATGCGCGGCGACACCGCGAAAGCCCGCGCCAATGCGACACGCTGCTGCTCGCCACCGGACAGTTGCGTCGGCCGATGCCGGGCGCGCGCCGACAAGCCGACCCGGGCCAGATGTTCGCCCGCGACCTCGACCGCGTCTTTGCGGCCGGCCAGTTCCAGCGGCAACATGACGTTTTCCAACGCGGTCAGGCCGGGCAGCAACTGGAACGACTGGAACACAAACCCCATGCTGCGGCCGCGCAAGGCGGCGCGGCCATCTTCGTCGAGATCGGACAACGCCACGCCATCGAGGCGCACCTGGCCGACGCTGGGGATATCCAGCCCGGCAATCAGGCCGAGCAAGGTCGATTTGCCGGAACCGGAACTGCCGACGATGGCAACGGTCTCGCCGCTATTCACAGAAAAGGAGACATCGGCCAGTATGGTCAGCGTTTCTTGCCCGATTTGTACGGATTTGCCGAGGTTTTCGATGTCGATACGCATGAAGTTGTTTTGTCTGCTCTGGTCTGTGAATCTGCTCGGCGCGGCTCAGGCCGCGCCCACCATCCTGGTCTTTGGCGATAGTCTATCCGCCGCTTACGGTATTTCGGTCGAGTCCGGCTGGGTCGCGCTGCTGGCCAGGCGATTGCAACCCGGGCCGCAATCCGGCCAGCCGGCCTACCGGGTCGTCAACGCCAGCGTCTCGGGCGAAACCAGCGCCGGGGGTCTGACCCGTTTGCCCAAACTGCTGGCCGCGCACCGCCCGCATCTGACCATACTTGAACTGGGCGCGAACGATGGCCTGCGTGGACTGTCGCTGGCGCAAACCGCGCGCAATCTGGAAACGATGATTGGCCTGGCGCAAAAACAGGGCGGCAAGGTCTTGCTGGTCGGCATGCGACTGCCGCCCAACTATGGCGCGGCCTACACCGGCAAGTTCCAGGCGCTGTTCACCGATATCGCCAGAAAGAAAAAGGTCCATCTGGTTCCCTTTCTGCTCGACGGCATCGGCGCGCAACCGGGGCGCTTCCAGGCCGATGGCCTGCACCCGACCGCCCAGGCCCAGCCGATCCTGCTGGATAACGTCTGGCGCGAGTTGAGGCCCATGCTGACCACGAAGTAGTGACATCCGAGACGGCAATCGAAAAGACAGCGGATTGACTTTATTGCGCAATTCGCCGATACAGTAATGGCATATTGCGGAGAACAATCATGACCACACTCACCCAAACGGCCAAAGCCACACCGAAACGCGCCAAGGCGGCGGTCCTTCATGGCGGCATACCGACCAGCCCAAGCCTGGTTGCCGAAGAGCCGGCCCTGGCCGCTTCCCATCTGCTCGATGAGCTGGGCGGCGGCGCGACGAACTCGTTGAGCGCCATGAAAGTGATCCGGGAAGGCTTGCCCACCAGCATCATCCGTCGTCTGGAAGAAGCCGGCGTCGAACGCAAATACCGCATCCAGATCATCCCGGAACGCACCCTGCAACACCGCGTCAAGAATGGCGAACGGATGACTCCGGCGGAAAGCGAACGCGCCTATCGCATCGCCAACATCATCGCCCTGGCCGACCGGGTGTTCGGCAATCACGCCAAAGGCATGCGCTGGCTGCACAACCCGATGCGACGCCTGGAAGGCCAGAGCCCGCTGGACGTGCTCGATACCGACATCGGCGCGCGCCTGGTCGAGGAAGCGCTCAGCCAGATCGACGCCGGCTACTTTGCTTGAGTAATTTCGCTTGATCCTCTGGCGCATCAGCAATTACGAGGATCTTAGCGGCAGCGGCGGCCTGAAGGTCGCCGGTCGCTGGCACCACGCCGGCCGGCCCGTGGTTTATCTGGCCGAACACCCGGCGCTGGCGCTGCTGGAAACACTGGTACATCTGGAAATCCGCGCGCTCGAAGACCTGCCGGACAGCTACAAACTGTTGCGCGTCGAGGCGCGGGACGGCATCGACATCGCCCAATCGCATCCGGACGCCGATTGGCGGAGTAATCCGGCCAGCACCCGAAACATGGGCGACACCTGGCTGGCTGCCGCGCAAAGCGCGCTGCTACGCGTTCCCAGCGTTCTGGTGCCGGGCAATAATTTTCTACTCAACCCATTGCATCCGGATGCCGTAAAGATACAGATTAGCGGGATCCTGAATTGGCCATTCGATCCGAGACTGGCGGGTACCGCCGGGCTATAAACGACTCGGCCCATGAACAAGGAGCATTCAACATGCAAGTAAAATTCTGGGGTACGCGCGGCTCGCTGCCGGTAGCCGCAACCGCAGGAGAAGTCAGAAACAAGATCGTCGCCGCGCTGACGGCGGCGAATGGACGCCAGTTCGACTCCGGCACCGAAATCGAAGCCTTCGCCGATAGCCTGCCCTTCGCCGTGGCGGGAAGTTTTGGCGGCAACACCGCCTGCGTCGAGTTGATCGGCGAGTCGATAGAAGACTCCGGCCAGGCCCCGAATGAGCACGTCATTTGCGACATCGGCAGCGGCGCGCGCGTGCTCGGCCATGCTAAGCTGGCCACCTACGGGCCGGGCAAACCGCAGACCTATCATTTCTTTGTCTCGCACATGCACTGGGATCACTTGATGGGCCTGCCGTTTTTCGTGCCGATCTACATGCCGGGCAACCGCATCGTGATGCACGGCTGCCACCCCAATCTCGAAGCCGGCATTCGATTGCAAATGTCCGCGCCCTGCTTCCCGGTCGACTTCAGCCAGATCGGCGCCAAGGTCGAGTTCGACATCATGGAACCCGGCCGCGAATACGAGATCGCCGGCTTCAAAGTCCGCGCCAAGCTGCAACTCCATGCCGGCGACTCCTACGCCTATCGCTTCGAGCGGAACGGCAAATCGGTGGTCTATTCGACCGACTCGGAACACAAGCTGGAGCATCGCGAGGAACAGAAGACTTTCATCGACTTTTTTCAGGGCGCCGATCTGGTCATATTCGACACCATGTACAGCCTGGCCGATGCCATAACCGTCAAGGCGGACTGGGGCCACTCCAGCAACATCGTCGCCGTGGAACTCTGCCAGAGCGCGCGGGTTGCGCGTCTGGCCATGTTCCATCACGAACCGATCCACGATGACGCCAAGCTATGCAGCCTGCTTGCGGAGACCCGCCGCTTCGAGGCCACCACCCGCGACGGCCATCCGCCACTGGAAGTGATCTCGTCCTACGATGGCATGAGCGTTGAGTTGTGAGGCAGTGAGCGGGATCCGGCGACTTGCCTATCCGCTTGAAATCATTGCCGGAAAACAATCCCGACCAAACCGCTCAATCTTTACATTCGCAAGTCGCGCCCCTATCCTGATCGACCTTTTTTCGCCTAAACAAACCGCCCGCGCACCATGTCCATCACGATAAAAAATCCCCAGGAAATCGAAAAAATGCGCGTCGCCGGCCGTCTGGGCTCGGAGGTTCTGGATTACATCACCCCGTTCGTCAAACCCGGCATCACCACCGGCGAGCTGGACAAGCTGTGCCACGATTACATGGTCGACGTGCAAGGCTGCATTCCCGCCCCGTTGCACTACGCCCCGCCCGGCCACGCGCCCTACCCCAAATCGATCTGCACCTCGGTCAACCACCAGGTCTGCCACGGCGTGCCGGGCGAGAAAAAACTCAAGTCGGGCGATGTCGTCAATCTCGACATCACCGTGATCAAAGAAGGCTGGCATGGCGATACCTCGCGCATGTTTTTCGTGGGCGAACCCAACGTCCAGGCGCGTCGCCTGACTGAAATTACTTACGAATGCATGTGGAAGGGCATTGCCAGAGTGCGGGCTGGCGCGCATCTGGGCGATATCGGCGCGGCGATCCAGAAATACGCCGAAATGAACGGCTACACGGTGGTGCGCGAATTCTGCGGCCACGGCATCGGCCAGAAATTCCACGAAGAACCGCAGGTGCTGCATTACGGCAAGGCCGGCACCGGGCCGGTGCTGCAAGCGGGCATGATTTTCACCATCGAACCGATGATCAACGCCGGCCGGCGCGACATTCGCATGCTCGGCGACGGCTGGACGGTGGTGACCAAAGACCACACGCTTTCCGCCCAGTGGGAACACACCGTGCTGGTGACCGAAACCGGTTATGAAGTGTTGACCTTGTCGGCGGGCTCGCCCGCAATTCCCGCGTTCATCACGGCTCCGGCTGCTGTCGCCACCGCATGACGCCTGAAAGCGCCGCGCGGATTGCGGCAAAACCAATGAATATCGCGGCCTGGCGAGATCATCTGGCCAAGGCGCGCGCCGAATTGTTCCAGGCCTACCTGGACAAACCCGCCGCCGGAAAATTGCTGCGCGGCCATGCCCGCCTGATCGATCGGATCTTGAAACAGATCTGGGCCGCGCATGCGCTGCCCGCCAACGCCACCCTGGTCGCGGTCGGCGGTTATGGCCGCTACGAGCATTACCCGCAGTCCGACGTCGATGTCCTGATCCTGTTCGACGATGCCTTGCCGGAAGCCGAACGCGCCCGCTTCGAACCGCTCATCGCCCTGCTTTGGGATGTCGGCCTGCCGATCGGGCATAGCGTGCGCAGCCTGTCCGAGAGCCTGGCCGAATCGGCGCAGGACATCACCATTCAGACCAACATGCTGGAATCGCGCTGGCTGGCCGGGAATCGCGCCTTGCTGCGGCGGATGCAAAGCGCGCTGGACGATCAAATCGACCCGGCCGCGTTCTTCCAGGCCAAATCGCTGGAACAGAAACTGCGCCACGGTCGCCATGCCGATGTCGCCCTGTTGCTGGAACCCAACCTGAAAGAAAGCCCGGGCGGACTGCGCGATGTGCAGACCCTGATCTGGGTGGCGCGCGCCGCCCACCTCGCCGACAGCCTGAGCGGGCTCGCCCACGCCGGCTTGTTGAGCCAGGCCGAAGCCCGCACCGTCCGGACTGAACTCGACTTGCTGGCGCATTTGCGCATCCGGCTGCATTTGTGCGCCAACCGGCGTGAAGACCGTCTGCTGTTCGAATTCCAGGAGCGCATCGCGCAAGGCATGGGCATCGCGCGCGCGACGGACGTCGGCCCTGATTTGCGCCAAGACTCGCGCCGCGCCTCCGAGCGCTTGATGCAACGCTATTACCAGGCCGCGCGGCATATCCGGCTGATCAACGAACTGGTCATGGGCGAATTCCGCGCCCGCCTGTTGCCGCCGATCGGCGCCCGCCCGTTGGCGCAGATTACCGACAACCCGCAAGCGCGCCATTTCAGTTTGGCCGGCAACCTGCTCGACGCCGAGGAAGACATCTTCGAGCGACATCCCGACCTGTTGCTGGAAACCTTTCTGATACTGGCGCGCGAACCAGGCCCGAAAGGTTTCGCCCCGAGCGGCTGCACACCGCGCCTGTTGCGCGCGCTCTGGCGCGCGGGCAAACGCATCGACCCGGCATTCCGGCGCGATCCGGACAACCGGGGCCGCTTCATCGAGCTGCTGCGCCAGCCCAAGGGCGTCACCCTGGCCCTGCGCCTGATGCATCGGCTCGGCATCCTGGGCCGTTACATCCCGCTGTTCAGCCGCATCACCGGCCAGATGCAGCACGACCAGTTCCACATCTACCCGGTCGACGAACACATCCTGATGGTGCTGCGCAATCTGCGCCGGCTGACGGTGCCCGAATACGCGCACGAGTTTCCGCTCGCGCACCGCGTAATCAACGAATTCGAACGCCAGGAAGTCCTGCTGCTGGCCGCCTTGTTTCACGACATCGCCAAAGGCCGCGGCGGCGATCATTCCAGCCTGGGCGCGCTGGATGCGCGCCGTTTCTGCCGCGCGCATGGCCTGGACAAGGAAGACCGGGAACTGGTGGCCTGGCTGGTGGCGCAACACCTCAACCTGTCGCAAACCGCGCAGAAGCAGGACATTTCAGACCCCGAGGTGATCGCCGCCTTCGCCGCGCGCTGCGGCAATGTACGCCGCCTGTCCGCGCTGTACCTGCTCACCGTCGCCGACATCCGCGGCACCAGCCCCAAGGTCTGGAATGCCTGGAAGGACAAGCTGACCCGCGAACTCTATCTGGCCGCCAGACAGGTGCTGGAAGGCAACGCGCCGCACGCCGACGACATCGAGGAGAAAAAGGAACAGGCGCGCGCCCAGCTTCGCCTTTACGGTTTCGCACCCGATAGCGAAACCGCGTTGTGGAATCGCCTCGACGACATCTATTTCCTGCGCCAGGACGCGCGCGACATCGGCTGGCAAACCCGGCGTCTGCTGCCCGTCCTGAATCAACCCGGCCCCATCGTGCGGGCTCGCCTCGCCCCGTTCGGCGAAGGCGTCGAAGTGCTGGTGTTCGCCCCAGACGAAGAAGCGCTGTTCGCGCGCATCTGCGCGTTTTTCGCCCGCCTGGGCTACAGCATCCTGGCGGCGCGCATCCACACCACGCACGATGAACATGCCCTGGACACCTTCTACGCCGTCGATCCGGAACACCCGCAAGTCCCGTACCGGGATTTCCTGAATTACATCGAACACGAGCTGGCGGCCGAGCTGGCCAACCACGCTCCGCTCGGCGCGCCGCCCGGCGGCCGCCTGCCGCGTCGCCTGAAAGCCTTCCCGCTGGCACCGGAAGTCAGCCTCACGCCGAGCGACAACCGCAACGATTACATCCTTACCTTCACCGCCGGCGACCGGCCCGGCCTGCTCGCCAGCGTCGCCCTGGCTCTGCATCGGCACGGCGTCAACGTCGTCACCGCCCGCATCAACACCCTGGGTAGCCGCGCCGAAGACGTGTTCGTGATCGAAGGTGAAAACCTGGAAAGGGCCTCGGCCCGGCTGGAACTCGAGCAGGCTTTGCTGGACGTGCTGAAGGTTTGACCGACCGACGAAAAGGCCACCGAATTGGCCAACGAAATGGCCAACGAAATGGCCGCCGGGTCGTCGCCTAGACTGGCGATAGGGGCTGCTAGGGCCGGGCCTTCACCCTGACCCCATCGGCGATCTTGTCGTCCGGGTAGGCGACGATCTTGTCACCCATCCTGAGGCCTTCGATCACCTGCGCGGTGAGTCCATTGCGCTGGCCGATCTTGACCGGTCGCAGGCGGGCGCGGCCGGCTTCGACGACAAACACCGCCCAGCCTTGCGCATGCCTGAACAGGGCGCTGGTCGGAATGAGCAACAGATCGGAACCCCGCCAGAGCACGAAGCTGGCCTCCACCCGGTAGCCGTCGCCCAACGATCGCCATTGCTCCGGCGGGCTGGCGATGTCGACGATGACGCGCACCCGCTGTTCTTCCACGCCGAGGGCGGACACTTTGGTGAAGCCAGCCGGCTCCACCAGCCGCACCCGGCCTTGCAGGGTCCGGTCGCCACCCCAACGGTCGAGCAGCACACGGGCGCCCGCGCCGATCTTCACCGCCGCGGTGGACAGTACTTCCACCACCACTTCCAAGGATCGGGGATTGCCGATCTCCAGCAGAGCCTGCCCGGCCAGCACCGCCCCCTCGCTCTCATGCGGCACGCTCAGCACGTTGCCGGCCACCGGCGCGGCCACCCGCAGGGTTTCGGCGGCCGCGCCGGCGGCCAAGGCGGAGGTCTGGATCAAGGCCGCGCGTGCCGCTTCGACATCGTGCCGGGCCACCTGCACGGCATATTCGGCCGCCTGCCGCGTCGCCTGATCGACCTGGAGCCGGGCGCGAGCCTGATCCAGCGCCGCCGGGGAAAGAAATTTGGCCCGCCCCAGGGATTCGGCCCGGGCCAGCGCCTGCTCGGCCAGGCGAGCTTCGGCGGCGGTGGCGCGGGCGCTTTCCCCAGCCGCCCGCAATGCGGCGCGCACGGCCTCCAGGCGCGCCACGGCCTGGGCGCGGCTGCGCGGATCCAGGCTAGCGGCGCGCGCCGGCTCGATGTTCGCGACCACCTGGCCGGCGGCCACGGCATTGCCCACCTTGAGATCGATGCGGCGGGCGTGGCCGGCCACCGGCGCGGCGATGACATAGCGCTCGCGTACCCGGGTCTTGCCTTCCTCGTCCACGGTCACCGCCAGATCGCCCTTGCGCACCTGGGCCAGTTCCACCGCCACCGGGCGGGGCATGAAACCGTAGCCAATTCCGGCCGCCACGGCCAGGCCGATGAGCAGATAAGCGACGCGCCCGCGCCAGGGTTTGTTCATGATCGAATCACTCCCTCGTTTTCAGAACGCCGACCAGATCCAGCCGCCCCAGTTGGCGCCATACCAGCAATCCGGAGACCAGGGCGGACACCGCCACCACCGTGGCGGCCAGCGCGAAATTGTAGGGCTCCAGCACCAGCGGCAGGCGATACAGATCGGATTCGAACGCCAGCACCAGGATGCCGCACAGGCCGGCCCCGACCAGAAAACCCAGGGGGATGGCGGCCAGGGTCAGCAGCGCCAGTTCGCCGAGCAGGATATAGGCGATTTCGCCATGGGTGAAACCGAGCACGCGCAGGCTGGCCAGCTCGCGCCCCCGCTCCGACAAGGCGATACGGGCGCTGTTGTAGACCACACCAAAAGCTATCGTTGCGGCCAGCAGCGTCGCCACCATGTTGAAGAACAGCACGAACTCGCCCAGGGTGGCGTAGAAGCTCTTGATGGCGGCGGCGTGATCCACCATGCCCAGCACGCGTGGACGCTCGTGCAGGCGGGCATACAGCGCCGTCTCCACGCCCGGGTCGTGGGAAAGATAGGCGCCGGACACCACGTTTCCCTCGCGCAGCAAGGTGTTGAGCGAGTCCTGGCGCATGTAGGCGGAGACCCCCAGATATTGCTTCGTGATACCCAGCACTGGCACCCGCAGCGTCTGGCGGCGGCCCTCCAGAACTTCCACCGTAAGCAGGTCACCGGGCTTCACGTGCAGGATGTTGTTGGCCAGGTGATCGGTCAGCACGATGCCGTCGGCCGGCACCCGCACCGGCCGCAATTCGCTGTCCAGCGAACGGTGCAGCCGCCCCTCGGGCTGGATACCGTAGACGGCGGAGCGGTAATGGTAATGGCCGAAACGCAAGTTGGCGGCGACGTCGCGGAAACCCTCGACATGACGCACGCCGGGCAACTGCGCCAGCTCGTGCAGCGCGCGGCCGCTGCTGGGCTCGATGAAGGTGACAGCCAGATCTTCCCGGGCGGCCTGGCGGAACTGTACGTCGACCATGAAATCGATGGCGCCGCGCTGGTAGTTGCCGACCATCATCAGGCCGCCGGCGCAGGCGATGCCGAACACGGTGAGCAACGATTTCAGCGGCCGCCGCTCGATGTGGCGCAGAACCATGCGCGAAGGCTGGTTGAACCAGCGTTGCAGACCCATGCGTTCGAGCAGGGTGGCGCGGTAGACCTCCGGCGTCTCCGCCCGCATGCCCTCGGCCGGCGGCAGGCGCATGGCCCGGCCCACCGACAGCAGGGTGCCACTCAGCGCCGCGATGCCGGTCACCGCCAGCGCGATCAGCACGACATTGGGCTGCAGCACGTATTCCAGATAGGGGAAGCGGTACAGCTCCATATAGACACCGGACAGGCCGAGTCCGAACCAGACGCCCAGCGCCACGCCGCCCGCAACGCCAAGCAGGGCGATGCCCATGACCAGCTTGACGTAATGCCAGCCGATGCTGGCATGAGCGTAGCCAAAAGCCTTGAGGATGGCGATCTGCTCGCGCTGGGTGGCGATCAGCCGGGTCACCACCACGTTCAGCAGGAAGGCCGCCACGCCCAGGAAAATGGCCGGAAACACCGTGGCCATGGTCTGCAACTGCTTCAGCTCCTCGCTCAGGAAACGGTTGGAAAACTGGTCACGCCGCGCATAGGCGCCAATGCCGCCGTAGGGCGCCAGCTGGGTGTCGAGCCTGGCGATGACCGCCCGCTCGTCGCCGTGCGGCGAGTGCCGGTCGGACGCGAGGGTCAGGGACACGCTGTTGAAGGCGCCGTCCATGTCGTAAGCGGCGGCCAGGGCATGGCGGCCCATCCACAGCACGCCGTAGCGCTTGAAGTCCGGGAACATGGCGCCAGGGGCGATCTGGTAAACGTATTCCGGCGACAGGGCCACGCCGACCAGGGTCAGGGCCTTGCGCTTGCCGTTGATGACGGCATGGATGCGGTCGCCGGGGTGCAGACCATGCGCATCGGCGAAGGTGTCGCTGACAATCACCTCATCGCCGCTGTAAGGGGTGAGCCAACGCCCCCGTTTCATGTGCAGGCTATTGAGCAGGGGCGCGCCGATATCCGGCACCGACGACAACACGCCGGTGACCGGATCGTCGAAACCGGCCACCTCCAGCTTCACCACCGCCACCACCCGGGTCTCCAGTCGCTCCACGCCGGGAATTTCTCTCAGGCGGCCGGCCACCGCCTCCGGCGCCCGCTTCAGGCTGGTGAACACCTGGGCGAAGCGGTATTCCCGGTAGAAGCGGTCGCGCGTGGTGAGCAGAGAGTCGTAAGTCGACAGCGACATGACCAGAGTCGCCAACCCGCCCGCGATCACCGCCGCGATGGCCACGGCCTGACCGCGCATGTGCCAGAGGTCGCGCAGCAGCTTGCGGTCGAGGGCCTTCATGGCATCACCAGCTCAACTCGCGGGCCGGCCGCTTGGTCTGGTTGCGGCGTTCTTCGACGATGCGGCCGTCGGACAGGCGGATCACCCGGTCGGCCATGTCGGCGATGCCGGCGTTGTGGGTGATCAGCACGGTCAGGGTGCCCAGTTCCCGATTCACCTTTTCCAGCGCTTCCAGCACGATCACTCCGGTCGCGGAATCGAGGGCGCCGGTGGGCTCGTCGCACAGCAGCACCGCCGGGTTCTTGGCGATGGCCCGGGCGATGGCCACGCGCTGCTGTTCGCCACCGGACAACTGGGCCGGAAAGTGGTCCAGACGCTCGCCCAGGCCGACCAGCGCCAGCGCCTCCTCGGGGCGCATGGGGGCCACGGCGATCTCGGTCACCGCCGCCACGTTCTCCTTGGCGGTGAGGCTGGGAATCAGGTTGTAGAACTGGAATACGAAGCCGACATGGTCGCGCCGAAAGCGGGTCAGTTCGTCCTCATCGGCGCCGGAAAGCATCTGCTCCAGATAGCGCACCTCCCCCGCCGTGGGCGTATCCAGCCCGCCCAGAATGTTGAGCAGGGTGGACTTGCCGCTGCCGGATGGCCCCAGCAGCACAATCAGTTCGCCGGCGCGCAATTCCAGATCGATGCCGCGCAGGGCATGAACCTCAAGCTCGCCCATGCGGTAGACCTTGGTCAGCCCGCGGGCGCTAAAAACGCTATCTCGTCGTGCTTCAGCCATGCTTCAGCATAGAGCAGCCTGAACCCGGCAAAAGCCTGCCACCGACAGGCGCCGGTTTATCTGTTCAAGCTAGTGCTTACTGGTCGCCCGTCGCGTCGGCGTTCTCGATCCGATACAGCCAGGCCAGCAATTCCGCGACGGCGATATACAACTGGGGCGGGATGCGGTCGTCCATGTCGACTTGCATCAGCAGCGAAAGCAGTTCCGGCGATTCATGCACATAAACACCGGCCTGGCGCGCGCGTTCGATGATTTCATCGGCCAGATAACCGCGCCCTTTGGCGACCACGCGCGGCGCGCCGTCCGCCGCATCGTAGGCCAGGGCGACGGCCTCCGAGAGGCGATCAGCCTTCGCCACCGGGTTCTCCATTTGGCACCGCCACCTGCATCTCGACCGGCTTCAAGCCGCTGGCCTCGAACCCCTTCGCCAGCAGCGGCAGCGCGGCGATCAAGCTATCGCGCGTTGATGCGTCGGTGGTCTGCAAGCGCACACGAAGTTGATCGCCGGCCAAGCCTAACTGGGCATGCACCGTACCCATGCGCGGCAAGGTCAGATTCAATTCGGTCACCCATTCAGAGCCCGCTTGCGCATCCTCGCCGCCGCCCTCGCCGCCCGCCTCTTCGCGTACCAGCCAGTCCATGGCTTGGCCCGGCCAGGCCTGGCCCTGCCACAGAAAGGGCGCGCCCTCCAGCATCTGCAATTGCCGACCGGCCAGCCTGGCCGCTTCTTCCGGCATGCCGCCCAGCTCGGGCGCGCTTGCCGGGAGAAGATTTTCCTGGCCGAGCCGAGCTTGCGGCTCGCGCAAAATCGATTCCAGCGACAGCGAACCCGTGCTCCATTTGGCCAGATGCGACTCGTAAAACATGCCGCTCTCGGACACGGTTTGCGACAAGCGCACCGGCAGCATGTGGTTCGCCGCCGACGGCAACTCGACCAAGGTGTTGACCGACAAGGTCGTGCTGGATGGAATGGCGGCGCGCGGCGCCCCCACCGCCTGCTCGAGCAGGCCGCTGTTTGGGCCGGTCAGCGCGGCCGTGGTGGACGGCACGACCGCGGAATGGTTTTGCAACATGACGACATTCGCGACGATGGTCCGCGCCGGCGCGATGTCGGTCGTGCCGGCGGGAGAGGCCAGGTTGTCGATCAACGCGGCCGCTTGGACCGCTCCGCGCGCGGCGTTGACGGGCGCACTGGTGGAAACCGCACTGGTGGACGCCACGCTGGGGGCAGCCGAGGTAGTGGAGGCTGTAGTGGTGGAAGCCGCCGACCGAGCGCTCGCGGCTGGGACGTTAACGATACGGGCACCGCTCCCCGGTGCATCGCCGCTCAACGCCGCGCCGAGTAACGTGGTTTTGGTCGCCGCTTGACTGGTCGATACGTTGTTGGTCACCCCGCTATCGGCCGTCCCGTCGCTGACCGCCGACGTGTCGCTCGCGGCCTTGTTGCCGACCGCGCCGTTGGTCACCGCGCCACTGCTCACCACACTGCCGCCCACCGCCTTGTTGCCGACCGCACTGTTGGCCACGGCACTGTTGACCATTGCGCTGCTGGCCATTGCGCCGCTCCCCGGCGTTTGAGCCAGACGCAACAAGGCGTTGACCTGTTGCGCGGTGTTTGAAATCTGCACTTGCTGAACTGGTGTGACAGCGCCCTGGTTGAGCAAAAACGTCGGGCGCGGGCCGGCGTTCATGTAGGTCAGCCGAACGCTGTCTCCGGGCTGCGTTTTGGCGGGGAGGTTCATGTCCAGCATCTGGCCGCCGACTTTGACCAGATGACGCCCATTGACCAGGTTATCGACGACTTTTCCTTCGTACTGCTGGCCAGGCTGAAACGTCGCGGGTTCCGCTTTTGCGCTTTGCAGCAGCGCCACGCCCTGATTCTTGACCCAGGACAGCAGCAGCTCCGGCAAGGCGGTCAGATTCACGATGAGCCGCTTTCCGCGCGCTGCAGCGAGATGATCAATTCCGCCTCGCTGCGCGAAATGCCGAGACTGCTGGCCAGTTCTGTCGCCGAGGTGCCTTCGCGCGCCATACGTTGGGCATCGGCGTAGGTGGCGGCGCGGGGATCCAGCGCGGATCCCGCCGGCGGTTGTTCTTCGAGCGCGTTAATACGTTTTTTGAGTTCGACGATTTCCGCCTCCAGGGCGTCGATCCGGATCTGATCCAGATCGGCGCGAATCTCGGAGGCTTTCCTGATCGATATCGCGGGTGTTCTGCCGCCTCCGCGGCGTGAAAAAAGCCAGGTTTCGAGCAGATACACCAAGGTGGCCAGTACCACGGCGAGTAACAGTTCTCGGCCGGTAAAAATGAAGTTTTCCAGCATGCTCAAAAGCGTCGCTCAGGGTTTCGGTTTGTCGATGACTGGCTTACGGCCGCAACCGCTTTTTCTTTAGCAGCGCAACCATAAGGCGGACAGGGAAGCAGACGCAGCGGCGAACGGAACCGCTAATGACTCAATCGCGCGGAAAATCGGGGCGCGGGTCAAAGCTCGACGCGGCCTGCAAGCCTTCGTACAAGGCGCGCTCTTCGTCACTCAGCGTGGGCGGCAACACGATCTGCAATTGCACATAAAAATCGCCGACGCCTTCCGGCACGGGCATGCCACGACCGGTCAGGCGCAGTTTTTGCCCGCCGCGCGCGCCGGCCGGCACTTTGAGGCGCAGGTTCCCGGCCAAGGTAGGCACGGTCAAGGTGCAGCCCAAAGCGGCTTCCCATGGCGCAATCGGGGTATCCAGATAGATGTCCTTGCCTTCCAGGCGATATTGCGCATGGGGCGCGACTTCCAGAGTCAGCAGCAGATTGCCCGCCGGCCCGCCCATCGGCGAGGCTTGCCCTTTGCCGGTCAGGCGCAATCGCTTGCCTGGCAGCGAGCCGGCCGGGACGCGTAGTTTGACGTTGCGCTGGCCGCCTGAACCAGGCACATCCAGATGCTTTTCACAGCCGTGGAAAGCTTCTTCCAGACTCAGCGTCAACGTCGCTTCAAGGTCCTGCCCGCGTGGCGGGGCATGCCGATGGCCCGAGCCGCCCCTCGCGCCGCCAAACATCTGCGCGAACAAATCCGAGAAATCCATGCCGGAGAAATCGCCGCCGGCAGAAGCGCCGCCTCGCCCGGCCCAACCCGGAGGCGGACGAAAATCCTGCCCGGGCTGGTAGTAGCCCAATTGATCGTAAGCACTGCGTTTTTCCGGGTCGCTCAAAACATCGTTCGCCTCGTTCACATCCTTGAATGACTCCTCCGCGCCGGTCTCTTTCGAAACATCCGGGTGATATTTCCGCGCCAGGCGTCGATACGCCTTTTTGACATCTTCCGGTTTGGCATCGCGCGGAACGCCGAGAATCTTGTAATAGTCTTTGTATTTCATGAGCTTGGACGAAGTAAGTTGTTGTTTATTAAATTAGGCGGGAATGTTCCATCCTCAAGATTGGACGGACGCGAGCTGAATCGGCACGTGCTATCATCAAACCGCAACATACCACTACAAACCCTCAATAAAGACATAGAAGACATTCCATGAGCGAGCGCCAAAACCTGCAAGACCAG
Organism: Hydrogenophilales bacterium 28-61-23; assembly: GCA_002281555.1. GTDB lineage: Bacteria > Pseudomonadota > Gammaproteobacteria > Burkholderiales > Thiobacillaceae > PFJX01. Next base: position 27,147 of record NCGJ01000014.1, read on the forward strand.
TTCCTCAATACCCTGCGCAAAGAACATATGCATTGCTCCGTGTTCCTTGTGAACGGCATCAAGCTGGTAGGAAAGATAGAATCTTTTGATCAGTACATGGTGCTGTTGCGCGGCAACGATCAAGCGGTGCAAGCCATTTTCAAGCACGCGATTTCGACCATTTCCCCGGCCAAGCAGATTTCCCTAGGCCCGCGTGACGCATCGGCCCCGGCTGAAAACACAGACGCGTAATCGTGTAATCGTTCAAGAATCACACCGCATCAATGAAAACGGGCGCTTGAGCGCCCGTTTTCATTGATGCGGTGTGATTTGCTGATGCCCTGTCAGACCAAGCGCTTTAAGCAAAGTGCTTTATGCAAAGCGCCTTACACCAGATGGCTGACAGGCAAACCCAGTCCGACTCCCGCCTTTACCGCAAATCTTACTTCGCCTTCTTGAACGTGCTTTGCACCAGCACGTCGACCTTGGCTTGCGGACGATGGCACTGGACGCAATTCCAGCGCCCCATATACATCTCACCCTTCTTCACATTGACGTAGTGGCTGGCCGGCGCGGGAATCGGCATGCCCTTGACCAACTTCTGTTTGAGCAGATCGGGTTGCACATGGCAGTCCTTGCACAGATTGGAGTCACGCGTGATCGGCACCATGTCCGTGATGGTGTGCGTGATCATCGGTGGCGCGGTGTTGTAGGACTTGGCCGCGCGTTTGTTGGTGCCAGGATCGCCACCGCCGAAATTAACGATGGCGGGATCGGGAACCTCATAAACGCTGGAGTTGTATAACCCGAGAGAATCCTCGGAGATGGCCTGATCCTGTACCGCGAAAGCGGGCAGGGACAAGGCCAGGGCAACACTCAATAACAAGGTCTTCCTAACGGGTTTGCTCATCTCGTCCTCCTTTGAACGGCAATGGCGTCCGCCTGCACACGGGCTTGCGTGTTGTGGCTGCGGATCAGGGGTTTGAAATCGAACTGCAGACTTCCTTCGGGGCAAATCGGCGTGCAGCGACCGCAGTTGCTGCATTCACCGGAAAACACATAACCACGTTCATCCAGCTTCTTCAGATTGAGTACCTGCGGCTCGGGACAGACTTTGGCGCACTCGCCGCAATGCGTGCAGGAGTTCTTGTCGAAACGCACCCGCAACAGGGCGGTCTTGCCAATGAGACTGTAGAACGCCCCCAGCGGGCAGAGGTGGCCGCACCAGCCGTTCTTCAGGATCAGCAGATCGAACAGAAAGATCGCGAGCAAGGCGGTAAATCCCATGCCTAGCCCGAAGATGATCTCGCGGTGCGTCATGCCGATGGGGCTGACCCATTCGAACGCGGCCAACCCGCTTAGCACGGTGATCGCCAAAGTCGCGACCAGAATGAAATAGCGCAGCATGCGCGGCAGATGGAAGATGGCCTGGACACCCAGCTTGTCGCGCAACCAGCCGGCGGCGTCTGTTACCGCATTGACCGGGCAAACCCAGGCGCAGAACATGCGACCGCCGATCAACAGGTAAATGCCCATCACGATGGCGACGCCAATCAGACTTTCCCGTTCCAGAACATGGCCGGTCAGGAATATCTGCAAGGCGGCGAAAGGATCGGTCAGAGGAACCAGGCCGATGAACTTGGAAGCCGACAGATTGCCAGTCAGCAAAGGCACATCCTTCGCCACCTGCCAACCCCAGTGCGCCGTGCCGAAGAACAGCAGCAGGATGCCGAACTGGCCGATCCGGCGCAGAACGATATAGCGCCACGACCACAGCCGGGCGCCGAATGCGCGGCCATGGAGTTTCTCGGTGGAGGCCAGGGCGTCGGCCTTGTTGAAGGAGGGCGACTCGCTCATAGCCCCCCCTCATTCAGATAATCCACACCGGGAGCCGTCTTGGGCACCGGCGCATCCACCGCCGTCGCCGGCAGCGCGTCGGCCGGTTTGAAATCCTGGGTGACTTCGGTATCGAAAGTCCAGCCCAGGCGGTAGTGCTCGCCGATTTTCCCCTGCACCAGCTTGTGCGGCAGGATACGGATCGCGGCGATATCGGTCGGGCAGGCCTTCTCACAGATACCGCAGCCGGTGCAGGCGTCGGAATGCACCAGCGGAATGAACATGGCGTGCTTGGAAGTCTGGCGCGGATGCGTTTCCAGCGTGATCGCCTTGCCCTTGAGCGGACATTCGCGGTGGCAAATTTCGCAACGCAGACCTTTATAGGACAGGCAGTTCTCGATATCGATCACCGCCAGACCCATGCGCGCGTCGTTGATGTTCTTGAGCTTCGGCGACAAGGCACCGGTCGGGCAGGCCTTCATGCAGGGAATGTCCGGACACATCACGCAGGCGCCGGTGCGCGGCTCGTAGAACGGCATGCCGATGGGCAGATCGCCGCCAGCCGGCTGTAATTTGAGGATCAGCGGCGGGCAGGCATTGACGCATTGCCCGCATTTGATGCAGGCGGCATTGAAGTCATCCTCGGCCAGGGCGCCAGGAGGACGCAGCGCATAGGGCGCGGCGCGCGCTTCATTGCGCAAGATGTAATCCCACAACAGGCCGCCGGTACCGGCGAGGGCGGCGCCTTGCGCCAGCTTCACCAGGAAATCGCGGCGGGTTGGATTTAGGCCGCCAAGGCCTGTTTCAGCCATTCATTTCACCTATCGACCAATTTTCACCTATCAACCCATTGGGCCCATTCAGCCGGGGTGAGGAAACGTCAATGCGGAAAGCCGCACGCAACAATCCCTCAACCCGGCCCTCTCCAAAGAGAGAGCCGGGCTGCATCATCAAGCCTTGTAGACCTTCACCGCGCACTTCTTGTAGTCGGTCTCTTTCGAGAGCGGACAAGTCGCGTCGAGGGTGACCTTGTTGATCAACACGCCTTCGTCGAACCAGGGCACATAAACCATGCCGCGCGGCATGCGGTTGCGGCCACCGGTTTCCAGACGCACCTTGACCTTGCCGCGACGCGACTCGACCCAGACCAGATCGTTACGCTTGAGGCCCTTGGCATCGGCGTCCTTCTGGCTGATCCAGCACACCGCGTTGGGCACAGCGCGGTGCAGTTCCGGCACCCGGCGGGTCATGGTGCCGGAGTGCCAGTGTTCCAGCACGCGGCCGGTACACAGCCATAGGTCGTAGTTGGCATCGGGTTTCTCGACCGGAGAAGCATACGGACGGAAATAGATCTTGGCCTTATGTGAGATGTCCACCTTCTTGGCCGGATCGCCCGGCTTGTCCAGATCGCCCATGACCAGGGCGGCGCCGTTGTTGCCGTAGAAGTCGAAACCGGAACCTTTGGCGACATAAGAGTCGTACTTCTCGTTGTTGCGCCACAGTGTTTCCACCCACTTGCCATCTTTCTCGATCACCGGCCAGCGCAGACCGCGCACCTTGTCATGGTGATAGATGTCGAACGGCGCCAGGTCGTGGCCATGGCCGCTGCCGAACTGGCGGTATTCCTCGAACAACGCTTTTTCGGGGAACCAGCCATCCTTCAACAAATCGGCGACATGGTTGCCGTGCCCTTTGGCAATGGGGTCGGGCCACTTGTGCTTCTTGTTCTCGGCGGTTGCGAACAGCACGTCGTAAAGCGTCGATTCCGGGGTGTAACCCATCGCCTGGGCGGCAGGCAGCACATCCGGCAGACCTCCATCAAGGCCGGGTATCTTCTGCGCGCCCCAAACATCCTTGAGTTTGAAACGCTTGGACAGCTCCAGCATCATCCAGATATCGGCGCGCGCCTGGCCGGGCGGCAGAATCTGCTGACGCCAGACCTGGGTACGGCGCTCGGCGTTGCCGTATGCGCCCCACTTCTCGTTGATCATCGCGGCCGGCAGGATCAGGTCGGCCACCTTGCAGGAAACACCGGGGTATGCATCGGCGACGACGATGAAGTTGTTCATCTCGCGCGCGGCCTTGATCCAGTGATTGACGTTGGCGGTGTTCTGCCAGGGATTGTTGACCTGGGTCCAGCTGAACAAGATCTGGCCGTCTTCCAGATCGCGCATGATCTTGACGAAGTGGCTGCCCATCTGAGGGTTGATGGTGCCGGCGGGCAGTTTCCATATCTTCTCGGCGATGGCCCGGTGCTTCGGATTCATCACCACCATATCGGCCGGCAGGCGATGGGCGAAGGTGCCCACTTCGCGCGCCGTGCCGCAGGCGGAGGGCTGGCCGGTCAGGGAGAAAGCGCCGTCGCCGGGCTTGCACTGGCGGCCGGTAAGCAGGTGATTCATATAGGCCTGCTCGTTGACCCAGGAACCGCGCTGGTGCTGGTTGAAACCCATGGTCCAGTAGGACACGATCTTGCGCCCCTTCTCGCAGTACAGGTCGGCGAGTTGTTGCAGCTTGGCCTTGAAGGCATCCATCGGCTCGTCCGGATCGCCCTTGGCGACGGCGGCGGTGAAGTCCAGGGTGTAAGGCTCGACGGCGGTCTTGAAATCTTCAAAACTGATCGCCCAATCCTTCATCGGCGTGGCGGCATTCTTCTGCTCCACCACATCGCCTTCTTTCTTGCGCTGACCGATGGCCTCCCACTTGTCGATGACGTGGGACTGCTCGTTCTTGACGATCTCCATCTCGGCGGCCGTGTGGAACTTGTCGGCGTTCTTGGGACGGAAACCGTAGCCGATGTCATAAGGGCCGGTCGCGAACTGGGTGTATTTCTTGACGTAATCGTGGTCGATGGCATCGCGCTTGACGATCTCGCGGGCGATGTAATTCTGGATCGCCAGGTCGCCGCTGGGCGAGAAGATGATTTCCAGATCGGCGATGTCGGAGGACATGTTGCCGTAGACCGACAGGTTGACCACCTTCATCTTGGCGTGAGTCAGGCGACGGTCGGTGATGCGCGACCACAGGATCGGGTGCATCTCCGCCATGTTGGCGCCCCACAAAACGGCGGTGTCGGTGTGCTCGATGTCGTCGTAGTTGCCTTGCGGCTCGTCGATACCGAAGGTCTGCATGAAACCGACCACGGCGGAGGCCATGCAATGGCGCGCGTTCGGGTCGAGGTTGTTGGAGCGGAAGCCGGCCTTCATCAGCTTGGCGGCGGTGTAGCCCTCATGGATGGTGTACTGGCCGGAACCGAAGATGGACAAGCCATGCGGGCCCTTTTCCTTCATCGCCCAGCGCATCTTCTCTTCCATGACATCGAGCGCCTGTTCCCAGGAGACGGGAACGAACTTGCCCTTCTTGTCGAACTTGCCGTCGGTCATGCGCAGCAGCGGCTGGGTCAGACGGTCCTTGCCGTAGTTGATCTTGCCGTTGAAGTAACCCTTGACGCAGTTCAGGCCCTTGTTCACCGGCGCATCCGGGTCGCCTTTGGTGGCGACGATGCGGCCGGCCTTGGTCGCGATCATGATGCCGCAACCGGTACCGCAGAAACGACACACGCCCTTGTCCCACTGCCAGCCCGCCTCACCCGCCTTGACGGCGGCCTCGGCCTGTTCCGATAGCGGCATCCCCACGGTGGCGGCGGTAGCACCGGCAACACTGGTCTTCAGAAAATCACGACGCGAAAGTCCCATCTCAGCCTCCTAGCTCGATCAACTGTTCAAATATGCCGGCACGGCACAGGTCTCAAAACCATCCTGCTGTTCGATCAACTCCGGCGGCATGGCTTCGTAAATGCGTTCATCTTCGGCGAGATAGTGGTAGACCATCTCCGCCATGATGACGTGGGGAATCGCCTTGATGCGCTTGACGCCTTCAATCTCGGCGTGAATGTCTTCCGCTTCCTGTACCGCCACGATGCGACCTGTCGCGGCATCCACCTGATGAACCTCGACGCCTTCCAGCGCGTTGAGCGCTTCGACCACTTGCCCGTGGCTCTCGGGTTTTGACATCACTAAAATGCCTGACAAATTCACGGTCTTCCTCCTTGGGGTTAGACGCGGCGCAAATCCTGACTTCCTTGTCCTTTATTTACTTTGACTATGGTCAAGTTTGGCTCAAACTGACACGGGTTAAATGCCGGGCAACCCCGTAAACATCCACTCCGGAGAACCTACTTGATTCTTGAAACACGCCACTCCATCGCCGAAATTCTGTCGCGACAGCCTTTGTTCCGAGGACTGTCGGAAGCTGAACTGACGCAAATATCGTCTGGATGCCGTGAATTTCACGCCAAGAAGAACGAGGTGCTGTTCCAGAAAGGAGACACGCCCGAAGGCATGCACGCGGTCGTGGCGGGACAAATCAAACTGGCGCTGCCGTCGTCGCACGGGGCCGAGAAAATCGTCCATATGTGCGGACCCGGCACCACGTTCGGTGAAGCCGTCGTTTTCCTTGACACGATATACCCCATCAGCGGCCAGGCCATGACGGACAGTCTGCTCGTGCTGATTTCAAAACGCGTGCTGTTTGAAGCCATGGATAACAACAGCATGCTCAGCCGGAAAATGCTGGCCAGCTTGTCGGCGCGTTTACATGAACTGATCGGGGACATGGAAAGCTGCACCCTGCTTAACAGCATGCAGCGCGTGATCTGTTTTTTGATTCAAGCCGCGCCGGCGAATCATTCAGGACGATTCGAGATCGTGCTGCCGTCCAGCAAACAGAACATCGCCTCTCAACTCAATCTAGCGCCGGAGACTTTTTCGCGCGCGCTCAAACATCTATCCGACCAAGCGTTGATAGAAATCAAAGGCCGCTCGATCAGCGTGGTGGACTTGCAGCTTCTTAAAAATTTCTCGGCCTGAGCCCCCCCGCCTACCCTGGCGGGCCGAGCAATTCCGCTATCGATTTGCGCCCCGACGAAGGCCGTTCCGCCGTTGCCGACACACGAACGGCGCAGGCCGGAAATATCCCCGTCACACGAACGAATTAGTCTTGCAATAGCACTCACATAAAACCGTCATCCATGCCCGCGCCCGAGATCCACATCCATAGCTCCCCCACCGCCCTCACCCTGCGCGACCGACTCGACCAGAATGTTTTCAACGCGCTCTATGCGCGTTCCCTGGTCTACAACACTTGCTGGGAAGATCCGGCGGTCGATCGACAAGCGTTGAACCTGGGACCGGACGATACCGTCATGGTCATTTCCAGCGCGGGCTGCAACGCGCTCGACTACGCGCTGGACGGACCGGCCCGAATCCACGCCGTCGATGCCAATCCACGCCAGAACGCGCTACTGGAACTGAAGATCGCGGCCATACGCCGACTCGAGTTCGAGGATTTTTTCGCCATATTCGGCGATGGCTACCACCCCCGCTTCGAGGAAATTTATCGCTCCACGCTGCGCGGCGAACTATCCGATTTCGCACGCGACTGGTGGGACAAACACGGCAACTGGTTCACCAGTCCGCTCGGAAGCTTCTATTACCATGGCCTATCCGGTCTGGTCGCGCGCGGTTTTCGCGCCTATTTCCGGATGCGGCCGAAGCTGGCCAGCGACGCGCAAGACCTGTTCGCCGCGACCGACCTTGCAACCCAACGCCGCATCTACGACGAACGCATCGCGCCCGCGCTCTGGACCCCGGCGATGAAATGGGTGCTCGGGCGCCAGCTCACCATGAGCCTGCTCGGCGTGCCTCACCCGCAACGTCGGCTGGTTCAGGACCAACATCAGGATGGCATCGCGGGCTTCATCCGCGAAGCGCTCGAGTATGTATTCAAGCAACTGTCCATCGCCGACAACTATTTCTGGCGTGTCTACCTGAATGGCCGCTACACGCCGAACTGCTGTCCGGAATATCTCAAGCCCGACAACTTCCAGGCACTGAAAAACGGCCTGGTCGACCGCATCAAAACCCATAGCTGCACGGTCACCGAGTTCCTGCACGACACAAACAAACCGATTTCCCGCTTCGTCCTGCTCGACCATATGGACTGGATGAGCAGCTATTACCCGGCGGCGCTGGTCGAAGAGTGGAACGCGATCCTGGGCCGCGCCCGCGCTGGCGCGCGCATCCTGCTGCGCAGCGCCCATGCCGACCCCGCTTTCCTGAACTGGGTCCACGTCGGCCACGAGCGGCGTCGACTCGACGAAACCTTGACCTTCGACCACGCCCTGGCGGCGCGCCTGCATGTCGAAGACCGCGTACACACTTATGCCGGTTTCAAGATCGCCAATGTCCCCGGCTGAGCTCGCCGCCGACGCCCGCATTCTCTGGCGACTGATGCGCGGGCAGCCGCGCAACGGCAGCCATGCGGAACGCCTTGAGGGTTTCTATGCGCCGCAGGCCGGGCGTTACGATGCCTTCCGCGCCCGCCTGCTGCATGGCCGTAACGATCTGATCGAAGCGCTGCGCATCCCCTCCGGCGCGCATGTGGTCGAACTCGGCTGCGGCACCGGCAGCAACCTGGAAGCGCTCAGCCAGGCCAGGCCGCTTGAAACGCTGGCCAGCGTGCAACTGGTCGATCTCTGCCCCGCCCTGCTCGCGATAGCGCGCCAACGCGCCGCGCGGCACGCCAATATCGAGGTTTTCGAGGCCGACGCGACAACCTGGCAGCCCCGACAGCCGGTTGACTTCGTCTACCTGTCTTACGCGCTGACCATGATGCCGGACTGGCGCGCGGTTCTGCATAACGCCTGGACCATGCTGGCCCCCGGCGGTCGTCTCGGCATTGTCGACTTCCACCTGCCGGAGACCGCGAACCGGCTCGGCAACCGCTTCTGGCGGAACTGGTTTGCCCATGACGGCGTCCATCTCTCAGACCGGCACCTACCCGCGTTGCGCGCCCTGTCGCACGATACCCACACGGAAGAACGCCGCGCCCCGGTGCCCTATCTGCCCCGGCTGCGTGCGCCGTACTACCTGTTCGTCGGCACCAAGCCCAGATAAGGCATGTACCGAAACCATGACCGCATGATCATCATCGATGCCGATGGCACGGTGATCGATGCATTCACGGCCATCGGCAAGGCGTTTTCACATCACGGCATGGAGCTTGGCGACCTGGACCGCTTCCAGAAACGGCGCAACCTGTTCAAGTATCTGGGCGGGTTGAAAGAGTTCCCGCGCAATCTGGCCAAGCATTTCGGCAAATACGGTCGCAAGGATCTGCTCGCCACGCTGACCGATATCTACCGCGACGAGGCGCTCCTCTATCCCGGCATGGCCAACTTGATCCGCGACTTGTTTGCCGCACCCAACATCCGGGTCGGCATGGTCACCCGCAATGTCACCCATGAACCCGAAATCACGCTGGAGCGTCTATTTGCCCGGCACGACCTGGATATCAAGGCGCTGGATTTCCTGCATCACATTCCCTTGCGCCAGGAAAAGACACCGTACTTCAAAGCCGCGCGCGCGCGTTTCGACATCAACCCGGCGCGCGCCTATGCCTGCGGCGACGAACACAAAGACTTCACCGCCGCCATCGCTTCCGGCATGCACCCATTCATCGTGTCCTACGGCTTCGAAAACCTGGCCCGCTTGACCAGAAAGTTCGCCATCCCGGAAGAAATCATCGCTGAAACACCGATCGAACTCAGCCTGCGAATCAGGCACGGCCTCGATCTGCCAACATAATTGAAACAGGAATAAACATGCGCCCTATTTCCAGTCCCATTCCCGCCTTGCTGATGTTGCTGCTCATAAGCGCCCAGACCGCGCTCGCCGCCGACCTGCCCATCGTCGCCCGCATGGGCTCGATCACGCTGACCGAAGCCGATGTCAAAACCATCGTGCAGGCCAACCCGGCGGAAGCCCGTACGGCCCAGGGCCTGGAAAAGCGGATCCGCACTGAAATCATCCGGCGCGCAATCGCCGCCGAAGCCCGCCGGCAATCCTTCGACAAGAAACCGGAAATCGCCGCGCGCATGGATCAAGCGGCCGAGCAGACGCTGGTCACCAGCTACATGAACGCCATTGCCCAACCCCCGGCCGATTTCCCGTCTCAAGCGCTGTTGCAGCAAACCTATGAAGCCAACAAAGACGCTTTGATGTCGGCCCGGCAATACCGCGTAAGCCAGATTTACGTGGCTGGCAACGATGCCAAAGCAACCAAGCTTGCCGACGAGTTGCTGCGCGAGGCCCGCCGCAAGGGCGCGGATTTTGCCGCCCTGGCGCGTAAATCTTCACAGCACCCGGCCAGCGCCAACAAGGGCGGCGACATGGGATGGCTGCCCGAAACCGAATTGGCGCCGCCGTTCAAACAGGCCTTGACCAGTTTGGCCAAGGGCGATGTCGTGGCCGCACCGGTGGCAGGCCCGGAAGGTTTGCATATTCTGAAACTGGTGGAGCGCAAAGATCCAGCGTTACAACCGCTAGAGAAAGTTCGCGACATCCTGGAGCGCAATCTGCGCTTGCGCAAAGCCGCCGAAATTGAACAGGCTTATCTCGACTCGATGCTGGCCAAGACACCGGTCACGCTCAACGGCATCGCGCTGGAAGAGCTGGTCAAACGCTGAATTCGTTAATGGACTTTGGCCTGAACAAGCGGGACGTCCCAGGCGGATTGCCGGCAAAGGACAGCGGAGTCGTAGCGCCCTGGCGCGTACAAATTCGGCGTACCCCTTGCGGGTATTGCCGACCTACGAAACCTTTCACCCGCCCGGCGCTTTGATCAGTTTCTGATCATCCAGTTTGTCCCGGTACTCTTCCAGCAGGTTCTCGATTTCCACCCGCTTCAGTCCGGTGAACGGCTCTTTCTGGGCGAGCACTTCGCCACACGACTTATTCTCGAACCGGGTCATCAACTCGCGCCCGGTCTGATACAGCTTCAGATTTTTATCCTCGCAACTGGCGATTTCCCGTTCATTGCGCGTTTTGACGCCTTCCAGTTGGCGTTTATCGGCCTCGGTTCTCGCCAGCGTCATCTGGGTCTGGGACAACGTCTTCCCGGTTTCGGTCAACTTGGTTTCGGTATCGGCCAGACGCGTTTGCGTTGTCGCCAGCTCCTGTTTGACGCCTTCCAGGTCTTTCAGCAACTGCTCGCCCTTCGCCTTCTCCTGGCCCAAGTCCTTCTCCAGCTTGCCCAGCTTGCCCTGGGCGCCTTTTGCTTCCTTACGGGCCTTGTCGCGCTCACCGCTGAGCGTCAACTTTTCCTGCTCCAGAGTGGAAAGCTGGCCCTGCACCTGCTGCAACTGCATTTGAGCGCGACGCATCGCCTCGCGCTCACGGTTGGCTTTCTTGTCGCCCGCGGCAAAAACCGGCCCGCAAATCAGCGAACCGGCGAGCAGCAAAACCAGTAATCGAAGTAATCGAACTTGAACTTTCATCATCTTTTCCTTGGATAAACCCAAATTGTTCATTAGCGTGTTAATGGTTTTTAACCCCCTCTCCCGCAAGCGGGAGAGGGTTGGGGAGAGGGAAACGTCAGTCGAGGATGCTTTCTCACTCACAGAACCCCACCCTCTCCCCCAACCCCTCCCCCGCTTGCGGGGGAGGGGAGTAACACCAACAGCACTAATAAATCGTTTGAGATAAAACTGGCGCAACACCCACTCAAAGCGTGGTCGCGCCATGATCGACCAATAACTTCTGTATCCGCTTGTTGTCGGTAAACGTGGTCGAGTCGAGCGCCGTGCCCTTGTTCTTGTCCTGAACATTCGCATCGACGCCCGTTTCCAGCATCAGGCGCACCGCCTGCTCGAACCCTTCCATCGCCGCCACGCTGAGCGCGGTCCGGCCCTCTCGATTGAACAGCGTGTAATCGGGACGGAACGGCATCAGCACGCGGATGACATCCAGACGATTCATGCTGGCCGCCGCGGTCAAAGCCGAATTCCCATCGCCACTTTTGAAATCCGGATTGGCTCCAGCCTTCAACAACAGCCTGGCGATTCGGGCATGCCCGCGTAGAGCCGCAAGCACCAACGGGGTGTAACCGCCGCCTTTGAGATCCGGATCGGCGCCGGCATCCAGCAGCAGGCGCGTGATTTCGACATCGCCCTGCTCGACCGCGAGAATCAGCGCCGATTTGCCCCACTGCCCAGTCAAACCGTTGGGATTCACCCCGTTCTTCAACAATGCGTCGATCCGTTCCCGATCTCTTTTTTCAACCGCATGGATCAACTCCAACTGCCCTTCGACCGCATATTCCGGCTCCTGGTCGTTGCCGGTGGCCTTGATGCGGGCGAATTCGAGCGGGTTGAACTTCCGGCGTTCGGCGTCCTGCCGAGCGCCCGTCTCGGCGGGAAAGAGCCAGGTATCGCGCTCCATGTCGAAGGCGAGAGCCTGGGGCGCCAGCACGAACAAAGCCAATGGAAATAGGCAGGTCGGCAAGCCCTTGCCGACTTTCATTGCGATCTGTCGGCAATGGGTTGCCGACCTACAGCCTGGCTCAGAACTTGGCATTCAGATCCACCTGCATAACATTGACACTGTATTTAAGGCCGTCTATCTCACTCGCTGACTGCCACTTCAATGACAGCCAGGTATTCCGATCCAGACCATAAAGTCCGCCAATAAAATAACCCTTGCTGTTGGTGCCGCCCAAATTAAAGTCGGAATCGGTGAAGGCATCGAGAACCGCATCGCGCTCAAGATATCGATATCCAAAATAGGCCTGCCAGTCGCCGGATAAAGAAACACTGGGTTTGCCGACCGTGGTTTTAAACATCCAGCCTTGTGTTTTCGCTTCATGAGCGGAGCCTAACAAGCTGGCCACTTCAGCTTGGTCATAACCTACGTTCTTAACAACATCCGCGCTGAAAATGACATGAACAGGATCGAAATAGCTCAAGTCAGTCATCGCGGTAAGGTTGATCACCCGATAATCGGCAGCCAGACCATATGCGTCCGTTTTATCAACTGGCGCAACCTGAAATACAGTATTTCCTTTTTGCCGGTAACTTAAGATCGAGTCTGAATATTCGTAAAGTGCGTCACCGCTTATATCGTCCTTAACAGCCTTGATATTGCGGTAGTCATAATATGAAACGCCGATACGCCAGCTTGAGTAAGCGCCACTGCGCCAATCAACCGCCCCCTGGGCTGCAAACAACCACTTATCTTTTGCTTTATTGGTGTTCGATGACTGAACTTCCTGAAGCGGAAAGACGCCAACCGTGAAAAAAGGCTTGGCGGTCATTGTTCTGTTCGCCCAGGGTTTGAATCCGGCGGCAACACCATCGAAATTCAAATCATCATCCCAAACCAAGTCGGTGCTGAAGAATGGATTGGGAATTCGGCCTGCCGTAATTTCAAGCCAGTCCGCGGGTTTGGCTTTCCCGTAGGCACGGTCAAGAACCAGAGAATATTTATTACCGCTGACTCCAAGCGTTTGGTTAGTCGAAACAGGATCGGATGTATTTCCTGTTGTAAGTCGAAAACCGGCAGAGACCGAATCAGAAACTTTTGCCAATAAACCCAAACGGGCGCGCACACGGGTACGGCTTCGATCTTCTGACGTATTAATTGGGTTCGCAGCGGTTCCCAGGCCATACGGCTGGGTAATGAAATTGGTACCGATATCATTATCGGAGGCAAAGATATCTTCCTGATATCGAACCCGAATATCCCCTTCCCACTTCAACCGATCCACCCATTCCGGCACCGCGTTGACATCGCCCCAGCGCTCGGTCTTGGCCTGGGCCACGACTTCCTGGCGCAACTGCTCGCGTATCTCCCGCTTCACCACTTCGGGGATATAGGGCACCCGAACCACGCCGGCGGCGGCTTCCGCCTTGATGGCGGCATCGGCCTTCTCCTGGCCCTTGTCTTCGGCCTGTTTGACCAGCGCCTTGGCCGCTTCGTCGGTCAATATGCCCTTTTCCACCAGGGCATCGATGATCGCCTGGGTGGTTGCGCGCAAGGCTTCGAGCTGCTCCCGCTCGCCCGCCTGTGCGGGCATGGCTGCAGCGAGGGCAAGCGCCAGGATCAGAGGTTTGATGGTGGTCTGTTTCATATCGTCGTCTTCAATTCAACTTGTAATAAGCCCAGATTGTCCATTGGCGCTATTGGTGTTGCCCCCCTCTCCCGCAAGCGGGAGAGGGGCTGGGGGAGAGGGGGGGTGCGCATGAGAAAGCATCCTCGTACGCCGTTTCCCTCACCCCAACCCTCTCCCGCTTGCGGGAGAGGGGGCAACAAATCTTTCAACACGCTAATAATCAATCTCGGATAAACATCGGCACAAATTACCGACAGCCCTCTGCATTCACCGCGAAACCACACGCAGCTTGACCGGCTGGGGAATGTCCTCCGGCAAAGGATCGCGCAACGTCATGCCTTGAATCTCGCGGCGCAGGACTTCATCCAGTTCGGCATTGCCGCTGCCCTTGTCCAGACGCATCCGGATCACACCGCCCGCCACATCGAACCAGATCTGCGCAACGACCTGATAGTCCTTGCCCTGCAGCGCCTTGACCCGCTTCAACTCGTCTTCCAACTGGCGAGAAATACGTTTCGAATACCAGGCATTGCGATCGCCGCCGGCGCCGCCACCGCCAATGCCGATTCCGGTACCTCTGGCCAGATCGGTCGCCATGCCGCCCGCCGGGCCGTCCGGTATGCCACCGGGCGGCGGCGGCGCGTCATCCGGCGGCGTGTCCTGAGGCTTGGGGTCATTGATGACCACCTCCTCCTTCGGCTGCTCGATTTTCTCCGGCTCGGGCGGCTTTTCTTCCGGTGGCTTGGGTGGCGGCGGCTTCACCAGCGAAATGGTCTGGATAGCGGGCGGCTTCGGTTTCTCCGCGTCATTGATAAAGCCCATGACCAGCCAGATCACACCCGCCGTAAAAACCGCCATGAACAACAGGCCGCCGATCAGCGGCAAACGACTGCGCAGGGATCGCTTGTGTGCCGGCATCGTTACTTGGGCTGCTTGGCCGTCACCAGACCGAGCTGAGTGATTTCCAGACGACCGCACAAATCCATGACATCGATGACTTTTTCATAAGCGATCTTCGAATCGCCCTTGATCACCACCGGCAAATCGGGCGTTGCCGCCTTGAAGCCGCGCAAGCGGCTTTCCAGTTCGCTCATGCTGACCGGGTAGGTATCCAGATAAATCTGGCCGTTCGCATCAATGGTGACCGCCTTGGTTTTTGGCTTGCCCAGACTGGGCGTATTGCTGGCCTTGGGCAGATTGACCTTGATGCCCTGCACCGAAGCAGTGGTCATGATGATGAAGATGATCAGCAGCACATAGGCCAGATCCAGCATCGGCGTGATGTTGATATCGTCAAACGGCTCATTGTCTTCGCGTAGTTCGGACATCTTCGTCTCCGCTCCTCGCCTTTATCGGCTGTAGGTTTCGGCGATGCGGGCGATGTACTCGTCCACGAACACATGCATATCGGCACCGATGGACTTGATGCGCGAGCCTAGATAGTTGTAGCCAAACAGCGCCGGGATCGCCACGCCCAGGCCGGCGACGGTGGCCACCAGGGCGGCGGCGATACCCGGCGCGATGGCCGCCACGTTGACGTCGCCGGTCGCGGCAATAGCCGCGAAGGTAATCATCACGCCGACCACGGTGCCCAGCAGACCCAGGAAGGGACCGCCGGAAATGGCGATGGTCAGCAACACCATCAGACTGCTGAGCTTCTGGTTTTCCCGCACCAGGGCGCCATCGAGGGTGGCGCGGATAGCATTCAGGGCCTGGGGAGACAGTTCCACGTCGGCGCGCTCGCCCACCCGCTTTTTCACTTCCTGGATGCCCGCGTGATAAATGCGGTACAGGCTGGCGTTCTGGAAATGGTCATGGTGGCCGAACATGATCGAAGCCAATCCCGCGTTTTTCAGGTCCGCGTCTTCCGGGTTGTCATCGGCATCCAGCGCGGCGGTGTCCTTGCTCTTGAGATCGTGGAAAGCCTCCATGAAAGTCTTGTTGGCCTTATCGGTCTTGCTCACCACCATCGCCTTGATCGTCATCACCAACACGCTGATGCCCAACATCACCATCAAGATGCCGATCACCACCCAGCCGTCCAGGGTCACGCTTTGCAGAATGACACCGAAGTAGGACGCTTCGCCGCCGCCCTCGCCTTCACTCTCGTCCTCGCCGTAGACCGTCAGCTTCGCATCCGCGCCCTGACCCAGAGCGGCCGCCTTGATCCAGTCGGCGCCGCGCGCCACGTTGGCCAGATTCAGTTCATCCATCTCACCATGGAAGCCGCGACCGAGTGTGATATCCCCGCCCATATCCGGACAGTGCGCCTCGGAGCCGGCAACCTTCTGGCCGTTGACATAGACGGAAACGTCTTCGCCCATGGTCAGGGCCAGATGAAACCAGCCCGAGGCGGGTAGATCGACCGGCGGCATGCTTTGCAGATTGACGCTGCCGTCGTTCACCGTGGCAACCAGCTTGCCATCCTGAAGCGCCAGAGCGACCGACTTGTTGCCATCGACGCGGCTGAACAAAACCGAGTTCTGCTTGGCCTCGCTGGAGCGAACCCAGGCCGAGAACGTGGCTCCGGTCGCCCGGCCGATATTCAGCGAAGGCGACGCCCGAATGGTCAGCGTCGCCTCGCCGTCAAAACCCAGCCCCCCGCCGATGGCCGCCCCGGCCAGACGCGCGCCGGTGAATTCGATGGCATGGTTGGCATTGCCGGTTGCATCCTGCGGCGCGCCATTGGCCTCGCTGAAATGCCAGACCCCGACCTGATTGGCGTCGTAAGTGCCCTTGACATCGCCGCCCGCCGTACCGGCCTCGTTACCCGAATACAGCCAGATTTTCTGCGTGTTGTTGCCCGGCTCCAGCTTGGGCGCCTGCACCCAGATCAAAGCCAGTTGATTGACCGCATCGAATTTCTCGATATGGAATTTGAGCGGTGTCTTGTCATCCTCAGCGACAAAACGCAGATCGGAACCGTCTTCCTTGGCATTGATGAAATCGAAATTGCCCGTATGCAAACGCACCAGCACCGGCACATTGGCTAGCCCCGCCTTCAGATCGGCCCCATCGGCGGCCGTATTCAGGTTGATGGCCTTACGCGCGGTCCAGTCACCGTTCCACCAAGCATGGGCATGAACAGACATGAACAGCAGGAACAGAGACAGCAGAAAGCGCTTCATGAACGGACTCGGCAATAAAACAAAGTCGCGCATTATGAGTTGGCGCTGTTACAGCGCCGTTAAGGCGGCATGAAGCTAATGACTCAGTGCGGCAGGGCGGCATAGACATGCCGCCCTGTCGCACTGAAACCCCTGCCCTCACATGCAACGAAGACTAGCCGCGACGGCGTCGCTCCTCTTCTCTCCGATTCTTCTCCGCCTCATCCAACTGATCGGAAACGCTGGCCGTGCCATCGCCAAAACCCAGCACCTCGACAGTGATGAAACTGGGCTTGAAGCCGGCCATGGCCTGTTTCATTTCCTGCGCGGCTTTCTGAGATTCCTCGCTGGTTGCCGCAAGTGAACGTGTCGCCTCGCCAGCAGTCTGGGCGGCGTCACCGAGACTCCCGATACCGGAAATGCTCAGCCCCCCGGTATCCACAGCCACAGGCACACCGATGGAGAGCCCGCTGACCTGAATGTTGTCGGCACCGATCACGTGCGCGGCGGCGATATTCAAGTTACCCGAAGCGCGAATACCGGCATCGCCCGCGTTCACCGCACCGCTCGGTGCGATCAGCGAAACATCGCCCGGCACGATGACCTCGCGCGCCAGCAGCACACCGATACCCGAACCGGCAATGGAGTTGGCCAGATTGACCTTCAGGTTGCCCTTGCCGTCGTATTCGTAAGTCGGCGGCGGCGCGGCGGTGGCGGTTTTGGCGCCTTTGCCGGCATCGATATCGCCCAGCAGGCTGAACAACATGATGTCGTCGCGCAGGAGCCGTTCGTACTCCGTCGTCCGTGCGGCTTTCTTTTCCTGTCCAAGGGTGAACACCCGCGAGGTATTGACGGCGAAATTGTCGCGCACATAGGAACGGATACCGCCGCCGTTGACCGTAAACAACCCCAGTTCGGACGCTTTCCTGATACCAGCCAGATCCACCGGATTACTGACCAGACCGACCGCCACCGAGCCACCCGGGGTCAGCAGTTCGATATCACCGCCCTGGTTGGTGCGTATCTGGCTGAAGAAAACACTCAAATCGCCTGCATAGGCGATCTTGTCGCCAGCCGCATTCTTACCAGGGAAGAACAGGGCTATCGCCTTGTTTGCGCGTTCGTAGCCCAGGCCCTGGTTGGCCTCAACGCCAGCCATCTCCAGTTCGTGATAGAAGATGCGGCGCGCCCGCGCATCGAGCGGCGAGGCATCGAAAGCAGCCAGCGCCGCGACGATCTCCTCGCCAGCCAACGTTTTCATGCTGGTGCGATAAGTCGAGTCTTTCAGCTTGGTCTGTACCTCCGCATAGCTCAGACCGGTATTTTCGGGCTGCAGCATGGTCACGCGGCGGATTTCAAAGTCCTCAATGGCGGCGGCAAAATCGGTCAGCGCAGTGCTGCCCGCAGCCAGATAGGTCGCCGAAAAAGCCGCGTAGTCGGGCTGGCGCGGCCGTCCGTCGGCATCCGCGCCCATGCCGGACAAGAGGGTGATGTGCGCGCCACCCGCCGGCAAGGCCGGGTTCTTGAGATTACCGTTGCTGACGATGCCCGCTGTGCTGCCCAGGTCGATATTCCGACCGACGGCCACATTGAGATAGCCCGGTCCATCGACCTGGATGCCGCTACCGTTGTTCGCGAGATATCCGTCGATGCGCAAGGGCTGATAGCGAATGTCGCGGCCCGCCTGGATGTTGCTGGTCTGCCCCGCCGCAACATGCTGGGCGGTAAGCGAGAGGTCGCGAATATCGAGACCGGCCAGGAACTCCACCAGCTTAGGGAAATAAAGTGTGTCGAGAGCCGTTTCGTTCTCCGCAACATACTCGATGCTGCCCGTCTCGGCATAGACGCGCACCGGATCGGCATCGTTCAGGTGGGTGAGATCGGGAGCGTGGTACGCGGCCGTATCCTGGATGCTGAACAACAACGCATCCGCCGGTTCGAAACCCTTGCTTGGCGCCTGCAGCGACGGCAAACGAGCGGGATCCACATCGGACATGGCGACACCGCCCGAGAAGGTGACGTCCCCCTGCGCCAGCAACTGAAATTTGCCCTGGCTGGACGGGTACATGGCGAAGGTATTGCCGACTTTCACGCTACCGTTGACCGCCGCCACAGTCAGCGAACCGGGGTAAACGAATGTACCGGTCATGAAATTGGGCGCGCTGCCGCCATAGACTTCACTCACGAACAACGCTTGTTCGTCGACCCGCGCGCGGTCGTTGCTCAGAAGCAGATCGCCCTGCGCCGAGACAAGACGAACCGCACTGTCATCGCCGTAGGTGAAGAAATCCGTATTGGAGGACGACTTGTAACTGCCGCTGACATTCAGGCTGCCTGCCAGCGTGCCCGTCGCCGCCACGGTCGGATTGAAGGCCGTTTCCAGCACCAGCCCGTTGCGCGCGAACACCTCAATCTGGCTGGCGCCCATCGCCAGTATCAGATTACGGTTGTCGTATGTATCGGAATCCAGATCGGTCGCAGGCATGGCGCCGATGGCGCCACCCGCTGTCACCCGGCCCTGCCCCTTCTGCACGTACATGAAACTGCCGCGAATATCGCCGTCCGCATGCATTTCGGCGTTGCCGCCGCCGGTCTCGAACAGCTTGCCGCCAGCATCCTGCGCGGCATAGTCGCGCCCGGTGGTGGGCAGAGAAACGGACAGGTTGTCGATATTCCGGCCCGCCTCGATATGCACATTGCCGCCACCCAGCGCGCCCACGCCCTGGTTGAAGTATTCATAAGCGACACCCCAGGTCGGGCTACGGGCGATGGCCCCCGTGCTGTCGATCGTGCCACGTCGCTGCAGCCAGTTGTTGGTCAACTGGCCGTATTCGGGCGCCGCGATGGAACCGGCGGCGACGATGCCGAGTGCGCCGCCGTCAACGCCGTAGGACACCTTGCCGAAGTAGCTGTCGGTCGGTTTGATGTAGGCGTCGGGATTGCTGTCGTCCCTGCCCGCCGTGTAGACCACCGACACACGGTTGTGACTGCCGTCGTTATTGAGGCCGATCTCCACGTCGCCACCCGCCGCGATCTGGATGGCACCGGTACCGGTGCGGATCAGCTTGCCGCCCTTGAGCACGAAGTCGCCCGTGCCCGCTTCCAGATTGCGCTGCACAGCCATCGGATCGGCCGCCGCCAGGTCCGCGCCCGCCACCAAGCGGTAAGACCAGGACTCGCCACCATCCAGGATGGCGCCCGTCGCGCTGTTGAAACCATCGCTCAGATTGCCGTTGACAAGCAGCTTTCCAGCCGCCCGCAGGGTCAGGCTACCGGGTTGGTTCTGGGCGACTGCCGTGATCGCGCCGAAGTCGTAATCGCTGCTGAAGGTCAGATCGCCGTCGCTACGAACTTCCACACCAGGGCGCACCTGAAATGCCGCACTATTTTTTAATGCGTCGCCGCCAAGGCGCGTCTTCGCTGTGCCGGCGCTATTCATGAAGGACTGACTGTCATTCTTGATGGCCGTCATCTGGGTCGCACCCAGCGTGCTGTAGTCGAACACCTTGTTGCCCAGCACCTCGATCAGCGCAGCCCCATTGATACGCGTGCCTATGTCATCGTCACTACCGAACATCACCTCGCCGTCGGGGTTATTGTTGACGTCCACATGGGTAATACGCACATCGGTACCCGCGCCGCTGCCCAGACGCGGCGCCTGGAGGTGGACACGCCCTCCGGTGACCTGGGTCAGGGCGATATCCGGATCGCCCGCGTTGTTTCCAGTGAAGCGCACCGCCGTAGCCAGCGTGCCACCGACTTCTATGGTTGAACCGTTTTCCAGCACCAGCGCACCATTGCTGACGTCATCGGCGACATAGTCCCGGTTCATGCCGCTGATCAGATAGACCTCGCCGCCGCGTTGCGCTGCGCCGGTCGCGCGAGCGTCTATTTCCGCATCGTCGCGCAGATAAAGCTCCTTGCCGGCGGCGGCCATGACCCAGCCCCCGTCAGCAGCGTGTGCGTCGATCTTGCCGGCGATGTCGAGCACACCGTCGTCCACCGACAACACCACGCGCCGCGCCTTGATCGTGTCGTCAGCGGCGACGACGAGGTCGCCAGTACGCTGGCGCATGCTGAAGTTCTCGCCGAATCCGGTCACGTGCTGTAACAAAGCAGAGAAATCGTTGCCAGTATCCGCATCGCCGTCGTCGATGATGTTGGCATCCAGACTGAAACTACCCATCCAGGGATTCGGTACGCTTGCGATCACTTCCACGCCACCCGCCAACTGCCCACTCAAGGCAAAAGTGCCGTTCGGAACATGCATCGTCAGCCTGCCCGCATCCGCCCCGCCCGCACCGCTGACGTCCACCGTCGCGCCCGACGCGATAGCCAGGTTGCCGATATCGGCTGTCAGCGTCGTGGAGCCACCGGCTACCGCAACCACCACTGTGTCATTGACCCCCTTGAATGTCCTGACGACCCCGCCGGTGAAAATACTCGATCCATCGAGCAGGTTCAGGTCGCCGCTTTCCGCCGTCATGGTCAGCACACCGGCCGGCATGTCGATTTTTCCGCCGTGGTCGATGCTCTCGGCGACGAAAGTCATCTTCGCACCCAGCGGCGTGCTACCCAGTTCAGGCAGCTTTTCAACTACGCCATCCACCGTCTTCGCCACATAGTTCGCAGTGGTCAACTTGCCGCCCACGTTGAAAGCCATGTCGCTGCCGTTGTAGCCCACGATGCTCTGGGCGGTCATGCTCAAATCTTTGGAAACAGTCATGCCGCCCATGCCATTGCTGCCGGCAATCTCGCCGCGCGCAACCAGTTTGACTGTATCGAATCCCGCCGTTTTGACGCCGCCCTGGCCGAACTGGATGGTGTCGGCATTGACCTGCATCGTGCCAGTGCCTACCGCGGCAGCGTCATCGAAGTCGGTGCCATCGGGATTGGCGAAGGCCACGTTCTTGGCGGCGATGCTCAACGTACCTGTACTGACACCGGCGAAGCCCGCGCCTTGGAGGATCAGACTCTGCGTATCGGCGTTGCCCAGGGTGGCATCACCGTAGACATCGAAATTGCTGTAGCTCTTGAGCACGATCTCATTCGGCTTGCCCAGGCTATCGAGCAATTCATTGGTCACGAAAACGCCCTGCAAAATATCGGTGACCTCGCCCAATGCGACTCGCGTAGCACCCAGTTGCAATGCGCCGCCTTCAGTGCCCAGTTTCTTCCCATCCGCGTCCAGAACGTCCTTGCCCACTTCAACCGAGCCAAGATTGAAGGCGGTATAGGTGGAATCGATGTTGACGCTATTCGCGCCATCGATCAGGGCATTGCTGGCGGTGTAGAGACCATCCGTCTCGATGACATCGCCATCAGCATTCAAACGCTTGCGTTCGGTATTTTTACGCACCACGCCACGCAAGCCACCGCTGGAAGCGCGCACCAGGACACCATCGCCGGAGCCGGCGGTGCTGTCATCGCCGAACACCAGCGTCTCGTTTTTCGAGCTGCCGTTGCCTTCGCCGCGCACCTCGCTGCCTGCCGCCAGGGTGATGGAACCCTTCGACACCAGCATCACTTCCGGTGCGCTCAGCGGTTTCTCGGCGCTGGTCTCGATCAGCACCGCGTCCGCCACCTGATTGACCCGCACACTGCCGACATCGCCGGCAATCGCCTCGCGGGTACCGCCCAACATCAGGCTATCGACGCCATAACTACTGAGCAAATCCACATCCAGAACCAGATAGTCAGCCGGGTTAACGCTCGGGTCGTCAAAATGTGGCGCGCTGCCATCGGTGACAGCGAGCTTGCTGGAGGCGATATCCAGTTCGCCACCCAGCGTGCCGGGGTCATGGCTGAAATCAATGGTTCCATCCAGTTGCAGCGAGGTGGTCGCGTTAATGCCCAACCGACCTGCGTCGGGGCCGAGTTTCGGCAAGGACAGGTCGTATAGCGCGGCAATGCCGGGGATCAAGCGGCTGGCGAGGTAATCGTGTATCTCCGAGCGCCCGCTCGGGGTTTGCGCCTTGAGTTCGGCGGCGCTGTACTGGAACTCGAAACCCGCACGGCTGGTGACAACCTCGCGCGATGCGACCTCGAAGCCGGACCAGCGGGTTTGGCCGACGTTCGTATCGCCCAGCGAACTGCGATAGCCGGCGACCAGATAAGCGCCATCGGCGCGCTGCGAGTTCTGCGCGGCAGTCATGTCCCGCGTGTTCGTCACGGCGCGTACCGCCACCGCCCCCGGCAACAAAGCGTAGTGCGCCGGCAGCAGGGTGTAGTAGCCCGCCGCAATATTGAGTTCCGGGATGGCCGAGAGATAGACGCTTTCACCCGGGTTTACCTGTTGCGTCGCGCCCGTACCCAGCGCGCGCCCGGAAATCTCGCCCGTGCCCTGAGCGGATTTGTAGGAATACTGCGCGTACTGGAAGTCGAACGGCGCGGCCTGGCCGGCGCTGGCGGGCAGGATGGCGAACACGCCAGGCGCCGACAGATAATCGCTGGAACCGCCCGAGCCGGGTGTGAATTCGTAACCATAGAGATCGCCGCCACCGGACAGGTCGATTGTGGCTGTCTCCTTCTTGACGATGCTGTTGCCCTTCAGCAGGACGTCCTTGGTCGGCAGATTCAGCGTCCCGTCTGCGCCTGAAAAGATGCTGCGCTGTTTAGCCGTGGCGCCAACATTGAGGTCGTAAATCCAGGTCTGGCCGTTGGCCACGCGGCCATATGGAATCAGCGACCCTTCGGCCGAGACCGAGGTCAGGCTGTCGTCAAACAGCGTCAGCGTCTTGGCGGCATCAAGTTCGATCCGGCCGAGCGGGGCACGCAACACGCCGTACTGGTCGATGAAGTCGGCCTTGAGTGTGACCGCGCCGCCCGCCGCCAGCGGAACGGCGGCGGATGAACCATTGCTGTGGATTGCGATCCTGCTTCCCTCCTCCGGATTCACGCTTGCCGGCTTCACGCTCTCCAACACATATTCGCTGAGGGTCGTCGGGTAGACCTGGGTCGCCGTCAAAGTCAGATCGCCCGCCGTGCTCAGTTGGCCGACCGGAATCAGGGAGTCGTCGCCAATCGGGACGACCCCGGTGAGACGGATATCCCCGTCGCTGTTCAGGTTTGCTTGTGCCGCGCCGGACAACGACCAGTTGCCGATCAGATCGATCACGCCGGCATTGGCCGTGAACACGCCCGCACCGCCAACTGGAGCTGGCACTTGGCTGCCTGTCGTCTGGTACAAGGGGTCGGCATTGCCGAGGCGGATGGACAGGGCATCCAACGTCACCTCCGCGGAGCCGGCCACTTCGACCGATGCGGTATCCAGGCTCAGACGGCCGCGCAAGGCGAGGTCGAGGCTCTCCTCGAAAACGATGCGGTCGCGGCTTTTCAGGCTGACGTGGTCGAAACTCGCCAGCTTGCCGGCATCCAGCTCGGCGCGACCGTTATCGCTGTCGGCAATCGACGTGCCCGGCTTAGTCAAATAGACCGGGAAGACAGGATTGCCGGCGTAAAGCGCGATGCTGCGCATACCGGTCAGATAATCGTTGGCAACCTCATCGTCAGTCGGGATGTCCGGCCGATCCAGTTCGATGCTGAGCGAACCACGCGTCGCCTCGCTGGAGCCGCCCGCCGCTTCCATACCGGCGGCAAGGAAAATGCCCTCGCTGGCCGCCAGGCGCAGACTGCCACCCGCCGACGCAAGCAAGCTTCTGGCGTAACCGGTTCCCGTGTCCTGGCGCGGCAGATCGAGACTCGCCTGCGTGCCGGACACGTCCAGCAAAGAGCCCGGCTCGGCGACAATGTAGCCGTTATGCGCCAGCAGGCCGATCGAACCGCCGTCCAGCACCTCGCCCTGGATACGGCCGTCGCTGCCGCGATAGGTGTGGGCGACGCCCTGGGCGGAGATACTCGCCGTCTCGCCCAGCCAAATGGCCGCATCCGCAAGATAGCCGGCGCCACCGCTGTTTGGCCCCTTCAATTCCAGTTGGATGCTGCCGCCTGGAGCGCTCAGGTTCCCCTCCAGCGTCAAGCTGCGCACCGCCGTCAGATTCAGACTGGCGCGCGGGTCTAGGTCAATGCGCACATTTTTGCCAACGCGCAGACTGCCCAGGTCATCGGACGTGGCGGACAGATCCAGATGGGTAACCGGCCGTTCCGCCTTGGCGACGCCCCAGGCAAGCTGCGTGGGGCGACTGAAGTCGGCGACCGAAGCCCCGGATGCGACGTTAACTCGTCTGGCATCGAGCATACGGGTCAGCGTGCGCGGCGCGACCACGGCGTCATCGGCAACGTTCAGCCCGTTGGCGCCCGTAATCGCGTAGTCGGAAAACCCGCCTTGCTGGAAAAAAGTCTCGGCCAGCCAGAGTTCGGCCGAATCCGGGACGGCGGGTTGCGTTCCACCAATCCCGACCTTCAGGGTAGAGATTGTCAATTTGCCGCCGCGACCGGCCTTGAGGCTGGAATCGAGCAGCCCGTAGCTGCGCAGTTCGCCCGCCAGGCGGATCGGTTCAGACTCGCCGATGCTCCGGTTATCGGTCAGCGAGATGTCGCCGCCCTTGCCTGTCGACCAAGTCTTGCCATCGACCTTGAGCCATGCCCCCGCGCTGGCATCGAGCAGGCTGCCTGCCGCCAGATCGATCAGACCCTGAGCGCTGATGCCGATGCCGCCGCCATTCAGCACCACGGGTGCTGCGGCATTCCGGGCGAGATAGTCGTTGCTCCACAGGCCGGCCGTGACGATATCGCCGGCAATGGTCAGGTGCTGATCCAGCGTGGCGGGATCCACGCCTTGCGCGGCGGCCAGGCTGGCTGCACGCTCGTCGCTCCCGGCCAGGTTGTACACCGTGCGCATCGAGGCGAGATTGACGCTCCCGCCCGGCGTTTTGATATCACCCAGGATATCCAGGCTGGCGCCAGTCAAGTTAACGCTTCCGCCTGGCCCAACATCCAGCGTTTGGTCGCTTTCGACGCGTATGGCGTTATTGGTGAAGACGCTCAGATTGGCGATATTGGCCGCCTTGAGCTTGGCCGCGTCCAGAACCAGAGTGCGTTGCAACTCGTTGGACAGCGCCGTGCCGTGGTCAGGCGCGGCGCTCTGCGCCACACTGCTGAAAACGATCTCGTTGAGAATGCGGTAATCCCGGCCGGCATCGGGTCCGGAAGGATTGTCGATGCCTAATTTAAGGGTTGCGCCCTTGGGCAGTGTTGATCCACTTTGGCCACCGGCCCCGCGCTGACGCTCACCGATGACTGTGTCGCCCTTGATATCGCCTTGCAGTGCGCCCCAGGGCGCCACGATAGTCAATGCGCCGGCATCCTTGCCTTCGCGATAACCCTGCTCGGTGACCACCCGATCCGCGCCCAGTCCCGTATAGGCCAGATCGGCCTTGGCCGTGGCGATATCGTAGAGCCTGCCATGGTAGAGCAACTGGCTGGTGGCGACATTGCCGGTCCGATAAGAGATGGAGCCGCCGGAAAGGTCGATGCTGGCATCGTTCTGCACGACCAAAGCGCCTTCCGAATAGAGATTGACCTTGCCGCCGGCGGTCATCTTCTCGTCCACCTTGCGGCCGATCTGGGCAATATAGGTCGAGGCGTCCGCCAGCGTGGTGCCCTGGCGCGTCACGCTCTGGCCATTGACATCCACTGTGCCCGTATCGCGGATGTCGACCTTGATCTTCTTGCCGTAGAGCGGGCCATCGATATCGTGCAGCAGCGGCGAATCGGCCACCACGCCGCCGCGCAGTTCCACCTCCACCACATTGCGCTCCATGGCCACCGCCACATCGCGCAGACCGCTGACGTCGAGCACCGCACCGGTATCGATCTGCACGCGGCAATCCAGGCAACTGCCATTCAGCGCGAAAGAACCCGGATCGTTCGGATTGGTCAGGAATATCTTGTTCGGGTCGACACTCGCGCGCTGAAGCGCCTGCAAAGTAATGTTCCCGCTCGGCGCTTTCAGCACAGCGTCCCGCCGCACCCAGATATCGCGGCCCTCGGCCTTGATCTGCGATGCGCTGTAGGCCTGCGCGTCCTGCAGCGTGGTGTCGGGCATATAGGCGTAGAAATCGGCCAGCGTCGCCGCGCCGCGATGGTAGGCATCCACCTGGGCCTGGGTCAGCTTGCCGGCGGCCATCGCCACCTGAACCTTGCCCGCATCCAGGGCCGGCATGATCACGGTTCGGCTGTTTTCGCCGAACTCCACGCTGCCGCTCGCATTGGCGGAAACGTTGCCGCTGGGCAGATAGATATCGGTCGTCGTGCCTGAGGCGACCTCCCGCGCCAGCAGATGGATGGTGCCGTTCAGGTTGACCGAACTGGTGGCGGTAACGATGCCGTCCTGTTTGACCAGCTTGCCGATCAGCGTGACGTCGCCCTGCTTGGCAGCCAGTTCGCCCAGGTTCACCGCGCTGCCGCCGCTGCCCACTTCAACCAGCAAGCCGCGCAGCAGCGTGTTGGAGTCCGAGATGTTGGTCAGGTGGAAATAAGCCTTGTGGCCGGCCGCCAGGATCACTTGGCCGGTGTCGGTGGTGACGATGCCCTTGTTCTCCACATCCGGCGCCAGCAGGATCACCTTGCCGCCGGTGGCGGCGGTGATGGCCGCGCCCTCGGCCACCCGCACCATGCCGACCGGCGCGGTGCCGACATACTGCGTGTAGGCATCGCTGAACGCCGGTTCGGTCTGTGCCGCCGTCAGGTAGCCGTTCTTGAACAGTTCGTCGTCCTTGATATCCAGCGTCGACGCGACCAGCGTGTGCAGGTTTACCTGGGCGCCCTTGTCGAACAGGATGCCGTTGCGGTTGATCACGTAGACCGCGCCGGTCGCGTTCAACGCGCCCTGGATCACGCTGGCCTCGTTGCCGACGATGCGGTTCAGCGTCGCGGCGGTGGCGTTGGGTTGGTTGAAATTGACCGTGGCGGCGGAACCGATGTTGAACGTGTTCCAGTGGATGATGCCGTTCTGGCTGGCCTGATTGATGTTGAGGGTATTGCCGGTTTGTGCGATGCCGATATCGCCATAACGCACATTCGCACCTGTCGGCACTTCAGTGGGCGCCGGCGGATTGGCCGCCCAAACCGGCACAGCCAGCATCGCCAGCATCGCAGCGGCCAGACGCGCCTTCGCGCCGCGATTGCGGCGCTTACCGGAATGCGCGCTGCTCACCTCGGAAACAGGGACGTGCATACCCAGGCGTTTGCTGAAAACCAGACGATAGCTGCGTGCGTTCATAGCTCAGTTCCTTGTCAAATTACCCAGCAACGGTTTGGTATCACCAATCGGATGCCAAACCGTAGGTCGGCAATCCCTTGCCGACAATCCATCCAACCAACCCGGCGGCATGGTAATGCCGCCCTACGCAAAACCATTCCCAACCCGTAGGTCGGCAACCCTTTGCCGACAATCCCCCTCGCGGCGGGGGTTCGCCGCCTTGCCAAACCAAAGGCAATCGGACGGTGAACCGGCGGCATGGGAATGCCGCCCTACTGGCCCGTTCCTGCCGTAGGTCGGCAATCCCTTGCCGACTTCCACAAACCCCGGCGGCATTCCCATGCCGCCCCATTCCATCCTCACCACTCCGCGCCCAACCGGAAATGAATCCGGTCGTCGCCTGAATCCACGCCGCCGGCGTCTTTCAATGCGATGGCGTAATCCACCCCGCCGCTGAATTTTTTGCCGGCCCGAAAACGCAAGCCCAGCCCGGCCGAGGCCAGGTTGAAACGGCTTTGCTGAAACGCGCCGGGTTCCAGGTAATAAAGCCGCGCGCCCTCGACGAAGGTGAGCAAATACAGCTCGTTCAGCACCGGCGCCCAAGCGCCGGCCAGCGGCGGGCTTTGCAGCTCCAGACCGGCGCGCCAGCCCTTGTCGCCCAGCGCAGCGGATTCCGGATAGCCGCGCACGCTGTCCGCGCCGCCGGCGGCCATTTGCTCGTTGGAAATCAGCGGGCTGGCGCTGTATTGGGTGGAAAGCTTTCCCGAAGCCAGCATCGCGTAAGGCAATTTGTAGCTCTGGCGCAGATCCGCCTTGAACAGCATGAAATCGGCCTTGCCGCCGGGGTTGCGCTTGGCGGCGAACTCCTCTTCCTTGCCGATCACGCCGTTGATGCCGAATACCGTCGTAAGGCCGATCTGGGTCTGGCTGCCTGCTCCGGCCAGGGTCAGGTCATAGCTGGCGCTGAACGGCATGTAGGTAATCGGCAGATTGTTGTCCTGCTGGCCCTGGAAACGCTGGGAGTCCTGATAGTCCTTGTAGTCCGCGCCCAGCGTCAGCGAATGGAACACGCCCGGACGGGGACGCAACGGAACCACATAACGCAGGCCATAAATCTGGCCCTTGCCGATAGAACTGATGCCGCCCACGGTGGTTACGTCGGTATCGGAAAACACCGCGTAGGCGGCCAGCACATTCCCGTTCGCTTGCGGCGCGCTATAGCTGGCGACCAGCACCTTGGATTCATCCGGCTTTTCCGGCGCGGTCTGGAAATTGAGATTCAGGCTGTGCCCGGTCTGCCACAAATTGTCGTAGCGCACTGCCGCGCTCAACCGGGTTTTCGTGGTGTCGCGGCTGTAACGGTCGTTCAGTTCCACGCTGGCATGCAGGGGCGGCTTGTCTTCCACTTTCAGTTCCGCCTCCACGGTGCCGGGTATGCGTCCGGCGCGCAGCAAGGGCGTCACCCGACGACCGGCATCGCGGTTGAGCTGGCCGAGTTCCTTCTGCACATCGTTGAAGTTGGGCACCTTGCCCTCGTCCAGTTCCGGCGTTTTGGCCTTGATCGCGCCCAGCGCGTAGTAGCGCGAACCGCTCACCTTGAGCCGCTCCACCTTGCCCTCCATCACCTCCAGGCGCACCACGCCGCCCGCCACCTTCTGCTCGGGCAGCGTGACGAAAACGGTGAGGTAGCCGGCCGACTGATAGGCTTTTTCCAGCGCGGCCCGGGCCTGCTCGACATCGGCGATGGTCTTTTTCTCGCCCAGGTGGGGATAAACCGCATCTTCGATCTGCGCCGAAGGCAACACACTGTTGCCGCGCACCTCGTATTCGAGAATATCGAAACGGCCGTCGTCCTTCTCCACCACCGCTTTGGCCGGCACACCTGTGTCCGCATCGGCGGCAGGTGATTCCGGGTAGGTCGGCAATCCCTTGCCGACCTCGTCCGCACCTACCGGCGCGGCAACCAACAACACAAACGACCCGCAACACGCCAAACGGCGCAGCACGCGGATCATCAAAACAGGGGTCTGTCGATACTTTGACATTCGTTGAATAGTCGTCATAACGCATTTGCTAAAACGCCATTCCCCGCTTACGCGGGGAATGGCAATTACGGCTAAGACTCAGGCGGGATTGCCCCGCCGAAAAGACTCAAAGGCTTACTCGGCCAGAGAGAACGGCGAGCAGGAATTGCCGCCAGTGCTGCCGCGATGCACGCGCGCCGGGTAAGCGCTGTAGCTGGAAGCGCCCGGCACGGTGAAGATGCCGACCAGGGGGTTGACCTTGGCCGGGTTGCCCATCAGCGCGACGAACTTGTTCATGAAGTTCTTCTGGGCGGTGGTGTTGTCGTTGCGGTAGACATACACGGATTCGAAGGCGTAGTTGTACTGGCCGTCGATCACGGTCTGGCGCTGGCTGGCGTCGGGCGTCGGGCTGACGCCGTCGAGCTTGACGAAATGCCAGTGGTCGGAAGCGCCGGGCGCGTTTTCCAGCGACATGATGCCGATAGCGTATTCGTCGGCGGCGGTGCCGTCGGCCTTGACCGCGGCGTTGACCGTGTTCTGGTTGTGCGCGTTCAGACAGGTCTTGACGTCGCCGGTGCCGGCGTTTTCGATGACCTTGAAGCTGCCGTTGGTATCGGCATCCAGAACCGCGTTCAACTGGCCAAAGGTCGGATCGGCGGCGGCACAAGGGTTGTTCAGGAAGAACACTTCCATGCCGGCCTGGGTGCCGGAGGCATTGGTGCGGCGGCACAGGTTCAGGTTGTTGGTCGCATTGGCGACGCCGAACGGGGTCCAGTCGGTGTGGTAGGCACCCGACGAACTCAGGATGGAGGTGAACTGCTGCTTGGTGATGTTGGGCTGGTTGGCAACCGTGAAGTCAGCACCCAGGCCTTGCGCGGTTTGCAGCGCGGCATACAGCTTGTCGCTGACGGCGACGCCGAAGCCCTGGCCGGCAAAACCGGCCTTGGTGGTGTAGGCCACGCCGGCCGGATTGAACGCGCCACGGGCTTCCCAAATGGCGCCTTCGACGTCGGAGAAACCGCCGTGGGCATTGACCAGCTTGGTGCCGGTACAGCTCAGCGTGGTGCCGGCAAAGGTCGGGGTCGCGCAGGTGGCTTCGTCCAGCACCAGGGTCTGGGCGTTGCGCTTGATGGCGCGATCGAAGGCTTCCAACGAACCGTCGACGTTGTTCTTGACGATCCACAATTTGGTGCCGGCGGCCAGGCCGGAGTTGGTGGTATCGACGTCGCTGCAATAGACGCCCTTGATCTTGTTGCTGGGGCCGCCCTGATAAGCCTGGGTGCTGGCGGCGTTCTTGCACATGGCCTTGGCCACGTCGGTGACCGAATTGCCGATGGCGGTGGCGCCGTCCATGTGGATGACGAAGGTGGGGGTGATGGCGGCGTTGGCGGAACCGGCGGCCAGGGCGGCGACGGCGAAAGCGATTTGATGCAGTTTCATGGAATTTCCTTTACGTTTGGATTCAGAGTACGAACTTCAGGCTATTAACGCCGCCCGGCCAGGCCGGGCGGCAGGGTGCTAACTAAAGAACTCAGGCCTTGCGGCGGCGGGCCAGGAAACCGACCAAGCCCATACCCAGCGCCATGAAGGCGTAGGTGTCGGCTTCGGGCACCGGAGCGGCGACGCTGTAGGTCAGGATGTCGCCGGTCAGGCCGAACGTGCCGGCCTGCTGGTACAGATTGGTTTGCGCCAGGGTGGCGCTGCTGCTGTTGCCGAGCAGCCAGAAGTCGGCGGTATCGGCGGCGGCCACGGTGGTGACGAACGGCATGTTGTTGGCCAACTTGTCGCCGATCTTGCTCTGGGCATAGGCGGCGGTCTTGTTGGTGTAGCTGGAGCCGTCGGCCACGCTGTCGTGGTCGTTCATCAGGTTGTTGCTATCGACCTGTACGCCATTGACCAACCAGGTGGTGCCGTTGGCCGTACCGACAGCGGTAACCAACTTGCTGTTGGTGGTGGTGTAGCCGCTTACATCGTCGCCGGCGGCAACGGTGGTCAGCAGACGCTTGTTATCGGCGGTGGAAGTGGCGCCGACGTTGTCCAGCGAGTACACGGCGTATTTGGCGTTGGTCAGATCGCCGCCGATGGCGGTGTTGAAGGCGCTCCAGGCGGAGAAGCCGGCCAGGTTCCAGGACTGGCTGGCGTTGGCGCCGGCCAGGAAGCTGTCCATACCGATGCCCAAGTCGCCGACGAAGGAATAGCCGGCGGTGGTGTCGGTGACGACCAGGAACAGGGAACCGGTGCCGTTGGTGCTGTTGCCGTTGTCGATGGCGGCGTGGGCGGAGCCGGCGGCGACCAGGGCCAGGGCGGCGATGAGGTGTTTCAGTTTCATGTTTACTTCTCCGAATGAGTCATGGTGGGTGTTGCCGGATGTTTCCCGACTGCCTATGCGTCGACATCGGGAAGCGTCCGGTGCGCCAGTAGCGCTGGCAGCCACTTTCCACCCTTACTGTTACATTTCTTACCGTCCGCAAACCCGAAAAAATGAGCCGTTCGGCTCATGCGCATCGGCCTCAACCGGCGATGGCCCAGCACTTTAGTCCAGGCAGATGACAGGAATTTGACGATAGCCCGGCGCCCGCACGAACCGTGCCGCGACAAAGGCATGCCGCCCGAAAGCCCCCGCTCTGGCGCATACGGCAATCCATATTCCACATATCAGGCGGCTGCGCCGCGAGAAGGATCGTCGGCATTGGGATGCCGACCTACGAGAACCTCAGCACATGAAGCTGGCTTGCGGTAGGGCGGCAACCCCTTGCCGCCTTCAACGTCCGATTGTCTTTCAACAACAAGCGGCTGCGCCGCGAGGATGATCGTCGGCATGGGGCAGCGGAGTCGTAGCGCTTTAGCGCGTAAGAATCTGGCGCACCCCTGGCGGGTAATGCCAGCCCCTACGGGCTGGAATTAGGTAATCCGGGGCGGCATGACGGAATTGAATTAATCGGCGCCTCCCCAACGAACAATCCGGGATAAACGCAATGCCCATAAAAAAACCGCCGGACCCGCCGGCGGTTTTTCCTGGCTAGCGCCCTGGCGGGCGCGGCGGCGCTCAGGCGGCCTTGCGGCGACGCGCCATGAAACCGACCAGACCCAGACCGGCCAGCATCAGGGCATAGGTCTCGGGTTCCGGCACGGCGGTGACGCTATAGGCCAGTGTATCGCCGGACAGGCTGAACTGGCCGGCCTGCTGGTACAGATTGGCTTGCGCCAAAGTGGCACTGCTGCTATTGCCCAACAGCCAGAAGTCAGCGGTATCGGCGGCGGCCACAGTGGTGACGAACGGCATATTGTTGCCCAGCTTGTCACCGATCTTGGCCTGGGCATAGGCAGCCGAGTTGTTGGTGTAGCTAGAACCGTCGGCCACGGTGTCGTGATCGTTCATCGCGTTCTTAGCATCGGCCTGCACGCCAGAGACCAGCCAGGTAGTGCCATTGGCAGTACCGACAGCGGCAACCAACTTGCTGTTGGTGGTGGTGTAGCCGCTCACGTCGTCGCCGGCGGCGACGGTGGTCAACAAACGCTTGGCTTCCACGGTCGTGGTGGCGCCGACGTTGTCCAGCGAGTACACGGCATATTTGGCGTTGGTCAGATCGCCGCCGATGGCGCCGACGAAGGGGGTCCAGGCGGAGAAGCCGGCCAGGTTCCAGGTGGTGCTGCTGCCGGAAGCCATGGCGGCGCTGGAAGCGATAAAGCCGTCCATGCCGACGCCCAGGTCGCCGACGAAGGAATAGCCGGCGGTGGTGTCGGTAACGACCAAGAACAGGGAACCGGTGCCGTCGGTGGAGTTACCGTTGTCGATGGCGGCGTGGGCGCTGCCGGCAGCCACGAGGGCCAGGGCGGCGATAAGTTGTTTCAGTTTCATGTTGTGGACTCCTGTGAGGAAAAAATAAAAACAATCGAACCCGATGCG
Source organism: Hydrogenophilales bacterium 28-61-23 (assembly GCA_002281555.1). GTDB lineage: Bacteria > Pseudomonadota > Gammaproteobacteria > Burkholderiales > Thiobacillaceae > PFJX01. Next base: position 61,110 of record NCGJ01000014.1, read on the forward strand.
CCACGCTTTGCCGGATCAACGCGTGGCCTGGCTACCAAAGCGGCACATGGCTGCAAATTCACTGTAACCGGCCTTTATTACATTTGATCAAACCCGGTATCGCACCCCGATGAGCCGTTCGGCTCATGGTTCCGGTTCAAACAAAAATCTTCGCGGCAGCTTACAGGGCCAAGATTTCAGGAAATTGACAGGTAAACCACGAAAAATGAGCCGAACGGCTCATGGCTGTAAATTTTTCCGACAAGATTCGACGATCCCGCGCACGGTTCGTGGTCGGATATGTGCGATCTCAAGGCGGGCTTGCGTTGCAGGCGTTGAAAACGTCGATGGCGGCTTGTCGGCACAAGTAATAGGCGGCCATGTTTTCCGGGGCCTTGCCTGCCTCACACACCGCCAAGGCGGCGTCGTGCGGCTTGATGCAGGCATCGAAGTTTGCCCGCGGTTGTGCGTCCTGGCGCGCGTCGGCGTGTGATTCCGCGCCCGCGCCGGGCGTGCCGTCGCTTGCGCCTGTGCCGCCGGCCGCCGTGACAGGGCTGCTCGCGTAGGCGAACTTCCAGTCCAGGTATCGGGTCGCGGTAGCGAAAGTGGCATATCGCTCCGGAAAACCGGCGCTTTTCAATGGCCTGGCCTCGGACAGGCTATGCACCCCGACAATCCCGCCGTTGCCATCTTTGACCAGCCCCCACTCGGGTTTACCACTCACCGGGTCGACATAAGCGCGGCGCAGATGGCGGACTGTGTGGGGGAAACGCGGGTCGAGCAGCAGTTCTTCCAACGCTTTAGGCAATCGCTTCTGCCCATCCGGCGCCATGGTTTGGCTGAAACTTTCGATCGCACGCCGGTACTGATCGCCAACGAACAACAACTCCGCCTCCTTCTCCCGCTGCACGACGCCATGCCACAGCGTACCCAACGCGGCCATGCTCACGCCCAGCCCGGCGACGAGGAACAGCAACCAGAGAAAAGTGAAACCGCCTTGGCAGCGGGGGACGGGTGGCATGTGCAATTTGGCAAGCGGAATGGAACGTTGAATCATCGCAGAGAAATATCACGCCAATGTGAAACCGTAGGTCGGCGGGCGCGATGTGTTCACGTAGGTCGGCATTCCCATGCCGACAATCCTCCTCGCGGCGGGGGTTCGCCGCCTATTCACGCCGATGGCACCCACCACGCTACCATCGCGACATGCCCAATTACCGCCGCCATTACCTCGCTCTGCCGGTGTTCGTAACCCTGGTTACGCATGGCCGCGCGGGATGGTTGAACGGCGACCGGGTAGAGGATGTGTTGGTGGCGATGCGTGGCGTCAAGCTCAACTATCCCTTTCGCCACATCGCCCACGTCATCCTGCCGGATCACATCCACTGGCTGTTTGAACCCGAAGCCGACACCAACTTTTCCAAGCTGGTGTCTGCGGTGAAGCGCGAAGTCACCTGGCGTATGAAGGCTCAAGGCCGGGAGGGCCCGTTCTGGCAGAACCGCTTTTACGATCACCTCATACGCGAGGAAGCGGATTTGCAGGCCCATCTCGATTACATCCATTTCAACCCGGTCAAACACGGCCACTGCAAGCGCGCGGCGGATTGGCCGCATTCATCGTTTAAAAGCTGGCTCGCGCGCGGCGCGTACACGTCGGATTGGGGCGTAGCCGAACCCGGGAATTTGATAGGAATGAATTTGGAGTAGGTCGGCATCCCCATGCCGACAATCCCCCTCGCGGCGGGGGTTCGCCGCCTGTCAAAGCAAAGGCAATCAGACGATGGATCGGCGGGAAGGGATTCCCGCCCTACGTCGGTCGGCGCGATGTGTTTTCGTAGGTCGGCATTCCTATGCCGACAATCCTTCTCGCGGCGGGGGTTCGCCGCCCGTTATGCCCCGGACCGCCCGATGAAGCGGGCACGATCCTTTTCCGGCAGGGCTTTGATCAGGGCCTGGGTGAACTCCTGTTGCGCCGCATACGCCGCCGCGGCGTCGCCGGTGATGCTGGACAGGCGGAACAGCAGGCCGTCGGGAATCTTGCCGGTGAGGCCGTATTTGATCTGTTCGAGTTTCCAGGCGCCGCCGCCGCCTTCGGCGATTTTGTCGCCTATGGTCATCCAGTAGGTGACCGGTTCGATCCGGCGGCCCTGAACCGCGACCATGCGCTTGACCGGAACCGCGCCAAAGCCGGTATCCAGGCTGCCGTGACTTTCCTGGTGCAATTTGAAGCCGAGCGAGGGGTAGCAGACTTCCGGTTTGTGCACCTGCATGGATTCGCTTTGATCGCCGCCGTAGGCGATCAGCAGCATGACGCGGCGACCCTGTCGGTCGACGTAGGTGCGCGACAGGATCTGGTTGTACAGGCGGTCGAGCATTTGCGCGGTTTCGGGGTCGGTGCGCAACGGCGCGACGGTTTCGTCGGTGGTCCATTCGCCGAACTGTTTCGGCAGCATGGTTTCCAGATCGATCTTGGGGCCGATTTCGGACATTTTCTGGGTCGGCGTCATGGCGTAGGACAGGCCGATGCCGCTCAGCAGAACGAGAGAAAGCGCGAAATAACGGAGTTTCGAGGCCTCAGCGGCGGGCAGTCCGGGCCGCGCCGCGCCGGCTTTTCTCGCGGCGGGAACTGGCGCGGAGGGAAACAGCAAGCCCAGCAAACCATCCAGTCCGGCCATGAACAGCACCGCAAGGGTGAACAGCGTGGGGCTGGCGAGATCGTGCGCCAGGCCCTGCCCGGCGGCTTCGCCATGGTGATAGGTGATCAAGGCGAGCACGACGACGCGGACGCAATTGGCGGCGAAGGCGATGGGCAATATGGATGCGATCAGGATGCCGTTGCGCGTCCAGCTTCGGTGCTTCATCAGGTGGACGTAGAGCAGGCCCACCGCGCTCAGGCTGAACATGGAATGCAGGCCGGAGCAGGCATCCGCGACCAGCAACTGGTAGTTGCCGATGGTGATGGTGACGCCGGTGCGCGCGACCGGGTATTGCAGCAGATACAGCACTTGTTCGGCGACTTCGGACACGTACAGCTTGAGCGGGCCGGTGGCGCCGTCGACGATGAATCCGGGCAGCGGAATCATGAAGACGAGGAACAGGAGCGGGAACCACAGCGCCCGCAAAGCCGTGACGCCGCGCGTGATCAGGAGCAGGCCGGTGAGCACCGGAATCTGCGCGGCGATAGCCAGGATGATGACCTCGTGGGCGCGGCCCAGCGCGAACATCAGCAATCCGAGCGCGACCAGAAACCAACCCGCCATGTGCGGTTGCGCGGACTGTCCGCTGGCGAAAATGTCACGCCGCTGCCAGGCAAGATAGAGCGACATGGCCAGGATCATCGGGCCATGGGCGTGGGCGTCCTGAGTCCAGGTGTATAGCGCCAGATCCTTGTAGGTCGTGAAAAACAACGCCAGCAGGCTGAGCAGCACCGGGAGCCAGGTGAAGGTCATGGCCGGGAGGCGGCCGGCGGGGCTCGGATTGGTCAGGGCGTTCGACATGAAGGCGGGGGCTTTGGAAGGTAAGAAAAAACGGCGCGAGGGAAAATGCGCGGGAATACGCAGGGACGGAAATTCGCGCCGTGCCGCTTGAAGACAGATTTATTGGGATATTGCGATGAATCTGTTGCAGCAATATTTATCCCGATTGGCAAGCTGCCTCAGCCAGTATGGAAATCGGGCGGCAACCGCGCCGCGGGAAGGAGAGTCGGCAAAGGACAGCGGAGTCGTAGCGCTTTAGCGCGTACAAATCCGGCGTCCCCCTTGCGGGTATTGCCGACCTACGAGGGGGTAGCCGTAGTCGTAGGGCGGCATCCCCATGCCGCCTTCACCGTCCGATTGCCTTTCACGCGCTGGCAATGCTGCTGTAAGAATTGCCAGCGACAATGCCGGGTACTTTGATTCGATCCGCCTTGTAGTCATCGAGCATGCCCCCCAGCCACTCCACGCCGCTTAACTTGCTGAACAACAGCACATCGCTTGCCAGCTTCCTGAAGGCGATCTGGGATCCGGCTGTCGCGGTTGCGGCGGTGCTTGTCTCGACTTTTCTCTATGGCGAGAAAATCGACGGGCCGGAAATCCTCCTGGTTGTCGTGCTGTTTTCCATGCTCTACCCCGGCAACATTCCGCTCTACCGGAGCTGGCTCGGCGCGGTGCGCGAGGTGGTAACACAGTGGTTGCCGGCGCTGGCGGTGCTGTTTCTGCTCGGCTTCAGTACGCACAGCCTGGAGGTCTTTCCGGTCGAATTATTGATTTTCTGGGCCGTCGCCGTGCCGCTGTTGTGGCTGGTGTCGCACCTGTTTTTACCGACCCTGGCGCCCGGCCTGTTTGCCATGGAGGGCATACGCTCGGCGGTCATCATCGGCGCGAACGACATCGGCCGCCGTCTGGCCGGGCAATTCGCAAACAAGAAACACCTGGCGGTCGAGTTCATGGGTTTCTTCGACGACCGTAGCCAGGAACGTATCGGTGAACTGCCCCACGGCAGAATGCTGGGCCGCTTCGATCAGGTGGCGAGCTACATCCGCCAGACCCATACCGATGCCATTTTCATCGCCCTGCCCATGGCTTCGCAGCCGCGCATTCTGAAGCTGCTGGACGATCTGAAGGACTCGACCCTGTCGATCTATTTCGTGCCGGATATTTTCATCACCGACCTGATCCAGGCGCGGGTGGACGAGATCGGCGACATGCCGGTGGTCGCGGTACGCGACACGCCGTTCAAGGGCCTGAGCGCGGTGGCCAAGCGGCTGAGCGATATCGTCATCGCCAGCCTCATTCTGGTGCTGATCGCGCCGATCATGCTGATGGTAGCGATTGCCGTATGGCGCTCCTCGCCCGGCCCGATCCTGTTCAAGCAAAGGCGCTACGGCCTCGATGGCAAGGACATCGTGGTGTACAAGTTCCGTTCCATGACGGTGTGCGAGGACGGCGCCCAGGTGGTCCAGGCGACCAAAAACGACCAGCGCATCACCCGGGTCGGCGCTTTTATCCGGCGCACTTCGCTGGACGAACTGCCGCAGTTCATCAATGTATTGCAGGGCCGCATGAGCGTGGTCGGGCCGCGTCCGCACGCGGTCGCCCACAACGAGCTGTATCGCAAGGTCATCAAGGGCTACATGGTGCGGCACAAGGTCAAGCCTGGCATCACCGGCCTGGCCCAGGTCAACGGCTATCGGGGTGAGACCGATACGGTGGAAAAAATGCAGAAGCGCATCGAATACGACCTGGAATATCTGCGCAAATGGTCGCTGCATCTGGATCTGGAAATCATTCTGCGCACCGTGGGCTTGGTGTTCCGGGACAAGAAAGCGTATTGAGCGGAAACAATCAAATTCGGTTACTACAAAAACCGTAGGTCGGCATTCCCATGCCGACACCACACCTCGCGGTGGGTTTTCGCCGTCTGTTCAAGCAAAAGCAATCGGATATAGAAGGCGGGCAAGAACAGCGGAGTCGTTGCCGCTTTAGCGGCTTACGAATCCGGCGTACCCCTTGCGGGAATTCCCGCCCTACCCCTCACGCCCATCTTCACCATGCTGTAAGAAACTCCCTGTACCTTAGCGGGCTTTCCGCAACGCTTTTAGCCCACATATCGCCCATGCGCCGAATCGAATCGCTCTTCACACTACCCTTGGCCGCCATTCTCTTCGCCGGTTTGCTGGTTTCCGCGCATGTCGGCGCCGAGACGGCGGTGGTCATCCCGAAACCGGCCGAGGCCAGCGTAACCAGCCCGGCAGCCACTGAAGCGTCTCTCCCCGCCCCGGCCGGCCCGACCAAGCCGCCCTATCTGCTGAAAGAAGGCGATGTGCTCGACGTTTCGGTTTGGCAAGAGGACAGCCTGCACAAGGAACTGCGCGTGCTTCCGGACGGCAGCATTACTTTTCCGCTGGTCGGCCGGGTCGAAGTCGCCGGATTGACTTCGGAACAGGCCGAAAAGAAAGTGGCCGAGAAACTGAAGCCTTATCTCAGCGATCCGGTGGTCAATGTGGTGATCAGCAACATCAACGGCAACCGGATTTACGTCATCGGCAACGTCGCCAAACCCGGCCCGGTCATTCTGGACGTGCCCATGACCGTGCTGCAGGTGTTGAGCCTGGCCGGTGGCCTGGGCCGTTTCGCGGACGAAAACGCGATCAGGATTCTGCGTGAAACCGGCAATGGCGCGGTGACTTTGCCGGTCCGCTACAGCGACCTGATCAAGGCCAAGGATTTGTCGACCAATGTCCAGCTCAGGGCCGGCGACACCCTCCTCGTGCCCTGAGGCCATGAAGGCGTCGGCTTGGGCGGGCATTTTGAGCGGAGGCATCGGCGTGCTGCTGCCTGCGTCGTTTCCCGCTCCCGCCAGCGCCGCCGGATTGTTCCAGCATGGCTTCTCAGTGACTTTGAACAGCGATTACGACACCAACCCGACCTTGTCGGCCAGCGCCAAGCAGGCGATCTGGCGCTTCTCCGCCTCGCCCGGCTACAGCCTCAGCCGCAGTTCAGGGCCGGATTCATTGAATGCCAAACTGGGACTGTCCGTGCAACGTTCGAGCGATGAAAACGTGAGCGCCGGACGCCAGGATCCCACACTGAGCGTGGGCTGGAACCGCCAGTCGCCGACCGGCTCGTTCGGCGTCTCCGCCTCCTACGCGGAAGCCTCGACCCGGGTGACCGAATTTCAGGATACCGGGCTGGTCGCGGTCGACGGCAGCAAGGCCACACAATCGTTGTCAGCCAACTGGAGCCGGTCGCTGGACGAACGCCGCGCGCTCTCACTCAACGCCGGCTATACCGGCATCAGCTATAGCAGCGGTGGCCTCACTGGCTACAACACCTTGAGCACCGGCGCGACGTTGAGCGATACCTGGAATGAGCGTGTCGCGCCCTATCTGCGCTTGTCGGCCTCGCATTACGCGCCCGATGTCGGCGGCGCGGACTCCGATTCATACGACCTCATGGCCGGCGTCAGTCTGACCCGGTCGGAACGACTCAGCCTGGATCTGTCGGCCGGCATTAACCAGACCCTGGCTCAAACCGAGCGGAACGGCTGGCAAGGCAGTCTGAAATTGAATTACGCGACCGACGAACGCTCGAGCTTTGCCTTCGACATAGGACGCAGCGTCTCTTCCAGCGGCTTGGGCGGCTTCGTCGAATCCGACCAGATGAATGCACGCTGGAACACCGCACTGTCGGACAGACAGAGCATCGGTGCCGACCTGTCCTGGCGCAAGAGCCAATCGGCCGGAACCGGCGACACCCGCCAGTTCAGCCTGTGGGGCAGCCGTTCGCTCGACGCTTTCTGGTCGTTGCGGGTTCAGTATCTGTACAAACAAAGCGAAGCCAACAGCCTCGCCGAAGCGACCGGTTCAGTACTTTCTCTGAGCCTGTCTTACGCTCACCCCGATTTTCTTGATCTTTAGGATGCAGCCGCCATGGCAGCTCAACCCACAGCATTGACCTCCGCCGCAACCGCGCCGACGCATTACGAACCCAGCCTGAAAGACTATCTGGGCACCTTGCGCCGGCGCGCCATCCCCGCCGCCATCGCCTTTGCGCTGGTCTTCACCGTCGCCGCCGTGGTCGCCGTCATGTTGCCGCCGACCTACCGCTCGACCGGCACCATCCTGGTCGAATCGCAACAGATTCCGGACGACCTGATCCGCTCGACGGTGACCAGCTTCGCCGACGAGCGCATTCTGGTCATCAAGCAACGCGTGATGACCCAGACCAATTTGCGCAACATCATCGACAAATACGATCTGTTCGCGAAACAGCGCAAATCGGTGCCGGCCTCCGAAATCATGGACATGATGCGTTCGCGTATCGGCGTCGAATTGATCAGCGCGGACGTGGTCGGCGGCCGCAAGACCACCATCGCGTTCAAGGTTTCTTACGACGACGCGCAAGCCGATGTGGCCTACAAGGTCGCCAACGAGTTGCTGACGCTGTTTCTCGATGAAAACGTCAGATCCCGCACCGCGCGCGCATCCGAAACCACCGAGTTTCTGACCCAGGAATCGGACAAACTGCGCAAGAATCTGGCCGAGGTCGAAGAGCAGATCGCGCTCTACAAGCAGAAAAATGGCGGCGCGCTGCCGGAACATCTCGGCCTGCACATGAGCATGTTGACCCAGCTCGAATCCGAGATGAAAGAGGTGGAGCGCGCTTACAAGGATGCACAGGCCGAAGCCCGCATGCTGGATATCGAGCTCAGCGCCGTGACCGCCGGCAGAGATTCATTGCAGGCGCCAGGCGCCGCTGGCCCCAGCCCGGCGCAACAACTGGCCATGTATAAAACCGAGTTCACCAAACTGTCCACCACCTACAGCCCGAACCACCCGACTTTGCGCTCATTGCAACGCAAGATCGAAGCGCTGCAGAAAGCCGTCGGCGAACCGGCCTCCGATTCGGCCGTATCGACCGACCCCAAAGACACCGAATTCACAGTGGCAAAAACCAAGGCCCGCATTCAGGCGACCGAAGTGCGCATGGCGTCGCTGGCCCAGCAACTTAAAACGCTGCGCGCGCAACGCGGCCAGTTCGAGGGCAAGATTCTGCAAACGCCGCAGGTGGAACGCGGCATGACTTCGCTGTTGCGCGATTACGAAAATGCCAAGAGCAAGTTCGAGGAAGTCCGCTCCAAACAGATGAGCGCGCAAATCTCGGAAAGCCTGGAAGAAGGCAAAAAAGCCGAGCGTTTCGCCTTGCTGGAACCGCCGATCATGCCGGACAAACCGATCGAACCGAACCGGAGCAAGATCGCCGCCATGGGTTTCTTCCTGGCATTGGCCAGTTCGGGCGGCATTGTGATGGCTCTGGAAACCATGCAACAGCGCGTCTACGGCGCGCGCGCGCTGGGCGCGCTGGTCGGCCAGCTACCGCTGGCGGCCATTCCCTACATTCAGACCGCGCAGGAATCGATGCCGCGCAAACGGCCGAAAAAACGTGGCTTGATCGTCGCCGCCGTCGTTGTGCTGTTACTGGTCGCAAGCGCCGTCGCGGCGCATTTCTTCTACCAACCGCTCGACATGGCCTGGATCAAGTTCCTGGCCCGGTTTGAATAAGCGGTTTGAACAAGGACGCAGCATGGAACGTATCAAACAAGCGGTAGAAAAAGCCCGTCGCCTCCAGCAAGGCGCGAACGCGAGTTCGACCGCACCGGCCGCGCGCACGCGGCCGGTGCCGGCCCAATTCACCGATATCGAATCGGTCGATTACCGGCATACGCGCGTCGCTCCACTGGACGCCGCGCATCTGGAACAGCAGCGCATCGTGGGGCACGACAAGGCCCATCCGGCCAGTCCGGCCATCGACCTATTGCGCACCCAGGTGCTACAAAAAATGGAGGAAAACGGCTGGCGCACGCTGGCGATCACCTCGCCCACACCGGACGCGGGCAAAACCACGGTGGCGATCAATCTGGCCATGAGCATCGCGCACCAGACCCAGAAAACCGCGATGCTGGTCGACTTCGACCTGCGCAAACCGCATGTCGGCAAGTACCTCGGCCTGCCCGAACACCTGTCCCTGAACGAAGTGCTGGATGGCGCCGCCAGCCTCCCGGAGGCCTTGGTCAATCCGGACATCCCCCGCCTGGTGATACTGCCGACCCTGCGCCCGGTGGCGCGCCCGGCGGAAATCCTGTCGTCCGCCAAAATCAGCAACCTGATCGCCGAACTGCGCGAACGCTACGACTCGCGCATCGTCATCTTCGACCTGCCGCCCCTGCTCAACACCGACGACGCCATCTCCGTGCTGCCGCAGATCGATTGCGTGCTGCTGGTGGTGGGGGAAGGCATGTCGACGAAGGCGGAGATCGAGGAATGCAAACGCCATCTACCGTCTAAAAACCTGTTGGGCGTGGTGCTGAACAAAGCCGAATCCATTACCAAGCCTTATGCATATTAAAAATTGAAGCCTTATCCCTACACACTGCCATTTGAAGACTGTAGATCGGCAATACCCGCAAGGGGTACGCCGGATTTGTACGCGCTAAAGCGCCTCAACTCCGCTGTCCTTTGCCGACAAACCTTGTCGCGGGGAACGCCGCCTGATTTCACACTGGCTGAGGCAGCTTGCTGATCAGCATTTCTTAAGGCCGCAATAGCGGTATCGGATGATGCAATCGGATCGAAACACCCTCTTCGACTACGCCAAAGGCATCGGCATCATTCTCGTGGTGTACGGTCATGTGGCCCGTGGCGTCTTTAACGCGGGCATCCCCATCGACAAGGACTTTTACACGCTCGTCGATAGCGTCCTCTATAGCTTTCACATGCCCCTGTTCTTTTTTCTGTCTGGGCTGTTTTTCCTCGGCACACTGGAAAAGCGCGGCTACAACGGCATGATGCGCGGCAAGCTGAATACGGTTTTCTATCCCTATGTGCTGTGGTCGCTGCTTCAGGGCGGCATTGAGGCGGGCTTGGCGAGTTACACCAACGGCACAACCAGCCTCGGCGAAGTCTTCGCGCTGCTCTGGCAGCCGCGCGCCCAGTTCTGGTTTCTGTACACGCTGTTCGGCATGTTCGCCTTTGCCGGCATTCTCTATTGGAAAAGCTCTCCGCTCTGGACCGGCTTCGTGCTCGCGATGGGCACCACTATTTACTTCTACGGACTCGCCCCGATCGACCTTTTCGTATTCAACTCGTTTGCCAATTACTTCGTGTTTTTTGCCCTCGGAGTCAGTGCCGCACCGCTCAAACCTTACTTGGCGCCACTTCGGTTCTGGTTCCTGCCTCTGGCAGCGCTTGTGTTCATCGCCAGCCAATGGACCTGGCTGGAACAACCGATCGACACGCACGGCGTCGCGCAAAAACTCATCAGCCTCGGCTTGGCGGTAAGCGGAATCGGGTTCGTGCTGGCGCTCAGTCAGCGCCTGGCCGGATGGAACTGGAAGTGGCTGGCCTATGTCGGCCAACACTCGATGGAGATTTACCTGATCCACATTCTGGCCAGCAGCGGCGCCCGCATCGCCTTGCAGAAAGGACTGGGCATCACGAATGCGGACGTGCATCTTGTGGTCGGCATGCTGTTCGGCATTGGCGTTCCACTCCTCGTTGCGTTTGCCGCACAGCGCGGGGGAATCAAATGGTTGTTCGCAGCGCCACGCATGCGACCGGCGTAGGGCGGGAATCCCTTCCCGCCGATCCACACTCTGATTGCCTTTAGGGTGTCGGGCGGCAAACCCCGCCGCGATGAGAATCGTCGGCATGGGAATGCCTACCTACGAGGAAGCCGTAGGGCAGCACTCATTTCCCGACAGCTCACTTGCGCAATGTCAACCAATAAGTCTTCAACGACTTGTCGAGCCGAATGAAATAGCGGCCATCACGATAACTGACAGGTATCAACTTCTTTTCTTGCAGGACGCCTTGCCGGTAGAGCTTCAAGCCCTTCGGTGCCCGCACGATCAGGTTGCCTTCGACCGGCTCGGCGCGGAACGGCATGCGGTTACCGCTTTCCGGCACTGCACGGGCTCCGAGAGAAATCAGGATGTCGTCTGATTTGTCGATCAGCTTGCCATCCAGGCTCTGTACAGCCACTGTTGCATTGCGTGTGGTGACGTTGATTTCCACGTTGGGCAGGACAATCCGCTCACCACCGACCCAGCCCATGGCGGCCTGGCTGCGCGGCGTGTCGATACTGAACACACCCTTGTCCCAGTTGCGCCGCAATTCGCCGCTATCGGATATCGCCCCGGCCGCCCGCTCGGCGAGCAAGGACTGATTCGGATCGCTGATAACACGCGCGCCGCTTGGTAACAGACTCTCCTCCAGCCAGGGCAGTTCCTCTGTTTTCGGCATGGCGATCAACAGCTTGCCGCGTTCCGCTGCGGTACGCAGGGCCACGCTATTGGCCGGCGTCGTGGCCTGATAAAACAACTGCTCCTTGCTGGGGCGATACACATAGGTCGTGCTTGCTTCGCGCACATGCCCCTGGCGATAGAGCAAAGCGGCCGCAGGAAGCGTCGCGATCAAGGCGGGGTCGTTGTAGGCGTGCCAATTGGATGGTGAGCCTGGCCCATTCAGGGGAATTTGCGCATAGGCGTATTGCATCATGGCGTCCCAACCCTGGTGGCTGGCGGAACTAGCCACGTAGAGCGGTATCGCATGACGGTCGGGAGCGGGAAAAGGCGAGATATTCCATTCGGTCACGCTCATCGGCATGCCCACAACCTGACCGGCAGACAACCAATGCGTCAGATTCGACGTGACCAGCGGATTCTTCTCCAGCTCGCCGGTGCCGCCATAGGCATGCACATCGACCAGATCCCCTGTGGTGAGCGCAGGCAGCGAACTGAGCGGATTCGCTCCCCAGGTACTGGTCGTCACAATCGGAATCCGAAAGCCCAGCGATCTCAGGTGCTTGATCATGTCGACGTTGAAACGCTGTTCCAGATCGTTCAGAAACAGCTTGGAAGGGCCGTGCTCCCAGGAATGCCAGGTCTTGTCGATCGGCAAAACATGGCTGCGGGCAAAGCGTTTTGCCTCGGCCATATATATCGCATTGTGTTTGGGGACATTTTTATCGGGCAGCAGCGAATTGCCAAAGTGATGCGTCACGTCGTTTTCGTTGGTGATCAGCAGTGCGGCGATGGCGGCTTCGTCGGCATATCGCACCCCGGTATAGGCATTCACGCGGTCGAGATAATCCGCGTTGAACGCTTTCATGGCGCTCTGAATGCTGCGATTGACGTAGTTGTAGCCTTTCAGATCGGCGGCATTCCCGTTCCTGGCGATTTCGTCGAAGGCATAAATACCGTCTGGCGTTTTCAGTTCGCGCATCACGTGCAGGTCAAGCCAGACGTAGATGCCTTCGTCCTTCAGACATTTAATCCACCAGTCGAGCCGATCAAGCGCGGCCTGGTCGAGCGTGCGGGTATCTGCCGCATTCATGCCGAAGATGTTTGGATTCACCCAGGGCGAGTCGTGATGATGCAGGCGGACAAGATTGAAACCCAGAGCAGACAAGCGCTTGACGGCGAGGGGCACGGCTTCCCTGGGCGTATTGAACAACGTGTAAGCGGTGAGATTGGTACCCCAGAACCGGGCCTGCGTTGCGTCCTCGAATACCAGCCGATCCTTCAGGGTCTTCACAAAGCCGCGTTTCCCCGCCGGTTTTTCAGCGGCGTTAAGAAAAGACAAATCCACCGGTGAATTTTTCCAGTCGAGCGTGTCATTCGGCCAACTGCCAGGCGCATCGCCGCCATATCGCTCGGTTTGCGTTGGCACGATTGCAATATCCCCAGCCAATGACATCGTCATGCGGTAGCTCTTCCTTCCCTGCTCAATCGACCCGGAGTAGAAAAACACGCGCAGCTCGGCCTTATTACCCCTTTCGAAATAAACGCTAGCCAGCGCAGGCTCAAAGCGAACTTCGACACGCTGTTCCTTTTTCCCCCATGCCCAGCCCCGATTGTCTGGAAGCAATTCCGGATCGCCCATCTCAGCACGAAAATTCGTCAGGTCGAACTTGAACACCAGGCCGCCACCAATTACGGGCTTGATGCCACGCCCAGCACTCAGATTGAGTTCCCAGGTCAATTGCCGCTCGGATGTTTTCTCTATCTGGCCCGAAAGATCGAAGCCCAGTGCTTTGTTGGTGGCAGTCAAGCCATAACTGAAAGGCGCCTGTATCCTCAAATTTGAAGCGACGCCTGCCCAAGCCCAATTGGCAGACCAGAACCCATATGAGGTCGAAACCGGATTCGCCCCGCCCATGGTCAGCACTGGCAAACCGCTTTGGTCGTCAATACTGACGTTCCAGCTGGATGCGGTTGCGTTCAATGGCAGCGCCATCAACATTAAGAGCGTGCAGATCAGGCGTGTGATTTTCATCAGGATTGGCTCTCGGAAAGTGAGATGGAATTTCAGACCTTAGGGGTTGCCTGGCATGCAAAGACTGTTCGGTATCGACAAGTCGTCGTCGCTTCTTGGCGGCGTTTCGTCAAGCATGTCGCTGACACTGGAAGCAGAGGCAGCAATGGATTCGAGCGTCACACCGTCTGGATTTGTGGTGCAGCGTATCCAACATTTCTTTCCGGCCGACGGCATAGCCTTATATAAGCGACACAGAGTCCGGAAATGGACCAATAAAAGATCGGAATTACAGAAATTGGGCTAACCGTAAAAATGATTAGCATCACGGCAACGAGCGTTGCCAACAGCGATCTGCCAAGCAAGTGCTCTTCGCTATCCATCGGCGCGAATCGCTTCAAAGTCCCGAAGACGCCCCAACCGACAATAAGAAAAAATCCCGCAAACAGGCCAACACCGACATAGCCAATCTGTAATGCCATCAACAAATATGAGTTGACGATATCAATGATGCCGCGTCCCTGCCGCATCGCTTGCATTTCCGGCGTCACTGCGAAATCCGGCGACCCGAACCATGGATGCCGGTCGATAACGGCCTGAGCGCTGTCAATCATCTGCACGCGGTAGTCAATATTTTCTTTGTCGACTTCCCCGATAAAGGGAAGCAAATCGATGATCTTGTTGCCGCCAGGCAGCGCCGACAAAACGCCCAGCCCTAATACACAGGCAATAGACAAGACGGCAAGGCGCTTCAACGCATTTCTTCCGGTGACAAGAAACACGACCCAAAGCACAAACGCGCCAATCCAGGGTCCGCGCGAGAGCGGTGCGATCAATCCGATGATCAGCAGCAGTACCGCAATACGCTGCACGACCTTCCCCGCCGCCCGATGGACGAAAAGGAAAAATCCCAGACCTGCGACAAGGACATAACCTGCGACGATAGGATGAGTGGTAGACCCCATCGCCCGCAGGACACCGCCGCGTTCGACAATGCTTAGCGTATCCAGAGGTATCCCAATGGCAGCGCTTGCAGCACGGTAAAGGTGCCAGTGCTTAGCCGCCTCGAAGATGCAGATGCCGGCAAGTAGCATCGCAGCCACGACCATGGCGAGAAGAGCGTGTCGAAAATCTTCGACGGACCTGATTGATCGACTGATAACGTAATACGGCAGAACGATATCGATAAATAGGTAAAAGCATTGGCGCAGGAAGTCAGTGACAGAGGTGTCGCGCAGTGTCAGAGCGAGAAAGACGATGAGGAAGGACGCAAGCGCCCAATCAGCCAGCTTGCTAACCGAATTGCTTTCATGCGGAACCTTTAGCAAGCGAACAAAGACTGGCAAGAGCAACGCCAACTCAAGCAAGCGGACATGATTGATGGCGAAAAAATAGTTGATCAACCCGAAACCGCCGATTTCGATGTCCACCGGCGGCATGGCCAGCAAAAGCACAAAGAACAGGGCGACTTTGTTTGTTGTTCTTTGTGAATAGTAAGCCAGCACCACAACCCCACAAATGACATAGAGCCAATAGTTGTGCGCAAGAAAACCAATAGCAGTCAGCATAAGCCATTGATTGCGTTGGACCTTAAATGCCGTGTCCCCCAGAGCGAACGCGAAATTCCTGGCCAGAGCAAACACGGCTCCGGCAATGAGCAGGATGACGATCAGGGCTTTGATGTGTTCGGGCATAGACAACTCGTATTGCGATCGTTTCCTGCAATATTTCCGTCAGGAAACACGTGTATTCTGGTTGGGCAGTAGCTCGCTTTGCAGCCACTGAAGGGCAGGTCAGAACTTGATCCATGCATGCTTTTTGTGGTGCCGTTTTCTCTGGCCACCATTATGACTACCAGATATTGCATGCAGAATACTTTAACCCTCTCCCTCAAACACCGAGTCATAAAGGCGGCCTATTGGACGGTAAGCGGCCACCTGATGCGGCAACTGCTGAGGCTTGCGACAAACCTCGTCATGACTCGCCTTCTCGCGCCGGAGATGTTTGGCCTGATGGCCATGGTCAATGTCCTGATAGCAGGCCTCGCCTTGTTCTCGGATTTTGGGCTGCATCAGAATGTGGTTCAAAGCAAGCGCGGCGATGATCAGGTTTTTCTCGATACGGTCTGGGTTCTGCAAATACTGCGCGGCGCATTGCTGTGTTCGCTTGCGTTGCTGTTCAGCGTCGGAATCTACCTGGCAGGTAATTTGCATTTACTGCCAGCGGCAACGGTGTATGCCGATCCCACATTGCCCATCGTTTTCGCGGTCATGTCCCTGGGGGTATTTGTTGCCGGTTTCGAGTCGACCAAGACTGCCACTGCCGCCCGTGGACTTGACCAGAGAAACCTCATAACCATCGACCTTGCATCGCAAATAGCCGGCATGGTTGTCATGGTCTTGTTCGCGATCTTCAACCAATCCGTATGGGCTCTCGTTATCGGTGGGCTTTTCAGCGGGGTGGTCAAGGTGGCCATGAGTCACCTGTGGATTCCCGGAAACAAAAATTCATTTCACATCGAGCGAGAAAGCTTCAGGGAGATTTTTTCCTTCGGGAAATGGATATTTCTTTCCTCAATACTTGGATTCCTGCTTGCTAACGGTGACCGCCTTATTCTTGGCGCTCTGGTAAGCCCTGAAATACTGGGCGTTTATTCCATCGCTTTTCTGATGATCAACTCAGCCTATTGGGTTATGTTGAATGTGGTCGTCCGTGTCGCATTCCCCGCAATAAGCGAAACCGTTCGAAATAACCCAGGCAACCTGCACTCCATTTACTACAAGTTCAGATTACGCTTTGATTTACTGGTATTTCCCATGGCGGGATTCCTGTACCAATCCGGAGACTGGATAATCAAGGTTTTGTACGACACACGTTATTTTTCCGCCGGCCCCATGCTGGAAATCCTGGCAATTTCTGTTCTTATCGTCCCCTACCTTTTGACAGAACAGTGCTATCTGGCGCAGGGAAAAGCAAAAATCTTGTTTTTTTCCAATGTAATTCGCGTCGTGTTTCTCTATTGCGCATTGCCGATTGGATTTTTTTCCGCCGGCCTGAATGGCGGGTTGTGGGCAATTACGGCAAGTGCAGTCGTATTCATACCGATGTCATTATTCATGCAGAAATCTCTCGGAATATTTGACGCAAAGAGAGAGTTGCTTGTGTTTCCGCTGACTGCATTGGGTGTCTTTATTGGTTTTCTGGTCGACACATTTCTGAATTTCGCGCTATGAATATGGCACTGCTCCCTCCTCAGCAACAAACCAGTGCCGAAGCGCTCAAATCACAGCCAATAACGCAGGAATTCGGCCCGACAGTGATGCCGGAAACGTTGCTTTATTGTCATCCGACACGCTTGGCCAACATCTACCAGCCGAGCATCGAAAGAGTTTTCCTTCCAAGCGCATCAATAGAACCGGATCAAGCCAAGGTTTCCATACAGAAGTCCATGACCCCGGCATACACCGACATGGCCAATTGTGGGCTGGGCGGAAGGTTGCGTACCACTCGGGAAAGATTTTCCAGGCGACCCCGGAGAGAGCTTGGCGAGCGCCTGATTTACGATGCGCGCCGTTCTTACAATAACAATATTGCCCACCTCATCCATGAGCATATGGTTCTGCTAGGTTATGTACGGCAAAAACTCGGCTTTGACCATAACGACATTATCGTCATTCTGGACAACAACGCCCCTCTTCTGTCAACAGACTTTTTTCGAGAAATAAATTACGAAACTTACCTGACCAATTTGGAAGTTTCGGGCAATCTGCTGTCGATCGATATTGAAGAAACACGTTATTTACTTCCCTATGTGGCGAATATCCCTCTGACCGGCTTTATTGATTCGACTCCAGAGAAGATTTTTATCTCGCGTTCGGGAACACGGCGTCTACTGAACGAACCGCGTGTGGCAAGCATGCTGGCGGAGCATGGCTACGAGCGTTTCTTTTTTGAACAGTTATCTCTACGCGAACAATGGTCTATTACCCGTAACGCAAGCTCGATTGTGGCGATTCATGGTGCGGCGCTCGGCATGCTTGCCTTTCAGGCATTCAATAATCGCTCCGCCAAGGCACATGTAGTCGAACTATTTACACCAGGCCTGGTTGCAGATGTGTTCAGAAAATACATGGCAATTCTGGGCGGCAGTTGGAGCGGATGCCGCGGAAAACCAACCCCGGAATTAATAAAGGACCTCGAAAGCGAAACGAAATTCAAGCGACATGCTTTTTCAGATTTCGAACTTGATCCAAAAGTAATAGAGCTGGCAATTACTGCTCAATAGGTAGCGCTTACATTCACTCAATACAAATGAAATCACCATGAAAATCCTCACCTGGGACACCCCTAATTACGGCGACCGTCTCAATGACATCGTTTGGCAGCACTACATTGCGGACAAACTTGATGACAATCCGGACAAACTGCTTGTCGGTATAGGTTCACTGCTTAACCATCGGTTACCAGCCACACCCCACAAGGTCATCCTTGGGTCAGGGTTCGGGCACGGTGACATGCCCACGGTCGATGACACTTGGCGATTCGTTTGGGTGCGTGGCCCGCTCACCGTCAAGAAACTGGGCCTTGATCCCAAGTTGGCGGTCACAGATGGCGGCATGTTGCTCGCTGACATGGTCGAACCTGCCGCCACCAAGGAGCATGGTGTGTCGTTCATTCCACATTGCAGTGCGGATGACAAAGCACTGGCCGAACTTGAGCGCATCTGCTCCCGGATAGGCGTGCATCTGATCGACCCGAACTGGCCGCTACAACGCGTTCTGCATGACATCAACTCCAGCCGGAAATTGATCACAGAGGCATTGCACGGGGCGATTACCGCTGACGCTCTGAGGGTGCCTTGGATCCCTGTTGCCCGCTCGGGCGTATTTGCCTTCAAGTGGAACGATTGGATGCAGTCCATTGAAATGGAATATCGCCCGAAAACGTTGCCCTACAAGCCGGATTGGTTTGGCGCGGAGCGCAAGCCGAAGAAGTTCAAACACCATTTGATACCGCTGGTCAGGCCGTTTTCCAAACAACTGCTACAACACCGCCTTGGCGCTCTGGCGAAAAGTGAGGAGTGGCTGTTGAGCGATTCGCGGGTGCTAAAGCACCGGGTTGAAACGATGAAAGGTCTCCTTCACAAACTCGTATAAAGCATCGGCTTTCCAATGATGATTTTCATTGCCCTCCCGCCTCGAGCATGGCCTACAACCCGCATTGGCTGAATTCATGAATCAAGCAAGATTTTTTAGCCCGCCACCTTTTGGCATTGCTCAGAGGCAACGCTGAGTCATGGATTGTTCATGACCTCGATTCTGCTCGTACTTCCTGTACCCATTCGCAATATTGGCGGTGAGTTGTGGTTCGAGTCTCAGGCCGCGAATGGTCTTGACCGTTGGGCTGAGAATTTTGCCAGCGTGGTCGTGGCCGCACCAACCATTCCTGAGCATGTACTTGCTGAGCGCTCATCCTGGCAATGGGTGCCCTGCTCTCAATTGATGCACGCGAAGCGCATCACCCTGCTTGAGTTGCCATGGGCGTATTCACCGAGAAACTTTTTCGCCCATCGGGGGCAAGTCCGCCAATTGCTCCGACGCCAGATTGCCCAATGCCAGTACCTCCAGTTTGCTGTCGGCGGACTGTTTGGCGATTGGGCCAGCACAGCGGCATTGGAAGCGCACGGCATGGGCAGACCATTCGCGGTCTGGACCGATCGCGTCGAATCCGAGGTGGTGCGCATCACGGCCAGTGAGAAATCAGGTGCCAGGAAACATCTGACTCTGCTTTATGCGGAACTGATGCGGCGATATGAGCGGTATGTAATCCGGCGCGCGCATCTGGGCTTGTTTCATGGTGCTGAAACTTTTCAGGCGTATTCACATTTAGCCAAGTTTCCGTTTCTTACCCACGACATTCACACCAAGTCGACCGATTTGATCTCTGAACCCGATCTTGTACAGAAACAGCGCAACGCTTCAGATCCGAAGCGGCCAATCAGAATCGGCTACGCAGGGCGAGCAACACCGATGAAGGCACCGCTCGACTGGCTTGGAGTGCTGGCCGGCCTGTCAGGCATGGATGTCATATATGAAGCCGCCTGGGCGGGGGATGGCGAGCTGCTTGAACACATGCATACGTTCATCAATGAGCATAGCTTGGAGAATCAGGTCACCTTGAAAGGCTTTGTCAGCGACAGAGCGGAAGTGCTGGCCTTTTTGCGCTCATGCGATGTGTTGCTGTTTACCCATATCACGCCCGAATCACCCCGCATCATTCTTGAAGCCATGATTTCAGGCACGCCTGTTGTCGGCTACACGAGCGGTTATGTCGAGGAAATCATTCCGCCGTCTGACCAGGACTTGCTATGCAAGATCGGCGATGTCGAAAGACTTGCGGAGACTGTGGCCAGTTTGGCGAGCGACCGTACAAAGTTAGTGGCCGCCATGCGCCGCGCCCGCGAAGTCGGCATGTCGTTTAACGACGATGCGGTATTCAAGCATCGTTCCGATCTAATCAAGCAATACCTGGCGTAGGGCTTGCCTCATGTTCAGACCTGCCGCTGAGTACCTCGCAATAAGTTCTCAGGAGTAATCATGACTCTGCAATACAGTCTGCAAAGATACAGTCAGGCTCTCTCTCTGGGCACAATTCCCTATCTGGTCTATCTGGCTCAGGGATTGCGCAAAAAATATTTCAAACCTGACCACCCCTACAGCCTGATTAGCAAGGACGCACGCTTTCCCCTCAAATGCCGCCCCGATACCAGCGATCTCGGCGTGTTTGACCAGATTTTCATTAAGCGTGAATACGAGTGCCTCGATGATGTCGTCGATCCTGGTTTGATTATCGATTGTGGTGGCAACGTTGGGTATTCGTCCGCATATTTCCTGACGCGCTTCAGGCAAGCTCGGTTAATCGCGGTCGAACCGGATCCCGATAACTTCAAGATACTGAAAGAGAATCTCAATCCATACGGAGACAGGTTCGAGGCGCTCTGCTCCGGCATCTGGTCCCACCCTGCTGGCCTGGTGCTTTCCGAGGAGGAATTTGGCGATGGCCGAGAATGGGCACGTACCGTGCGTGAGGCTCGTGACGGGGAAGAAGCGGCCATGACTGCAGTCGATATCGGCAGCCTGCTCGACAACTCCGGATTCGATCGAATTTCCATTCTCAAAATTGATATCGAAGGCGCAGAGACCGTCGTATTCGGTTCAAATTTCGAACTATGGATCAACCGGGTAGATAACCTTGTCATCGAATTACACAGCGACGAATGCCGGTCAGTGTTCATGAATGCTATTGACGGGTTAGGTTTCAAACTGACGCACAGCGGCGAGTTGACCGTCTGTAAGCGATTAGCCTGATCAAGACGAAACGAAGACGGTATTCGCAGCAATGGACTCGACCTGGATTGTCACAGTCAATTACCGAACGTCTGAGCTCGTCCTGGATTGCCTGCACTCCCTGGCATCTCAGGTCAGGCTGCTTGGCAGTGGCAAGGTAGTCGTGATAGACAACGCATCCGGGGACGGCTCCGTCCAGCGTTTGACCGCTGCCATCCAGTACGAGGGCTGGGAATCGTGGGTGGAAGTGGTGGCCCTGGACCGCAACGGCGGATTTGCCTTTGGCAATAATGCCGGCATCCAGATGGCACTGGCCGCGAAGGCGAATTTCATCGTCCTTCTGAACCCGGACACACTTGTTCGCCCCGAGGCTATCAAACAGCTTAACCATTTCATGCAGTCTCATCCGAAGGTCGGCATCGCGGGCAGTCTGCTGGAAACACCGGATGGCGGCGTGGACTGTTCGGCACACACAATTCATTCCCCATTAAGCGAACTGGAAGGGGGCGCACGTCTGGGAATAATTAGCCGTCTGCTGTCTCGCCATAACGTCTCTCCCCCGCTAAGGCAGGAAGCCCATGCCTGCGATTGGGTATCGGGCGCGTGCATGATTGTTCGTCGTTCGGTTTTTGAGAAGATCGGCGAAATGGACGAAAAGTTCTTTCTGTATTTTGAAGAAGTCGATTACTGCTGGCGAGCGAAAAAGGTTGGCTGGGAGATATGGTATGTCCCCCAGGCACGCGTGTTGCATCTTGAGGGCGCCTCTACCGGCATACGCGCTGCCGCAAAACGCCGCGCTGGCTATTGGTATGACTCGCGGCGACGTTTTTTCATCAAGCACTACGGGGTTACCGGCCTTTTGTTGGCGGATACCTTTTGGACAATTGGCCGATTTTCATTGTTGCTGCGCAACCGGCTTGGCTTGGGTGGAAAAGGTCTGGATGCCGATCCCAAGTGGTTCATGTGGGATCTGCTGTTCGGCGATTTACGCGCGCTCCTGACTGGCAGGGCTTGGCGCATCAAACCGGAGCCGATGAAGTGATGCGAGTGGGTGTCGTAGTCATCGGGCGCAACGAGGGAGAACGTCTGAAGCGCTGTCTCGAATCAGTCGTGAAACTGGCGAAAACGGTGGTTTACGTGGACTCCGGTTCGACAGACAACTCCGTAAACATGGCGCGTGGCATGGGTGTCCATGTCGTTGATCTCGACATGAGTCAGCCCTTCACGGCAGCCCGAGCGCGCAATACCGGATTTGAGCGCCTGAACGAAGTATCACCCGGGCTGGACTATGTGCAATTTATCGATGGCGATTGCGAACTACATCCGGATTGGCTGGGCAAGGCTTCGTCATTTTTGGATGACCGCCCAGAAATGGCGATGGTTTGCGGACGACTTCGTGAACGTTTTCCAGAACAAAGCATTTATAACCGGCTCTGCGATATCGAATGGGATACCCCGGTTGGCGAAGCAAAGGCCTGCGGTGGCATTGCTTTGGTCAGGACAACGGCGTTTGAGCGGCTTCAAGGCTTTCGCGCCGACCTAATCGCTGGCGAGGAACCCGAGTTGTGCGTGCGCTTACGCCACACCGGCTGGCGAGTCTGGCGGCTGGATGCGGAAATGGCCCTGCACGATGCTGCGATGTTTCGTTTTGGCCAGTGGTGGAAGCGCGCCGTGCGCGGCGGCCATGCCTTTGCCGAAGGTACCGCACTGCATGGCAGCGCACCTGAACGGCATTGGGTTCGCGAATCTAACAGCGCCTGGCTATGGGGCCTGGGCATTCCGTTGACGATACTGCTGGTCACGGCAGTTGCCGGCTGGGCCGGATTACTGCTATTCGCTGTGTATCCGGCGCAGATCGCGCGCCTTGCCCTGCGTGGACGTTACTCGCCCAGGATCAATTGGTGGCGCGCGCTGTTCCTGGTTGTCGGCAAGTTTCCCGAGACTCTGGGACAGATCAAGTTTCACTACCGGCGGCTGGTTGGCGCCAAATTAAGTCTGATCGAATACAAATAATCAAATACTTAAACAATCGGGAGCATCAAATGGGATCCATCCTTGAAGTCTTGGCCATCAACGGCCTGGTTTGGCTGATTGCCTTGCTGGCCTGCATACCGATGTGGATCGTGGTCGCCGAAGCACTGCTCTCGCTCGGTTATCGCCGCGAGCCAGCCAGACCAAGCGGGGAACCGATGCCGAACACGGTGGTGCTGATCCCCGCCCACAACGAAGCTTCGGTCATCGGCCAGACGCTGGAATCGCTGTCGCGCGATCTGCCCGCCAATTGCCGCCTGCTGTGCGTCGCGCACAATTGCTCCGATGCAACCGCTGACATAGCGCGGCAGTTTGGCACGGAAGCGGTTGAAGTACACGATGCGGGTACCGGAGGCAAGCCGGATGCGCTGAAAGCCGGCTTGCGCTGGCTGGACCAGAATCCACCGGAGGTGGTAGTGATCGTCGATGCCGATTGTGTGGTTTCGGACGGAGCGATCAGCGCGCTGGCTCGGCGTGCAAAACAACTCAATCAACCGGTGATGGGAGCTTACTTTTTCGCCGCAGCAGAAGGCAGCCGGCAGATCGCCGGTGTTTCCAGCTTGGCGGTGATGCTGAAAAACTTCATCCGCCCTTTGGGGCTGCATCAGCTTGGCTTGCCCTGTTTACTCAACGGCAGCGGCTCGGCCTATCCGTTCCAGGTGATCAGGCATATCCCGCACGGCGAAGGTTCGATCGCCGAGGATTACCAGCTCACCATCGATCTGCTGCGCAAGGGCTACCGGACCACCTTCGTGCCGGAAGCGCGCGTCGATGGCCAATTGCCGAAGAAGGAAGTCACGGCGCAGAAGCAACGCCGGCGCTAGGAACATGGTCATCTGTTCCTAGCATTTCACACCGCGCCGCGTCTGTTGCTGGAAGGCCTGATGCGGCTGGACCTGAATCGCATCGCACTCGGCCTGGAAGTGGCGGTGCCGCCGTTGGCATTTCTAGGCTTGATGTGGCTTAGCGCAACCATTCTGGCGCTGCTGGCGCAATGGTTTACCGGCCACAGCCCGTTGGCCCTGCTGAGTGGCAGCGCGGTGGCGTTCATTATTGCTGTCATGGCGGCCTGGATGCGCTTCGCCGGTGTGCTAACCACGCTCGCCGCTCTGGCGGCAGTTCCCGGCTATCTAGTTTGGAAACTACCGATCTATCGGGATTTCTTTACCCATCGTGAAACGCGCTGGATCAAAACCAATCGTGACTGAGCTTGGATTGGGCGGCTTACCCCTGCCGCGAGGTGGTTTGTCGGCAAAGGATTGCCGACCTACAGATAAAACCACACGGTTGCAGATGGCAATCTTTTGCCATCTTCACGCTGAGGCTGCTTGCTGATCTGAAACACTTTTCAACCTACTGTCACAAACCACTCAAGGGAGTTTCAAATGACCAAGCGCATCATGGTGACCGGCGGGGCCGGATTTTTGGGTTCGCATTTGTGTGAACGCCTGCTGAATCAAGGGCATGACGTGCTCTGTGTGGACAATTACTTCACCGGCAATCGGGGCAATATTCGGCATCTGCTGGTGAATCCGAATTTTGAATTGATGCACCACGATGTCACTTTTCCCTTGTATGTCGAGGTCGATGAAATCTACAACCCGGCCTGCCCGGCTTCGCCGATTCACTACCAGCACGACCCGGTGCAGACCACCAAGACCAGCGTGCACGGCGCGATCAACATGCTGGGCCTGGCGAAACGGGTCAAGGCGCGCATTTTCAGGCATCCACGTCCGAGGTGTATGGCGACCCAGAAGTGCATCCGCAACAGGAATCCTACTGGGGTCGGGTCAACCCGATCGGGCCGCGCAGCTGCTACGACGAAGGAAAACGCTGCGCCGAAACCCTGTTTTTCGATTACTACCGGCAGCACAAGCTAGATATCAAGGTCGTGCGTATTTTCAATACTTACGGCCCACGCATGAGCCCGAACGATGGCCGCATGGTGAGCAATTTCATTGTTCAGGCCCTGGCTGGAATGGCACTTACTTAAGTTTTCTCGGGTGCCCCTTGCGGCGCACGTCAGCCCGAGCTTTGGGTCGGGATTTCATCAATAGCGGATAGGTTTTTGCACG
>NCGJ01000026.1 GCA_002281555.1 Hydrogenophilales bacterium 28-61-23
CAAGGTGGGCGAACTGACCGGCGGGGGCCAGATGCGTAAGCCCCAGGCCAAGGCCGCGACCCGGACGAGCAAGCTGGCGCGCGCCGCGCAGTCGCTCGCCGAACCGGCGGGCGAGCTCGAATTTGTGCGCTTTTAACGGAGATACCTGTGAATTCAATAGTTGAAGCGGCGAACCTGCCGCTGGCTCGCGCCGCCGATCTGCATGCCATCGTCCGCATCGGCGAGGACATACGCGGCGTCATGGGCACCGCCCGGGCCGTCAACCTGGCGGCCATGAATGCCATGCTGGCCTCGCGCCGCAGCGGCGAGGCCGCGGTCGGCTTCCGCGTCGCCGCCCTGGAATTGCGCGGCATGGCCGCCGGCCTGACCGAGGCGATGGCGGGCTTGTCCCGGCTGGTCTTCGGCCTGGTGCGCGACGTCGCGCTGCGCATGCACAAACAGCGTACCCACGACTATTTTCAGCGGGTGGAGAACACGGACCCGAAGACCGTAGCCTACCTGGACCCGCTCATCGCGCGTCAGGAGCAGGAGATGGGCCAACTCGCCTTCCATCTCGGCCAGTTGCGGCGTGAGCTGGATCAGGTCGCCCGCCACGCCCTGCGTCTGTGCGACATGGGCCTCAGCCTGTCGCGTAGCGCCAGGGTCGAGGCGGCCTATGGCGGCGAGTCGGCGCCGGTGCTGAAGCAGGTGGCGGCGCACCAGACCGAGGCCATCGAGTCGGTCGCCGCCACGCTGCGCGGCTTGCGCCTGGAGTTGGCTGGAGAGCGGGCGGGAGCGCGGACATGAAGCGGCTGGAGACCCTTTACTCGGAAGGCCGCCACCAGTGGCTGGTGATCGCGCGCGATCCGGACCGCCCCAACGTCCTGATCGACACCAACGAATATCTGGTCGTGCATGGCAACGAAGCCCTGCTGACCGATCCGGGCGGACTGGAGATATTCCCGGTCGTGTTCGCCGCGCTGGCGGCCGGCTTCGACCCGCGCCAGGTGCGCTGGCTGTTCGCCTCGCACCAGGATCCGGACGTGATCAGCAGCCTCAGCCTGTGGCTGGAATTCAACCCCGCGCTGCGCTGCTACGCCAGCCAGATCTGGGACAGTTTCCTGCCGCATTTCGGCGGCGATGAACACACTTTCATCGGCCTGCCCGACGCCGGCGCGAAGATTCCGCTCGGCGGCATCGAACTGGAGGCGGTGCCGGCGCATTACCTGCATTCGTCCGGCAATCTCCATTTGTACGATGCCAAGGCGAAGATCCTGTTTTCCGGCGATGTCGGCGCGGCCCTGTTGCCCGTCGAGGAGAGCGCCCTGTTCGTGACCGATTTCGATCGCCACATCCGCCATGCGGACGGCTTCCACCGCCGCTTCATGGGTTCGCGCGAGGCGGTGCTGAATTGGTGCGAGCGGGCCGCCGCGATGCCCATCGATCTGCTCTGTCCGCAGCATGGCGCCATCTACCAAGGCGCCGATGTGATGCGTTTCATCAACTGGTTCTCGGAACTCGAGGTCGGCTCCGGCCTGCGCGCCACTCGGCCAGAACTGAAACAGGCCGCCTGAACATCATGCTCGACACCACACTGCACGACCACGAGTTCGCCAATTTCCGCCAGATGATTCACCGCATCGCCGGCATCAGCATGTCGCCGGCCAAGAAGGCGCTGGTGGCGGGACGCCTGGCGAAGCGGCTGAAACACCACGGTTTGAGCAGCTACCAGGATTACTTTCACCTGATCAGCAAGCGCCAGGACGAATTGCAGGTCGCGGTGGATCTGCTCACCACCAACGAGACCCATTTCTTTCGCGAGCAGAAGCATTTCGACTTCCTGCGCCAGCGCGTGCTGCCCGAGCGCGTCCCGGGCCGGCCGTTCCGGGTCTGGAGCGCGGCGAGTTCCAGCGGCCAGGAGGCTTACAGCCTGGCCATGTTGCTGGCGGATCAATTGGGTGAAGCGGCCTGGGAGGTGTTCGGCTCGGATATCAGCACCCAGATCCTGGCAAAGGCCCGCGCGGCCCTTTATCCCATCGACCAGACCGGGGAGATTCCCGCCGCTTATCTCAAGGCCTACTGCCTGAAAGGCGTCGGCGGCCAGGCTGGACAGTTCACGTTGGAGCCGGCCCTGCGCCGACGCGTGAGCTTTCAGCAGATCAATCTGAACGAACGGCTGCCGCAAGTGGGCGAGTTCGACGTCATCCTGTTGCGCAACGTGATGATCTACTTCGAGGCGGAAACCAAGCAGCAGGTGGTGGCGCGTCTGGTCGAGCGTTTGCGCCCCGGCGGCTGGTTCATCGTCGGTCATTCGGAAAGCCTGAACGGCCTCAGCCACGGCCTCGTCGCCGCGCAGCCGTCGGTGTACCGAAAACCTTAAAGCGGCGCGGAGACGAGCCGTAAACAATCCATGCAAAAACCTCCTCACGTCACCGAGACCTACCTGCAACCGGGCGAACTCTGGTTTGGCGACGAAAACACCCGCATCCGCACCATCCTGGGTTCCTGCGTCGCCATCACGCTGTGGCATCCGCGGCTGCGCATCGGCGGCATGTGCCATTACATGTTGCCGACGCGCGCGCGCAAGCAGGGCGCCGATCTGGACGGGCGCTACGGCGACGAGGCCATGGCGCTGCTGATCAGGCACATCGACGCGGCCGACTGTCGCCTGCAGGATTTCGAAGTCAAGTTGTTCGGCGGCGGCCGCATGTTTCAGCACGCTTACTGCGCGGGATCGAGCTGCGCTTCCCAACAGGTGCATGACCGCAATATCGAGGTGGCGCGCACCATGGCGGCGCAGCATGGTCTGCCGATCAAGGCCGAGCATCTCGGCGGGCACGGCCACCGCCAGGTCATCCTCGACGTCTGGAGCGGCCACGCCTGGCTCAAACACACGCCTCTGGCGGAGCAGGCCCGCTGTCCGCTGAAGGAAGTGGCATGAAACCGATCCGGGTCATGATCGTCGACGATTCGGCCACCGTGCGCCAGGTGCTGGCCGCCGTGCTCAACGCCGCGCACGACATCGAGGTGATCGGTTCCGCGCCGGATCCGCTGTTTGCGCTCGAAAAGATGAACCGGGATTGGCCCGATGTGGTCGTCCTCGACGTGGAGATGCCGCGCATGGACGGCATCACCTTTCTGAAAAAACTCATGGCGCAGCGGCCGACGCCGGTGGTGATCTGTTCCACGCTGACCGAAAAGGGCGCCGAAACCACGATGCAGGCCCTGTCGGCCGGCGCGGTGGCCATCGTCACCAAACCGCGCATCGGGCTCAAGCAATTCCTGGTCGACTCGGCCGAGGATGTGGTCGGCGCGGTGCGCGCGGCGGCCCAGGCCAATGTCCGCCGGTTGCCGGCGGGCCCGGCGCTGGCGGTCAAACCCAAGTTGACCGCCGACGCGATCCTGTCCGGCCCGGCGCCGACCCAGGCCATGCACGAGACCACCGATAAGGTGGTGGCGGTGGGCACCTCCACCGGCGGCACCCAGGCGCTGGAGGTGATGCTGTCCGCGTTGGCGCGCACCGTGCCGGGCCTGGTCATCGTCCAGCACATGCCGGAGAAATTCACCGCCGCCTTCGCCGACCGCCTGAACGGCATCTGCCAGATCGAGGTGCGCGAGGCGAAGCACGGCGACCGCGTCATACCCGGACGCGCGCTGATCGCGCCGGGCGGGCGGCACATGCTGCTCAAGCGCAGCGGCGCGCAATATCACGTCGATGTGGTGGACGGGCCGGCGGTGAATCGGCACCGTCCTTCCGTGGACGTGCTGTTCCGCTCCGTGGCCCGCTGCGCCGGCGGCAACGCGCTGGGCGTGATCATGACCGGCATGGGCGACGACGGCGCGCGCGGCATGAAGGAGATGCGCGACGCCGGGGCGGCCACGCTGGCGCAGGACGAAGCCAGTTGCGTGGTCTACGGCATGCCGAAGGAGGCGGTGAAGTTCGGCGGCGTGCAGAAGAGCGTGCCGCTGGCGGCCATCGCGCAGGAAATCGCGCGCTATGGCGGTGGCCGCTGATGGTCGGCGGCAAATCATGACAACAGCGGGCATCGCGCACAACAAGGCGGTGGCCGCCGGCTCGGCGCTGCTGGCGCTGGCTGTGCCGCTGCTGCTCTGGCAGGCCTTGCAGGAGAACCGCGCGGCAATCGACGCCGCTTTTTATCTGCCGTTCCATACCCTGGTCGAAGTTTTCGCCGTGCTGGTGGCGACGCTGGTGTTCGTCACCGGCTGGCATGTGCACGACGAGCGCCGGCCGGCCGCCTCGGTGCTGCTGGCCTGTGCTTTCCTGGCCGTGGCGCTGATGGACTTCGCCCATTTCATGTCCTACCAGGGGATGCCCGATTTCATCACCCCCAACAGCCCGCACAAGGCCATCGTGTTCTGGCTGGCGGCGCGTTATGTGGCGGCAGGGGCGTTGCTGGCTTTCGCGTTGATGCCGAGCCAACCCCTGGCCAAGTCTGCGCGCCGGTATTTTCTGGCCGGGTTCCTGGCTTATGCGCTGCTGGTGTTCTATGTCGGCATCTGGCAACCGGGCTGGGTGCCGGCCACCTTCATCCCCGGCGAGGGACTGACCGCGTTCAAGCTCGGCCTGGAAGGCGGCGTGGCCGTGTTGCTGTCGCTCGCGTTGATCATGGTTTTCCGGCGCCGCGACGAGTTGAACGGCCTCAGCCTCGGCAGCCTGGGTTTCGCGCTCGCGCTGATGCTGGCGAGCGAGCTGTTCTTCATGCTCTATTCGCACGTCACCGACCTGGCCAATATGCTTGGTCATGCCTACAAGGTGCTGGCCTATCTGTTTCTGTACCACGCCATTTTCCTGGACAGCGTGCTGATGCCGATCAACCGGATCAAACAGGCCCGTAACGACGTGATCGAAAGCGAGCGACGCCATCGGGAACTGCTGGAGACTGCGCCGGATGCCATCCTGGTGGTGGATGCGGCGGGGCGTATCCAGATGGTCAATGAGCGTCTCGAGTCGATATTCGGCTACACGCGCTGGGAACTGCTCGGCCAGCACATGGAAATCCTGCTGCCGGAGGGGCAGCGCGCGCGTCATCATGCGCATCAGGGCGCTTATGCCGCGGCGCCCGGCGACCGCAGCATGGGTAGCGGAAAAAACGTGGCCGGGCGGCGCAAGGATGGCAGCGAGGTGCCGCTGGATATCGCGCTGAGCCCGTTTTATTCCGAGACGGGGACGCAACAGGTCACCGCCTTCATCCGCGATGTCACCGAGCAGCGGCGCATGGAAAACGAATTGCGCCATCAGTCCAGCCACGATGCCCTGACCGGCCTGCCCAATCGCACGCTGTTCCAGGATCGATTGCTGCATGCCATGCAGCAGGCGCGGCGGCAGGAAAAGCTGGTCGCGGTGATCCTGCTCGACCTGGACAACTTCAAGGCGATCAACGACGGCTGGGGCCACAATTACGGCGATCTGTTGCTGGCCGGGGTGGCTTCCCGCCTGACCGACAGCTTGCGCGCCGGCGATACCGTGGCGCGGCTGGGCGGCGATGAATTCGCGCTGGTGTTGACCGATCTGGCCCAGGTGGAGTCGGCCGCTCAGATCGTCAACAAGGTGCTCGAGGCGTTCGCCACGCCTTTCCGCATCGGCGAATACGATGTCTACGCCGGACTCAGCATGGGGGTCACCGTGTATCCGGTCGATGGCGAGGATGTCGGCACGCTGCTGCGCAACGCCGATGTGGCGATGTACCGGGCCAAGGCGGAGGGGCGCGGTTGCGCGCGTTTCTTCACCCGTGACCTGACCAGCATCATGCAGGACACGCTGATGCTGCAGACCTATCTCAAGCGCGCCGTGGCAGCGGATGAACTGGAGCTGCATTACCAGCCGCAGG
This sequence comes from Hydrogenophilales bacterium 28-61-23, assembly GCA_002281555.1. GTDB lineage: Bacteria > Pseudomonadota > Gammaproteobacteria > Burkholderiales > Thiobacillaceae > PFJX01. The sequence goes on from NCGJ01000026.1 coordinate 5,829, forward strand.
TCGATCTGCTCAGCGGTGAAATCCGCGGCGTCGAAGCCCTGTTGCGCTGGACCCACGCGGAACTGGGTTCGGTCAGCCCGGCGCGCTTCATCCCGGTCGCCGAGGCCTGCGGCCTGATCGTGCCGATCGGCGCCTGGGTGCTCGCCACCGCCTGCCGGCAGATCCGCGCCTGGCAGGATGCCGGCACGCCGATGCGGGTCGCGGTGAACCTGTCCGCGCACCAGTTCCGCCAGCACGATGTGACCCAACTGGTGCGCGACGCCCTGGCGCAAAGCGGCGCATCGCCCGCCTTGCTCGAGTTGGAACTGACCGAAAGCGCCGTGATGGAGGAGCCGGAACCGGCGGCGCGGGTGCTCGCGGAGCTGGAAAAACTCGGCGTCACCATCGCCATCGACGATTTCGGCACCGGCTACTCCTCGCTGGCCTATCTGAAGGTGTTTTCGCTGCACAAGCTCAAGATCGACCGCTCCTTCGTCATCGATCTGGTGCGCGATCCGGACGACGCCGCCATCGTGCGCGGCTTGGTCGGGCTGGCCCACAGCCTGGGGCTGACGGTGATCGCCGAGGGTGTGGAAAGCGAGGATCAGCGCGCCATGCTGCTCCGCCTCGGCTGCGACGAATTCCAGGGCTGGCTGTTCAGCAAGGCGTTGCCGGCCGACGCCTGCGGCCAGCTGCTGGCCGAGCAAATGGAATGCCGTGAGACGGCATAGATAGGCAAGCGCTCTCACCAAGAACCCACGTCATAGGCAAAATGAATAATGAATAACTTGACGCCACCCGCGCGGATTCTTCTTCTGGATGGCGATGCCGCCAGCGCGGATCGCGTGCGCCATCTGCTCGATGCCGCCGGATTCGTCTGCATTCTCGACCATGCCGGCACAGCGGCGGACGCACTGGCCGCGCTGCGCGTGAGCGAGCATGACCTGATCATTGCCGCCGACCTGCCGCCCGAGCTGGATTGTCTGGCGCTCTGGCGGCAGGCGCGCGCCTGTCGTCCCGGCATCCCGGTCGTGGTGTTTTCCGATGCGCCGGACGAGGACGCGATCGTTCAGATGCTGAGCGACGGCGGCAGCGAGTATGTCGCGAAAAGCCATGCCGGCCGGCTGGCCCCGATCGTGCGCAGGAAGTGCGCGGAATGCGACGGTTGCCGCAAGCAGCACGCCACGCAAGCGGCGCTGGACGCGGTCGACGGCCGCCTGCGGGACATTGCCGAAAGCCTGCCCGGCGGGATCTATCAGTTCATCCGCCGGCCCGACGGTGTCTTCTATTTCGCCTATCTGAGCCAACGCTGCGCGGAAATCACCGGCGTGACCGAGTCGGGCGAAGGCACCCGCGCCGATCCCGATTTCGCCCGCATCCTGCCCGACGATCTGCCCAGGGTGATGGAGAGCATCGCGGTCTCGGCCGCCGCCCTGCAGCCTTGGGAAGAGGAATTCCGGCTCGTGGCGGACGGCGGCATCCGCTGGCTGCGCGGCATGGCGATGCCGCGTGGCATGGACGACGGCGGCGTGATGTGGACCGGCATCTTCTTCGATATTACCGAGCTCAAGGCGCAGAGCCAGGCCCTGGCGGCCAGCGAGCACTACAACCGCATCCTGTTCGAACACTCTCCCATCGGCCTCGCCCTCAGCCGCATGAATGGCGAGCTGGTCGACGTGAACCCGGCCTTCGCCGCCATCCTGGGCCTGACCGTCGCGGCGACCCTGGATCTGAATTATTGGCACATCACCCCGCTCGAGTATGCGGAACAGGAGCAGGCCCAACTGGCCAGCCTGCTCAATCTCGGCCGCTACGGCCCTTACGAGAAGGAATATATGCACCGGGACGGACACCGGGTGCCGGTACGGCTGCAAGGCATGCGCATCGAACTGCGCGGCGAGTCCTACATCTGGTCCAGCGTGGAAGACATCACGGGCTTGAAGGCCGCCGAGACGGAATTGCGTCGGGCCCAGACCGAGTCGGCCATCGCCCTGTACCGGCGCGCGATGGAGGCGAGTTCGGTCAGCATGTCGATTGCCGACGCGACCGCGCCCGACCTGCCGCTGATCTATATCAATCCGGCGTTCGAGCGGATCACCGGCTACGCCAGCGCGGAAGTCCTCGGCCGCAACTGCCGTTTCCTGCAGGGCGCGGAGCAGGACCAGGCCGGCCTGGTGGAAATCCGCGCGGCCCTGGCCGAGGCGCGCGACGGCAGGGCGCTGCTGCGCAACTACCGCAAGGATGGCAGCCCGTTCTGGAACGAACTGATCGTCACCCCGGTGCATGACGGCGGCGGCAAGCTGACTCATTTCATCGGCATTTCCCAGGATGTCAGCCAACGCCTCGAGATGGAGACAGCGCTCAAGACCAGTGAGGCGCGTTTGCGCTCGGTGCTGGAAAGCGTGGTCGACGGCATTGTCGTCATCGACGAGCGCGGCATCGTCGAATCGTTCAATCCGGCCGCCGAGAGCATTTTTGGCTACACCTTCGAGGAAGTTCATGGCCGCAATGTCAGCCTGCTGATGCCCGAGCCCTATGCCAGCGCCCACGACGGTTATCTGCACAACTACCTGGAGACCGGGCGGGAGCGGATCATCGGCATCGGTCGCGAGGTGACCGGCCGGCGCAAGGACGGCAGTACTTTCCCGATGGATCTGGCGGTGAATGCCATGCGCGCCGGTGAAAAGCGCTGCTTCACCGGCATCGTGCGCGACATCACCGAGCGCAAGCGGCTGGATTGGGAAATGATCCGGGCGCTGGAGGCGGCGCTCTCGGCCAGCCGCGCGAAGAGCGAGTTCCTGTCCAGCATGAGCCATGAGTTGCGCACACCGATGAACGCCATCCTGGGTTTTGGCCAGTTGTTGCAGATGGACCGGGACTTGAGCGCGGAACAGGCGGACAGCGCGCGTGAGATCGTCAAGGCCGGGCGGCACCTGCTGACGCTGATCAACGAGGTGCTCGATCTGGCGCGCATCGAATCCGGCAATCTCACGCTCAGCATGGAACCGGTCGAACTGGTTGAGCTGATCGACGAATGCGCCGTTCTGGTCGAATCGGGCGCGATCCGGCAAGGCCTCGCCTTCGAGCGTGACATGGCGCCTTGCCTGGGCCGCTGGGTGCGGGCGGACCGGCTGCGCCTGAAACAGGTTTTGATCAACCTGTTGTCCAACGCGGTCAAGTACAACCGGGCCGGCGGCAGCGTTCGCATCGCCTGCGAGTTCAAGGCAACGGGTCAGGTTCGGCTGGCGGTGTCCGACACCGGCCCGGGCATTCCCGAGGACAAGCTGGCCGATCTGTTCACTCCGTTCAACCGGCTCGGCCTGGAAGCCGGTTCGATCGAGGGCAGCGGCATCGGTCTGGTCATCAGCAAGCGTCTGGTCGAGATGATGGGGGGCGAAATCGGCGTCGACAGCCGGCCCGGGCAGGGCTGCACGTTCTGGGTCGAGCTGGCGCGGGCGGAGCCGTTCGCAGCCCCGGCTACGGCTACGCCGACCGAAGCCGCGCATGCCGCGACATCTGGCATGCAGTGTTACCACACGGTGCTGTATGTCGAGGACAACCCGGCCAATCTGCGCCTGATGCAGCAGGTGCTGGCGCCGCGCGCGGATATCCGGCTGCTCAGCAGCGGGGAACCGCTGGTGGGCCTGGAGCTGGCGCGCGACGAACATCCCGACCTGATCATGCTGGATATCAACCTGCCCGGGATGAGCGGTTATGAGATGCTCAAGCAACTGCAAGCCGATGCCGATACCCGAGACATTCCGGTGCTGGCGATCAGCGCCAACGCCATGCCCGAGGATATCGAACGTGGCCTGGCGGCGGGATTCAGGGCCTATCTGACCAAACCGCTCGATCTGGCCAGGCTGCAAATGGAAATCAACCGGTTGCTGGGTTGAGTTCGGCCCGCGCCCGGGCCTACAGGTGGGACGTTTCGGAGACGAAAGAAGGTGACGCCAGACACAACTGACTGCGGTTCGATGCCAACCACGTCCACATCGCCAAGCGCGCCGGACGCCATATTCCGCCACCTGGTGGAATGCGCCGGCCAGGGCATCGGTTGGGCCGACCTGGCCGGCAATATCGTCTACATGAATCCGGCCCTGCGCCGGATGCTCGATCTGGCGCCGGAGGCGGAGGTCGGCGGCCTCCACCTGAGCCGTTTCCGTCCGCCCGAGGCGGGGCCGGTGGCCGGTGAAATGCTGCGCGCCGCCCTGGAACAGGGCGGTTGGAGCGGCGAAGTGCCGCTGCTGTCCGCGCGGGGCCGCGTCATTCCGACCCGGCACGATATCCATCTGATTCGCGACGCCGCCGGCGCGCCGGTCGCCATCGCCTGCGCCATCACCGACCTGAGCCAGCAGAAACGCCACGATCAGAGCCTGCGCGAGAGCAAGTCGAAATACCGGGCGCTGGTGGAGAACATCCCGCAGCGGGTGTTCTACAAAGACCCCCAGTCGCGTTACCTGGCGGTGAATCGGCGCTATGCCGCCGATCTGGGCGTCACCCCGCGCGAGATCGTCGGCCGGGACGACTACGCCTTCCATCCCAGTGCGCTGGCCGACAAATACCGCCAGGATGACCGGCGCGTCATGGCGTCCGGACAGGTGGAAGAATGCGACGAGTCCTATGTCCGGGACGGCCGGGAACTCACCATCCATACCATCAAGACCCCGGTCAGGGGCCAACGCGGTGAAGTCATCGGCGTCTGCGGCATCTTTTCGGACGTCACCGAACAGCGCCGGCTGGAAGCCAGATTGCGGGAATCCGAGGCCAATCTGCGCGCCATCTATGAAAACATCCATGAAGGCATGCTGTTGGCGGCCGAGGAAAGCGGCAGCTTGCTCATGGCCAACCCGGCCATCTGCCGGATGCTGGGCTACAGCCAGAGCGAGTTGCTGGCCATGACGCCGCTGGACCTGCACCCCGCCGAAGCGGTGCCGCGTGTGCTGGCGCATTTTCGGGGTATGGAGCGGGGGGACTTCAGCCTGCTCCAGGAGCTGCCTTTGCTGCGCAAGGATGGCGGCGTTTTCCATGCCGATGTCAGTACTGCGCTCGTTACGCTCCAGGGCAAGGCCTGTTTCCTGGGGGTTTTCCGTGACGTCACGGAACGGAAGCGGACCCAGGCGCTGTTGCGGGACGAGCGCAACTTCATCAGCGCCGTGCTGGACAACGCCGGCGCCCTGCTTCTGGTGCTGGACCGGGAGGGGCGCATCCACCGCTTCAATCGGGCCTGCGAGTCGGTCAGCGGTTACCGCTTCGCCGAGGTGGAGGGACGTTATCCCTGGGATTTCCTGCTGCTGCCGGAGGAACGCGACAGGGTGCGGGAACATGTTCTGCGGGCGCTGAGCAACGATCCTGAAGCATTGGCCAGCACCTACACCAACCACTGGCTGGACAAAGGCGGCGGCAAGCACCTGCTCGAGTGGCGCAAGGCGCCCCTGCTGGACGAGCAGGGACGCCTGGAGTTCATGGTTTCCATCGGCATCGACGTGACCGAGAAGCGCGCGGTGGAGGCGGCGCTGCGGCGCAGCGAGGAAACCTACGCCCGGGCCGAGGCCATCGCCCATCTCGGTTCCTGGGACTGGGACATCGGGAGCGGCGAGCTGCGCTGGACCGACGAGATCTACCGCATCTTCGGCCAGACGCCGCAGTCCTTCGGCGCCACCTATCAAGCCTTCCTGGACGCCATCCACCCGGACGACCGGCAACAGGTCATCGACGCGGTGAACGCCAGCATCGCCGACGTAAACGTTCCCTACAGCATCGAGCACCGCGTGCTGCGGCCGGATGGCGAGGTGCGCAGCGTGCACGAGCGGGGCAGGGTTTATCGCGACGAGTATGGCGCATCCATCCGCATGGTCGGTTCCGTGCATGACATCACCGAGCAGAAGCGCGCCGTTCAATCCCTGCGCGACAGCGAAAGACTGTTGCGCACCGTCATCGACGAGATTCCAGACCCGGTGCTGCTGAAGGATGGCAATGGCGATTTCCTGCTCTGCAACCAGGCCGTCGCCCGGCTCTACAACACCACGCCGGAGGCCATGATCGGCAAACATGACGGCGACTTCGGCGTGTCCAGGGAGATGGCGGATTCCTTCCGGCAAAGCGTGCTGGCGATCATGACCAGGGGCGAATCCCAGATCGTCTTCGAGGACAGCAGGGACGCGGTCAGTGGCGCAATCCGGCATTACAAATCGATCAAGAAGCCATTCAAGGACAGCGAAGGCGGAAATCAGATTCTGGTGGTCGCGCAGGACATCACGGATGTCATCCGCGCACAGCAACAGGTGGCGGAAAGCGAGCGTCGCATGCAAGAAGTCATGGAGATCACCCGTGAGGGTATCTGGGACTGGCATGTGGCGACCGGCCGGGTGATCCATAACAGCCAGTGGTATGAAACGTTGCGGCTGGCGGAAGGCGAGATGGTCGATAGCGTCGACGCATTTGCCGAGTTGATCCATCCCGAGGACAGGGAACAGGTCTGGCAGCGCCTGGACGCCATGCTCAAGGGCGGCGGCGATTACTACTCCGAGCATCGTCTGGTGCGCAGAGACGGGCAAACGATCTGGGTCCAGGATCGTGGGCGCATCGTGAAACGCGACGCACAGGGCCATCCCATCCGGGTGGTCGGCAGCTTTACCGACATCACCGCGCGCAAGCAGGCGGAGCGGGAACTTGAACGCTACCGTGATCATCTGGAAGAGCTGGTGCGGGCGCGCACCTCCGAGGTGGAGAAAGAGGGCAGCCGCAACGCGATGATCGTGAACACGGCCCTGGACGGTTTTTTCACCGCTGGCATGGACGGGCGATTGCTCGACTGCAACCAGATCTATTGCCGGATGCTTGGCTACAGCCGTGAAGAAATGCTGCACCTGACCTTCCTCGACATCGAGGCGGTCGAGACGCCCGAAGAGACCGCCGCCCACATGCGGACGCTGATCGAACACGGCCATGACCGCTTCGACACCCGCCACCGGCGCAAGGACGGAAGCCTGATTGATGTCGAGGTGAATGTGACCGTGGCGCAGATCGGCGATGAACGCCTCTTCTTCTCCTTCGTGCATGACATCAGCGAACGCAAGGCAGGTGAGGCCGCCCTGGTGCGCGCGCGCGACGAAGCGGAACGGGCCAACCAGGCCAAGTCCGAATTTCTGTCGCGCATGAGCCACGAGTTGCGCACGCCGCTGAACGCGATCCTGGGTTTTGGCCAGTTGCTGGAACGGGAAACACAGGC
>NCGJ01000015.1 GCA_002281555.1 Hydrogenophilales bacterium 28-61-23
TGGCGTTCAAGGTCAAGGGCGCCAAGGCCGGCGACAAGGTTGCCGTCAACTGGGCGGACAACACCGGCGACAAGAACGCCGCCGAAGCCACCATCGGCTAAGTAGTTAGACGAAGAAAGGGCCGGGGATTCGGGTTGTTTTGCCCGCCGGCCCGCTTGCATCACTTTTGGAGGACGGCATGAAGAAAATTATTGTTGCGCTGGCAAGTCTGGGCGTTCTGATGGGTGCGGTTGCCGCCAATGCCGGCCCAGAAGAAGATCGCCTGAAACTGGTTAAATTCTTTGGCGAAAAATATTCCGATGTCAAAGCGGGCGATTACATCTACGGTTCGCTGGCCTTCGATCCGGATTCCATGTCCCAGTACAAGAGCATCATGGAATTCCCGCCTTATTCCGGCGATATCGACAAGGGCGAGAAGCTCTGGAAAACGGCGCTGAAGAGCGGCAAGACCTATGCCGATTGCCTGCCCAACGGCGGCAAGGACATCGCCGGAAATTACCCGATGTTCGACGATGCCAAGGGTAAAGTCGTTACGCTGGAAGATGTCATCAACGCCTGCCGCGTTGCCAATGGCGATGAGGCTTATGCTTTTGGCGACCCCAAGACGATGGGCTTGCTGACCGCCTACATGCGTACTCTGTCCGATGGCATGAAGATGAACATCAAGGTGGAAGGCGAAGGCGCCAGGAAAGCTTATGAAGACGGCAAGAAAACCTTCTACAGTCGCGCCGGTCAATTCAATTTCTCCTGCGCCAACTGCCACGTCGACAACGCCGGCAACCGTCTGCGTTCCGAGCTCCTGTCACCCGCCGTCGGCCATGCGACGCATTGGCCGGTATTCCGTGGCGGCGACACGTTGGTGACCCTGCAGAAGCGTTATGAAGGTTGCCACAAGAACGTGCGTCAGGTACCCGACAAGGCCGGCAGCACGCGCTACAACAATCTGGAGTATTTCCACTCCTACATCTCCAACGGCCTGCCCCTGCAAGCTTCGGTTTTCCGCAAGTAAGCAAGGTTGGATCGTTATGGAAATCCGGGCCATGGGCTATGACCATGGCCCGGATTTCCATTTAAGCCAACCGGTTTTGACTGGCCGAACTGGCTCATCACTACCATTTACCCAGCGCGTGGCTGTCGCAAAAATGTGCGCCGCCCGTCTACCCGGAGACTAGTCCATGTCCATGCAACGTCGTGAATTCCTGCAAATCCTCGCCGCCGCCGCCGCCGGTGGTTTTGCCCTGGATAGCCGCCAGGTGCTGGCCGGCAACGCGCCGAGCAACTACTACGACATCCCCACGTACGGCAACGTGTCGTTGATGCACATGACCGATTGCCATGCCCAGCTGAAGCCCATCTATTTCCGCGAACCCAACGTCAATCTGGGCGTCGGCGCTTCCGTCGGCAAGGTGCCGCACCTGGTCGGCGAACATCTGCTCAAGGCCTACAACATCAAGCCCGGCAGCATCGACGCGCACGCTTTCACCTATATCAACTTTTCCGCGGCCGCCAAAACCTACGGCAAGGTCGGCGGCTTCGCCCACCTGAAGACCCTGGTCGACAAGGTGCGCGGCTCGCGTCCCGGTTCCCTGCTGCTGGACGGCGGCGACACCTGGCAAGGTTCCGCCACCGCGCTGTGGACCAATGCCCAGGATATGGTCGATGCCTGTATCGCCCTGGGTGTCGACGTGATGACGCCGCACTGGGAAATGACCTACGGCGCGGCGCGCGTGCAGGAAATCGTCAACGGCGATTTCAAGAAGGCCGGTGTCGATTTCGTCGCCCAGAACGTGGTTACCAACGACTTCGGCGACCAGGTGTTCAAGCCCTACGTCATCAAGAACATCAACGGTGTCCAGGTCGCCATCATCGGCCAGGCCTTCCCCTACACCCCGATCGCCAACCCGCGCTGGATGGTGCCCGACTGGTCGTTCGGCATCCGTGACGACAGCATGCAGAAGTTCGTCGACGAGGCTAGGGCTAAGGGCGCTCAGGTCGTCGTCGTGCTGTCGCACAACGGCATGGACGTCGACCTCAAGCTGGCCAGTAAGGTTACCGGCATCGATGCCATCTTCGGCGGCCATACCCACGATGGCGTGCCGCAGCCGATCCCGGTCAAGAACGCCAAGGGCGTCACCCTGGTCACCAACGCCGGCTCCAACGGCAAGTTCCTCGGCGTGATGGACTTCGACGTCAAAGATGGCAAGGTCAAGGGCTTCAAATACCGCTTGGTGCCGGTGTTCTCCAACCTGCTCGCCGCCGACGCCAAGATGGATGCGCTGATCACCAAGATCCGTGCCCCGTTCGAAGCCAAGCTGAACGAGAAGCTGGCGGTCACCGAGGACCTGCTCTATCGCCGCGGCAACTTCAACGGTACCTACGACCAGATGATCTGCGACGCGCTGATGAAGGTGAAGGGCGCCGACGCCGCTTTCTCGCCAGGCTTCCGCTGGGGCACCAGCCTGCTGCCGGGCGACGTGATTACCATGGAACAACTGATGGACCAGGTCGCCATCACCTACCCGCAGACCTCGCTGACCAACATGACCGGCGAAACCATCAAGACCATCATGGAAGACGTCTGCGACAACCTGTTCAACGACGATCCTTACTACCAGCAGGGTGGCGACATGGTGCGCGTCGGCGGCATCCAGTACTCGGTGACGCCGAACGCCGGCATCGGCGAGCGCATCGGCGACATGACCCTGAAGGGCAAGCCGGTCGATGCCAAGAAGACCTACAAGGTCGCCGGTTGGGCGCCGGTGGGCGAGGGCGCTCAGGGCGCGCCGATCTGGGAAGTGGTGGCCGAATACTTGCGCGATGTGAAAGTGGTCAAACAGGTCAAGCTGAACCAGCCGAAGGTCATCGGCATGGGTAAAAACCCGGGCATGATTGTCTGATTCGGGTTGCTTGAGGTTCTGAAAAGGGGGGGCGGAAGCTCCCCTTTTTCATGGGCAGGCCAAGGCATCTGGTTGGACTTGTACTGCAAGGCTGGAAAAGTAAAGTCTTCCGCCGAATGAACATCGGCGACTCATCTCCGCCCTCACTCATTGAGGCGGTCTTACAAGCGCCGCACCGCCACCCTGCCTTTGCCCAGGTGCGCCTTGAGCAGTTTGTAGGTGTCCATGTCGAAGCGTGCCTGCCCGGTCTGTTCCAGCAACGCATGCACCTCGGCTTCGCTTTTTGCCGTGCCCAGGTAGCGCCAGCCGTCGACCACGTGGACTTCTTCCACGTCCATGAACTCGTCGTGTTCGACCAGGCCGATGGGGCCGGGGTAGGGCCAGGCTTTCAGCTTGAGTTTCGCCAGGGCGGCCATCAGGCGGGCGCTGTGCAGGCCGATGGGCTCCTTGCCGACGCAGGCGCCCCGGCATTTGCCGACCTGATGCGCGAAACAGGGGCGACCGGGGTGAGTGGATTTTTCAAGGCCGAGCACGACCGGGCAGAGAGCGTAGGCGTCGGCGATCTTGCGCAGGCTGTTGCTGGCTTCGCGCGGGTTGGCGAACGGGCCGAACAGGTCGTCCGAGCGGCCGAAATCCGCTTCCATATCGCTCACCAGGCGGGGCCGGAAGTCGCCCGCGGCGACTTCGCGCAGTTGCCAGGCGCATAGCTCGGCGGCGCGGCGCGGACGGCGGTTGTGCAGTGGCTGGCCGGTCTTCACCAGATTCGATTCCAGCAACAGCGCGCCGAGTTCGCCGACCGTTTCCCGCCAGTCGATGCGGCGCACTTGCTGGGCGAGCTGCATATCCTTGGATTCCCGCGTGTCGGCGGCGAAGTGGGCGAGCACACGCTTGCGCAGGTTGAGGCTCTTGCCGACATACAACAGCACCTCGCTCTCACCGTGGAACAGGTAGACACCGGGGGTTTCGGGCAGATCGTCGAGCAACGCGGCATCCAGATGCGGCGGCAGGCTCGGACGTTGGAGCTGATGGCGGACAGCCTCGATCACGGTATCCGCGTCCCGCTCCCGACCTAGCAGACGCCAGAATTGCCAGATCAGGTCGGCGTCGGTCAACGCGCGGTGGCGGTCGCTGCCGATCTCCAGGTTATGGCGGACGATCAGGCTGTCCAGATTGTGTTTGTGGTGTTCCGGATAGAGCTTGCGCGACAGGCGCACGGTGCACAGCACGTCGGCGCGGAAACGCTGGCCCAGGCGCTGGAATTCATTGCGCACAAAGCCATAGTCGAAGCGGGCGTTGTGGGCGATGAACAACCGCCCGTGCAGGCGTTCGGCCAGTTCCCCAGCGACCTGGGCGAAGGTGGGCGCGTCGGCCACCATGGCGTCGTCGATGCCGGTGAGTTGCTGGATGAACTGGGGAATCGGCTGTTCCGGGTTGACCAGGGTGCTCCAGGTGCTGACCCGGTCGCCATCTACCTCGACGATGCCGATTTCGGTGATGCGGTCGCGCACCGGGTTGGCGCCGGTGGTTTCCAGGTCGATGAAGGCAAGCCGCTGCGGAAGCATGGCGGGATTATAGGGAGCCGCCGTACTCCTCCCGCAGCCTGTTTTACATGCCGGGTTTTTACAAACCGAATTCCCCGGCGATCAGGCGCAGCCAGGTTTCCAGCCGGTCGTCGCTGAGTTGCTTCTGGTTGTCCTGATCCAGCACCAGGCCGACGAATTCGCCGTCCTTTTCCGCTTTCGAGGCGATGAAGTCATAGCCGTCGCTGGGCCAGGCGCCGACCACGCGAGCGCCGCGCGCGGTGACGAACTCATACAGCATGCCGAGCGCATCGACGAAGTTCTCGGCATATTTCTCCTGATCGCCCAAACCGTAGAGCGCGACGGTCTTGCCGGTGAAATCGACGTCACTCAACTGGGGCAGGAACTCGGCCCAGCTGGTCTGCTGGCAATCGGCTTCGAGGCCGGGCAGGCTGCCTTCGCCCAGCGTTGGTGTGCCCAGGATCAGGTAGTCATAGCTGGCGACCAGCTCCGGCGTGGCCTTGTTGACGTTGAGCGCTTCGGCCATGGTGGCGTCGTCGTAGCGCTTCTTGATCATCTTTGCGATGCGGCGGGTATTGCCGGTACTGCTGCCGAAAAACAGGCCGATACGTGACATGGAGATTTCCTTGGTGGGTGAGGGATGAACCATGAGTAGCAAAGGCCGGGCCAGTCGGCGCAACTTTGCCGTCATGCCCGCGCGGGCGGGCATCCAGGTCGTATATCTGATTGTTTTTACAACGAAGTTAGTCCGACAAACTGGATTCCCGCGCAGGCGGAAATGACGGCGCAGGCGCATGGACATGCGCGGCATCCACGCCGCCGTGTCGCAAACCCTACAAGCGCCTTCGACGGTACGACTCCACACAGCGGGGTTGGGCCTGCCAGGAAATGCATCTCCTTTAATAACAAGGTGTTGCAGTTGCTCCAGCTTCTGGCATAGGCCTTGCGAATACCTATCCATCGACACCCCGACACCCCTGACAGGAGCCTGAACATGATCACTCTCACCCCTTCCGCCCTTTCCGCCATCGACAAATTCATCAAGGGAGCCGCCACGCCGGTGGCCGGCCTGCGCATCGCGGTCTCCGGCGGCGGTTGTTCCGGCTTCCAGTACGGCATGAAGCTGGAAGAAGCCAAGGCCGAGGACGATGTGGTCGTCGAAATGGATGGCGTCACCCTGCTGGTCGATGTTTTCTCCGCGCCGCTGCTGGAAGGCGTCACCGTGGATTTCGTCGACAGCCTGAACGGCTCCGGCTTCAAGTTCGTCAACCCGAACGCGACCAGCAGTTGCGCGTGCGGTTCTTCCTTCTCTGCTTGATTTTTTGTTTAAGGAACGGCCATGTGGGATTACTCGGAAAAGGTCAAGGAACACTTCTTCAGCCCGCGCAATGCCGGCGCGCTGGATAACGCCAACGCGGTCGGCGATGTCGGCTCGCTCAATTGCGGCGACGCGCTGCGCTTGATGCTGAAGGTCGATCCGGACACGGAAACCATCCAGGACGCCAGCTTCCAGACCTTCGGTTGCGGCTCCGCCATCGCCTCCAGTTCGGCGCTGACCGAGATCATCAAGGGCATGACGCTGGATGCCGCGCTGAAGGTCAGCAACCAGGACATCGCCGATTACCTCGACGGCCTGCCGCCGGAAAAGATGCACTGTTCGGTGATGGGGCGCGAAGCCTTGCAGGCCGCTATCGCCAACTATCGTGGCGAAGTCTGGAGCGACGACCATGAGGAAGGCGCGCTGATCTGCAAATGCTTCGCCATCGACGCGGTGCTGATCGAAGAGACCGTGCGCGCCAACAGTCTTTCCACGGTGGAAGACGTCATCAACTACACCAAGGCCGGCGGCGGTTGTTCGTCCTGCCACGAAGGCATCGAGGAAATCCTGGTGAAAGTGATGGCCGAGCGCGGCGAAACTTTCAGCCCGCATACCGTCGAAATTCCGGAAGAACCGAAGCCCGGCAAGCTGACCAATCTGCAACGCATCAAGCGCATCGAAATGGTGCTGGATTCGGTCCGCCCGCAATTGCAGCGCGATCACGGTGACATCGAACTGGTCGATGTCGACGGCAAGACCATCTACGTCAACATGACCGGCGCCTGCGCCGGCTGCCAGATGGAAGCGATGACGCTGCAAGGCATCCAGCAGAAGCTGATGGAAGACCTGGGCGAGTTCGTCAAGATCGTGCCCAGCCGCGCCGGTTCGCTGTCGCGCGCCGCCAGCCACCCGTAATTCCGCCCCCCTCTCCCCAGCCCTACCCCAGAGGGGGAGGGAGCCAAACCAAGGAGCCATCATGGAAGGCATCTACCTCGACAACAACGCCACCACCCGCGTCGACGACTCCGTCGTGGCGGCCATGTTGCCCTACTTTACCGAGCAATTCGGCAATCCATCTTCAATGCACAGTTTCGGCAACAAGGTCGGTCTTGCGCTCAAGAAGGCGCGCTTGCAGGTGCAGGAATTGCTGGGCGCCGAACATGACTCCGAGATCATCTTCACCTCCTGCGGCACCGAATCGGACTCCACCGCCATTCTTTCGGCGATCAAGGCCAACCCAGGCAAGAAAGAGATCATCACCACGGTGCTGGAGCATCCGGCCGTTCTCAATCTGTGCACGCATCTGGAAAAAGAGGGCTACAAGGTTCATTACCTGAAGGTGGATGAAAAAGGCCGCCTGGACCTCGACGCCTACAGCAAATTGCTTAGCGACAAGGTCGCCGTGGTTTCCGCGATGTGGGCCAACAACGAAACCGGCAGTTTCTTTCCGGTGCTGGAAATGGCTGAAATGGCGCATGCCGCCGGCGTGCTGTTTCACACCGACGCGGTGCAGGCGGTGGGCAAGGTGCCGATCGACCTGAAAAGCAGCAAGATCGACATGCTTTCTCTGTCCGGCCACAAGCTGCACGCGCCCAAGGGCATCGGCGTGCTGTATCTGAAGCGCGGCGTGCGCTTTCGTCCTTTATTGCGCGGCGGCCACCAGGAACGCGGACGTCGGGCTGGCACGGAAAACACCGCCTCCATCGTCGGCCTCGGTATGGCCTGCGAAATGGCGCAAGCGGCCATGCACCACGAAAACACCGAAGTCCGCCGCCTGCGCGACAAGCTGGAAGCCGGCATCCTGGCCAAAGTCCCGCGCGCCTTCGCCACCGGCGACGTGAGCAACCGCCTGCCCAACACCAGCAACATCGCGTTCGAATTCATCGAGGGCGAAGCCATCCTGTTGCTGCTGAACAAATTCGGTATCGCCGCTTCGAGCGGGTCGGCCTGCACGTCCGGCAGTCTGGAACCCAGCCACGTCATGCGCGCGATGGGCATTCCTTATACCGCCGCGCACGGCACCACCCGCTTCTCGCTGTCGCGCTACACCACCGAAGCCGAAGTCGACCGGGTCATCGAAGTCACCCCGGAAATCATCGCGCAACTGCGCAAGATGTCACCCTACTGGGGCGAAACCGGCCCTGCGGCGGAACCAGAAAAGGCGTTCGCGCCGGTTTACGCTTAGGCAGACACTGATTTATTCGGGTTCGTCGTTCCCGCGCAGGCGGGAACCGGTTGAATCGATAACCTGGATCCCCGCCTGCGTGGGGATGACGAATTATCCAGTGCCTGCCTAGCGCGCCAGGGTCAGCTCTGAATCAGAGCTGACCCTGGCCTGCCACCCCTACAGCCAGGCAATTTATAGCGTGGGTCGGCAACCCTTTGCCGACTGTCCCTCTCGCTGGGGGCGCCGTCTGATCCATCCTTTGGCAAATTCAGCACGAATGGCAACTCATTGATTGCGTACCTGACGTGCTTGTCGAGCCATGCGAAGGAATAATTAAGTAAGAATATCCTTCAATGTTAATAAAGCTGTCATCTGAAAAAAATAGACTAGACGATGTCCATTTGCTGGATACCCCTAGACGGGGTGTGGCCCTACTTAGGGGGGCGCATGCGCGCTGCCCATTTTGAAAAAGGAATTCCTATGAAAGTTAAAGCTCTCTCCCTCGCGGTCGCCATGGTTCTGGCTGGCCAGGCTCAAGCAGCCGTCCCCCATACCGTCCCCACCCTGCCCGTTGGCAGCGCCGCTGAAATGACCAGTCCGTATGTGCTGGCGGCGGGTTACACCCAGAAGGTCATCGCCAATAGAAACAATCAGGTTGCGCTGGGCCAGGGCAATTCCGGCAACTGGGACATGATCGATACCAACCGCACCGGGCCTGACGCCAACCGCTATCTGTTCATGCCGTTCGAAACCGACACCGGCGGCGTGCAGCGCGTCGACCTGTGGGATGCCAACTACAACACCCGTACCGTCACCATCGTCGCGCCCGGCACCAACGGTTTTGTTGCGGGTGACGCCTCCCGTTGGACCCCCTGGGGCACCTACCTGACTGCCGAAGAGGCCTGGAGCGACCCGAACCAGCCCGCCAGCGGCTATGGCCGTCTGTTCGAAGTCACCAACCCGACCACCGCCGGCGCCAACGGCGCCAACTTCGTGCAGCGCAAGATCGGCCCGGCCGACATCCGCGTTTCCCACGAAGGTCTGGCGTTCGACAAGAACAACAACTTCTACTTCATCGACGAGCGCAACAACAGCCACCTGTTCAAGTTCACCTCTACCAACCCCAACGCCACCAACGGCGCTGATTTCTTCGCCTCCGGCAAGACCTCCGTGCTACGCGTGGGTGATGGCATGACCAAAGAGGCCACCGGCGGTTACTCCTGGGTCGCCATGACCACCGCGACCGGCGCCCCCCTGGCCAACGCTATCGTCAAGACCGATCCCAATGGCATGGTCATCCTGGATGGCCGCGCCACCCCTAACGTCGTCGATTACCTGGGCACCAACCTTGATCGTCCGGAAGATATCGAGATCGTGACCCTGGCCGATGGTTCGGAGAAGCTGATCGTCGCCACTACGACCAACCACAATGTCTTCTCAGTGGGTCTGGCCGATGGCATGGTCACCAAGTATGTTAGTCGGGGCACCATCGACGAAGCGACCGGCCTGCCGGTCGGTTCCGTTTTCACCAACCCGGACAACATTGCGATCGGACCTGACGGCACCATCTATGTCATCGAGGACCAGCCGGGCGGTGTCGAGAACCTCTGGCGTACCGTAGATGCAAACAATGACGGCGTGGCCGAATCCATGGGCATTGTTGCGACGCTGCAAGTCGAAGGCGCCGAATCCACCGGTATGTTTGTCCTGAACGGCAAGTATTACGTGAACGTTCAGCATCCCGACAGCGGCAACGATATGCTGGTTGAGATCAGCCCCGTTCCGGAACCCGAGACCTACGCCATGATGTTGGCCGGTCTGGGTCTGGTCGGCTTTATGGCTCGCCGCCGTGCCGCTCGCTGATCTTGATTGAAGTTTGATTCGGCGTTTTCAACGCCGAGCAACTTGAACGCGGCCTTCGGGCCGCGTTTTTCGTTTGGGTTGGCTAAACAGGCCAGGCGCTTTTCGAGAAAGCGCGTCAAACCCCGTTCTGTTTGAACCAGTCCCGCATCCGCTTCCAGCCGTCATCGGCTTCCTCCTTGCGATAGCTCGGGCGGTAATCGGCGTTGAAGGCGTGCGGGGCGTTGTCGTAGACATGGATGCGCGAGGCTTGGCTGGTCGGATTGCCGGCGGCGAGTGCGGCTTGCATGGTTTCCACCGATTCCAATGGAATGCCTTGATCGAGGCCGCCATAAAGTCCCAATACCGGGGCTTTCAATGCGCCGGCCAGATCGAGCGGATGTTTCGGTGTCATCGCGCCGGTCGGGCCGGTGAGTTTGCCGTACCAGGCCACGCCGGCTTTGACGCCCGGGTTGTGCGCGGCATATAGCCATGTGATGCGTCCGCCCCAGCAAAAACCGGTGATGCCGAGTCGCGCGCTGTCGCCAGCATGGCTTTTTGCCCAGGCGACGCAGGCGTCGAGGTCGTTCATGACCTGGCTGTCCGGCACGTTGGCGACGATTTTGCCGATGATGTCGGGAATCGCGCTGTACTGGCGCGGGTCGCCCTGGCGCGCGTACAGCTCGGGCGCGATGGCCTGATAACCCAACTTGGCCAGTCGGCGGCAGAGGTCTTTGATATGTTCATGCACGCCGAAGATTTCCTGCACCACCAGGATCACCGGGAATTTGCCACCTTGCGCCGGCTGAGCGCGATAGGCGGGCATGGCGCCATCGGCGGTTGGCACGCTGATTTCACCGGCCAGCAGGCCGTCGGCGGAAGTGGCGATGGCGGTTTGCGCGATGACCGGCTGCACGGCCAGGGCGAAGCCGGCGCCCAGCGCGGTGACCAGAAAACCGCGTCGATCGAGGGGTAGGGCGGGGGGAACCAGACTGTCGAATTCACTGTTATCGGTCATGCGAGATCTCCTTTGATGTGGCTGTCTTGTGGCGTTGAAATTCAAGGGATGGCGACTTCCAGCAATATTCTCGCCGCCCAGTCGTCGTCCGGATTAACCAGGCCGACGGCCGGGTAGAGCCGATGCGGGGTCAGGCCCGGCAGCACGGCCTGGACATCTTCCGGCTGGACGAAATCGCGTCCATCCAGATAAGCCCAGGCTTGCGCGACGCGCAGCAGGCCCAGCCCGGCGCGTGGCGACAGGCCGGCGATGAAGCGCGCCTCCAGCCTGCTGGCGGCGATCAGGGCTTGCAGGTAATCCAGCAGCGCATCGGAAACGTGGACTTGCTGAACATGATGTTGCTGGGTAATGAACTCGGCCGGGGTGATTGCGGGGCGCAGATTGGCCAACAGATCGCGTCGGTCGTCGCCGCGCAGCAGCGCGCGTTCGGCGGCGTGGTCGGGGAAGCCCAGCCGGATGCGCAATAGGAAGCGATCCAGTTGCGATTCCGGCAACGGCGACGCGCCGATCTGGTCGCTCGGGTTCTGGGTGGCGATGACGAAAAAAGGCGAGGGCAGGGCGCGGGTTTCGCCTTCGATGCTGACCTGGCCTTCCTCCATTGCTTCCAGCAATGCGCTTTGCGCCTTCGGGCTGGCGCGGTTGATTTCGTCGGCCAGGATGACCTGGGCGAAGATCGGGCCGGGATGAAAGCTGAACTTGCCGCTGTCCCGGTCATAAATCGCCGCGCCCAGAATGTCGGCCGGGAGCAGATCGCTGGTGAACTGGATGCGGTGGAAATCGAGGCCCAGCGTGCGCGCTAGGGCATGCGCCAGCGTGGTTTTGCCGACCCCGGGGACGTCTTCGATCAGCAGATGTCCGCGCGCAAGCAGGCAGGCAAGGCAAAGACGAACTTGCGTTTCCTTGCCGAGGACGATCCGGTTGATCTGGTTTATGACGGGTTGGAGTGCGGCGTGCATCGATGTTCTGCGCTGAATGGGAAGGCGGCCGATTGTGTCTCCGGATTTTGTTTGCTGTCACCTTTGCCTGGTTTTTTACGCACTGAACAGGTCGCCGGAAGTCGGCAAGGATTCCGTCCGCTTCAGGTAAAATCCGCGCCCATTCTTCGTCCAGACGCCTCGGCGTGTCCCAGGTTTTTCATGCGCAACACGAATATCCGCAATTTTTCCATCATCGCCCATATCGACCACGGTAAATCCACGCTGGCGGATCGCCTTATCCACAGTTGCGGCGGTCTGGCCGACCGCGAGATGGAAGCGCAGGTGCTCGACTCGATGGATCTGGAACGCGAGCGCGGCATCACCATCAAGGCGCAGACCGCCGCGCTGTTGTACAAGGCGAAGGACGGCCAGGAATATCAGCTCAACCTGATCGACACGCCCGGCCACGTCGACTTTTCCTACGAAGTGTCGCGCTCGCTGTCGGCCTGCGAAGGCGCGTTGCTGGTGGTCGATGCGTCGCAGGGTGTGGAAGCGCAGACGGTGGCCAACTGTTACACGGCGATCGAGCTCGGCGTCGAAGTGTTCCCGGTACTGAACAAGATCGATCTGCCTTCGGCCGACCCGGAACGGGTCGTCAAGGAGATCGAGGAGATTGTCGGTATTCCCGCCGACCATGCGGTGCACTGCTCGGCCAAGAACGGCATCGGCATCGTCGATGTGCTGGAGGCGGTCGTCAAATATGTGCCGCCGCCGGCCGGTGACGAGGATGCGCCGCTGAAAGCGCTGGTGATCGATTCCTGGTTCGACAACTATGTCGGCGTCGTCATGCTGGTGCGGGTGGTGGACGGCATCCTGAAAGTGAAGGACAAGATTCGCCTGATGGCGGCCGGTGTCGATTACCTGGTCGAAAGCGTCGGCGTGTTCACGCCCAAATCGCTGGCGCGCACGCAGCTTTCCGCCGGCCAGGTCGGCTTCGTGATCTCCGGCATCAAGGATCTCAAGCACGCCAAGATGGGCGACACCCTGACCCTGGCCAATAACCCGGCCGCCGAGGCGCTGCCCGGTTTCAAGGAAATCAAGTCGCAGGTGTTCGCCGGCCTGTATCCGGTCGAGTCGCACGAATACGACAGCCTGCGCGACGCGCTGAACAAGCTGCAACTGAACGACGCCGCCTTGCAGTTCGAGCCGGAAACTTCGCAAGCGCTGGGTTTCGGCTTTCGCTGCGGCTTCCTTGGCCTGCTGCACATGGACATCGTGCAGGAACGGCTGGAGCGGGAATACAACCAGAGCCTGATCACAACGGCGCCGTCGGTGGAATATCAGGTGGTGATGAAAGACGGCACCACGCTGGTGGTGGAAAACCCGTCGCGCCTGCCGGATCTGTCCAAGATCGAGGAAATCCGCGAACCGATCATCACCGCCACCATCCTGGTGCCGGAGGAGTATCTCGGCAACGTGATGACGCTGTGCAACCTGAAGCGCGGCGCGCAAGTCGACATGAAATACCTGGGCCGCCAAGTCATGCTGAAGTACGACCTGCCGCTGAACGAAGTGGTGCTCGATTTCTTCGACCGGCTGAAATCGACCTCGCGCGGCTATGCCTCGCTCGATTACGACTTCAAGGAATTCCGCGCCGACGACCTGATCAAACTTGATGTCCTGGTGAACGGCGAGAAGGTCGATGCGCTGGCGCTGATCGTGCACCGTTCCACCTCGCAATATCGCGGCCGCGAGCTGGTGTCCAAAATGCGCGAACTGATCCCGCGCCAGATGTTCGACGTCGCCGTGCAAGCCGCCATCGGCTCGCACATCATCGCGCGCGAGACGGTGAAGGCGCTGCGCAAGAACGTGCTGGCCAAGTGTTACGGCGGCGACATCACGCGCAAGAAGAAGCTGCTGGAGAAACAGAAGGAAGGCAAAAAACGCATGAAGCAGGTCGGCAACGTCGAGATCCCGCAGGAGGCCTTCCTGGCCATTCTGCAGGTCAGCGACAAATAGGGGCAAACCATGTTGCGCACGCTAGAAGCGGTTATAGACGAACAAGGCCACATCAAATTGCTGGAATCCGCCCCGCTGATCAGCGGCCAGCGCGCGCTCGTCACTTTGCTGGAAGAGGAACCCGGCGAGGCGGAATGGTTGGCGGATGCGAGTCGAAGCCCGGCTTATGCTTTCCTGAACGATCCCGCTGAGGACATTTACAGTCTGACCGATGGGAAGAAATATGGCAGTTAGCTATGGCAACTGAAGGCAAGTTGGTTCTATTGCCATTTCCCTTCGATGACTTTAGAACGGCAAAGGTGCGTCCGGCGCTATGTCTTACCGAGCCCATTGGCGCCTATAGGCATGTCATTGTCGCGTTCATTTCCAGCCGCCTGCCCGATGCATTTTTAGCATCGGACTTGCTCATTACGCGCAGCCACCCAGAATTTGCCAGTACCGGCTTGAAGCTCGATTCGGTGCTCAAACTGCATCGTCTGCTCACTGTTCCAGAATCGTTATTTCAACGCGAACTGGGAACACTTCCTTCCATCCTGCGCAGTTCCGTCTCGGACAAACTGCGCACTTTGTTCCAACTACATCTCTAGCCCATGAACTTCGCTCTCATCCTCTTCATCGCCCTGGTCATCACCGGCGTCATCTGGCTGTTCGATCATCTGTTCCTCGCCAAGGCGCGCGCATCGGAAGCCAAGTTGCCGATGCTGGTGGATTACTCCAAGAGCTTTTTCCCGGTCATCCTGATCGTGTTCGTGCTGCGCTCGTTTCTGGTCGAGCCGTTCAAGATTCCGTCCGGTTCGATGTTGCCGACGCTGCTGATCGGCGATTTCATTCTGGTCAACAAGTTCGAGTACGGCGTCCGCCTGCCGGTGATCAACAAGAAAATCGTCCAACTCGGCACGCCCAAGAATGGCGATGTCATGGTGTTCCGCTACCCGAACGATCCATCGCTCGATTACATCAAGCGTGTGGTCGGCGTGCCGGGCGATGTCGTCGAATACATCGACAAACAACTCACCATCAACGGCAAACCGGTGCGGCGCGTGCGTGAAGGCAAATATGAGTACACCGCGCAAGGCCTCAATTTCATTCAGGGCGACACCTGGCGCGAGCAGTTGGGCGCGCATAGCCATATCGCGATGACGCAAAGCGACATGCCGCCGGTGATCGTGCATCAGGTCGAAGGCAATTTCCCCAACCGAGACAATTGCAGCTACAACGACAACGGTTTCAAATGCACCGTGCCCGCCGGCCATTACTTCATGCTGGGCGATAACCGCGACGCATCCAACGACTCGCGCTACTGGGGCTTTGTACCGGACGAAAACGTCGTTGGCCGCGCCTTTTTCATCTGGTGGAATTTCGATGACTTCCTGAACATGGTGAAGTCTTTTTCCAGCCCTGCCCGCATTGGGCGCAGCATTGAGTGAGGTCGTCATGAAGCAGGCACTTATCAAACGTCAACGCGGCATTACCCTCGGCGGCGTATTCATGTTCATGATCTTTGTCGGGTTCGGCGCTTACGTCGCGGCGCGGGTTTTGCCCGCTTATTTCGATTATTGGACCGTCCAGCGCATCATGAAAAACATACTGGAACAGCCCGATATCGGAGATATCAAGGAAAGCGCGATACGCGCCAAGTTCCTCAAGGAACTGCAACTCAACAACATGAAGACGGTGAGTGAAGACGATTTGCAAGTCGAATGGATTCCGAATGGCGTGCGTCTGAGCGTCGAATTTTCGATGAAGCAGCCATTCATGGGGCCGGTGAGTCTGTGTATGGATTTCAAGGCCGAGGCGACTTCCAAATAAGCCGGGCGCAGCGCGAAATGTCGCCGGCTTGTGCTCAACTCGAAACCAGATTGGGCCATACCTGGCAGCAACGCGAGTTGCTGACGCAGGCGCTGACGCACAGAAGCTTCAGCGCGCATAACAATGAGCGGCTCGAGTTTCTCGGCGATGGGGTGCTCAACTGCGTCATCGGCCTGATGCTGTACCAGCGCTTTCCGGATCAACCCGAGGGTCGTTTGTCGCGCTTGCGCGCCAATCTGGTCAATCAGGAATCCCTGCATGAAATCGCCCTGCAACTGGAACTCGGGCGCCATCTGCGTCTGGGCGAGGGAGAAATGAAAAGCGGCGGCGCGCAACGTCCATCGATACTTGCCGATGCGCTCGAATCCTTGCTGGGCTCGGCCCTGCTCGATGCGGGTTTCGAGGTGGCGAGCGGCATCGTCGAGCGGCTGTTCGGCGCCAGGGTGAACGCCATCAACCCGACCCACCAAGGCAAGGACGCCAAGACGCGCCTGCAAGAGTGGCTGCAATCGCGTCGCCTGGGTTTGCCCGACTATGCGCTCAGCCAAACAGCGGGGCAGGCGCATGCCCAGATATTTCATGTCGAATGCCGTATCGCGGTGCGTAAACTGACAACCGTTGGCCACGGTGCCAGCCGCAAGGCGGCCGAGCAAATGGCCGCGGAGGCCGCTTTGGCTGAACTGGAAAAAGGATGAGTTTGAAAATTAACGACCCAGCGAATAATGCAAGTTTCAAAACCGGGGTCATCGCCGTGGTCGGCAGGCCCAATGTCGGTAAATCCACGCTGGTCAACGCGCTGGTCGGCGCCAAAGTCAGTATCGTCTCGTCGAAACCGCAGACCACGCGCCACCGCATACTTGGCGTGCGCACCGAAGCCGACGCGCAATACATCTTCGCCGATACGCCCGGCTTTCAGACCCAGTACAAAAGCGCGCTGAATTCCGCGATGAATCGCACCGTCACCCAGGCGCTGGCGGAAGTCGATGTCGTGCTCTGGCTGGTCGAAGCGCGCAAATTCACCGCCGCCGATCAGCGCATTCTGCCGTTGCTTCCGCGTGACAAACCGGTCGTGCTGGTGGTCAACAAGATCGATCTGGTCGAAGAAAAAAACAAGCTGCTGCCGTTTCTGGAAAGCATGGCCCAGCAGTTCAAATTCGCCGAAATCGTGCCGCTCAGCGCCGAGAAGGAAAAAGACGCGTTGCGCCTGCCAGCCATCCTGAAACCCTATCTGCCCGAGGGCGAAGCCTGGTTCGGCGAGGACGATATCACCGACCGCAGCTCGCGTTTTCTGGCCGCGGAAATTGTGCGCGAAAAGGTGTTTCGTCTGACCGGCGACGAGATTCCCTATGTCGTCGCGGTGACCGTGGAACAGTTCGAGGAAGATGGCGCGATGTTCCGCATCGGGGTGGTGATCTGGGTCGATCGCGACGGCCACAAGCCCATCGTTCTGGGCCGTGGCGGCGAGCACATCAAACGGATTGCCAGCGAAGCGCGGGTGGACATGGAAAAACTGTTCGATCGCAAGGTCTTCCTTCAGGTCTGGGTCAAAGTCAAAGGTGGCTGGGCGGACGACTCTCGCCTGATCAAGCAATTCGGCTACGAGTGAACCTGGGTTGAGTTGTGAGTGAAAAAATCGACGGCGATCCCGCCTTCGTGCTGCACACCCGGCCCTGGCGCGAAACCAGTCTGATCGTCGATGTGCTGTCGCGTCATCACGGCCGCGTCGCTCTGGTCGCGCGCGGCGCGCGGCGGCAGGCATCGAGCCTGAAAACCCGTTTGACCCCGTTTCAGCCGCTGGCCCTGTCCTGGTTCGGCAAGAGCCAGTTGCGCACCCTGCACGATGCCGAATGGCAGGGCGGCGGTTTGATGTTGCGCGGCCATGCGCTGATGTGCGGTTTCTACCTGAACGAACTCTTGTTGCGTTTGCTGCCCGAGGGCGATGCGCATGAAGGGCTGTTCGATCTGTACGCAGTGACCCTCGCGGCGTTGAACGAGCGGGCGGATGTAGAACCGGTATTGCGCCGTTTCGAACTCGATTTGCTGTCCGAACTGGGCTATGCGCAGCCGCTGGGCCATCTGGCCGACGGCGGTGAGCTTGAGCTGGCGCGGCGTTACAGCTTCGCTATCGGGCATGATGCACGCCACGGCGCGGGTCACGGTGTTGTACCGTTGCGGCGCGATGAAAACGGCTATCGCGGCAAAACCCTGCTCGA
Source organism: Hydrogenophilales bacterium 28-61-23 (assembly GCA_002281555.1). Taxonomy (GTDB): domain Bacteria; phylum Pseudomonadota; class Gammaproteobacteria; order Burkholderiales; family Thiobacillaceae; genus PFJX01. The sequence continues at coordinate 17,739 of NCGJ01000015.1, forward strand.
CCTGGCCAGCGGCGATCTGTCCGACCCCGCCACGCTGGCCGAGGGCAAAATACTGATGCGTACGTTGCTGGCGCATTATCTTGGCGATAAGCCGCTGGCCACCCGACAACTTCTTATTCACTTGCAACAACTTCACTTGCAACCACTCGACCCGCAAAAGCCATGAACAATCAAACGAGCGTGCTCAAACTGGGCGTCAACATCGACCACGTCGCTACGCTGCGCCAGGCGCGCGGCACCCGCTATCCCAGCCCGGTACAGGCGGCGTTGCTGGCGGAATCGGCCGGCGCGGACTCGATCACGCTGCATCTGCGCGAAGATCGCCGCCACATTCAGGATGCCGATGTGCATATCCTGCGCGAGTTGCTGCAAACCAAGATGAATCTGGAAATGGCGGTCACCGATGAAATGCTCGCTATCGCCGTCCAGGTTCGGCCGCAGGATGTCTGCCTGGTGCCGGAACGCCGTGAGGAACTGACCACCGAAGGCGGTCTCGATGTCGCCGGACAGTTCGCCGCCGTGCAGTCCGCCTGCACGATCCTGGCCGGTGCCGGCATCCGCGTTTCGTTGTTCATCGACGCCGACGCGCATCAACTCGAGGCGGCCAAAGCGGCAGGCGCGCCGGTGGTGGAAATCCATACCGGCCGCTATGCCGACGCGGTCGATCCGCATGCGGTGCAACAGGAGTTGCAACGCATCGAGAACGCGGTAGAGAAAGGCATTTCACTCGGCCTGGCGGTGAATGCCGGTCATGGCCTGCACTATCACAACGTCCAGGCCATCGCCGCGCTTGCCGGCGTGGAAGAACTCAACATCGGCCACGCCATCGTCGGGCATGCGATTTTTGTCGGCTGGGAAAACGCGGTGCGGGAAATGAAACGGCTGATGCTGGAAGCGCGGTGGACGGCGCGCTAAGCAACGCCCGGTTCGGTCACTTGCGCCAATTCAAAGCAGACATAGCCTTCCCGGTTCTCGCGCAAGCGCAGCCGGTAACCCAGTTCGGCGGCCTGTTTTGAGGCCTGGTAGAGGCCGATGCCGAGGCCATCATGGGTCGAGACCGGGGCATGAAACAGTTTTTCAGTGACCTCCTCGGTCGCCATCTCGCCGGTGTCGCACACGGTCAGACTGCATAAGGGCGAAGTCAGCAACTCGACCCGAATATGCAACTCCGGTTCGCGCAGGCGTTTGCGCAGGGCGTTTTGCAACAGATTGTCCGCGACGCTGTCGAACAGTTCCTGGGGCAGCCAGACCGAGGCATTGGCGTCGTCGATGAGGAAATTGATGTTGTCCCGCCCGTAGCGGTTATTCAGATTGCGCCACCACTCGCGCGCCATGATTTCCTTGCGGTCCGCCGCGGTGGTGGGCGATTTCAACTTGTCGAGCGTGATTTCCAGGCGCTTCGCCATCTGCGGCAATTGCCGCTGCATCAACATCTGCAGCGACATGGCCTGGTCGGGCCGGCTATGTTCGGCGGCGGAACAGAGCGTCTTCAACGACTGCAACAGATTTTTCACATCGTGCGTCAGGCGCGATCCGGTCTCGTAGATCGCTTGTGTGTAGGCATTCGCCTGCATCATCCGTTCGCGTGTTTTGGCGGCGTGAAAATAGCCGATGATTTCAGTCAGCAGACGCAAATGCAGCGCAAATGCCGGATTGACCGGTGAGTCGGTAAAGAACCGCACTTCCACGCCCTGGTGCGAGAACGACTCGGAATAGGGACTCCGCACGCCCAATTCGCCCTGAGCTTGCAAGGTCGACCAGGTTACGCCGGTCGACCAGGGCAACAAGGTGAAACCCGCCATCGCTTCGCGTAAAAAAACCTCCGGGTCCGGCTCGCGTTCAGCCGAGTCGGACAGTTGCTTCAACCATTCCTCCAGCGGTAAACCGAGCGACAGCACATAACGCGAGAACAGATTGCGCAGGCCGGACGCTTCGCCGCGCGGTTGCCAGAGCCAGGCAATGACCAGCAGCGATACCGTCAACGTGCCCAAACTGATGAATACGCCCCGGGCATAGTCGGTATGGGTCAGCTGCATCGCGGCGTAGCTTCCCAGCGCCAGCACGCCGATCACCAGGACGAACAACAAGGTGTAGAGCAGATCGACAACGCCGGTCTGGCGTTGCAGCGTCGGCGCTGGGAACAACAGCATCAGCGCCGGTAGCGCAAGCAGGCTGTCGCGCAGCAATATCGTGTAGGCGTCGTGCCGCACAGGCAGGCCAAAGCCCTGCGGCAATAGCCAGAGGAACAACATCAGCAGTAGATACAACACGGCCAACCACAGTCCGATGCGTTCCTTGATCGGTTTCAGGCTGACCGTCACACCGCCCAACAGGCCCGCCAGCAAAACGGCCCACAAGGCGGCGGCCCAGATGCTGTCGAGCGCGGCCAATGCCGCGCCGACCGCCAGCACGCCGAGCGCGCGCTGCCAGGACAAATGCTGTTGGCCGCTGAAAAACGGTTGCCAGAGCAGGAATACGCCGTAATGAGCCAGCACCATCGCCTGGCCCCAGGCTTCGCCGCGTCCCCACACGAAAGCCGCGTGCAGCAGGAACAACATCAGCACCAGGATGCGATTGCCATTGCGTTGCAAGCCGACATGCTGGACAAGCGCCGCGGATATTTTTGAAGAGGCGGAAGTCCGCGACACAGGGGGGACAGAAGTTTCAGACATCGCGCCAGAATGAAATCGTCATCGTTGAGACCAAGGCCATCGGATCAAGCGTTTTGTTGAAGGAGGTAACGGTGTCCGATGGACTCATGGGCATTTCCTTGGAACATGGTGCATAAACGGCAATCCTGAGCGGTTCTTGAAACGCATGTTCGTTAAAATGCATCGCGTCATGTTTTTGCCCAGATCGCTTCCCCCGATGAATGATTCTTTGCGTATCCCTTTAGACATCAAACCTGGCAATACTTACAGCAACGGCGCTTATGGGCGCTCTTGGGGCGTGCGCCAGGTGATCGAGTTTTCACTGGATGCCGAAAGCGGAGAGGAGACGGTTTCGTTCAAGGGGATCGCCGGCGCTTGTCGCCGCAAGACGGGCTTATGCACTTTGGCGGAGTTTCAAGGTTGGGTGCGCTATGAAGTGGCGCTGAATGAAAATAGTTGGCAGCGAATCCGTTAGCGCTTCAGCGCTTAGGGATTCGGCGTCCTTCTTGCGAGGGCGGCGGATCGGTTATCGCGAGGAATTCTGGACCTAACCTGCATGAAAGCCTCAGAGCCACTGTTATCGTCACCGACAATGCAAAAAGCCGCCCGAAGGCGGCTTTTTGCATTTCTGCGCCAGACAACCGAATTACTTGGCTTTGGCGATCACTTCGATCTCAACGCGACGATTCGGCGCATGGCATTCTTTCAACGCATCCGTCGCCAGCGCCTTGTCGCACTGAACGACGGGTTGTGTATCGCCCATGCCGCTGCTGACGATAACGCCGGGTTTTACGCCTTTGGCAATCAGATAAGACTTCACGGACTTGGCGCGGGCCTCGGATAACGTGCGGTTCGCGCCAGTGTTTCCAGTCGGATCGGCATGGCCCACCACCTTGATCTGATCGAGAGGGCCCATTGCATTGAGCTTGCTGACGACCTCGTCCAGACGCGCCCGGCCTTCCTTGGATAAATCCCTGATGCCGGATTTACCCGATTTGAACAAGGCATCGCCCGCCAGAACCATTTTGCTGGCGACAGGGGCGGGGGCGGGCGCCGGTACGGGTGCAGACGCCAAGGCAGGCGCCGGGATGACAACCGCCGGCACGATGGCCGTTTTCTGAACTTCAACGGCCTTGGGCGCTTCGGCAATTTTCGCCGCCACTGCAGGTTTAGGTATCTCGATCGCCTTGGCTTCGATCGGGGCGTGAGTTTGTACCGGCGCGGGGGCGGATGCGATTGCGGCCGGTTTCACCTCGGTCGGCGCGGCAACGAGCGCGGGAGCAGGAAATGTATCTGGAACTGGCGTTGCCGCAGGCTGCGTCGGTGCGGTGAAGCTGGGCAGCGTCGGCAGCTTCAACTGATTCAGACCGGGAATCCAGCCAGACAGGTTGCCAGCCATCGCTATGGGATCCCACATGGCGAAACTGCCCGCGCCTTGTATGGCGGGGGCCGGAGCCCAGGTCAGCCAGCTATTGGTGCCTTGTCCGTAGGCATTGGGATTCACGACGGCGCCCGCCATGCCGGTGTAAAGCGCCGGATTGGCGACCGTGCCCATCAGATTCCAGGCGCGCGGATCGAGCGCCGCCATCGGCCAACGAATATAGGTGTTCGGATTGATTGTGTTGCCGAGCACGCTCCACAACTTGGGATCCATCGGCACCATGCCCCAGCGCATCAGCTTGCCGGGGTCTGAAAGCTGGGTCAGCAAGGCCGTGTAGAAATTGGGATCGAGCGACGCTGCGGACCATTTCAGGTAGATGGAGGGGTCGGCGAAGGCAAGCGCATTTCGGACGGCATCGGGATGCGCGGCGGTATTCATCATATTCAGCCAGCCGCCCGGATCCATCATGCCGTTGGCCATGGCGATATAGAAACCGGGCTCGGTGACCGCATTTGTCCAGGGTATGAAGGTTTTTGGATCCTTGAACGCGGACATATTGCGTGAAAAATCGGTCATCCGCGCCAGCCATTCTTCCGGCGATTTTGGCGCTTCGTTCCTTGCGGCGGCTTGCGCCGCAGCTTGTCCGGCGAAGGTGGGGATATCCGTGGTGCCCATTGCGGCGAGGGCGGGGGCTGCCGCGAAAGCCAGCGCTAGCGTGATCAGTTTCAGTTGCATGGTGGTTGCCTTTCAAAAAAACTATAAAAAACATATCGTTACAAACGTTTTTTGCATTCTAACAACGGCGCTGTTTCAGGGTAAACCTGAACCGGAGGCGTTCGGGTAATCATCCGGGTGCATGTTGCGGATTATCGGGTTGCCGAATGCTTCAAGGTGTATTTCTCTCCAGTTCCGATGCCATAGTTGCGGATGGCGTGTCAGCGATCATTCCAGACGCGTTGTTCATCAGATTCCGATACGCGTCCTGGCAGCAATTCATCAGTGTGCGATGGGCTTCCCGCCACCTGTCGGGTTGCTTCATGGCGCCAGGATATCCGTCGATTAACTTGAGTTGGAATGCAAGCTGTTCGGAGAGGTGTCGTAGTGTTTGCGCATGCTCGCTTCCGCTCCTGGAAAGCAGCGCGGCCGACAACAGATAACGTTCTCCATCGGTGCTGCTGGCTGCCAGGCCGGCTCGCCACCAGCTTAGCGCGGCGGCTTCGTCATCGGCAAACCAGCCGGCATAGAAGTAGCCCAGACCATGGCGCGGGTTGCAGTCGAGGTCTTGGGAGATCAACCGCCGCGCATGTTTGCGGAGCATGACTGAATCTGGCGCCAGACGCAGTTGCTCGAGCATCTCCAGCGTGTAGTTGGCCTGGCACGGTGCCAGGTTTTGCGCGACTTCCAGATGCGAAATGTAGCGGCCGCGCGCGGTGGCCGGGTCGCTTCCCGCATCCATCATGTCGGCGGCGGCCTCTATCGCCATCGATTCGCGCGGTGCGGGCAGATAGGGGGCAAGCACGGAAAGGGTGTGCGCAATCGCGTAGCGCGGGTAAGGCAATGACCAGTGCAGCAAACGATGCTGTATCGTCTGTCCATGGGTCAGCAGAATTTCCACCGCCACCAGCACACCCAGGAGGTAGGCGAGCGCGACGCCATAAACCGTCCCGAAGATCCGAACAGGCAATGCAGCCGGTGAGGCTTGTCGTTGTTCCGGCGGCGCGGTCCGGGCAAGGTAAAGGCCGATCAGCAGCGCCGGTGGGGAAAAATAAAAAATGAAGTTGGTATTCGCCTGTAACAGTGCGGCGGCCAGCGCCAACAGATAGCCGAGGCGTCGAACCGATTCCGCTTGTGGCCGAGGAATGGATCGCCAAATCCAGCGCGTCACCAAAAAAGCGAGGCTCAGGAAAAGCAGCAGCATCGGCAGCCCGGCTTCCACCCAGAGCTGCAAGAAATCGTTGTGAACCCAGAAGCCCGGCGTGTCATCTTCCGCCAGATGGCGATACCTCGGATAAAGCAGGCGGAACCCGCCCAGGCCGATGCCCAGCCAGGGATGATCGAGCGCCATGGCGAGCGCCGCTTGCATCAGCAGCCAGCGCGAGGTGTCGCCATCGCGCACGGTTTGCGCGAGTCGATCCACGACGTTGATGCTTTGATGTATCTGGTGGATATGGTTCGCCGCTATCGCCGCTAGCACCAGCACCAGAACAAACGCGGCCCACTTGCGTAGCGCACCTTTTTGACGTCGGCTGGCAACAAACAATATCGGCAAGGTCAACAACAGACTCACCCCCGCGCCGCGCGAAGCGACCAGAAAACTGACGAATAAGCCCGCTCCTAGAATTGCCAGCAAAGCCAGACGGCGTGCCCGTCCGGGTTCGTCGCCAGCCGCCAGCCAGTGTGCGAGAACCGGCAGCATCAGCATGTTCAGACAAGCGGCATACAGGTTGGGGTCGTTGAACGGGCCTTGCGGTTTGCCGGTCAGCGTATTCGGCCCCTGCCAGACACCCCACAGCGCCAGCGCCAATAGCAGCAAGGGCAGAACCTGGGTCAGCCAGGATTCGAGATCGCCCCGCGCGGCCATCCGGCTGCCGACCAGCCAGGCCAGCGGCAGGACTATCAGTACCGCAGAATAGAATTGCGCCCAGCCAGGTGCCAGGCTGAACACCTGGCTGAAGGGCAGCCAAAGCAGAAAGCCCGCCATCCACCAACCCAGCGCGCCACGCCAGATGCTGGCCTGGCGCGCGGCGATGAGCGCCGAGGGCAACAACAGTAAAGCCGGCAACGCGGAAAGCGGCGACCACATCGAAGCAAGCAAAGCCAGCGTCGCGCCGAGACGGGGCGACGCGATCAGTTCGATCGCTTCGATGGGTTGCTTGAGTCGATCAAGTAACGAAGTCGATATGAGCATGACTTGCGAATGCGGGCTTCAGTTGCGCTGTGGCTGGCCACTTGTAATGGCGCTGCTTCGCGGGGCTGTCAGTTTGTCTGCCGCGTTTCCTGGCGCCTGAAAACAAAACGGGCCGGGAAAGACCCGGCCCGTTTCAGTCAGCAAGCCAAACTCAAACGATCAACGGCACGATCATCAGTGCGACGATGTTGATGATCTTGATCAGCGGGTTCACGGCGGGGCCGGCGGTGTCCTTGTAGGGATCGCCGACGGTGTCGCCGGTCACCGCGGCTTTGTGGGCATCGCTGCCCTTGCCGCCGAAGTTGCCTTCTTCGATGTACTTCTTGGCGTTATCCCAGGCACCGCCGCCGGTGGTCATCGAGATGGCCACAAAGATGCCAGTGATGATGGTGCCGACCAGCACGCCGCCAAGTGCTTGCGCGCCGAGGGTGAGGCCGACGATGACCGGAACGGCGACTGGCAGCAGCGACGGGACGATCATTTCCTTGATCGCGGCCTTGGTCAGCATATCGACACAGGTGCCGTATTCCGGTTTGGACGTGCCGGCCATGATGCCGGGGATTTCCTTGAACTGGCGGCGCACTTCGACCACCACGGAACCGGCGGCGCGACCGACGGCTTCCATGCCCATCGCCGCGAACAGGTAGGGCACCATGCCGCCGATGAACAGACCGATGATGACCATGTGGTTGGACAGGTCGAAGGTCATCGCCTGGGCAAGCGGGTCGGCCAGCAGCGCCTTGGCATTGATCGCATGGGTGTAATCCGCGAACAGCACCAGCGCGGCGAGACCGGCGGAACCGATGGCATAGCCTTTGGTGACGGCCTTGGTGGTGTTACCGACGGCGTCGAGCGGGTCGGTGATGTTGCGGATGTTATCCGGCAGACCGGCCATTTCGGCGATGCCGCCGGCGTTGTCGGTGATCGGGCCATAGGCGTCGAGTGCGACGATGATGCCGGCCATCGACAACATGGAGGTGGCGGCGATGGCGATGCCATACAGGCCAGCCAGGTCATAAGCGCCCCAGATGGCGGCGCAAACGGCCATCACCGGCAGCGCGGTGGACTTCATCGACACGCCGATACCCGCAATGACGTTGGTGCCGTGGCCGGTGGTGGAGGCTTGCGCGATGTGACGCACCGGGCTGTATTCCGTCGCCGTGTAGTACTCGGTGATCACCACCATAGCAGCGGTCAGCGCGAGGCCGATCAGGGTGGCGTAATACAGGCTCATCGAGGTCACCAGATTGCCGTCGATCATCACGCCTTCGCCCATCATCGTGTTGGTGATGGGGTAGAACGCGACAGCGGCGAGGCCGCCGGAGACTGCCAGACCGCGATACAGCGCGTTCATGATCTTGCCGCCTTCACGCGCCTTGACGAAGAAGGTGCCGACGATAGAGGCGATGATGGCGAAGCCGCCCAGCACCAGCGGGTAGATAACCGCTTCCGGCGAGCCGGTGATCAGCAGGCCGCCCAGCAGCATGGTGGCGATGATGGTCACGGCGTAGGTTTCGAACAGGTCGGCGGCCATGCCGGCGCAGTCGCCGACGTTGTCACCGACGTTGTCGGCGATCACGGCGGGGTTGCGCGGGTCGTCCTCGGGGATGCCGGCTTCGACCTTGCCCACCAGGTCGGCGCCGACGTCGGCGCCCTTGGTGAAGATGCCGCCGCCGAGTCGGGCGAAGATGGAGATCAGAGAGCCGCCGAAAGCCAGACCGACCAGCGCGTGCGTCGCCTGAGCGGTGCTTTCGCCCAGCATCAGGGTGAGCACGGCGTAATAGCCGGCCACACCGAGCAGGCCGAGACCGACCACCAGCAAGCCGGTGATGGCGCCGCCCTTGAAGGCGACGTTCAGCGCCGCGTTAAGGCCGTCCTTGGCCGCTTCGGCGGTACGCACGTTGGCGCGCACCGACACGTTCATGCCGATATAACCGGTGAGACCGGAGAGGACGGCGCCGAGCGCAAAACCAACCGCGGTTTGCCAGCCCAAGGCGAAGAAAATTGCGACCAGAAGAATCGCGCCGACGATACCGATAGTGGTGTACTGCCGGTTCAAATAGGCTTGAGCCCCTTCCTGTACGGCCGCCGCAATTTCTCGCATACGGTCGTTTCCGGTAGGCAATCCAAGGATCCATTTGATCGAGATCATCCCATAAAGCAGTGCAAGCACCGCGGCCACAAGGGCAAACATCAGACCTTCATTCATCGCTTCTTCTCCTTTTGGGGGGGGGTAGGTACGGCTTGCGAAACTCTAAACAACACACACACGATCTGTATATTAGGATTTGCTTATGTTATTTACATGTAAATTTTTTAATTCAAAGATCAGCTTTACCAATGGCCAAGCCGCCTTCGAACCTTGTGCCAGGTTCGAAACCAAAAATTGCATCCAATCCCAGCCCCCGGATCAACTCATCCACGGCTATCTGACCATGTTCACGCTGAACTTCGGACAGAATCAACTTGGCTGAATTGGCGTTGTAGAAACCGCCGAAATCGGCCTGAACTTTCAGCAATTCTCGGGCGCGGAGGAGAGTCATCGGGCGTCAATAGTAACCAAGGGCGCCGTGAGCGCCCTTGGAATTGTTAAAGCTTGAACTCGGGTAGCTTTTTAGAAACCGCCACGTTTTTCATGGTGACGTACTTGGGCAGACCGTTTTCGTAAGCCGGGTAATCCTCGCCTTGAATCAGTCCGGACAGGTAGTTGCGGCACTTGTCGGTAATGCCGTAGCCGTCTTCGCTGATGAAGTCGCGCGGCATGAATTTTTCCACGTTGGCCACATCCTTCAGTTCGGCGGAACCGATTTCCCACTTGTACGGGGTGTCGGACAGACGCACCACGGTCGGCATCACCGAGTTCTTGCCGGCCAGGGCCAGATCGACGGCGGCCTGGCCGAGGGCGTAAGCCTGTTCGACGTCGGTCTTGGAGGCGATGTGGCGGGCGGCGCGTTGCAGGTAGTCGGCCACGGCCCAGTGGAACTTGTAGCCCAGCGCGTCCTTGATCATGTTGGCGACCACGGGCGCCGCGCCACCCAATTGGGCGTGACCGAAGGCGTCGCGGGTGCCCTGCTCGGCCAGGAACTTGCCGTCCGGGTAATGGCAGCCTTCCGACACCACGATGGTGCAGAAACCGTGCTGTTTCACATTGGCATCGACCTTGGCCAGGAACTTGGCCTGATCGAATTCGATTTCCGGGAACAGGATGACGACCGGGATGCCCTGGTCGGCGACCAGTCCGCCGGCGGCGGCGATCCAGCCGGCGTGACGGCCCATCACTTCGACGACGAATATCTTGGTCGAGGTCTTGGCCATCGACTTGACGTCGAACGAGGCTTCCAGGGTCGATACGGCGATGTACTTGGCGACCGAGCCGAAGCCGGGGCAGCAGTCGGTGATCGGCAGATCGTTGTCGACGGTCTTCGGCACGTGGATGGCCTGGATCGGATAACCCATGGCTTCGGAAAGCTGGGAAACCTTGAAGCAGGTGTCGGCCGAGTCGCCGCCGCCGTTGTAGAAGAAGTAGCCGATGTTGTGGGCCTTGAAGACCTCGATCAGGCGCTCGTATTCGCGTTTGTTGGCTTCCAGGCTCTTCATCTTGAAGCGGCAGGAGCCGAATGCGCCGGAAGGAGTGGAGCGCAGCGCGGCGATGTCGGCGTCGGATTCCTTACTGGTGTCGATCAGATCTTCGGTCAACGCACCGATGATGCCGTTACGGCCGGCGTAGACGGTGCCGATCTTGTCGGCGTGCTTGCGCGCGGTCTCGATGACGCCGCAGGCGGAGGCGTTGATGACGGCGGTCACACCGCCGGATTGCGCGTAAAACGCGTTTTTCTTTTCCATGAATTTCTCCAGAAATAAGAGGCGGGAAAGTGCGCAACTAGTGCTGAGATAGCCGCGCTTCCTGAATGAATGGTTACTGGATGCCGGTTTCCTGCTGGCGACGTTCGTGTTCTGTCTCCTGCACTTTTAGCAGGGTAATCAAGCAGTCGCCGAGATTGTCGTACTCTTCCTTGCTGGTGCCGAAACGGTCTTTGATCGAATAGAAGAACATCGCCCGATAAGCAGCCGGGCTGGTCTTCGCGACCACAAAAGAGCATTTCTCGACCTGCCAGTAAATGGCCGGGCACTGGGTGAGTTCCCGGTCGCCGGGAGAGAGACGGACTTCCGTCTCCGCTTCCTGCACATCCACGTCAAAGCCGAAACGCTCTTTCAGCGTGGCGCGCGCCAGGGACAGGTCCGAGGCGGAGAAACCGGGAATACTCATGCTTATTTCTTGACCGAATCCAGCGCGGCAAAGCAGGCATCGCGGATGCCATCGACAGCACCGACGCCGGAAACCTTGAAGTACTGGGGCGCGCCGGCCGCACCGGAATTGCCCCAGTCGGAGTAGTACTTGACCAGCGGCTCGGTCTGGGCGTGATAGACATCCAGACGTTTCTTGACGGTTTCTTCCTTGTCGTCGTCGCGCTGAATCAGGTCTTCACCGGTTTCGTCGTCCTTGCCAGCCACTTTGGGCGGGTTGAACACGACGTGATAGGTGCGGCCGGAAGCTACATGCACGCGGCGGCCGGACATGCGCTTGACGATTTCCTCATCGGGCACATCGATTTCGACCACGGCGTCGATCGGCACACCGGCGGCCTTCATGGCGTCGGCCTGGGGGATGGTGCGGGGGAAGCCGTCGAACAGGAAACCCTTGGCGCAATCGGCTTCCAGGATGCGGTCCTTGACCAGACCGATGATGATTTCGTCGGATACCAAGCCGCCCGCATCCATGATTTTCTTGGCGGCCAGACCCATTTCGGTGCCAGCCTTGACGGCGGCGCGCAGCATGTCGCCGGTGGAAATTTGCGGAATGCCGTAGCGTTCCTTGATGTAGTTAGCCTGAGTACCTTTGCCCGCGCCGGGGCCGCCTAGAAGAATCAAACGCATGGAAAAACCTCTTAAAATCAGTCGCTTGGAGCGAGATGGAAAAAACGATGGGAGTAAAGCGGGTGGGTGCTGCGAAGATCGCCCATTAGCGTATGCGCGCGGCAGAGGCCTGGACAGTCAATTTTTTGTATTCGGTTATAAGTTCAGGTTATTGGTCGCCCGCAGACCGTTTTTGACGTTCCTGGTTTTCATCCGCCGGTCATGCTCATGAAACGAACCAGTTTTTGCGGCGCTTCGATGAATTCGTGCCGTTCCGGTTTCATGTCGATGGCCGAGCGTATCGTTTCGACGATCTCCGCATCGCTGGCGCCGCCGCGCATCATGGCGCGGAAATCGACCCGATCTTCCTGGCCCAGGCACAGATGCAGGATGCCATCCACGGTCAAGCGCACACGGTTGCAGGTGGCGCAGAAGTGTTGCGAGATCGGCGTGATGAAACCGACGTTGAATTTTCCGTCCGGCGTGCCCAGATAACGCGCCGGGCCGCCGCCGGACATCACCGTGTCGATCAGGCCGAAGCGCTTTTGCAGGCGCGCCTTCACCGGTTGCAGATCGACATAACCCATCTTGCGCGCGGTATCGCCCATCGGCATCAGTTCGATCAGGCGCAAGACAAAGCCGCGTTGCATGCAGTAGGCGACGATGTCGTCGACCTCGTCGGCGTTCTCGCGCATCACCACCATATTCACCTTGATCGGCGCGAAGCCGGCTGCCCGCGCGCCTTCCAGGCCGGCCAGAATCTTGTCCAGGGCGGGACGACCGTTGATTTTTTCTACCCCTTCCGGGCGCAGCGAATCGAGGCTGACATTGAGGCGGGTAACGCCAGCGCGTTTCAGATCCCGCGCCATGCCGGCCAGTTGCGTGGCGTTGGTGGAGACGGAAACATCCTCGATGCCGGGAATTGCCGCGACCCGTTCGACCAGTCCGACGATATTGCGGCGCAGCAACGGCTCGCCGCCGGTCAGGCGCAGGCGTTTCAGGCCCAGGCTGGCGAACAGTCCCAACAGACGTTCGATTTCATCGAAGGTCAGCCAGTGCTCCGGCTCCTCGAAGCCCTTGAAACCTTCCGGGATGCAGTAGGCGCAACGCAAGTCGCAACGATCCGTCACCGAGAGGCGGAGGTATTCGATACGGCGGCCGAAACGATCGATCAGCTTGTTCATTTTTTGTAAAACCGGGTGTGTCATTGACTGCGACGAAATATAGTCTCGCCCTCGTAGACAGCAAAGCGACGGAATTGATCGTGATCAACTCTCGGCCAGAATACCTTGCCTCGGCGCGCGCGCGGACAGCTCAAGCGAAGTATCGTCGCGCGATGAAAATACTTGGCATCTCCGGCTACAGCGGCAGCGGCAAAACCACCTTGATCGAAAAACTGCTGCCGTTGATGAACGCGGCCGGGCTTAAAGTTTCAGTCGTCAAGCAGAGCCATCACGACATCGAGGTGGATGTGGTCGGCAAGGATTCCTGGCGGCATCGCCAAGCCGGCGCGCACGAAACCCTGCTCACTTCGCCGCATCGCTGGATGCTGGTTGGCGAATTGCGCGGTGCGCCGGAACCCGGCTTGGACGATCATCTGGCCCGACTTGGGCCGTGCGATCTGGTGCTGGTGGAAGGCTATAAACACGCGGAGTTGCCCAAGCTTGAAGTCTGGCGCGCCGCGAATGAACGCCCCTGGCTGCATCCCGATGACGCATATTTCATTGCCGTGATTGCGGATCGAAAGCCGGAGAGACCGATACGCTGGCTCGACATAAACAACCCGGAGGCCATCGCCGCCTTCATCCTGGAGTGGACCCGATCATGACCGACATGCTGAGTGTGGAAGCCGCGCTGGACCAATTACTGGCCGCCGCCGTTCCTGTCATCGAAAGCCAAACCCTGCCGGCGGAAACCGCCCTCGGCTTGATTCTGGCCGCGCCGCTGGTGTCCGGCGTCAACGTGCCGCCGCTGGACAATTCGGCGATGGACGGCTACGCGCTACGCCATGCGGAATGCGTCGATGGCGCGGGGGAGCCGCAGTGGTTGTCGCCGTGGTTGCCAATCAGCCAGCGCATCCCCGCCGGCCATCCCGGTCAACCGCTGCAAGCGGGCACGGCGGCGCGCATTTTTACCGGCGCGCCGATTCCAGACGGTGCAGATTGCGTGGTCATGCAGGAAGACTGCGAGGCGGGAACCGATGAAGTGCGGGTCATGCGCCCGCCCAAACCGGGCGCCAACATCCGCCGCGCCGGCGAAGATATCCAGATCGGCCAAACCGTGCTCGAGCCCGGCGCGCGCCTGGGCCCGGCGCAACTGGGTGTCGCCGCCTCGATAGGCGAAACCCGTCTCACGGTCTACCGTCGTCTGAAGGCCGCCGTTTTCTTCACCGGCGACGAAATCGTTCTGCCTGGCGAGCCGCTTGGCGCCGGCCGCATCTACAACTCCAACCGCGCCACACTGATTGCGTTGCTGAACCAGCTCGGCATCGAAGTCATCGACCTGGGCCAGATCGGCGACAACTTCGACGCCACCCTCGTCGCCTTGCAACGCGCCAGCGCGGTGGCCGACGTAGTCATCACCAGCGGCGGCGTTTCGGTCGGCGAAGAAGATCACGTCAAGGCGGCGGTCGAGAAGATTGGCCGCATCGATCTGTGGAATGTCTCGATGAAACCGGGCAAGCCACTGGCGCATGGCCGCATTGGCAACGTCGATTTCATCGGTCTGCCGGGCAACCCGGTTTCCGCTTTCGTCGTGTTCTGTCTGTTCGTGCGCCCCTTTCTGCTCAAACGCATGGGCGCCATTTTTCGCCCGCCCGCCGGTTTCCACCTGCCCGCCGGTTTCACTCGCGCCAAACCCGGTCGACGCCGCGAATTCATGCGTGCGCGCATCGAAATGAACCGGGCCGTGCTGTTTCCAAACCAGAGTTCCGGCGTACTCACTTCACTGGCCTGGGCCGATGGTCTGGTCGATGTCGATGCCGGCGTCACCGTGAACGTGGGCGATCCGGTGCGCTTCATCCCGCTCTCGGAGCTATTGGCATGAACATCCGCCTGCTTTATTTCGCCCGTCTGCGTGAAATTTTCGGCATCGGCCAGGAACGCCTTGAGCTTGTCGCACCAAGCGCAACCTCAACCGTCCGCCTCGCCGATCTGCTCGACACCCTGCGCGCCCGCGGCGGCGTCTGGACGGAAGAGCTGGCCGAAGGCCGCGCGTATCGCGTCGCGATCAATCAGGACATCGTCGGCCCGGAGCAGGCATTGAACGATAACGACGAAGTCGCGCTGTTCCCGCCGGTAACCGGGGGCTGAGCGGTCTTTGCGTGAAACTGCTTGGTTACCGGATTGCGTACCGCTATTCTTCAGCCCCATCGTCCACCTGAACAAAAGTCGAGGAATGTCGACATGGCGCGCCGCAGTTTCATTTTTTGCGATATCTGTAATCCGCTCGCAATCCGTTACATCGAGATGCGGCGTTCATCCGGACGCGATTCGCGCATCGGCCGGCGGGTATCCGACGGCCGCAACTGGTTTGACGGAACCGATGAAGACGCAAGGCTTGCCGGCTGGGTCTCGGCCGACGACGGACAACACGTCTGCCCGGCCTGTTTCGGACGCATGAAATCGATGCGTCACGTTCTGGAAGAACGCCTGTTCGTTTCAGAAAAACTGAGCAAGATCCTCGAAGACGAGGCCGATTTCTGAGCATTCCCAGGGATTTTTGACGGGCATCCGGAGTCCGCCGTTGAAAATGTCCAAGGCGCGCGTGGCCTGGCTGGTCGCGATCGCGGCCCTGTGCGGGAGCGTCGCGGTGGCAATGGACAGATCGCCCAGCCTCCAGTTTGAACTCGGCTATGCCTACGAAAACGGCAATTTCCACGGCTGGTCTCCCGGTTTCGCCCAGAACCATCGGAAGGCAGCCCATTGGCTGGGACTTGCGGCACAGGCGAACCACCCACGCGCCCAGTACATGCTGGGCATGCTTCATGCTCATGGCTGGGGCCTGGCCAGAGACAGCGCCAAGGCCGTGGTTTGGTTCAGCCGGTCGGCCCGAAACGACTATGGGCCCGCTTGCTATCATCTTGGCTGGATGTACCACAAGGGCGACGGTGTGCCCAGGGATGAAGAAGCGGCGCGGCGCTTGCTGGAACGGGCGGCCGCCCAGGGCATGGCCGCGGCCCAGCTAGCCTTGGGCGGGTTTTACGAGCGTGGCGCGGGAGTGCCGGCGGACGATGTGGAGGCGCTCAAATGGTATGGCCTGGCCCTGCATTTCGTCCGCGCTCAACCTGGCTTGTTTGATAACGCGGCTTTTTCCGGTCGGGCTCAAGCCGCCTACGCCACGCTGGCCGCGCGGAGGGATCCGTCGCATGAAGAACAGAGCCGGATACTGGCTCGCCAGTGGCTGGCCAAGCCGCCACGGCAACGCGCGGCAGCTGTGTCGTGGTGAATCCGTTTCATCCGGGCCGAGGTGTAGACATCGGCTTTTTCTTAGGGCTTCCGGGGGAATCCATGCCGAGGCATTCGACCGACTGCTCGAAGCCACAAAACCGAGCCAATCAAGCAAGACTCAGGCGCGTCTCTGAAAGTGTTCGAACACATTGTTCACCGCGCGTTCGATCAACGGCACGTTGTCGATTATTTGCGCGTGCCCCTCGCGGAATTTCGCGGCCAGCCCCCGCGAGTTGATCGATACGGCGCGTTTGCCGAGCCGGTTGGTGAACAGGTAAGTGCCTTGCAGCGGACTGATCCAGGCCAGTTTGGCGCGCAGGGCGCTGCCATCATCTTGTATGAATTCGATCCAGGTTCCGCGTTTGAGATGTTTCACCTGGGTTTCGAAATGGCTGTCGCGCGGTTCGTCCCAGGTTTCGCCGCGCACGTCGCCGATGGTGATTTCCTCAAGGTCGTCAGTGTCCGCTTCAACCGCGCCGATTTCTTGCAGGAGCGCGTCATCGGGCGCGACCGAGTCGGTCAAGACCGGAATGTCGACGAAGTCCTGCGTCGAAAACACCGGTGCTGTCTGGTCTGATAAGTCCGGAATTTCATATTGGCTGGTTGCGCTGGTCATGGCCGGATCGATTTCGGCTTGACCGTCGCGGAAACCGGCTTTCACGGCGACCGCATGGCATTTCACCAGATCCGAGAAAAACGCGTCGCGCACCGATTGTTCGATCTGGAGCGCGTCGATGCCGCTATCGATGCGCTTCAACAGTTGCGGCAGCAATTCGATCAACTTGCGCCGCTCTTCCTTGTCGGTCTTGGGGGTCAGGCTCCAGAGCAGGTCGTTCATCGTGGCGACCGCATTGTTCCATTCCGGGCTGTTTTCGCCGGTCTCGACGTAATGTTTTGCCAGCAAGCGTTCCCAATGGGCGAGCAGAAAGTCGTGGATGGGCACTGGCGTCGGGTGGTCGAGCAGACTGGCGACGATGGCGTCATGCGCCGCCACCTGGCCGATCGCGAGTTGCTCGCGAGTGCGCAGGAACTGTGCGCTGCGCGTGGCGAGCTGGTCGCTGACCTGTTTTTCCTCGGCCATATAGTTCTGGAATTCGCTTAAAGCTTCCGCGAATACGTCGAGTCCGTCGTCGAACTGGTTCAGGATGAGCTGCACGAGCTGTTCGACTTTTTGGTACAGACTGCTGTCATGACCTTCCTCCGGATCCCAGCCGAGCGAGGCGTCCGCCAGCGAATCGAGCAGTCGGCGTACCGGGTGGGCCTTCTGCGAGAAGAAGGTCTTGTCGATCATGGTCACCTTCAGCACCGGGATCTGCAGGCGGCCAATCAGCGCTTTCATCGCATCCGGAATGCGGTTGTCGCCGAGGATGTAGTCGAACACCAGCACCACGATGTCCAGGGTCATGGCATCCATCTGCCCGAACATGCCGGCCGCTTGCGAATTCTTCAGTTCGCGCAGCACGTTGGTATGGCCATCGGCGATCAGGTTCGCATTCAGATTGCCCATGTTCAGACCCAGACCTTCAATCCGGCCATGCTGGAGTTGGGTCAGCGTGTGCAAGACGGCCGGGTCCAGACTGTGGCCCATGTTCGGACTGCCGCCCTGTCCGCCGCTTATTCCTGTTCCCGCGCCGAATTCCTGACTGCCGGGCAGTTCCGGTAACGAGGGCAGTCCCGGCATGGCGGGCGCCATTCCGGCGCGCCCGAACGAGATCAATTGTTGCAGCATGGCGAACATGTCCTGTCCGGCATTCGCCGCGATATTGCCACCCAGGTTGCCACCCAGGTTGCCAACAGGATTTCCAGCCGGTACGCCCGGATCGCTCGGTTTGTGCGCCGGTGCGGGGGTAGTGCGATTGATGCCGGCGCGTATGGTCGGCAGCACGTTGTGTTTGATCAGATGTTGGTTGAGTTCCTGAAATACGACGCGCACCTTGGCGGGAAGACGTTTGTTGATGCGAGTGACCAGCAACAGTTTTATTTTGACGCTGGCATTCTGGTCTTGCATCGCGTCGAGCAGGGCGGCACCTATTGCGTTCGGGCCCAGCGGAATCTGCTCGGTTTTCAAGTCGGGTTCATTGAGCAGCACGCCAAGGCGTTTACCCAGGCCAAACAGTTCTTCGCCACAGCTATTGGCAATGGCGTTGGCGATGGTGTCGGCGGCCAGCGTCTGTTCCAGATCGTCTGGTTCGAGCAGGCTCAGCTTGCTCATGTCCAGATTGCGTCCGCCGGACTGGCCGTTGGACTCATGGAGGACGCGCCGCTTTTCATCGTTGAAACGGGTAAAGAAGTGTTTCTTGAAGCCGGAGGTAATGGCGGCGCTCTTGTCGCGCGCCAGTTCCATGCTGTCCATGTACAGGCTGTACATCTCTTGCGAGGGCATTTTGCTGACCAGTTCGGCCAACTCGCTGACCACGTGCGCCAAAGTCTGCGCAAGTTCTTCGGATAGCCGCGTGGCGGCAATGTCCCGACAACTATCCAGCAGTGCGGTTTCCGACATCAACTTCTCTCCAGAGGGGCGCTCGGTTCCAACTCGACTCCGTGCATAACAATTTATCCGCCGACATAAATGCCGATACGGACTCGATTTTCAAGGAAAAATTTCCGCATTGCCCGAATAGTATCAATTGGAATGTCAGGCCTTGTCCGCGGCGGCGCCTTGGCCCATCCTCGCGCACCCTTGCCGACCGACTTTTTGACTCATGCCCAATCCTATTGAAACCCGCATTGCCCAGGAACTCAATGTCCACCCCAACCAGGTTGCCGCCGCAGTCGCGCTGCTCGACGACGGCGCCACGGTACCGTTTGTGGCGCGTTACCGGAAAGAGGCGACGGGTGGGCTAGACGATACCCAGTTGCGGCATCTGGAAGAACGGCTGGGTTATCTGCGCGAATTGGAAGATCGGCGCGCGGCGGTGCTGGCCAGCATCGAGGAACAAGGCAAGCTGACAGCGGAATTGCGGGCCGAGATCGTGGCTGCGGAAACCAAGCAGCGCCTGGAAGACCTCTATCTACCCTACAAGCCCAAGCGTCGCACCAAGGCGCAGATCGCGCGCGAGGCCGGCCTGGGGCCGCTGGCGGAAATGTTGTTGGCCGACCCGATGCTGAACCCGGAAGCCGAAGCCGCCGCCTTCGTTGATCTGGAGAAGGGCGTGGCCGACGTGAAAGCCGCGCTCGACGGCGCGCGCCAGATTCTGATGGAGCAATTTTCGGAAGCGGCCGCATTGATCGAGAAGCTGCGCAACCATCTACAGGACAACGGTCGCGTGGTTTCGCGTCTGATCGAGGGCAAGGAAGCCGAGGGCCAGAAATTCCGCGACTGGTTCGCGTTCGATGAGCCCTGGAAGGCGATGCCTTCGCATCGGGCGCTGGCCTTGTTTCGCGGCCGTAATGAGGGCGTGCTGTCGGTGACCGTGAAGCTGCCGGAGGAACTTGCCGAGAAGCCTGCTAGCCCGTGCGAAGGGTATATCGCCGCCCACTTCGGCCTGCGCGATCAAGGCCGTCCAGGCGACAAATGGCTGCTAGACACGGTGCGCTGGGCCTGGAAAGTGAAATTGTCGCTGCATCTGGAACTGGATCTGATGAACGCGCTGTTCGAGCGCGCCGAGCATGAGGCCATCCGCGTCTTCGCCAGTAATCTGAAAGACCTGTTGCTCGCCGCGCCGGCCGGGCCGAAGGCGGTGGTCGGGCTCGATCCCGGCATCCGCACCGGCGTCAAGGTAGCGGTGGTGGACCGCACCGGCAAGGTGCTCGACACCGCCGTGATCTACCCGCACGAGCCGCGCAACGACTGGAACGGCTCGCTCGCCACACTCGCAAAACTGGCCGGCAAGCATGGCGCGGAACTGATCAGCATCGGCAACGGTACCGCCAGCCGCGAGACCGACAAACTGGCCGCCGATCTGATCCGTTTGCAACCGGAACTGGGCCTGATCAAGGTGACGGTCAGCGAAGCCGGCGCATCGGTCTATTCCGCCTCCGACCTGGCCGCGCGCGAATTCCCGGACATGGACGTGACCTTGCGCGGCGCGGTCTCCATCGCACGCCGCCTGCAAGACCCACTGGCGGAACTGGTTAAGATCGAAGCCAAGGCGATTGGCGTCGGCCAGTATCAGCACGACCTCGGCCAGGCCAAGCTGGGCCAGGCGCTGGAAGCCGTGGTGGAAGACTGTGTCAACGCGGTCGGTGTCGATGTGAATACGGCTTCCGCCGCGCTGCTGACCCGCGTTTCCGGCCTGAATGCCACGCTGGCCAACCAGATCGTCGCGCACCGCGACGCGCACGGGCCGTTCGCCAACCGCGCCGCGCTGAAGCAGGTGCCGCGCCTGGGCCCGAAAACCTTCGAACTGGCCGCCGGCTTCCTGCGCGTGCCGGGCGGCGACAATCCGCTCGACGCCTCGTCGGTTCACCCCGAGGCCTATCCCGTCGTGCAGCGCATCCTGGCCGATCTGAAACTCGACATGAAAGGCTCGATTGGCAACCTCATCGGCAACGCCGACTTGCTGAGGCGCCTCGATGCCGGCAAGTACGTCGACGACCGTTTCGGCCTGCCCACCGTGCGCGACATCCTGAAGGAACTGGAAAAACCCGGCCGCGATCCGCGCCCCGCGTTTAAGGCGGCCGTGTTCATGGATGGCGTCAACGATCTGAAAGACCTGCAACCCGGCATGCAACTGGAAGGCGTTGTCACCAACGTGACCAACTTCGGCGCGTTCGTCGATGTCGGCGTGCATCAGGACGGCCTGGTGCATATCTCCGCGCTGTCTGACAAGTTCGTCAAAGACCCGCGCGAGGTGGTCAAGGCCGGCGATATCGTCAAGGTGAAGGTGCTGGAAGTGGACATTCCACGCAAACGCGTCGCGCTCACCATGCGGATGGGGGACGCGCTTCCGGCCAAGACGGCTGCCGTACCCGCGCAACGCGTTCGTCCCAATCAAGGCAAACCAGTGGAGCCGGTACGTGGTGCGTTGGCGGATGCGTTGAAACGGGCGATTACACGGTACTGAATCGTTCGAATATCCGCATCACGCCTCGCCCTTGAACCCGTGCTTTTCCAGCAGGCGGTAGATGCTGCGTTCGCTGACGCCCAGGATGGCGGCGATCTGGCCGCGGTGGCCGGCGTATTTCGCCACCAGGAGTTCCAGGTAGCGGCGTTCGATCTCATCCAGCGTCGGTTCGTGCTGGAAGCCCATACTGAACTGGCCCGGTTGTTCGCCGAGCGCTTCGAAGGAGAAATGTTCCGGGCGGATTTCATCGCTGCCGCCGCCGACGATGATGGCGCGCTCGACCATGTTGCGCAATTCGCGGATGTTGCCGGGAAAACCGTAGGCCATCAGCAGGCGCAGCGCCGCCGGGTTCAGCCGTTTGTTCAGGCGACGGGAAAAGTTGTGATGGGCGAGGAAATGCTCGACCAGCGCCGGGATGTCCTGCAAGCGCTCGCGTAGCGGCGGAATACGCAGGGTGAAGGCGGAAAGCCGGTAGTAGAGGTCGGCGCGAAACTTGCCGTCCTTGCTCATTTGCGTCAGGTTGCGGTTGGTGGCGGCGACGATGCGCACGTTGGCCTGCAAGTCCTTGACCCCGCCCAGGCGGCGGTATTCGCCGCTTTCCAGCACGCGCAACAGCTTGGCCTGGATGACCGGTTCGATCTCGCCGATCTCGTCGAGAAACAGGGTGCCGCCCTGGGCAGCCTCGATCAGGCCGGGTTTCTGTCGCTCGGCGCCGGTAAAGGCGCCTTTTTCATGGCCGAACAGTTCCGACTCGAACAGTTTTTCCTGCAGCGTGCAGCAATCGACGGCGACGAAATTGCGTGCCGCGCGCGGGCTGCGTTCATGGATGGCGTGCGCCACCAGTTCCTTGCCGACGCCGCTTTCGCCCTGAATCAATACGGTGGCTTCGGAATCGGCAACGGCGTCGATCAGGCGCTGCAATTCGGCCATCGCGGCGCTGGCCCCCACCATGCCGCCGCTGGGGCGCAGGCGTTCCTTGCAGAACTGCTGATCGCGGCTCAAGGCAGAGTGTTGTAGGACGCGCTTGACCTCCAGTTCGAGTTCGTCCGGGTCGATCGGCTTGGTCAGGTATTGCCGCGCGCCCGCCTTCATCGCGGCGACCGCGCCTTGCACCGTGCCGAAAGCGGTCAGCACGATGACCGGGTAAGTCTGGGTCAGGCTGGGCAGCAAATCCAGGGTGTTGGCATCGGGCAACTGCACGTCGGCCACGATCAGAGCGGGTTCGTACTGGTCCAGGTGCGCGTGGGCATCGCGCCAGCAATGCACGCTGGTCACGGCGTAGCCCATGCGCTTGAGTTCGCCGGTCAGCAGGCGGTTGAGCAAGCGGTCATCCTCGACCAGCAGAATTGGCGTGGTTGTGGTCATCCTGGCATGCGTGTGGAAGCCTCCGGCAGTCGCACGACGAAGCGGCTGCCGCGGCCGGGTTGGCTGTCGAATTCGATCTTGCCACCGTAACCTTCGATGATCGAGCGGCAAATGGACAGGCCCAGACCGGTGCCGCTCTGGCCGTCGGCACGGTGGCTGAAGAAGGGGTCGAACACATGCGGGGCATCCTCGGCCGTGATGCCCACGCCGGTGTCCTCGAACACGATTTCCACCAACTCGCCGTCATGCCGGCTGCTTACGTTCAAGGTGCCGCCGTCTGGCATGGCATGTATCGCGTTCTGCGCCAGATTGAGCACCACCGCGCGCAATTCGCTGTCTGTGGCCATGATGCGCGGGGTCGGAATTTCCAGTTGCGTGGAGATGGATACCTTGTCTTCACCTGCCTCCCAGGCCAGCAAAGACAGGGTCTCTTCCACCGCCGGGTTGACTGCCACCAGTTGCGCCGTCGCCTGCGGCGTGATGCCTAGTTTCAGCAGGCGTTCCGTGACGTCGATGCAACGGTCGATCTCGCCATCCACCATCTGCAGATACTCGCGCAGCACCGTGGGTTGCTCTGCGTCCATTTCGGTGACGCGCAACATGGCATGCAGCGCGAGGCGGATCGAGGCAAGCGGATTGTGGATCTCGTGCGCGACACCGGTGGCCAGACGCGCCATCTCGGCCAGCTTTTGTTCCTGTGAGAACTTCAGCAGCTTGGCCAGGTCGCGGCTGGATTCCACGACAAAGTGTTTTTCCACCCCCTCCACCTGCGCCAGCAGGGGCGCCGCGAACACCTCCACCTGGCGCTCGCCGCCTTCGGCACGGCTGAAGTTCATCAGACTCTTGCAAGGCTGGCCATTCTTGCCGATCTCATGCAGCGGACAGCACACCATCGAAGGCGGGCAGGGCGTGGCCCGCCCTTGGCTGGAGAGGTGGCACGGCGTGCCCGCGTGGCTGTGTGCAGGCAGAAGGCCGATCTGGTCACGGTAGGCCTGATTGTCGAGCACGATGCGGAAATTCTCGCTGTCGATCACCCGGATGCCATCGGGAATGGCATCCACCAGGGCTTGCAGGAAGGCCTCCTGCTCGCGGGTGCGGCGGATCAGACTTTGCAGGCTTTCCGCCATCTGGTCGAAGGTATGGCCGAGGTCGGCCAGTTCGTCGTGTCCGGAAAGGTGGGAGCGGCTTTCCATATGTCCCGCCGCCAGCGCGCGACTGGCGTCGGCCAGTCGCGCCACCGGCAGCAGCACGTAACGGTGGATGAACCAGGCGCCGCCCAACAAGGTGGCCAGCAGCAGCACTCCGCCCATACCGGCCAGCCCCACAGCAGAGAGGATGGCCTGGCGGCGGATCGGCACGGCGTCGTAATCCACCACCAGGACGCCATTGATAGGATGTGCTGCCGCTGTTCCGTGGCAGCCGGTGCAGGCCGGTTTGTTGGCCACCGGGTTGAAGCTGCGCATGACTTCGCGCCCCTGTGCATCCAGCGTGAACTGGGTGGTGAGCGCAACCGGCGAGTTTTGTTGCGGGCAATCCAGGCACACCCCAAGCGCCCGCAAGGGAAACACCTGACCCAGTTGCGCCGGGTCGGAGGCGAAACGGATTTCCCCGTTGGGAGCAACGATCATCGCCCCGCGTACACCGTGTTGCTGTCCCATCTGGGTGACGATTTCGCGCAATCCGGGCAGATCGCGCTTGAGCATGGCGTTCTCCAAAGCCGCCTGGAGCAACCGGTTGACCTCGCGCGAAGCCTGGCTGCGTTCCTGCGTCAGCTGGTGCTGATACAACGCCGCCGCCAGGCCGATCAGGGCCAGCGACAGGGTGAGCAATCCCGCCGCCGTGCCCAGCAGAAACTTGTGGCGCAGGCTCGTGATCCGGAAAAAAACCATGCAAATACCTCGTGTTTCGGCGCGCTCAAGTCAATCGCAGGGCAGCCCCAAGATTGACCTGGCCCCAACGGGGCACAGCTAACCGGGACGACTGCCAACCTACGTTACTGCCAGATTGGCAGACCTCGAACTGAACTGGCCTGCCGTAATGGTACGGATCATGCAGCCCCGATTCCTACCACTGAATGTCATGCCTGCCAATTTGGCAGGGCCAACCAACGGCTTTCCGGGGTTCTCGCGCGCCCTCCTGCCAACTTGGCAGGAGGGCGCGGCGTCGCCCGCTTGGATAAAAGCTCATACACATTAAAAACAAAGGGTTAGAAACGAAAATCGGCATGGCACGGGCTTTGCTGAATGGCTTGCATGTGGTGTGGCGCCGTCTGAACGGTGCGCATCTTGATTGCAAACCGTCTGGAGGAAGCATGTCCCACGACTTGACCCGAAAAGCCTGGCTATCCGTGGTTGTCACGCTCGCCGCATTTCTTGCCGTGGCGCCGGCGAGTGTCCTCGCCGATGAGTTCATTGCCGGCACGGAGCCATCGCTGCGGCCCGTCGGCGCGCCGGTGCTGCGTTCATTCACCAAGGACGCAGCCTGGTACCGCACCGCTCTCAGCGGCATCGAGGCCCCCCCTTATCCCTTCAGCCTGCGTTTCCTGGAAGACCAGGGCGCCTGGTACACCCCCTTCAATCGTCCAGGCCTGACCGGCCCCTACGACATCCGCAATTGGCACGGCTCCGCTTCCGGTGGTGCTGGTCGGTCCGTCCCAGGACGGTGAATTGAACGCTCTTGCGAGCGTTTTTCCATGCCGGTCAGAAAGCCGGCTGTTTTGATCTCAAGGAGAGAATTCGATGACTCGAATGCGTGTTTTGAAATTGGTTGTTGCGATGGCTGCTGTGGCTGCTGTTGGCGCCGCAAGCGCTCAGTCAGGTATGAGCGGTATGGGTGGCATGTCGGGTATGAGCGGTATGGGTGGTATGTCGGGCATGGGTGGCATGTCCGGCATGAGCGGCATGGGTGGGATGAGTGGCATGTCTGGCATGGGTGGGATGAGTGGCATGTCCGGTATGGGTGGGATGAGTGGCATGTCCGGTATGAGCGGCTACTTCCGTATTTCACCCGCCGGTGAAATCTTCTTCTACCCGCAGCAAGGCATGAGCGGTATGTCTGGCATGGGCGGCATGAGTGGTATGTCTGGCATGGGCGGCATGGGCGGCATGAGCGGTATGTCCGGCATGGGTGGTATGGGTGGTATGGGTGGTATGAGCGGCATGTCCGGCATGGGCGGCATGAGCGGTATGTCTGGCATGGGTGGTATGAGCGGTATGTCCGGCATGGGCGGCATGAGCGGGATGTCCGGCATGGGCGGCATGGGCGGTACCTGGAGCTCTGCAAACACACCCTATGGCCTGATGTGGTTCTACGCTCCGCCCACCGGCATGAGCGGCATGAGCGGCATGAGCGGCATGAGCGGAATGTCGGGCATGGGTGGCATGAACGGGATGTCGGGCATGGGTGGCATGAACGGGATGTCGGGCATGGGTGGCATGAACGGAATGTCGGGCATGGGTGGCATGAGCGGAATGTCGGGCATGGGCGGCATGTCCGGAATGTCGGGCATGGGTGGCATGTCCGGAATGTCGGGCATGGGTGGCATGTCCGGAATGTCGGGCATGAGCGGTATGTCTGGCTATTTCCGTATTTCACCCGCCGGTGAAATCTTCTTCTACCCGCAGCAAGGCATGAGCGGAATGTCTGGCATGGGCGGAATGTCCGGAATGTCCGGCATGTCTGGCATGGGCGGCATGGGCGGCATGTCTGGTATGTCCGGCCAGCAAGGCATGGGTGGCATGTCCGGTATGTCGGGCATGGGCGGCATGGGCGGCATGGGCGGCATGTCCGGCATGTCCGGTGACAAGGACAAGGCCTGGACGCCTCCGGCCAAGTAAGACGCCGCGCGCACCGTGTTCTGCGGTGCGCCGACTTCTGGGGGTGACGGGCGCAGCCCGTCACCCTCCCTCCCATGTGATTGAGGCCGTTTCAGGCCAAGGAGAGGCAGATGTCGCAATGTAATGAGAATGACCAGAAGTCCGAGTACGTCGGCAAGATCATCCTGTGGGTGGGGGTGGGGCTATCGCTGATGCTCGTGGCCGTTATGACCTTTGCTGCCGGCGAGCCTACGGGTCATGCCGCCGCGCGTTGGAACCCGCTGCATTTCAAACCCGCCATTGAACTGGCGGAGGACAAGGAATGCCTGGTCTGCCATGCCGAAGTGCTTAAACCCAGCGTGCGCGCTCAGTCGCCAGCCGGGGTTCGGGCCGACCAAAGTCTGGCCTGGTACCAGACCCTGGAGGTTTACAGCGGAAATCAGGACACCTTCCATCGTCGCCATCTGGTCGGCGAGTTGGCCAAAAAATTGATGAACCTGCGCTGCAATACCTGCCACCAGGGCCACGATCCCCGCGATGAGGCGCCCGGCACTTCGGCCACGACGCAGGCCACTGCTTACACCTTGCGCAAACAGGTCGATCCGAAAACCTGTCTGATGTGCCATGGTCAGTTCAACCACGAGGTGATGGGGCTGCCCGGCCCGTGGGCGCAGCACGGCGAGACCTTCGGCAACAACTGCCTGATGTGCCATGAAGGCATCCGCACCAGCCGGCATAACGTCAACTTCCTGAAGCCGAAAGCGATCGAGGCGGCGGGGCGCGAATCCGCCGATCACTGCTATGGCTGCCACGGTGGCCGCGCCTGGTATCGCATCCCCTTCCCCTATCCGCGCCATGCCTGGGACGGCATGGACAAGGACGTGCCGGATTGGGCGAAGAACCGGCCAACGGCCTCGGACCCTCGTTTCCTGCTGGATGTGTGGATTCCGCCTTCGGTCGTACCGGCGGCGGCAACGCCCGCATCGACCGTATCGCCCGCCATCCCCGCAACCTCGGCGCCGGCCGCGAAAACCAGCAGCAAGGCCAAGCCCAAATCCCGCCCTGCTGTTGCCCGCAAAGCGCGCAAGAGCAGTTATGTCCGGATCCAGACCAGCAAGGGAAGCCAACATGTCAGCCAGATTTGAATTCGACCTGAACCTCCTCAGCGAACGCCTGAACCCGGGCCGGCGCGAGTTCCTCAAGACCACCGCAGCGGGCGCCGGTGCGCTGGCGGCCGGCGGCCTGGTTGATCTGGGCACGGTGAAAGAGGCGAAAGCCTTCGCTTATGAGCCCTACCCGAAGGACGACCAGTTGACCACCGTGGTCACTTCCTGCGCCCACAACTGCGGCTCGCGCCACATGCTGGTGGCGCACAAGAAAGGCGACGTGATCGTCCGCCTGTCCACCGATGACGGTCGTTATCAGCAGGGCGGCGTGTTCGGCAAGGACACCTTCGAGGAACCGCAACTGCGCGCCTGTCTGCGCGGCCGTTCCTATCGCCAACGCATCTATTCCGCCGAGCGCCTGCTATACCCGATGCTGCGGGTGGGCAAGCGCGGCGAGGGCAAGTTTAAGCGCATTTCCTGGGACGAGGCGCTGAACTATGTAGCCAGCAAGATGATTGAAATCAAGGATAAATACGGCCCCACCGCGCTGCTGGATCAGTCCTATGCCGGCGCTTCATATGGCGTGCTGCACAAGTCGGATCAGATCGAGGGGCTGCTCGGACGCTTCATGGGCATGTTCGGCTGCCGCACCAATTCCTGGTCGGTGCCGTCCTATCAAGCCACCACTACCAGTTCGCGCTGGACCTACGGCACCATCGAGGACGGCAACGAGGACGACACCTTCGCCCATTCCAAGCTGGTCATCATGTGGGGCTGGAACCCGGCCTATACCTTCCACGGCGGCAATACCTTCTACTACATGCGCCTGGCCAAGCAGAACGGCTGCAAGTTCGTGGTGATCGACCCCCAATTCACCGATTCGGCGGCGGCTTATGACGCCTGGTGGATTCCGATCAAGCCGAATACCGATGCCGCGATGATGGCCGGCATGGCGCACTACATCTTTATCAACAACCTGCAGGACCAGAGCTTCATCGACAGGTTCTGCCAGGGCATGGACGCCGGCACCATGCCGGCCTGGGCGGCACAGTCGCCCAATGGCGGCGAGAACTTCAAGGATTACATCCTGGGCAAGTACGACGGCGTGGCGAAGACGCCGGAATGGGCCTCCGCCATCTGCGGCGTGTCGGCGACGGACATCGTCAAACTGGCGCATATGTACGCCACTACCAAGCCGGCCGCCTTGAAGGCATCGTGGGCGCCGGGACGGGCCGAGTACGGTGAGCAGTACAGCCGCATGGCGGCGGCATTGCAGGCGATGACCGGCAACATCGGGGTACTCGGCGGCTGCGCCGAGGGCGTTGGCAAGGCCTGGCACGCGGAGGCGGTGGCCTATCCCTACGATCAGTACGCCAACGTCTGGTTCGCCTCTATCAAGAGCGACCGCTGGGCGCATTGCGTATTGAACTACCCCAATGTGAAGCGCGAGGAAATCGGCTGCTGGCCGCGCCAGGACGCCACCGACGGGCAGATTCCCAACATCAAGGGTATCTTCTGGCAGGGGTCGGACTGGTTCAACCAGCTCACCAACATCAATAAGGAAATCGCCGCGATCCGCAAGCTGGAACTGGTGGTGTGCATGGATTCCACCATCACGCCATCCGGCCTGTGGGCGGACATCCTGTTGCCGGTGTCGACCCACTTCGAGCGGCATGACGTGGCTTTGCCATGGTACAAGGGGCACTACTACATCCACCGGCCGAAGACCATCCAGCCGCTGGGCGAGTCCAAGACCGATTTCCAGATATTTACCGAACTGGCATGGCGTATCGGCGGCGAGACCTTCGGCCGCGCCTACAACCCGAAAGCCAATCGTGACTACTTCGACAACGACGATGCGGTGGACGAGGCCTATCTGCGCGAATGGTGGGAGCACAAGGTGATGGCGCACCAGCATGTCACGATGAGCTGGGAAGACTTCAAGATGCATGGCGTCTACAAGTTCAAGCTGGACCAGCCCCACGTCGCCTTCCGCGACCAGATCGAGAAGGGCAAGCCGTTCGCCACGCCATCCGGCAGGATCGAAATCCTCAGCTCGGAACTGGCCAGCATCCACGACTGGAAGAAGACCAAGTATGGCGCGCACATCCCGTCGATTCCGAAATGGATCGAGCCGAATGAATACCTCAACAACAAGAAGCTGACCAAGGATTTTCCCTTCCACCTGATCTCGCCGCACCCGCGCCATCGTACCCATTCCATCTTCGCCAACTGCACCTGGCTGAAGGAGGCGTTCGAGCAGGAATGCACGATCAACGCCAGCGACGCGAAACGGCTGGGGATCAAGACCGGCGATACCGTCGAGGTGTGGAACCAGCGCGGCAAGGTGGTGGTGCCGGCCTATGTCACCGAGCGCGTGCTGCCGGGCGTGCTGGTGATCCACGAAGGGGCCTGGATGGATCTGGACGAATACGGCGTCGATCGTGGCGGCAACCCGGATTTCCTGACCCTGGATGAGCCCAGCCCGGCCGGTGCGTTCACCTACAACAACGCCATGGTCAACATCCAGAAGACCGATCTGGAGCATCGCCCGGGCTGGGACACCACGTCCACCTCGCGTTCCCACGTGTTCCGCCGCGACTACTAAACAGCGCTGAGAGGAGTCTGAAAAATGGCTGATGAAAAAGCAGTTCACGAAAAAGACCCGGCGCAGATCAAGGCGGCGGTGAAGCGGCGCAAGAAAGAGGTCTATACCCCCGTCGTGCCGGACATGCAGTTGGGCTTTGTCCACAACAACGTCGACTGCATCGGTTGCCGCGCCTGCGAGATCGCCTGCAAGGACAAGAACGGCCTGGCGCCCGGACCGCGCTTCCGCCGCGTGATGTATGTCGAAGGCGGCACCTTCCCGGAGGTCTATGCCTTCAAGCTGAACCTGTCGTGCAATCACTGCGCCGAACCGGCCTGCCTGCCAACCTGCCCGACCGGCGCGATCTTCAAGCGCAAGAAGGACGGCATCGTCGATATCGACTCGACCCTGTGCATCGGCTGTCGCCG
The DNA here is from genome assembly GCA_002281555.1 of Hydrogenophilales bacterium 28-61-23. Lineage (GTDB taxonomy): Bacteria > Pseudomonadota > Gammaproteobacteria > Burkholderiales > Thiobacillaceae > PFJX01. The sequence goes on from NCGJ01000015.1 coordinate 48,348, forward strand.
CTGCGAGGCGGCATGCCCCTACGGCGCGCCGCAGTTCATCCCGGAACAGAACATCGTTTCCAAATGCAACATGTGTGTCGACGAGATCGACGCCGGGCGTAAACCGTATTGCGTCATGGCTTGCAAGATGCGGGTGCTGGACATCGGTCCGATCGACAAACTGCTGGCCGGCGAATGGGTCACCAAGGCGATGGGCAAGAACGAGAAAGCGGTGCGCGCGGTGAAGAATTTCGCCGACCCGGAACTCACCAAGCCGTCCATCGCTTTCATCCCACATAACAAAGCCAAGGTGGATTGAACATGCCTGTCACGGCCGTGGTGCCCCTGCCTACCGAGACCGCTGATGGCCTGATGGCGGTATTTCGCGTCAGCGTCGGCGAAGACCTGGCCTTGCTGGCTGCCATGCATCACCAGGAAGTGGACGATAACCTGTTGGCGGTGCTGGCGGAATCCGGTTTTCCGAACCAGTTCGGAATCAACCTGACCCGCCTGCGGGCTCAGGAAGCCGTGAGCTTCATGCAACAAGCGATGGATGCGATGACCATGCCGCTTGACGCCGTTCAGCGCGATGAATTGGCGGCTGATTACGCGTCCATCTATCTCAATCATGGTCTCTCCGCCTCGCCTACCGAGTCGTTCTGGCTGGACGAGGAGAACCTGGTGCTGCAAGCGCCGATGTTTCAGGTGCGTGAGTTCTATCGGCGGCATGGACGGGGCGTGGCGGACTGGCGCAAGCGCTCGGACGATCATCTGGTTCATGAACTGCATTTCATCGCCGAACTGATTCGGGCGGCGCAACCCGATGCACTCGAAGAGGCGGCCCGCTTTCTCGACGAACATCTTTTGCGCTGGCTGCCGCGCTTCGCCGAACGTGTCGCCAAGCGCTGCGTGACGCCGTTCTATGCCGGCGCGTCCTGGCTGACGGCGGAATACTGTGAGGAATTGCGTGATCTGCTGGCGTTGCTATTGGGCAAACCCCGCCCCGGCGCCGAGGAAATCGAGAAGCGCATGCAACCCAAGGTGCAAGCGCCAACAGTCGCACCTCTGACCTATGTTCCTGGCATTGCGCCAACCTGGTGACCCGTTATTACTTATTTCCAACCTGCATCCTCAAGGAGCACACAGCATGAAAGCAATCCATTTGATTCCCCTGGCACTCGCCTCCGCACTGTGTCTGTCCACTGGTCTGGCCGCCGCCGATGAAGCCATCGCCAAGGCCAATGGCTGCATGGCCTGCCATGCCGTGGACAAGAAACTGGTCGGTCCTTCCTACAAGAGCGTAGCCACAAAATACAAGGGCGATGCCAACGCCGCCGACAAAATCGCGCATGAAGTGCGCGCCGGCAGCAAGGGTGTCTGGGGCCCGGTACCGATGCCGGCGCAGGCCAAGATCAGCGATGCCGACCTGAAGAAGGTACTGGCCTGGATTCTGGCTCAGTAAAGCATCATGGCGGTCGGGGAGGGCTGCGCTGTCTTGCCGGAAATCGATGCGGCGCGCTGCGTGCACACCGCCATCGAGACCGCCTCCTGCCGCGCCTGTGTGGACGTGTGTCCGTCAGGCGCTTGGCGTCTGGATGACGCTGCGCTCGAAATCGATACAGGCCAGTGTGATGGTTGCGGCCTGTGTGTGCCGGCTTGTCCGCGCCAGGCTATCCACTTGCCTCTGGTTTTCGCCCGGCGCCCACTGGCAGGTAGCAACGCCATGCTGGCTGCTTGCTATCGGGCCGCCGACGATAGACACACCGAATCCGTCGCCGTCCCTTGTTTACACGCTATCGGCCTCCTCGATCTCTTGCGTGCCTATCGCTCAGGTCAGCACATCTGGCTGTTGGCGTATCGGAATTGCGCCGACTGCGCGCATGGGCGCGGCGAGTCGCTGTTTACCCGTGCGGCGCATCTCAATACGGCCCTGCGCCAGCGTGGTCAGCCGACCATTCTGCTGCGCGAAGTGGCGATGTCGGTCTGGTCCCGCCTGATCAAGACACCGACTACAGTCCAGGAACAAGGGCGGAGGGAGTTTTTGCGCGCTTTGTCGCAGCGACCGGCAGCGGCGCTGTTGGGCGAAGATATCGTGCCCGAACAGGCAGTAAAGAAACCGCCCGGTGAGTATTTTCCAGACGGGGATGACGCGCTGTTGCCCTGGGTTGTGCATCTGGATGCTGCGCGCTGCGTCGGTTGTCATGCCTGCGCGCAGGTCTGCCCTGAAGGTGCAATCCGCTTCGTCGAATTTCCTTCCGCTTACTACCTGCGTCCACGCGCTTGCTCCGGCTGTGGCCTGTGTCGCGATGTCTGCGCACTGCAGGCGGTCACCTTGCAGCCCTGGGCCGCGCCGACACAAACGGTTTTGCCGCTCAGCAAGCGGCGTTGTCGCGGCTGCGGCGCGGAATTTCATCTGCCTGTGGCAACCGCGTCTGGTGTTCAAGTCTGCTGGGTTTGTAGTCGCGCCAAACTGACACGACGTTTGTATCAGGTCCTGAGTTGAGGATTGCCGCCTGAGGGCGATGAGTTTCTGGGTTGCCCAATCACACGTTCATAAAAAACGGCCGACCGGTTGCCCGGTCGGCCGTTTTAGCGGGAACGCAGCGGTCAGATGTAGCTGTCGGAGAAGATGCTGTCCGCCCAGGTGAACATGTCCTGATAGCTGTCGCCATCGACCATGTTCGACGCGGCTTCGCCGATGTCGACCCGATGCATGCCCTTGCCCTTCACGTTACCGGCGGCGTCGAAGATGTCGCCGTAGATGAAGTTGGTGGACAGCCATGAGGACGTCTTGTTGGTGATCGGGCTGAAGCAGGCCGAACTGGTTGCGATGTCCTCGTCCGGTGCATCGCCGGTGAACGAACGGATGATCGCATCGGCGCAGACCTTGGCTTCCGAGTTGGCCATGTGGCCGGACTTCGGCACCGGTTTGCCGTCGGAGGACGGGACCGCGCAGGAATCGCCGATGACATGGATGTTCGGGTAACTGGCGATGCCGTAGGTCAGCGGATTCACCGGTACGAAGCCGGTGCTGTTGAGCGGCAGGCCCGCCGCGATGGCGCCGGCTTTCTGGTTGGGGATGTAGTTCAGCACCTTGGCCTTGTTGACGGTCATCGCGCTGGTCACGATGGAGCGGGTGCTGGAATCCACCGACAGCACGGTCGCGTTGGGCACGTACTGGATGACGCCGGCGTGGGTTACGTTGAAGGCATGGCCGAAGGCTTCCGGTTCGGCGGTGATGCCGGCGTTGGCGTCCAGCACGATGACCTTGGCGCCGGTGCGACCCTTGCGCTTCAGGTAATCGGCTGCCACGCAGGCCCGTTCGTAGGGTCCGGGCGGGCAACGGTAGGGCGCCTTCGGCACCGTCATGACGAAGGTTTCATTGTTGCGCATGGCGGCCAACTGGTTTTTCAGCAGGGTGGTCTGCGGGCCGGCGATCCAGGCATGCGGCGTCAGGTTGGCATCCCAGTTGCCAGGGGCGGGTACGAAGTCGATGCCGGGTGACAGCACCAGATGATCGTAGGGCAGCACTTTGTTGCCGCTGCTGGTGCTGACCGTCAGCGTGTTGCCGGCGGCGTCGATGCCGACCGCGCGGCCTTGCATCACGGTGACGCCGTGGTTGGTCTTGAGCGAGCTGAAGCCCAGGGTGATCCGGCTCATCGACAGCGCGCCGGTCATGACCAGGTTGGAGAGGATGCAGGAAATATGGCTGGGATTGGCGTCCACCAGGGTGACCTGGACGTTGCCGCCCCACATGCGGACGTATTTCGCCAGCGTGGCGCCGCCGAAGCCGCCGCCGACCACGACCACGCGCGGTGCTGTTACAGCCGCGCCGACCGCGCGGGGGATGGCGGCCAGGGCGGAAATAGCGCCGGCCAGCTTAATAAATTGTCTTCTGTTCAGATTGTTCATCGTGTTTGCTCCCGGGATTAGTCGCCGCCGTTGCCGGGCAACGTGGACAAGAAGTTGGAAATCAGGTCGAGCTGGGCATCGGTGTAACCGCGCGCCTGACGATCCATGATGCCCTCGACGGGGCGGTATTTCATTTCGCGCAATTCGTTGTAGAGCTCGCTGGCGCTTTTGCCCGCGATTTCGTCGAAGCCCGGACCGGCGCCGTTGGTGCCGTGGCATTGGGCGCACTGGGAGGCCAGCAAGCGGCCCGGTTCGGCTTGGGCGGACGTGGCCGCGATAAGCAGCGCGAAGCCGGTCAAGGTCGCGCGGGCGTAATTCAGAAAAGTCATATATTTACCTCGCAAGTTAATATTCGGTTCAGGTAAGCCAAATCGGTCAGTCAGGTTTCCATGTCAAGCATGGCGGGCGCCAGTATACGAGTAAAAAAATTACACGCAACAGCATCATTGCTTTCATGGTTTTGTTACGGGAGTATTTAAGGTGAAAGTTCGTGGGGAAAATTACACACAAGCCGACTGGCCTTGGCCCGGCTTGGCGGACAGGGCGGATGTGGCCGCGCGCGCCACGACCCGTGACTCCGTTAAGTGACTGGACTATTTGGCGGTCCCAATTCAAAAGAGATATCCGAATGAACCCTCTGAATCGGGCCGCATCATGACCTCCAGTGTTGCCGATAGACTCAAAGCCATGGCGCCGGTTGTTATCGGCGGGATTGTCGCCTTATCGGGATGCTCAAAGCAGCTTCAGCAGCGCCACCACGCCCAGAACCAACGTGACCACGCCGACCACGCCGCGCAGGGAGGCTTCCGAAGTGCGGCTGACCGTCAGCGTCGCCATCGGCACCGAAAGCAGCGCGCCCAGCGCCAGCGGCATGGCTAGTTCCCAGGCGATGCTCTGACCCATGGCGAGATAGCCGAGCACGCCGATCAGGCAGGTCAGCGATTCCGCCACGGACGTCACCGCCACCGCGTGTTTGGCGGGCAGGCCGGAAACCACTTGGCCAGCGGTGACCAGCGGGCCGTAGCCGCCGCCGGACAAACCCTTGTTGAACGCGGCGATTGCGCCGATCGCGACGATGCCGCCGGCCCGATACGGGATCTGGCGATTACGGGTCAGCAGGATGATCACGCCCATTGCCAGAATGATCGCGGTGATGAATAGCCCGAGCCAGAATTTTGAAATGCTGATTGCCAGCCATACCGCCAGCAACGCGCCGACGCCGCTCAAACTACCCAGCAGCAGGGTGGTTTTGCGCGCGCGCGGGTCGCGCAGGAAATCGACGTTGCCATCGCGTTGATGCAACAGGCCGGCGCTGAGGCCGGTCATCAATTCGCTCAACAAGATGGCGGGCACGATTTGCAGCGGCTCGAAACCGGCCAACAACAGCACCGGGGTCAATGTCGTGCCATAACCCATGCCCAGGCTGGAATCCATGTATTCGCACGCCAGCGCGGCCAGGAAGATCGCCAATACGGTGAATGTGGGCAGGCCCAGCGCCGCCCCCGCTGAGACATCCCAACCTGGCAAGTAATGCAGCGTGACCAGTAGCCCGACCACGCCGCTCACCAATAGCAGCCATAAACGCGTGCGCCGGCTCGACAAAGGCGGCAGGGCGGCTAATGACAGGGCTCTTGGCGACGGGGTGGGCATGATCGACTCCTTGTGGTTGCGGATGCCTCTGTCTTGCATAAGCCGTGCCATTCGATAACGGCGCGCGATGCGGGCCGATTTTTGGCTTACTCTGGCCTAAACTGGGCTATGAAATAGAAAAACAAGGAAATGAAATGGACATTAATGAAATAAAACAGATTCCAGACGGTGTGCGTGTGCTGGAAGAACTTGCCGCGCAGTGCAACGGCAGCGACTTGGGCGTCGAGGATTTTCTTGTGGAACTTGGCAACATGCTTGGCCCCGGCGCGCGCCAGTTGGTCATGCGTTTGATCGAGGAACGCAACACGACTCGGCAGAAGCGCGCCGGCCTCAATGAGGACATCGTCGGCGCTGAGGCGGGCTTGCGCGAGGTGATGGCGGCGGTGCGGCAGGTTGCGCGCGCCGATGCGCCGGTGCTGATCCTGGGCGAAACCGGCACCGGCAAGGAGGTGGTTGCGCGCGCTTTGCATGCGCACTCGCGGCGAGCCAACGGCCCGATATTGCGCGTCAACTGCGGCGCCATTCCGCCCGAGCTGATCGACTCCGAACTGTTCGGCCACGAACGTGGCAGCTTTACCGGTGCGCTGGGCACGCGCAAAGGCTGGTTTGAGCGCGCCGATGGCGGCACCTTGTTCCTCGATGAAGTCGGCGAATTGCCGCTGGCCGCGCAAGTGCGACTGTTACGGGTCTTGCAGGACGGCAGTTTCCAGCGCGTTGGCGGCGAACGCAGCCTGAATGTCGATGTGCGTCTGGTCGCGGCGACCAATCGGGATTTGCGCCAGACGGTGCGGGACGGCGGTTTTCGGGAAGACCTATGGTTTCGCATCGCGGTGTTCCCGATTCCGCTGCCGCCGCTACGCGAGCGTTTGCAGGACATTCCCGCCCTGGCGGCGCATTTTTCGCTGCGTGCCGCCGAACGCCTGGGGCTGCCGCCGCGCATGCCGGACGCCGCCGATCTGGCCTTGCTGGCGGCGTATGCCTGGCCCGGCAATATTCGCGAACTGGCCTCGGTGATCGAACGTGCCGCCATTCTGGGCGATGGCCGTCGTCTGGAAGTCTCACGCGCATTGGGCGTGTCGTCGCCGCTCGGTGCTGATTTGTCTCCGCGGGTTGCCAATCGGCCGCTATCCAGCTTTGAAGACGCGATCCGTTGCCATATCGAAGCCGCGCTCAACCATTGCCACGGCCGCGTCGAAGGCCCGTTCGGCGCGGCGTGTCTGCTTGATCTGAACCCGCATACCCTGCGCTCGAAAATGCGCAAGTTGGGCCTGGAGGGGAAACGCTATCGAGCTGGCGATTGAGCGGACGGAAACCCTTCAGATCAGCAGCCAGCCCAACACCAGTCCACCGGCGACCGCGGCCATGCCGGGGAGAATCCGTCGGGCCAGCGCGCCGCCGCCGATGACGCTGGCGAGGCCGCTCTTGAAGGCGATGTTGGAAAGCACCGCGAGCAGAATGGCGTTGGCGGTCTGGTCGGATTGCAGGTTGCCGAGGTTGAACAGACGCAGGCTGGACAGGGTGATGGCGTCGACATCGGTCAGGCCGGAGACCAACGCCACAGCGTAAACACCTTGGCTGCCGACCAGATCGGAGAGCCAGGCGGCGGCGAACAAGACCGCCGCGTAGAGCAGGCCAAAGCTGAGCGCGGCGCGGATTTCCGTCGGGTTTTTCATCTCGAGCGTGGGCGCGGTGTGCGTGTCGTCGAGCCGACGCCAGGCCAGATACAGCACGACCAGCCCGGCCAGCGCGCCGCCACCCAGCAGCGTCAGTATCGGTTGCCACAGACCCGGCGCCAGGACGACAACCAGCACGGACAGACGCACCAGCAAGACCCAGTTGGCGAGCAGGATGACCAGCGCCGCCATGCTCGTGAGATTCGGGGAACTGCGGGCATGGCGCGAGAAGGCCAGTGTCGTCGCGGTGCTCGACGCAATGCCGCCAAACAGGCCGGTGAGCAAGGTGCCGCGGCGTTGTCCGGCGACGCGCAAGGCGGCATAACCGGCCAGCGACAAGCCCGCGATCAGTACCACCATCCACCAGATCTGATACGGGTTGAGAGCGTTGTAGGGGCCGTAATCGCGATCCGGCAAAATCGGCAAAATGACGAAGGAAAGCACAGCGAATTGCAGAATGGAGACCAAGTCCAGGCGTGTCAGGTTGTGGGTGACGCCGCGCAATTCGGGTTTGAAATAGAGCAGGGCGGTGGTCAGGATGGCGAGCGTGACTGCCAGTTGTTCCATGTCGTACCAGACCATCGCGCCAAGGCCGTAGCACACGACGACAGCCGCGACCGTGGTGGTGCCGGGATCTTCCGTTTCGATGTCCTTGAAGTAAGTCGCCACCATCATGCCGCCCATGATCAGCAGGCCGGCGCCCAGTACCCAGGGCGCGCCGGTTTTTTCGGACAGCAACGCGCCCAGCGTGCCAGCCAGGGCGACCAGCGCAAAGGTGCGTAATCCGGCGCGCGCGGCGGGCGAACGTTCGCGTTCAAGCCCGATCAGCAGGCCAAGCGCGAGGCTGGTCAGGAAGGGGTAGAGAGCGGCGAGTTGATTGGTTTGCATGTCCTGATTATGGGCAATTTGAGAGTTGGTGCGGACCGTAGATGCGGCGTGCCAGAGAACCGCCTGCATCGCCCTCGCTTCGCCATTCAGGCGCGGTTTGCAAACACACCGCTTCCTGGATGTATCAGGCCTACGCCACCGGAACGGTGTCCTTGAACGCCGGGCGTTGCATCATGCGGTCGAATAGCTCTGACAATTTCGGGTGCTGGCGACGCCAGTCGATTTCAGGGAAGCGGAAATTCAGGTAGCCCAACGCGCAACCGACGGCGACGTCGGCCAGACAGAAGAATTCACCGGTGCACCAGTTCTGGTTGCCAAGGTCATCGCTCATCATCTTAAGGCCGGCATCGACCTTGCTCAGTTGGCGCTTGATCCAGTCCGCGTCTTGTTTGGACGCCGGACGTTTGCGTTCCAGAAAAACCAGCGCGGCGGCGTCGCAGACGCCATCGGCGAGGGCTTCCCAGCGCTTCACGGCGATGCGCGGACGCGCGTCTTTCGGCAGCAGGTGGCCGACCGGGCTGACGTGTTCCAGGTATTCGACGATGACGCGGGAATCGAACAGGGTCTTGCCGTCGTCCAGAACCCACACCGGTACCTTGCCGAGCGGGTTGAAGTTGGGAACCTGTGTTTCTTCGCTCCATGGGGTATCGACGACAAATTCATATTCGACGAATTTTTCCGCCGCGACGATGCGCACTTTGCGAACGAACGGGCTGGTGAGGGAACCGATAAGTTTCATCTTCTGGGCTATGAAAAAACGTTCGACTTGCGGGTAAGCGGGCTCTGATTCTAACGGTCGAGCGCGAAATTACTCCATCGCCGCCAGGATATGAGGCCAGGCGGACTCGAAACGGCGCAGGGTTTCCTCGCGGCCGAGCAAGGCGAGGACGTGGTCGATGGCCGGGGTCTGCGCGGTTCCGAACAGGATCAGACGCAGCGGCATGCCGATCTGGCCCATCTTCAGGCCGAAAGCCTGTGCCGTATCTTTCAGCAACTGGTTGAGCGCGGGGGCCTCCCAGGCCACATTGGCGAAGTCGAGCTTGAGCTGTTCGAAGGCGGGCAGGGCGGTTTTGGGCAGTTTGGCGCGCAGGTCGTCGGCCGCGGCCAGGGTTTGCTTGAAGTAGATGTGCAGGCCATCGGCCAGCTCTTCGACGGTATTGACGCGTTCCTTGACCAGGCCGATGAGACCGGTGATGTTGCCGTTGCCGGTGCTGTCGATGTCTTGCCGCTTCAGGAACGGCTGTACCAGTTCGGCCAGCCGGGCGTTATCGGCTTCCTTCAGATATTGCTGGTTCAGCCAGGCCAGTTTGCCGCCGTCGAAACGCGCGGCGGAATGGCTGACATGGCCGACATCGAACCATTCGACGAATTGTTCGAGACTGAATTTTTCCTCGTCGCCGTGGCTCCAGCCCAGTCGGGCCAGATAGTTCAACAGCGCTTCGGGCAGAAAACCTTCTTCGCGATATTGCAGCACCGAGACCGCGCCATGCCGCTTGGACAGGCGTTCGCCATCGTTGCCGAGAATCATCGGCACATGGCCGTAGGTCGGGATCGGTGCGCCCAGCGCCATGAGAATGTTGATCTGGCGCGGCGTGTTGTTGACGTGGTCGTCGCCGCGAATGACATGGCTGATGCGCATATCCCAATCGTCGACGACGACGCCGAAGTTGTAGGTCGGCACGCCATCGCCGCGCACGATGACCAGATCGTCCAGTTCGGCATTGGCGACCGAAATCGGGCCTTTGATCATGTCGTTGAAGGTGACCACACCTTCCGCCGGTGTTCTAAAGCGGACCACCGGGGTCACTCCGCCTGGCGGATTCGGCAGAACCTTGCCGGCTTCCGGCCGCCAGCGTCCGTCGTAACGCGGTTTGTCGCCGCGCGCCTTCTGCGCTTCGCGCATGGCATCGAGCTCGTCCTTGCTGGCATAGCAGTAATAGGCGTGGCCTTCTTCCAGCAATTGATCGACCACCTCCTTGTACCGTTCCATGCGCTGCATCTGGTAGTACGGGCCTTCGTCCCAGTCGATGCCCAGCCAGGCCATGCCGTCGAGGATGGCCTGTACGGAGGCCTGGGTGGAACGTTCCTGATCGGTATCTTCGACACGCAGGATGAATTCGCCGCCCATCTTGCGGGCGTAAGCCCAGGAAAACAGCGCTGTACGCGCGCCGCCGATGTGCAGATAACCGGTCGGGGAGGGGGCGAAACGGGTACGGACCATGATCGGAAAATGGAATGGAAAGACCGCGATTTTACGCGCCTAAACCCGGAAAAAAGCCTTTGACCGGGGTGTCCGGCCTCTTTAGAATGCGCGCCTCTTTCGGGCAGTTAGCTCAGCGGTAGAGCACCGCCTTCACACGGCGGGGGTCACAGGTTCGAACCCCGTACTGCCCACCAGATTCATGATCGAATTCAGATTGTCCAAGTCAAGCGAAAAGCCGCCCCCGGGCGGCTTTTCGCTTTTGCGGACTCAAGCCTGACCATGGAGGCATTCCATGTTCAAAAACATATTGGTGCCTATAGATTGCGGTGAACTTTCCAATGCGGCGGTCAGGCAAGCCTGTTGCTTCGCCAAGGAAGCCGGCGCGGCTGACGTTTTATTACGCGAAACCCGGATATTTGCCTGACTATCTTTCCGGCGAACCCGTCATGGGCCTTGCCGGCATCGATCCCGCCTTCATCGCTGCGGTCAGAGCAAGGCGTGCGATCTCATCATCATGGTGTCACCTTGCCGCAGCCGTGCACACGCGCTATCGCTCGGGTCGGAAATCCAGAAGGCTCTGACCCATTGCAGGATTCCGGTGCTGGTTTATCGCTAGCGTATCCAGTGGTGCAATTGCTGTTTGCGCTTGCTGCTGGGCGGACGTGCGTAATGGAGAAAGTCGATCGCTACGCCGGTATCCGGCATGCACGCCATAGGGATCAGTCAGAAATCCTTTTGCACAATGGCTTATCAACAAGGGCTTGTTATTGCCCAGATTGAAATTTATATTTATGAGTAAATTAACTCATAAAGTTAAATAGATGTCTTTCGAACGCCACCATTCACTGACCCTGCGTCATCGGCTGAATGAACCGCCGACCTTCATGATTGTCGTCGCAGGCCCCCGCCAGGTCGGCAAGAGCACACTGGTACGTCAAGTGCTCGCTGGGCGGCCAGCAACTTTCGCCGCTGTGGATCAGCCACTTGCCGAGACGCTTGATCCCTTTGGTTCCAAGGCAGAGAGCGTGTTGTCCGCGCAGCCTATTCCTGGTGCCGCCCCGACCGCCGAGTGGCTGGTGCAGCAGTGGGCACAAGGCCGTGCCAGAGCAAGGGTGCTGCCGGAAGGTCAGTCCTATGCCCTGGCCATCGATGAAATCCAGAAAATTCCGCGTTGGTCCGAGGTGGTCAAAGGCTTGTGGGACGCGGACCGCGCCGAAGGCCTCGCCATGCATGTCATTCTGCTCGGTTCATCGCCCTGGCTGATGCAGAAAGGACTGACGGAAAGCCTGGCCGGGCGTTACGAGCCAATACGCATGACGCATTGGTCGTATCCGGAAATGCAGGAGGCCTTCGATTTCTCCCTCGACGAGTACATCTACTTCGGTGGTTATCCTGGCAGCGCCGGCCTGATCCACGATGAGCGCCGCTGGCGCGAATATGTGCGTAGCGCGCTGATCCACCCGAACATCGAAAAAGACATCCTCCAGATGACGCGTGTGGACAAGCCTGCCCTGCTCAAGACTTTGTTCGAACTGGGCTGTGCCTATTCCGGGCAAATCATCTCCTACACCAAGCTGCAAGGGCAGCTCCAGGATGCCGGAAACACGGTGACCCTGGCGCATTACCTCGATCTACTCTCGCAGGCGGGGCTGCTCACCGGGCTGCCCAAGTATGCCGGGCAGAAACACCGTCAACGCGCCTCCAGCCCCAAGCTCAACGCGCTCAATACCGCCCTGATCTCGGCGCTGGGCGGATATACCTTCGCGGAAGCGCGCAACGACCGGAGTTACTGGGGCAGGCTGGTTGAAAGCGCCGTCGGCGCCCATTTATGCAATACCGCAGCCGACGACTGCCAGGTGCAGTACTGGCGCGAAAGCCCGGATGAAGTGGATTTCGTGCTGAGCAATGGTCGGAAATTGATCGCCATCGAGGTCAAGAGCGGCACGGGGTTCGCAAAGCCAAAGGGACTGACCGCCTTCACGGAGAAATTCAGTACCTCACGAGGCTTCATCGTCGGCGAGGGAGGTATCCCGTTGACAGAATTCCTGTCTCGCCCGGCTGCGGATTGGCTGGAGTGAATCGATGACGCTGGTATCTCGCCGCGCTCGCAAGGTAGAAGACCCAAGTGTGAGCCTGGCCGAGCATTTGCCCGAAGACATCCAGACCTTCCGCGATCTTCCAGCTTGGGTGCTGCTGGCTGAACCGGGTGCCGGGAAGACCACGGCATTCGAGGCGGAAGCCGAGGCTACGGGCGGGAAATACCTGCGAATTGCCGAGTTCATCGACACCGATCCGGACGAAGACTGGCGGGGCAAGACACTGTTCCTCGATGGCCTGGACGAAATCCGCGCCGGTACTGGCAGCGATAGCGCTCTCCTGCGAACACGCAACCAGCTCAAACGATTGGGCATCCCGCCGTTCCGTGTTGCCTGCCGCGCCGCCGATTGGTATGGCAGCACCGATGCCGAAGACCTCAAGTCGGCTTCAGCCGATGGACGGATCGCGGTGTTGCAACTCGAACCGCTGGGGGATGAAGACATCCTCACCCTCTTGCGCGACAACCATGGCGTGCCTGACCCCCATGCCTTTGTCGAAAAGGCTGAGCGGCTTGGTGTTGAGGGTCTGCTCGGCAACCCGCAGACCTTGGGCCTGCTGGCACAGGCGACCCGGAGTGAAGATGGATTGACAACCCAATGGCCGGAAACTCGCGCAGAAATCTTCCGACTGGCCTGCGAAAAACTTGCCGAAGAGTCCAACAAACGGCATCGCGACAAGGCCCGCGCCCGACCCCGTTCCGTGGCAAGCATTCTCGACGCCGCTGGCCAACTCTGCGCCGTGCTGCTCCTGTCCGACCAGACCGGGATCGCGCTTGACCCGGCTCGTGTTGGCGCGCGCTTCATCCAACTCGATAGTAGTGCACCTTCGGATTTTGAAGCGGCCGCCCAAGCCGTGCGCAGCAAGCTGTTTCGTCAGGAGGGTGTAGAGCGGTTCGTGCCCAGTCACCGTAGCGTGGCCGAATACCTCGCCGCGCGCTGGCTGGCGCGGCAAATCGACAACGCTGGCCTGCCTCTGGGGCGTGTATTGAATCTGTTGCTGGGCCAGGACGGCCGCACGGTTGCCGGTTTGCGCGGTCTGTACGCCTGGCTGGCCCTGCACAGCCAGAAAGCGCGTCCGGCTCTGATCGAAGCCGACCCATTGACAGTGGTGCTTTACGGCGACGTCAAGCCGATGCCGACCCAGGACAAACGCAGACTGCTCGATGGACTCCGCCGCGAAGCCGAGAACTACCACGGGTTTCGTTGGGGTGTGCACACTACGCACCCCTTCGGCGCCTTGGCCGATCCCGAGCTACGCGATGATTTCCTGGCTGCCCTGCAGGCGCAGGAACGCGATGACGCCAACCAGGCGTTTGTGGATTGTGTGCTCGACATTCTTTCTGAGGGGGGGAAGTTTCCGGCACTGGTGCCCGTCATGGAGCAAGTCGTCCGCGACCCCAGCCGCAAGTCCGTGATCAGGAAAGACGCCCTCAAAATATGGCTGCGATGGGATGCTTCTCCCCAGTCGGAACTGGCCTTGCTCAACGACATCACGACAGGGCGAGTGGCCGACGAGGACGACGAGTTGGCTGGCATCCTGCTGCGGCAGCTTTACCCGGAACAGATTGCGCCTGAATCCTTGTTTCAGCATTTGCATCGACCCAAGCAAACCAACTTGATAGGAATCTATTTGTGGTTCTGGGAGGAAGTATTGCCAGACAAAGCGCCGGAACAGCAGCTACCGGCACTGCTTGACGATCTTGTCGAACATCCAGAGCGCGTTTGTTCAGATGACATGCGAATGCGCGGCCTTCATGAAATGGCGGATGCACTGCTCACGCGTGCTATCACCCTTTTCGGGGATGCGATCAGCGACGAGCGCTTATTTGCATGGTTGGGAATCGGCACCAGAAAACATGGTGGCATAGCGCGTGAGGACAAAGCGAAACAAACGATTTCCGAATGGATGGGAAGCCATCCGGAGCGCTACAAAGCGCTACTGGCACACTGTTTCAAACAGTGTGAAAGCCAGGAGCACGCCGGATATTGCGCGCGCTCCCAAACCCTGCGCCTGCAAAATGCCGCCCCGCCGAAAGACATGGGTCTATGGCATCTCGAACAGGCCGACAAGACCGTCAACAATGAGCTTACCCAGCTTCATTTGATAAATGCGGTGAATGCGCTTATCCACCAACGCGGAATGGAGGGTCTGTCACTGGAGCTAATCGAGACTTGGGCCGCGACACACCCTGACTGCCAGCACTTGCTCGAACCCCTGTTGGCTTGGGAAATCGATCCATGGCGTATTGAGGATGCAGCCAACAGGATTTCGCACGAACAGGAAAAACGGGAAGCCAGACGAACTACCACCGCCAGATTGCAGGCCAAGTTACAAGAAATCCAATCAGGCACGGCCCGGGTCGATCTGATGCACCAGCTCGCCGGTGTCTGGATGGACCTGTACCTCGACACGCGCGGTGACACCCCAGCGGAACGCTTCGACAATTATTGCGAAAACGGTCCGGAGATTTTGGCGATGGCGGAAACTGGTTTCCGCCGTTGTCCCCTGCGTGACGATCTGCCGACGGTGGACGCCATCGTCGATCTCGCGATCAAACAACAGGAACACTTCATTCGCCGCCCCTGCTTGGTGGGCATGGAATTGCGCTGGCGGGATGGCGAGGAAGAAATCAATGCGCTGCCGGATGAGACGCTGCGTCGCATGCTGGCCTTCCGTCTGACCGATGGCACCGGGAACACGCCGGATTGGTTCCTCTATCTTGTGCGGCAACGCCCCGAGTTGGTGGCTGAAGTCTTGATCGACTATGCGAACAGCACCCTGAAAGTGGGCAAGGAGCATGTCGATAGCCTCTACGCGCTGGAACATGATTCCACCTATCACGCTGTTGCGCTTGTCGCCGCGCCAGCCCTGTTGGCAAGCTTTCCGGTCCGGGCGCGCAGCGGGCAATTGCATCATCTGGAAAATCTGCTCAAGGCAACGTTGCGCTATGCGCCGGAACAGTTTCCCGCGCTGATCGAGCGGAAACTGTCGATGAAGGGCATGGACGCCGCCCAGAAGGTCTATTGGCTGGCCACAGCTTCTTTGCTCAATCCTCAGCAATACGAGACCGAGCTATGGCGATATGTCGGGAAATCCGAATCTCGCGCCAATTATTTGTCCGGGTTTCTGGGCGACCATTTGGGCCGTATCGATCAGGACTACGCGTTTTCCGCCGGAACCCTTGGCAAGCTGATCGAGCGCATAACGCCGCATGCTGAAATCGAGCGACCTACCGGCGGAGATGTTTACAGTGTCACCGATGCCATGCGACGCGGTGACCAAATCCGCGCCCTGATCAATCGCCTGAGCGCGTTGGCAACGCCCGAGGCGGAGCTGGAAATCAACCGTTTGCTGGGGTTACCCGCGTTGTACAAGCTGAAACACCTGCTGGAAGCTACGCGCCATGAACTGAAACAACGCAGACGCGAAAGCGAGTTTCGCTTCCTGTCGCCTTTGGAAGTGGCGCAGGTACTCGCCAATCAGGCTCCGGCCAGCATTGCCGACCTCGCCGCGCTTGCCCTCGATATCCTGGACGACATTGCCCGGGACATACGCCAAGGCAATGACGATGGTTTTCGCGCGTTCTGGAATATCGAGAACAAGCAGCGAACCAGCCCGCGAGAAGAAAATCTATGCCGTGACGCATTGCTTACTCGCCTGCGCACACGCCTTGACCCGCTGGGCGTCGACTGTCAACCGGAAGCCGATTACGCCAACGACAAACGTGCCGATATTCGCCTGTCGTATCAAACCCGATTCGGACTCCCCATTGAAATCAAGCGCGACAGCAACGTCTCGTTGTGGAGTGCGCTACGTGACCAATTGATCGGGCAATACGCAATCGAGCCCCGCGCCTACGATCACGGTATCTACCTTGTGCTCTGGTTCGGCGGCGAAGGCATGCCACGTGCCACGGATGGCGGCAAGAAGCCCCGCTCGCCTGAAGAACTGAGAACCCGGCTGGAAGCGCAGCTCGACCCGTTGGAACAGCGGCGCATCTTCATCCGAGTGCTGGATGTGAGTTGGCCGGCGTAGTGACATAGAGCTGGGAAACAATCGAGCCATTTCCCTATTTCCCACAACTCGGGCCAGAGTGTCTCTCGCTAAATGTAGACCACGCCCGAGCGCTAAGGCCGAGCAAGAGACTACGGTCGGGTGCCGTTTGAAGTTCCACTTATGGTCGCCTCAACACTCGATCCCGATCTTCGGCTCCGAATCAGTACAGGCAAGAAGCACGGGTTCCAAACGCGGACTCCGGATACCGGTTTCCCCCAGGTCTATTCCTACGAACCTCGCTGCATCAGCATGCCGGCGGCTTCCAGCGCCGCGCCCAGGCCGAGTAGCAGCGCGCCAATCCAGATGCCCTCGGGCGCCAGGAAGAGCAACAGGCCGCCGGTTGCCATCAGCAGCAGGGACAATGTGCGTCGTGTGCGGGGATTTCTGATCATGTTGGCCTCCTTGTTGTGCTGTCGAGTCATGTCATTGCAGCCGGGTTTCGGGTGATTCAGCGGGCGTCCCGGTCATCGGCACGAAGATCACGGGCAGCACGTTTCTCGCTTCGATCCGGCCGCGCGCATCCTTCGTGACGACGTGTAATTCCTGCCCTATGTCGTGGCCACCGACCGGGATGACCAGCCTGCCGCCGGGTTTGAGTTGCTCGATCAGCACGGGCGGGATGCTGGACGCGGCGGCGGTGACCATGATCGCGTCATACGGCGCGTGCTCCGGCCAGCCGAAATGGCCGTTGCCGGCGCGCACTTCGACGTTGTCATAGCCCAGTCGGCTCAGGCGTTCGCGCGCCTGTTCGGCGAGGCTTTCGACGATCTCCAGCGAGTAAACCTGTTTAACCAGTGTGGACAGGATGGCGGCCTGATAGCCGGAGCCGGTGCCGATTTCCAGCACCACATCTTCCGAGCGTGGCTGGATCAGGTCGGTCATCAAGGCGACGATGTAGGGCTGCGAGATGGTTTGCCCGTGGCCGATCGGCAGCGGGTGGTTGGCATAGGCGCTGGATTGGAGTTCCTCCGGTACGAAAGCATGGCGCGGCACCTGTCGCAGCGTTTGCATGACTCTTTTATCCAGTGCGGGGCGTCCGGTCAGGCTGCTGGTGTCGCGTACTTCGGCGCGAATTCGATCGAGCAGGAATTCCAGTTCCAAACCTGTATGTGTATTCATGTGAGGTCTAATATTTGATTCGGTTTGTTTTTTTTATAGATGCGGGTCGGTGGCCTGTCGCTTGCTATAAAAAGATGGTGTTGTTAACTGGCAATCGCTTGGTCGGCATCGCTTATCCGCCCAACCCGCCGATGGCGGAAGGCGTGGAAGTCAATGGACAATAAAACAGGAGGAGTCGGAATGAATCAGCGGCTTGGGCTGGAACAGCGTAGAAGTGAGCGCATCTCCGTAACGTTGGGTATGCAGGTTTATGCCTATGGCATGCTGGTGGCGAGCGGGGTGACGGTGGATGTGAGCGAGCATGGTTTGCTGATCCGCGTCGAGCAGGATTATTCCGATGACGAACTCGATCCAGGCAAGCATCTGGACGTGATGCTGAATCCCCTGGACGGGATCTGCTCGGAACAATGGTTGCCGATCCAGGTGATGCGTAAATGGGAGCAGGGTATCGCGGCGCGCTTTATCGGAGTGGATACGCCGCCAACGCTATGCTAGCCGCTGGCTAGCTGAACACTGGCGCGGGCTCCGCCAAGGCGGGCTTGATGTGCAACAATTCGCTCAGTTTTGTGTCGCGTGGTGTCATTTCGCCACCGGAAAGCCGGCCAGCGCGCAACGCCGCGCCAGCCGGCTTTTTATCGTTTTCACCGAAAATTCTTTTGGAACCCAAGCATCGTGCCAGCCGACCAGCCCAATTTCGATCTCCTGATTTTCGATTGGGACGGCACCTTGATGGATTCCGCCGGTGTCATCGCCCTCTGCATTCAGGCGGCCAGCCGCGATATGGGTTTGCCCGTGCCTACACGCGAAGCGGCCAGCCATGTCATTGGCCTGGGCTTGCGCGAGGCGCTGGAGATGTTGTTTCCCGATCTTCCTGAGGCGGCGCATCCGGACTTGGCCGGGCACTATCGGCGCCATTTTCTGAGCCAGGACGCTGGTATTCCGCTGTTCGAGGGCGCGCGCGAGCTGGTCGCGGAACTGCATGCCGGCGGGCATCTGCTGGCGGTGGCGACCGGCAAGGCGCGGCGTGGTCTCGACCGGGCGTTCGAGCATTCCGGCCTGGAGCCGTACTTTCATGCTTCCCGCACGGCCGACGAGACTTTCTCGAAGCCGCATCCGGCCATGGTCGAAGAGTTGCTCGATGAGTTGATGATCAAGCCGGAGCGCGCGCTGATGATCGGCGATACCAGCCATGATCTCGAGATGGCGCGCAATGCCGGCATTGCCTCGCTGGCCGCCGGTTACGGCGCGCATCCGGCGGAAAGTCTGGCGGAATTCGGGCCGCTGGCGGTCTGCCGCAGTTTTGCCGATCTGGCCGCATGGTTGCGCCGGAACGCCTGATCTGCGCCAGCTCGGCGTTGATCGAGGCCGGGCCGGGCGTGCGTTTCGAAGTCGGCGAAAAGGGCCGCTCGACGCCCGCGCCTGCTTTTGTTATTCGTTGGCGGGGCCAGGTTTACGGTTATATCAATCGCTGCGGGCACATTTCGGTGGAACTCGACTGGCGGCAAGGCGAGTTCTTCGATTTCAGCCAGCAATATCTGATTTGTTCCGCTCATGGCGCGCTCTATGATCCAGCTAGCGGCGCCTGCCAGTACGGGCGTTGCGAGGGACGCGGCCTGCGGCCCGTGGCGGTGGTCGAACGCCAGGGCAATGTTTATTTCGAGGAAAGTTGAATGTCGGACGAGATTGAAAAGAGCGGTAGCGAAAATGCCAAGAACGAAACCGGCAAGAATGAAACCGACGATCGCGGCGCGCTGGAGCGCTTGCTGTTGGCGCATTTGACTGAGCAACGCCGGACGCGCCGTTGGGGTTTGTTCTTCAAGTTTTTCGGCATGGCCTGGTTGTTCCTGATTTTTTTCATGTTGCTGGACCAGATGGACGGTGAGTTTGTCTCGACCAGTCCGCACACGGCGTTGATCGATTTGAATGGCGAGATCGGCGGCGACGGCGGGATCAGCGCGGATTTGCTGAATGGCGCGCTGAATAGCGCGTTTGACGACAAGCACACCCAAGCCGTGGTGCTGCGCATCAACAGCCCAGGCGGCAGCCCGGTTCAGGCCGGTCAGGTGTTCGACGAAATCAGGCGCTTGCGCGTAAAACATCCGAAGATTCCGCTCTACGTCGTGGTGGACGACATCTGCGCCTCGGGCGGTTATTACATTGCGGCGGCCGCGGACAAGATATTTGTCGACAAGGCCTCGCTGGTCGGTTCGATCGGCGTGCTGATGGATGGCTTCGGCTTTACCGAAGGCATGAAAAAGATGGGTGTTGAACGGCGTCTGCTGACGGCTGGCGAGAACAAAGGTTTTCTCGATCCGTTCTCGCCCCTCCAGCCCAGGCAAGAAGCGCACGCCCGGGTGATGCTGGATGAAATCCATCAGCAGTTCATCC
The DNA here is from genome assembly GCA_002281555.1 of Hydrogenophilales bacterium 28-61-23. GTDB lineage: Bacteria > Pseudomonadota > Gammaproteobacteria > Burkholderiales > Thiobacillaceae > PFJX01. The sequence goes on from NCGJ01000015.1 coordinate 68,313, forward strand.
AGACCGTGCGCAAGGGGCGCGGCAAGCGGCTCAAGGAAACGCCGGATATGTACAGCGGTCTGGTCTGGAGCGGCGCGCGCAGCATCGAACTGGGCCTGGCCGATGCGCTCGGCAGCCTGGACTACGTTGCGCGCGAAGTCGTGAAAGTTGAGGAAATTGTCGACTACACGCCGCAGGAAGGTTTGGCGGATCGCCTCGCGCGCCGGATCGGCACTTCGATGGGGGCCGCGCTGCGGCCTTGGGCGAGCGCTTCACCCCGTCTGCGTTGATGCGCGATTACGTTCCCCTCTACATTCCCATCGCCTGCGTCGAGCACGAGCGGCTGGAATTCGCGGTATTGCGCCGGCAAAAACTGAGTTTAAGCCTGCGCGATGAAAGCGGAAACGTGCGTACATTGAACGCCTTGCCGACCGACGTCGCGACGCGCGATCAGGCCGAATGGCTGACTTATCGCGAGGATTCGGGCGAGGTCGGGGTGGTGCGACTGGACCGGATTCAGTCGGCCAAGCCGGCCTGACCGAATATCACCGACGCTTCAGTACTGGAAAGTCGATTCGGTTTCCGAGATGACGCGGCCGAACTGATCGGCATGCAGGCCGACATTGAAGCGAACGTCCCCGGCTTTCTCGGCTTTCACGACGATCCGCCATTCGACCTGTTCCCCGGGGTTCAGCAACGGGACGAGCGCCGGCGTGATCAGGTCGCCTTCCGCCTTCACTTCGGTCGCGCCAGCGCCGCTCTGGAAGCGTTGGCTGTCTTCCAGGCCGGCGACGATCTTGACGTTGGTAAGCGCTTGCGAGCCCTGGTTGAGGACTCGAATCACGTAGACCACGTCTTTGCCGACCAGCACCGGGTCGGCCAGATCGACCACTTCCAGCAAGACTGCGGGGATGCCGTAAGCGCGGGTTTCACAATGTGCGTCGACGCTGGCGGCGCGCTGGCCGGCCGCGCTGCCGGCGAAGGGCAGTGTGCCGGCTTGGCTGGGGCTGAAGGTCGCGCACAGGGTTTGTTTGTCGCCCGGCGCGAAGTTCGGGAATGTCCAGGCGATCTCGTTGTCGCCGATGGTCGCTTCGCGCGTCACGCTATTTAACTTGCTATTGGCCGGGATCGGCATCGAAAGGCGCGCCAGCGTTTCGGGCAGGTCGCCGGTGTTGGTCAGTGTGTGGCACACCATGGTGTTTTTGAGCAGCGCCGATTCGGCCGGCGCTTCGCAAGTCAAAGCCAGCGCCGGGGCGGGGCGGGGCAGTTGTTCTTCGATCCAGAAATTGGCGCAGGCTTTGGGCGCGATGACCCGGTAGCGACGATCCAGCGAAATGAAGCTGAACGTGTAAGCGTCGATCGGTTTTTTTCCGGCCCAGAGCACGCCGCGCAGCAGAACCGGTTTGCCCTGCTTCCGGGTCGACATGGCGGGCAGCACGGTGCCGGCCGGTATGCTCAATTCAGCGATGCTGGCGTTGGCGGCGGCATGGCGGAAATCCTCGATATCGCCCAGGTAGTCGCTCATGCGCAGCACTTTGCCCACATCCTCCCGCAGCGAGTCTTTCAGCAGGGTGCGCCGTAAGTCCTCCGGTGTCTTGAGCGGATCGGCGAAGCGCGTCGCCGGGTTGCCCAGAAAGGTCGCGCGGTGCGCCTCGGCGCGCGCCATGCCGCTCAGCGCCAGCGAGAGCGAAAAAAACAAGAGCAAAGGCCATGTGCGGAAAAAGGCGGGACAAGCAGGACGAATCATCATTGGGGTGCGCCTGAAGGTTGCAGCCAGAGGCTGGAATATCCGTATCGTGCGCCGATTATTTACCCGTGGGCGACAGCCGGAAAGTCAACTATCGCTTTCGCTGCCCGTGCTGGTGGCGCTTGATTTGGCGTAGGTCATGCAGGCCAGATTCTTGAGCACATGCCGCATCCGCCCGACGACATCGTTCAACGTCGCTTCGATCGTCTCCGACGAGATGCCACTGGCGCTGTCGCCACGGCCGGCGGCCCAGTTCACCGATACCGCGACGGCGGCGTAACAAATGCCAATCTCGCGCGCCAGATAGGCTTCCGGCATGCCGGTCATGCCGACCATGTCGGCGCCGTCGCGCGCCAGGCGGTCGATTTCCGCTTTGCTTTCCAGACGCGGACCTTGCACAGCGCCATAAACGCCGCTGGCCATGAAACTTTCGCCGGCTTGGCGTAGCGCGTCCATGCAGCGCTGGCGCATGTCCTCGCAATACGGCCAGGTGAAATCCAGGTGCGTGACCGGCTTGCCGTTGTATTCGGTGAACGTGGTTTCGCGGCCATGCGTGTAGTCGATGATCTGATCCGGCACGCATAAATCGCCCGGTTTCAGGTCGAGGTGAATGCCGCCGACGGTGGCCACGGAGACGACATGGCTAACTTTCTGTTCATGCAGCGCCCAGATATTGGCGCGGTAATTGACCAGATGCGGCGGGATGGTGTGGCCATAGCCATGGCGCGCCATGAACACCACCGGATGGCCGTCGAGGTCGCCGAAAGTGAGCGGGCCGGACGGTTCGCCGTAGGGGGTGCGGATGACTTGCCGGTGGGTGATGGAAAGGCCGGGAAGCTTGGTCAGGCCGGAGCCGCCGATGATGCCGAGCATTACTGCTCCTTCAGTGCGTAGATTGCGGGGAGATTGCGCCAGAGGCCGAAGGCATCCATGCCCATGCCGAAGACGTAGCGGTCGGGCAGGTGCAGGCCGACGAAATCTGCGGCGATGGGTTTGGCGCGGCCGATCAGCTTGTCGGCCAGTACGGCGATCTTGACTTCGGCGGCGCCCAGTTCGAGCAAGCGCGCCTTGGCCGCTGCCAGCGTGTGGCCTTCGTCGAGGATGTCGTCCATCAACAAGATCGCGCGGCCTTGCAGGCTCTTGCGCGGCAACACGCTCCATTCGATCTCGCCACCGCTGGTGCCATCGCGGTAGCGGGTGGCGTGCAGGTAGTCGAATTCGAGCGGAAAACCCAGACGCGGCAGCAATTTGCCGGCGAACACCACGGCGCCGCCCATCACGCACAGCGCGATCGGAAAGGTATCGGCCATGGCATCGGTGATCTGGCTGGCGAGCTGGTCCAGTGTGAGTTCGATTTCGGTCGCGCCGTGCAGCAGGTCGGCGTTGTTGAACAGGGTCCAGGCGTGCTTGGCGTCCAAGTTTCCAGACTTCATTTCAGCCCGCCAGATTGCGTTGCCGCCGCGCCTCGTACAGACACACGCCGGCGGAGACCGAGACGTTCAGGCTTTCGACCTGGCCATACATCGGGATGCGCACCAGCAGGTCGCAATGCTCGCGCGTCAGGCGGCGCATGCCGGCGCCTTCCGCGCCAAGAACCAGCGCGGCCGAACTGGTGAAATCGGCATCCATCACCGTGCCGGGCGCTTCGTCGTCGGTGCCGACGATGAGAATGTTCTGGTCTTTCAGTTCGCGCAGCGTGCGGGCCAGGTTGGTGACGGTGAAATAAGGCACCGACTCCGCCGCGCCGCTGGCCGCTTTCATGGCGACCGCGCTCAGACCGGCGGAGCGATCCTTGGGTGCGATGACGGCATGCACGCCAAAGGCATCGGCGCTGCGCAGACAAGCGCCCAGGTTGTGCGGGTCGGTGACGCCATCGAGCACCAGCAGCAGCGCGGGTTCGTGGAGATCTTCCAGAACTTCGTCGAGATCTTTCGCCAATTGGATCGGATCGGCGGAAGCGACCACGCCTTGCGACTTGCCGCGCGCCATTTCCTCGACCCGAGCGCCATCGGCGAGCACGATCCGCACGTTGCGGTCGCCGGCGACCTTGATCAGATCCTTGGCGCGTTTGTCGCGCCGGGTCTGGTCGAGATAGATGACCTGGATGCTTTCCGGATGGTGGCGCAGGCGGGCGATGATGGCGTGAAAGCCGTGTATCAGCATGCGTTGGCTCATCGGCCTTTGCCTCCGGTTTTAGAGCCAGGCTTGGCGCCAGTCTTGTTCTTGGCGCCGCCGGCGGGACGCGTGACGGTGTCTTTGGCCTTGGCTTTGCCTGGCGTGGCGGCATGGGCCGTGGATCGGCTCGACGCGGTATCGTCCACCAGCGCGAAGTCGATGCGGGACGATTCGATATCGACCTGAACCACGCGAATGCGCACCTTGTCGCCGAGGCGGAAGCGTTTGCCGCTGCGCTCGCCCATCATCTGGTGGCGCGCGGCGTCGAAGTGGAAATAGTCCTGGCCGAGTTCGGTGACGTGGACCAGACCTTCGACAAACACCTCGTTGAGCGCCACGAACACACCGAAGCTGACCACCGCGGAAATGACGCCGTCAAATTCCTCGTTGATCTTGTCCTGCATGTAGAAGCACTTGAGCCAGGCCACCACATCGCGCGTGGCATCGTCGGCGCGGCGTTCGGTCATCGAACAGTGCGTACCGATGTTTTCCCAGTTGCCCGGATTGTAGGTTTCGCTCTTCAGGCAGGCTTTGATGGCGCGATGCACCAGCAGGTCCGGATAACGCCGGATTGGCGAAGTGAAGTGGGTATAGGCGTCATAGGCGAGGCCGAAGTGGCCGGCGTTCTCCGGCGTATAGACCGCCTGCCTGAGCGAGCGCAGCAACACGGTTTGCAGCAGTTGCTCGTCCGGGCGGCCTTTGATTTTGAGCAGCAACTCGGCGTAGTCCTTGGCATGTGGATCTTCGCCGCCGGTGAGGAAGAAGCCGAACTCGCCGAGGAACTCGTGCAACGCCTTCAGTTTTTCCGGCGTCGGCCCTTCATGCACGCGGTAGAGCGCGGCATGTTTGCGTTTCTGCAGGAATTCTGAGGCGCAGACGTTGGCCGCCAGCATGCATTCCTCGATCAACTTGTGCGCCTCGTTGCGGCTGGACGGCACGATGCGCTCGATCTTGTCGTGCTCGTCGAACAACATCTTGGTTTCCACCGTCTCGAAGTCGATGGCGCCGCGCTTAGCCCTGGCCTTCAGCAATACCTTGAACAGTTTCTGCAGGTTTTGCAGATGCGGCAGCACCCAGCCCTTGTCTTGCTGCGCTTCATTGGCGGAGAGCCAGTCCCAGACCTGGTTGTAGGTCAGACGCGCTTTGGAGTGCATCACGGCGGGGTAGAAACGGTGTTTCTTGATGTTGCCGAAACTGGAAATTTCCATCTCGCAGACCATGCACAGACGGTCGACTTCCGGGTTGAGCGAGCACAATCCGTTGGAGATTTCTTCCGGCAACATCGGAATCACCCGGCGCGGGAAATAGACCGAGTTGCCGCGCTCGTAACCTTCCTTGTCGAGCGGTGAGCCGGGTTGCACATAATACGAAACGTCGGCGATGGCGACCCACAGGCGGAAGCCGCGTCCTTCCGGCTGACAATACACGGCATCGTCGAAGTCGCGCGCGTCTTCGCCGTCGATGGTGACCAGCGGCAATTCGCGGATGTCCTCGCGGCCGTCGCCCAGATCTTTTTTGGTCACGGTTTTCGGCAGTTTCTTGGCCACCGCCAGCACGTCGGGCGGGAACTCGTTGGGCAAGTTGTGCTTGCGCAGCGCGATCTCGATTTCCATGCCCGGATCGGCATAGCTGCCCAGAATATGGGTCACGCGGCCAACCGGCGGCGCGTGCTTGGTCGGTTGCTCGACGAGTTCCGTCATCACCACCTGGCCGTTTGAGGCGCCCATGTCGGCGTGGTCGGGGATCAGGATGTCCTGGCTGATGCGGCGGTTTTCCGCCACCACCCACTGGTAGCCGCGTTCACGGTAGAGGCGGCCGACCAGGGTTTTATTGACCCGTTCCAGCACCTCGACGATCTTGCCTTCCTTGCGGCCGCGCCGGTCGACGCCATGTTCGCGCACCATGACGCGGTCGCCATGCAATACGCCGCGCATTTCCTTCTCGTGTATGAACATGTCGCCGGATTTGTCGTCCGGCACGAAGAAGCCGAAACCGTCCTGATGGCCTTCGACATGACCGTTCTTGACGTCGATCTTGTCGGGCAGACAGAGCGCGCCGCGCCGGTTGATGACGATCTGGCCGTCGCGCTGCATGGCGCGCAGGCGGATCGTGAACGCATCCATTTCGTCCGCTTCAATGCCCAGGCGTTGCGCGAATTCTTCGCTATCGACCGGGCCGCCGGCCTCGGTGACCAGTTGCAGAATGAATTCCCGGCTCGGCATCGCGTCGCCATATTTGGCGCGCTCGCGTTCCAGATGCGGGTCTTGCCAGCGCAATGCTTTCTGGCCGCGACGCGGCGCACTTTGCTTGGCGGGCAGCGGTTTTGCTTCGACGGGATCGTTTTTAGTTACAGAGGTTTTTTTCGTTGACATGAATTCATTCAGATCGTTAAGATGCGCGCCTTCTTGGCCCAGGTGGCGGAATTGGTAGACGCACTAGGTTCAGGTCCTAGCGGTTCAGGTCCTAGCGCTTGCAAGGGCGTGGAGGTTCGAGTCCTCTCCTGGGCACCAAGTTTTCTTCCAAGAAGTTCAAAGGAAGTGCAGAAAGCCGCAAATTCTTACGAATTTGCGGCTTTTTTCTTGCCTGTAGCATGCTGGAAATATCCACTGGGGTCCTGACTTTCGAGTTTGAAGCGGTTTGGTCTGAGGTGGTTTGTCCGTGCCGATATCCACGGCAATGAGTAACGACCGTTTGTCGCGGATAAGCGTCCGACTGATTGCGGGGATTGGCCGGCGCGGCGTGTGCCCAAGGGGCGGTCTTATGGTCTCTTGAGAATCGGGGGCCGGAAATCATGGTCAGCGGGCCAAACAAATTGGCGCTTATGGTACAGACCCATCCGCGGAACGGAAAGAAAAGAAGCTCGCCGCCAGGCTGGCTGGCGGCTTGTTCGTAAAGGCTTTCCCGCCGCTTCAATCTAGAACCGCTCGTTTCCGCGCAAATAACGCCACTGTCCGGGCGGCAACTTGCCCATCGAAACGCCGCCGAGGCGGATGCGTTTCATCGACAAGACCCGCAGGCCCACGGCTTCGCACATATGCGCGATTTGTCCGGCTCGGGCGCCTTTCAGCGCGATCCGCAAGCGGGTTTCGTTTTGCCAGCTCGCTTTGATGGATGCCGGGGTGCGGCCCTGGAACGCGATGCCCTGATTCAGTCGTTTGAGTCCGTCCGGCGTCAGGTCGCCGGCGACTTCGAGGACGATTTCATGTTCCACCGTCGCGGCGTCCTCGGTCAGCTTGCGCACGATGCGCCAATCCTGGCTGAACACGACGAGGCCGCTGGCGCCGGTTTCCAGCGGGACGCAGGCGGTGAGTTGGGCGAAGTGCATTTTCAGCGGCCGGATCGGGCGCGCAATGAAGCTGGGGTCGGCTTCCGCCCATAAGGTGTCGACGTTGAGCAGGCGCGAGGCGGCGTGCTCGCCATCGCCTTCTCCGGTGTGATGGCCGATGGGCTTATTCAGCAGCAGGGTGACCGGTTCGGCCTGGGCGGGACTTGCTTCCGCGGCGATTTCGATATGCTGTTCGGCGACGCGGAACTGCGGTTCTTCGATGACGATGCCGTCCACCCGCACCCAGCCGCCGGTGATGATCTGCTCGGCCTCGCGGCGTGAGCAGGCGCGAAGTTCGGCGACGCGTTTGGCGAGGCGGATGGAGTCGGTCATGTTGGGCGGGGCGGGGCGAAGGGGCCGCGAGTTTACCGCCGCCTTCCGCGGCGACTAAGGACAAACCTGTTTTGACTGTCACATACCGTCAATCCGGGGCGTTTCAATATCCAGATCGCCACCTGGATCTGGCTGGCCAGACTCGGAAATGACCGTGCCTGGATGAAAATCCGCGCCTATCATGGGAGCAGGTCGGTGCGGAACGTTATGTTTGGCCGCCTACATCGGGTTGGACACGAACTGACACCCCTATTTCACTCGGGTCGATGCCGCATCGCGGCCCGTGCTTACAACCGGTCTACCGGCCGGATTTCAAGGAGTCGATGATGAAAGGCCAGGAAAGTAAGAAAACAGCCAAGAAAGAGCCCGCCAAGACCATGAAGGAAAAAAAGGCGGATAAGAAAATCAAGAAAGAGGAAAGACAGAGACAGTAAATGAACGTCTGGCTTCCGGTGCTGAAGGCGGCGCTGCCTTTCGTCAGCAAGATCGTGGCGGAGGCGCTTCCGGCATTTACCCGCCGCAATGAGCCGGATGCTTCCGCCGAACTGGTCTCGCAGCAGATTGCCGAGCTTCAGGCGGCGGTCACCGGCAACGCCGAGGCGGTGAAAGGACTCGCGGCGCAGGTTGCGCAAACCATTACCGCCCTGGACGCAAGTGAGGCAGAGCAGGCACAGCAGTTTTCCAGTCTGCGGGACGCGCTCGCGGAGTCGGTCGCCCGCTGCGAAGAGGCGGCTGCAAACATGACCGCGCTCGCACAGGCTCAGGACGCCCGGTTGGAAATCGTGGCGGAGGAATTGCAAACCCTGCAAAGTCTGCAAACGCGCGTCGATGGATTTGAACGGCAGTTGGCGGGTATGCGAAAACGGGTGTTTGTCGTCGTGGCCGGCGCCATGTTTGTGTTGATCGTCGCCTTCATCGCATTGCTGCGCTGAAGGCGGGTGGCGAGCGGCCGATTCAGGCGCGCGCCATCGAGACCGGTATCCGTTGCGCGCCGAACGGCTTTTCGTAGTGGGCAAAGCGCCCGGCGATGGCGTGGCCGCAATGCGGGCAGTGGCCGCTGTCGTCGAGGTGATAGGCGGGGATTTCATACCAGTCGCGCACGATCAGCCCGGCTTTGCAGTTGGGGCAGTAGGTGGTGCCGCCCTCGGTATCGTGGACGTTGCCGGTGTAGACGTAGCGCAGACCGGCATCCAGAGCGATTTTTCGGGCGCGTTGCAGCGTGGCGGGCGGAGTTGCCGGCAGGTTGTCCAGCTTCCAGTCGGGATGGAAGGCGGTGAAGTGCAGCGGCACGTCCGGGCCGAGTTCGCGCACGATCCAGTCGACCAGGGCGTGAATTTCCGCATCGCTGTCGTTCAATGTGGGGATCAGCAGCGTGGTGATCTCGAACCAGGTTTTCGTTTCGCGTTTCAGATAGATCAGCGTGTCGAGTATGGGCTGTAGCTGGCCGGCGCAATATTTGACATAAAAATCGTTCGTGAAGCCTTTCAGGTCGACATTGGCGGCGTCCATGCCGGCGTAGAACTCGACCATCGCTTCCTTGTGGATGTAACCGGCGGTGACGGCGACAGTCTGAATGCCGAGCTGGCGGCAGGCGGCAGCGGTATCGAGCGCGTATTCGGCGAAGATGACCGGGTCGTTGTAGGTGAAGGCGACGCTCTTGCAGCCGAGCTTATGCGCCACCTGGGCGATTTTCTCGGGACTGGCGGATTCCATCAGCCGGTCCATATCTTTCGATTTGGAAATGTCCCAGTTCTGGCAGAACTTGCAGGCCAGATTGCAGCCGGCGGTGCCGAACGACAGCACCGAACTGCCGGGGTAGAAGTGGTTGAGCGGTTTTTTCTCGATCGGGTCGACGCAAAAACCGGAACTGCGGCCGTAAGTGGTGAGCACCATCCGGCCGCCTTGCATCTTGCGCACGAAACAGGCGCCGCGTTGGCCTTCGTGCAATTTGCAATCGCGCGGGCAGAGGTCGCATTGAATGCGGCCGTCGTCGAGCGCGTGCCACCAGCGCGCGGGAAAATCGCTTTCGGGCAAGTGCGGGGTCGATGTTGCCATTGTGTTTGTCATTGGGGTTGCCATACCTACTCCTTGAATTTCTCGACCTGATAACGCGACAGGCGCACGTTGTCCGCCCAGAAATCCGCCGCCAATCCGGCTTTGCGCTTCAGGTTCGCCATGAACTGTCGCGCATCGGGTAGTTGTTCCCACACCTGCGGCAAAAAAGTGGCGCGATGCCAGCCGTGTTCGAAAATCACGCCGTCGATGCCGGGACGCAACTGCGCCAGCGCATCGGCCTCGCTGCCAAAGCGCATCGGTTCGGCCGGCGACAAAATCGAGACTTCAACCCGCGTGCCGGCGAGTTCATCGCGGCTCAACGGCGGAAAACGCGGATCTTTGAAAGCGGCGGCGCGGGCATTCGATTGCACATCGTCGGCCAGCGCGCGTAGCGCTTCCAGGCTGCCGATGCAGCCGCGCAATTCGCCCTGTTGGGTCAATGTGACGAAGGCCGCGCCGGGCTCATTCAGCCAGTCCGGATGCGGTAATTCGGCGCCCGGTTGCTCGAATTCGCTGGCGATGGCGTTGCGCGCCAAGGCGATCAGCAAACGGCCTTGTTCAGGGCTATGAGAGTTCATGTTCAGGCTCCACCAAAGCAAACGCGCCATAACCGACCACCCGGCCGCGATCGCCCGCGGTATCGCCGGAATTGCGCATATCGAGCAGATGCGGCGCCAAGCCGCGACGTTTTGCCGCCAGCATCAGGCCGTTGATCGGGTGGGCGCCGCAGGCCTGTTCGCCGACCAGATGGCTATCCAGCCTGAGGATGGCGGTGGCGGTGGCGGCATCGACGTATTTGGCTTCGGCGTAGGGCAGAAAGTGGGAAAGATCCGAGCTGATCACGATCAGCGTTTCGTCACCGCCCCAAAGCCGATCCAGCACCTCGGCGACCGCTTCCGGCGCGGCGTCGCCCACCGCCAGTGGAATCAGCGAGAAATTGGCAAGAACCGATTGCAGGAAGGGCAGATGCACTTCCAGCGAATGCTCCTCCGCATGCGCGGCGACCGAGACGCTGACTTGCGGCAAATCGGCGATGGCGGCGATGCCGGTCTGATCGAGCGGCACCCGACCCAAGGGCGTCTCGAACGCGGCGACCCCGGGTAGCGCCAGACCCGACACCCAGACCCGATGCACCGGCCCCAACAAAACGACGCGCCGGATGACATCGCGCAAAGGTTCGAGCAGGGCATAGGCGGAGGCGGCGATCGGGCCGGAATAGATATACCCGGCGTGCGGAACGATCAACGCCTTCGGCCGCATCATGGTGAGCTTGGCGTTTTCGAAGCAATCGGCAAGCATCCGGCGCAACGCATCGGCTTGAGCCGGATAAAAAGCGCCGGCGACAGCGGCGGGTCGGATATTCGGCATTGCTTCCTCCCGGAAAAGTTTGTGTCCTCACTTAGAATCTAGGGCACTTCCTCCCGCTTACAAGCCCGCCGTTGCCAACCCTATCGAAACATTTCGCTCTACTGCCCGCCGCCGGCGTCGGCGCCCGCATGGGCGCGGCGCATCCCAAGCAATATTTGGATATCCACGGCCGGCCGATGATCTGGCACGCCATCCGCGCCTTCGAGAAACATGCCGCCATTAGCCGCATTTATGTCGTGATTTCCGCGCAGGACGGCTGGTGGGATGGCTACGACTGGTCGGTTTTCCACAAGCTGGCCGTCCTGCGTTGCGGCGGATCGACCCGCGCCGACAGTGTGCTCAATGGCTTGCGCGCCTGCGCTTCCGATGTCGCCGCCGAGGACTGGATGCTGGTGCACGACGCCGCCCGACCCTGCCTCTCGCAAGAATTGCTGGACAAGTTGCTGGCCGAACTGGATATCGATCCGGTCGGTGGAATTCTGGCCGCGCCGGTGGCCGACACCCTGAAACGGCAAACCGGCGAAGGCCGCATTGCCGAAACCGTGCCGCGCGCCGGCCTTTGGGGCGCGCAGACACCGCAGATGTTTCGCCACGCCATGCTGACGCGGGCGCTGGCACAAGTCGGCGGCGAAGTCACCGACGAAGCCTCGGCGATCGAAGCGATGGGGCTGGCGCCGAAACTGGTCGAAAGCGATCTGACCAATCTGAAAGTGACTTACCCGCGCGATCTAGACGTAGCAGCATGGTTGCTGGGGCAGCGGAGTCGTTAGCGCTTTAGCGCTTACGAATCCGGCGTCCTTCTTGCGAGGGCAGCGGAGTCGTTAGCGCTTCAGCGCTTACAAGTCGGGCGAAGCGCGAGAATCCGGCGTAGCCCTTGTGGGTGCGATAGGGACAATTTTTGTCATGTCGGTCTTCGCGGGTATAACGGTTTGGCAAGATTTCCACCTATCGCCACTCGCTTTTAGCTATGTTGATGAATCATAACGAGGCAAGGAACCCCGCATGAACTACCCAATTATCGTGGCGCTGTTGTCTCTTTCCGTAATGGCCGGGTGCGGCGAGAAAACCACGCCGCCCGCGCCGCAGACGCGCACGGTGCTGGCCTACACAGTGGCGATGGGCGCGGGTTTCAATCAGGCCGAATATTCGGGCGAGGTCAAACCGCGTCACGAAACGGCGCTGGCCTTCCGGGTCGGCGGCAAGCTGATCGAACGGCGCGTGGAATTGGGCGATCGGGTCGCCGCCGGGCAGGTGCTGGCGCGGCTGGACCCGGCCGATCTGGCGCAAAGCCAGAAAAGCGCCGAGGCGCTGCTGGCGGCGGCGGAAGCCGACCGGGCTTTCGCCCGCGCCGAGGCGGAACGCTATCGCGGCCTGAAGACGCAACAATTCGTCAGCGCGGCGGCGCTGGATGCCAAGGAAACCGCGCTCAAGGCGGCGGAAGAAAAAATGCGCGCCGCCGCCGCCCAGAAAATGCTGGCCGCCAATCAGAGTGGCTATACGGCGTTGAGCAGCGATGCCAATGGCGTGGTTTCCGCCGTGCTGGCCGAAGCCGGCCAGGTCATGGCGGCCGGCCAGTCGGTGCTGAAGGTGGCGCGCACCGACGAGAAGGAAGTGTTGGTCGCGGTGCCGGAAAACCGGGTCGCCGAACTGAGCAATGCCGGTGAAGTGGCGGTGACTTTGTGGGCCGCGCCGGACAAGCGTTATCGCGGCCGTGTGCGCGAAATCGCGCCCCAGGCCGATCCGGTGACGCGCACTTATGGCGCGCGGGTATCCATCCTGAATGCCGATGCCGAGGTGCGTCTGGGCCAGACCGCGCGCGTCTTGTTGAGCAAGCCCGCGGCCGGCGCGGAGACCTTGATTCCCCTCGGCAGCGTGTTTCAGCAAGGTCAACAGCCGTCGGTTTGGCTGATCGGCAAGGATGGCCGTGTCCATCTGCGTCCGGTGCGGGTCAGCGCCTGGCGCGAGGACGGCGTTAGCGTGAACGGTGGTCTGGCCGCGGGCGAGCGCATCGTCGCGGCGGGCGCGCACAAACTGGTCGAAGGCGAGGCGGTGCGGGTGGAGGAGGGGGGAAGGCCATGAAATCCTTCAACCTTTCCACCTGGTCGCTGGAGCATCCCAGCCTGGTGGCGTATTTCATGCTGGTGCTGACGCTGGGCGGCATCCTGGCCTATTTCAATCTGGGGCGGTCGGAAGATCCGGACTTCACCATCAAGACCATGGTGGTGCGCACGTTCTGGCCGGGTGCTTCGGCGCGCGAGGTGGAGCGGCAAGTCACCGACCGCATCGAGAAGAAGGTCCAGGAACTGCCCTTTCTCGACAATGTGCGCAGCTATTCCAAGCCGGGCGAGTCGCTGGTGTTCGTCGAGTTGCGCGATTTCACGCCGCCGAAGCAGGTGCCGGAACTCTGGTATCAGGTGCGCAAGAAGATCAACGACATCCGCCAGAACCTGCCCGCCGGCGTGCAGGGGCCATTTCCCAACGACGAATTCGGCGACGCTTTCGGCAATGTCTTCGCGCTCACCGGCGACGGTTACACGCTGGCCGAACTGCGCCGCCAGGCCGACCGCATCGCGCTCGAACTGCGCCGGGTGCCGGATGTGGCCAAGGTCGATCTGATCGGCGTGCAGGACGAGCGCATCTGGATCGAAATGTCGGCGGCCAAGCTTGCCACGCTAGGCCTGGACCCGCGCCTGATCATGCAGACGTTGCAGGCGCAGAACGCGATGACGCCGGCCGGTTTTGTCGACAGCGACAGCGACCGCATCCGCATCCACGTCACCGGCAGTTTCGACAGCGTGGAGGCGATCCGCGCCATCGGCATCCGCGCCGGCGACAAACTGTTCAAGCTGGGCGATGTGGCGAAAGTGTGGCGCGGTTACGCCGACCCGCCGCAACCGCATTTCCGCTGGCGGGGCCGCCCGGCGGTCGGTCTGGCGCTGTCGATGACGCGCGGCGGCAATGTGATGCGTCTGGGCGAGCAGATTCAGGCCACGACCGCGCGCCTGCGCGCCGACCTGCCGGTCGGGCTGGAACTGCATCAGGTCGCCAATCAACCGGAGGTGGTGAAGCGCAACATCGACGAGTTCATGACCAGCCTGCTGGAAGCCATTGCCATCGTGCTGGCGGTGAGCTTTCTGTTTCTGGGCTTGCGCACTGGCCTGGTGGTGGCGCTGTCGATTCCGGTCGTGCTGGCGGTGACATTCCTGCTGATGAAGCCGGCCGGCGTCGATTTGCAACGGATTTCCCTCGGCGCGTTGATCATCGCCCTCGGCCTGCTGGTCGACGACGCCATCATCGCGGTGGAAATGATGGTTGTGAAAATGGAGCAGGGCTGGGAGAAGTCGAAAGCGGCGGCGTTCGCCTATACCTCGACCGCCTTCCCGATGCTGACCGGCACGCTGATCACCGCCGCCGGCTTCCTGCCGGTCGGCTTCGCCAAGAGCGCGGCGGGGGAATACACCTTCTCGATCTTCGTGGTCGTCGGTATCGCGCTGCTGACCTCCTGGGTGGCGGCGGTCGTGTTCATCCCCTGGCTGGGCTCGCGCCTGCTGAACCGGGAAGCGCTGATGGCAAAGGCGGCCAAACACCATGGCGATCCCTACGCCTCGCCGTTCTACCGGCGCTTCAAGGCCGTGGTGAACTGGTGCGTCGGGCATCGCTGGACCGTTATCGGCCTGACGCTGGCTACTTTCGCGCTGGCTATCGTCGGCTTCAAGCAGGGCGTGGAAAAACAGTTCTTCCCCACCACCAATCGGCCCGAATTGCTGATCGACCTGTGGCTGCCGCAAGGGGCTTCGATCCAGGCCACGGATGTCGAGGTGAAGCGGGTCGAAGCCATGCTGGCCAACGATCCCGAGCTGAAAGACCGGATCAGCCACTACGCCACTTACGTCGGCTTGGGCAGCGTGCGTTTCTTTCTGCCGCTGGACCCGCAGACGCCGAACGACAACTTCGCCCAGTTCGTGCTGATGACCAAGGGTTTGCCTGAGCGAGAGGCGGTGAAAACCCGCCTGGAACAGCGTCTGGCCAAGGAATTCACCGGTTTGCGCGGGCGCGTGCTGCGCCTGGAAAACGGTCCGCCGGTCGGCTTCCCGGTGCAGTTCCGGGTCAGCGGTTCCGATCCGGACAAACTACGCGCCATCGCCGGCGAAGTGGCGGCCGTGATGCGCGCCAACCCTTATGCCAAGGACGTGCATCTGGACTGGAACGAGCGCATCAAGCAGGTGCGTCTGAATGTCGATCAGGATAAGGCGCGCGCGCTTGGCGTCAGCTCGCAGGAGCTGTCGCTGATCGTCAACAACCTGCTCAATGGCATCGCCATCACCCAGTTCCGCGAGGGCGATCAGTTGATCGACGTGATCGGCCGCGCCGAGGCCGTCGACCGCAAGCGTTTGTCGCAACTCGCCGATCTGCAGGTGCATACCCACGACGGCCGTTTCGTGCCGCTGTCTCAACTCGCCACGCTGACGCCGGAACTGGAGGAAGGCCTGATCTGGCGGCGCGACCGCCTGCCCACCATCACGGCGCGCTGCGACCTGCGCGAGGGCATTCAGGCGCCCACCGCGACCGCCGCGATCAATCCGAAGCTGGATGCCATTCGCGCCAAACTGCCGCCCGGCTATCGCATCGACATCGGCGGCACGGCGGAGAAATCGAGCGCGGCGGAAAATTCCATTCGCGCCGTGTTTCCGTTCGCCATTGTTGTCGTGCTGACGCTGTTGATGATCCAGTTGCAAAGCTTCCAGCGTACCTTGCTGGTGGTGCTGACTGCGCCGCTCGGCATGATCGGCGTCACCGCCTCGTTGCTGCTGTTCCACGCCCCGTTCGGCTTCGTCGCCCAACTTGGCGTCATCGCCCTGTTCGGCATGATCATGCGCAACTCGGTGATTCTGGTCGACCAGATCGAACAGGACATCAAGGCCGGCCACGCCGCCTGGGACGCCATCGTCGGCGCCACCGTGCGCCGCTTCCGGCCGATCCTGCTCACCGCGCTGGCCGCCATCCTGGCCATGATTCCGCTCACCCGCAGCGTGTTCTGGGGCCCGATGGCCACCGCCATCATGGGTGGCCTGTTCATCGCCACCGTGCTCACCCTGCTGTTCCTGCCGGCGCTGTATGCGGCCTGGTTCCGGGTCAAACCGGCGCCAGCCGCAGCGGCGTAGGGCAGGGGTGTTTCAAGGAAGCAGGCCGCATCGCAATACTTTGTAACAAATGCTTACCCATCGGAAATGGAGCGGGAACTCCGGGCGCCTAACCTGAAACCTCCTCAACTGATGGAGTAAATCATGAACACAAAATTATTCGCCCCCGTCCTGCTGATGGCCAGCCTGGTTTCTTCAGGCAACAACGCGATGGCGTCCGATGAGTTCGTCGGCACGCTCTTCGGCGCTGGCACGGGCGCCGTGCTGGGCAATGTCGTGGGCGGCCGCGATGGCGCCTTCGTGGGCGGCTTCATCGGCGCCCTGGTTGGCGCCTCCGTGGCCGACGACGACGATCATCATCGAGTGGCGCACGCCCCCCGCCGCGAGTTCAACGCGCCGCCGCCGGTGATGGTCTACGAGGCGCCCAGGGTGCGACGCTACGTTCAACCGGTCGTCGTGGTTCAGAGTCCGCCGCAACGCTGGCGCTATGCACAGGCGGAACGCTATGAACGCGCGGAACGTCACGAAAGCCGCAGAGATCATGACCGATATGGCTGGCGTGACGATCATGCCTATCGATCAGACGAGCACAGGGATCGACGTGCCTGGTAAACCTGCCGCGCTGAGGTTGAAGCAATTTCAATGGATATCATGGGTGGCATCGGACTCGGCATGGATGGCGTGAATTCGTTCGCTGAGCGCCGCATTGCGCGGGGGCTGGGAGGACGTTTGAGCCAGGCGTAGTAACCGCTGGCCGAGACATCGAGCACCCGGCACTGCGCCCGGACGGGGAAGGCGGCCTGATTCGCCATCACGAGTTGGAAGCGTTCGGTGAAACCACATCGCGCTTTCTGGCGAACCAGGCCGTAGCCTTTGCCAGGATGTCGCGCTCCACCTCGATGATGGTCTGCGCCATCGGACCGAACTCACGAGACAGTTCTGCAGCTCCGGCTAGTTCGACAATTTGCTGGCGGAATTCCACCGGAGAAGGGATGTGCGTTTTGGGCCTTGTCGACTATTACGACGAACAACTCACCGACAGTTCCTGCGCCCAGTCCGGTGGCGGGGCGGCATAGGTTTCGAATTCGGGTTGTTCGTCGAAGGGACTGGCGAGCAGGCGGCGCAGGGTTTCGATCCGGCAACCGTGCTGATGGTGGGCGGGCTGGCGAGGTGTTGTTCGAGTTGATCCGGCAAGCCCAGTTCTGCGGCAAGCGCCGGGTTCCAGGCGGCGGGGCGGACATCGCTCAGCGGCGTGGCTTGGATCGGGCTGAAAAAATCGCTGCCGAGGGCGTGGAAGCCGGGCTGTAGGGATGGGAATGGGTGCATGGAGAGTATCCGACTAAGTTTGTCGGGATCGTAGCCGCGAGATTGCCAG
Organism: Hydrogenophilales bacterium 28-61-23; assembly: GCA_002281555.1. Lineage (GTDB taxonomy): Bacteria > Pseudomonadota > Gammaproteobacteria > Burkholderiales > Thiobacillaceae > PFJX01. The sequence continues at coordinate 85,811 of NCGJ01000015.1, forward strand.
CTCGCGGATAATCCCGCCGCAGTCTCTATCTGAACCCGGTCGCCAACGCCTGGTCGGTGCATATCCGCGACCAGGATTGCCCGCTGTTGTTCACCAACGGCAAAGGTGCGTCCGAGCTGGCGGCGCGGGCGAGCGCGCTGGGCGAGTTCTTCGAGCGGTTGGGCTGTAATTATTTCTGGTCGCATTACTACCTGGGCGAGACGATTGCGCGGCGCGAATTCGTGCATTACCCGCAAGAGAAATGGTTTCCGCTGCCGGCTGACGAGACCTGGCCGGAAGGTTTGCTGGATGAGGAGTTGCGCGATTTTTACAACCCGGACGGCGCGGTGCCGGCCAGCGCGCTGGTCGATCGCAATTCAGGCAACACCGCGCGCGGCATCTGCGCTTTGCCGTATCGACGCCAGCGCGACGGCGCGACCGTGTGGTTCCCGGTCAATCTGATCGGCAATCTGTACGTCAGCAACGGCATGTCGGCCGGCAATACGGCAGCGGAGGCGCGCGTGCAGGCGCTGTCGGAAATCTTCGAGCGGCACGTCAAATTCCGCATCATCGGCGAGGGGATTTGCCTGCCCGACGTGCCGGACGAGGTGATCGCCCGCTATCCGAAAATCGAGGCCGGCATCCGCGATCTGCGCGCCGCCGGCTTCGGCATTCTGGTCAAGGACGCCTCGCTCGGCGGCCAGTATCCGGTCATGAACGTGACCTTGCTGAACCCGCACGACCAGGGCTGCTTCGCCAGTTTCGGCGCGCATCCGTGCTTCGAAGTGGCGCTGGAACGCGCGCTGACCGAACTGCTGCAAGGCCGCGCGCTGGACGCGTTGGGCGACTTTCCGGAACCGGGTTTCGACCTCGACGAAATCGCCGAGTCGCAGAACCTGGAGATTCATTTCGTCGATTCCAGCGGCATCATCAGTTGGGAATTCCTGCGCGCGACGCCGGATTTCGAGTTCGCCGACTGGGATTTCAGCGGCAGCACAGAACAAGAATTCGCCTGGCTGTGCGACGCCATCCATGCCGACGGGCGCGACCTCTACATCGCCGATTTCACCCATCTGGGCGTCTACGCCTGCCGCATTCTGGTGCCCAGCATGTCCGAGATTTATCCGCTCGACGATCTGGAATGGAACAACAACAGCGTCGGCAACCAGTTGCATGCGTCTTTGCTGAATCTGACCCGGTTGAGCGATGTGGAACTGCGCGCGCTGCTCGAAATGCTGGAAGAACTCGGCCTTGACGATCAGCGCCCGGTTCCCGCGTTGATCGGGCTGGCGGAGGATGCCTGGTCGTTGTGGCACGACTTGCGCGTCGGCGAACTGAAATTGCTGCTCGCGCTGGCGATCCAGGATGAAGACGCGACGCGCGAAGGCTGCCAGTGGGTACGCCATTTCGAACAACTCGACCCGGATCGCCGCCTGGTTTATCGCTGCATCGAAACCCTGATGGAAATGGCCGATCCGGAGGCCTATCGCGGCAGCCTGCTGAGCCTGTATGGCGCCTACAGCCTGAACACCGCGCAAGCCATGCTGCGCGGAGAGGAACGCTTCTTCGACCTGCAAGCGCCGGGCATGGATCTGGACGGTTGCGTCATGCACCAACGTTTGCTGCGGGCGTATCGCAAGCTGGTTTTTGCCGAGCCGGTGGCCGCAAGCCAGGCGTGAACGTGGGCGCGCGCGTACAGGCTTACAAAGAATAGGCTTGCAAAGAATAACGGCCCTTCCGGGCCGTTATTCATGGTGAAAGCGCGCGAATCAAATCTCGACGCTGGCCAGCCATAGATCATGCTTGTTGCACATGCTCAGGACGTTGAGTACGCCCTTGTACTGGCCGACGTTGAAGCTGGACAGCGCGGCGCTGTCCTTGCTCGGGTCGAACATTTTCTCAGCGATGAACTGGTAGTTCTTGTCGAGGACGACGTGCTTGACGATGTAGTGCTCATAGCCCTTCATTTCATGAGGGGTGGCTACGTTGATGACGACGCCATCCTTGCCTTGGCTGACTTCAACGATCGGCATATGGGTGGCAACCTTGCTGGCCCAGCGGCCAGGCGCTTCACGGGTGTAGTACAGCCCGCCAGCCGGGCTGGCGGCGGCATGGGCGCTGGTGGGGAGGAGCACGGCTGTGGCGGAGCCGGCCAGGGCGAGATGCATGAAATTTCGGCGATCCATTTTTCTTCCTTCTGAATGTGATGCCCTGAAAGTTCGGGCTGAAAATCAGCCGGGTCGATCCGTGCCGGGCAAAAGACGGACGCCGCATTCTAGGGGCATTGCACGAGTTCGAGGCCAGCTTCGCGCCCGGGCTCGTTATCGCTTGGACTTGCCGTTTTTACGCGCGGTTTTGGGTTTGTCGTCCAGGTGCGCGCGCATTGAATTGGCGGCGACGGGGTCGAACCGGTCGAGTTGATCAAGGGCCTTGAGGGCGGCGGTTTTGTCGCCCTGCGCCGAATAGATTTCGACCAGCCGGCGCCACAGACCGGCGTTGCGCGGCGTGATTCGCACGGCCTGTTCCATGTGCTTGCGGGCAAGTTCCGGTTGTTGCATCTGCATGTAGGCGTCGACCAGAAACAGCCGCGCATCGAGTGCTTTTGGGGCGAGTTCGACGGCATGTTCCAGAGTCTGGATTGCCTGGCCCAGTTTGCCCTGACGCAAGCGCGCCTCGCCCAGATTGATCCAGGCATTGGCGAAATCCGCTTGCAGCCGGATCGCGGTCTCGAAGGCCTTGACCGCGTCGTCGGCGCGTCCCATCTTGAGCAGCGCATAGCCCTTGCTGCTCCAGTTTTCCGGCATGCCGGGGTTCAGCTTGATGGCTTTATCCAAGTATTCGATGGCCTTGATGTGCTCGCCGCGTTTGCCATGCTCGCTGGCAAGCACCAACAAAGCGCCGCTGTTCTTGGGGTCAAGACGAATCGCCTGTCGCGCGGCATCCTGGGCGTCATCGTCTCGGCCGACCCGGGAAAACGCATTGGCCAGAGCCGACCAGATGGCGGGCTGGTCGGGAGCAAGTTTGACTGCGCGTTTCCAGGCGGAGATCGCTGGCTGGTATTTGCCTTGATCGAAACGCATTCCGCCCAACTTCAGCCAGGCTTGAGGATCGTCGGGGGTGAGGTCGACCAGCATGCGAAAGTTTTCTTCGGCTTCCGCGAGGTGTCCGCGCTGCGCCTGTAGGCCGGCGAGGTTATTCCTGGCCGTAGCATGATCCGGTCGCAGTTTCAGCGCTTTGAGCAGATTTGACTCGGCTTCCTCAATGCGATTCAGCGTGAGTTGCAGCCAGCCAAGATTGGCCCAGGCATCGGCGGATTTAGGGTCGAGCTCGGCGGCCTTGCGCCAGGCGTTTTCCGCTTCAGTCAGGCGGCCGCGTTTTTGTTCCGCGACACCGAGATTCAGCCAGTTGTTGACGTCGTCCGGCGTGGTCGATGCCTGCGCGCCGAGCAGTTCGGCGGCCTCGGCGCCCTTGCCCAACTGCAATTGCAGTTCGCCGAGTCGTTTGCGGGTATCCGCGTCGTCCGGTTTCAGTCGCAGGGCCTTGCGATACGACTTTTCGGCGCCGACCAAATCGTTTTGTTTGAACTGGATAAAACCGATCCAGGACCAGATTCTTGGATCGCCAGGGCTGAGCTGGGCGGCGGTCGCGTAAGCCGTCCGCGCGGCATCGAGTCGGCCGCTGTTGAATTCCACTTCACCCAACAAACCCCAGCCCTTGGCATCCTGATCGTGGGTTATCGCCAATAACCGTTGTACTACCGCCCGTGCCTCGGGCAAACGCTGCTGTCGAATAAGGATGATGGCTTGGTTGCCTTGGGCTGTGGCCAGGTGAGGGTCACGTTCCGCCGCCGCTTGATAAGCCCTCATCGCTTCCTCCAGTTTTCCCTGGTGGTCCAACGCACTGCCATGGCTGACCAAGGCCAGAGCCGAGGTGGGGTAGGCTGCCATCCAGCGCTCGGCGAAACGCTGTAACCCGGCCCAGTCTTGTTGTGCATGAAGGCGTTCCGACTCGGCATTCCAGTCCGGTTCGGGGGCAGGCGAGGGCGCGGCAGGCAAAGCCGGTTGTGCGCGTTGCTCCAGTTCCAGTACCCAATCGACGGGCAGGGCGGTGTTGAAGTTCTGGGCGTAGCGGAAAATATTGGTGGTGATGCCGATCAAGCGGCCTTGGGCGTCGAACAGGCCGCCGCCGCTGGAGCCGGGCGACAACGGCGCGCTGGTATAGATGCGCGGCGTGCGTTCCGTCGGCGGCAAGGCGGAGATCAGACCGGCGCTGACCGAAAGTTCCAGGCCGAGCGGGTTGCCGACGGCATAGACGTTTTCGCCGACGCGCAAATCAGCGCGCTTGCGCAGGGTCGCGGGTTTTGCCGTCAGGCCGGGCACGGCGAGCAGACAGAGATCGCGTTCCGGATCCCGGCGCAGCGGGCTTGCCGTCAGGCTCTTGCCCTGCCAGTCGACGCGCAGGCTGCTTGCCTCGTCGATCACATGGCAGTTGGTGACGACTTTTTCCAGGCCGATGACGACGCCGCTGCCCTGGCTGTCCGGCCGATCTTGTTCGTCGCGGGCTTCGATGCTGACCACCGCATCTCGGGTTTTCTGGAACACCTGTTCGGCTTCACCCGCCCAGGCGGGCAGGGCGGCCAATAACAGCAACGAGAAAAACAGTTTGTTGGTGGGCCACATGGAGGCAGGTCTAATGGTGCCGGGCCTCATGGTTGCGCTTCCAGCGGCAGCAAATAAGTCCGGTATAACTGCTCGGCCCGCTCGGGGTTCAATCCGCGCAAGCGCTGGTAGGCCCGGCGCGCATCGTCCGGCCGCCCGACCAGGGCATAGCACTCGCCAAGCGCGTGCCAAACCTGGACTTGCTCGGGAGCCAGGCGCAGGGATTGTTCGAGTTCGGGAATGGCTTCGGCGTGACGCCCGAATTTGTATTTCATGTAGCCAACCTGACGCCAGGGAAACGGGTCTTGCGGCGTCTTGTCGCGCAAGACCAGGAATAGTTTCAGGGCCTCCTCATCCTGGCCGCCATCCTTCAGCATCACGCCCAGTTCGCCCTGGTAGGACAGATTGTCTGGCGCCAGCTTGACCGCTTCACGCAACGCGGCGATGGACTCGGGAAAGAGATTCAGTTGGTAATACACATTGCCGAGACTCTGCCAGACCCAGGCTGGCTGCAATGGTTTGGCGGCGAGGCTACGTTTGAGGGTGTCGATGGCCCGGCTATGCAAGCCCAGTTTCTCGAGCGCAACACCACGCCAAAACAGCACGTCAGCGTTGTCGGGGGCGAGGGCGCTGGCGCGGTCGACCGCGATCATGGCGCGCGCCGGAGGTCCCAGGTTCAACTGCGCTTGCGCCAGCCGCAGCCAGAAATCGGCGCGCGTCGGGTCGATCTGAGTCAAGTGGGAAGCCGCCTGCTGGGCGGCGCGGTAATCGTTACGGCCGATGGCGGTTTCGAACAACATGTTCCAGGCCGTGGTGTGCCAAGAATCGAGCCGAACCGTTTCCCGGAATGCCTGTTCGGCTTCATCGGCTTGGCCAAGCGCCAGTTCGGCCAGACCTTTGGCAAACCATAAGCCGGCATCCTCGCGATTCCGGGCAAGCGCCGGCCGCACCAGGTCCAGAACTTTGTCGTACTGCTTCAGCAATAGCCGGTTGCGCGCCAGTTCCAACGTGACGGTCAGCGAGCCCGGCGCGAGCGCCAGTGCCTTTTCTAAGGCTTCGGCGGCGGCCGGGTTGTCATGCAAGCCTTCCCGCGCCGCGCCCAGCCAGCTCCAGGGCTCGCTCGCTTCCGGCTGGAGTCGGGACCAATTCATCGCAACTTCGGCCAGGGCCGGCCAGTCCTTGGCGCGGGCGAGACGGTTCGCTTCGATGCGCAGTTTTGCGCTGGCGTCGGACTGGCCGGCGCGGCCGACGATTTGCGCCAACCAGACGGCGGGCGCGGCGAAATTGACGTTCTGGCCATCGCGTTTGCGATAGTCGGTGACGCCGAGCAAACGGCCCTGTTCGTCGAACAAAGCGCCGCCCTCCGAGCCGGGGGCAAGCGCGGCCGTGGTTTGCAGCCAGGACTCGCCACTCATTGCGCGGATGCCGGACACCAGCCCTTCGGACAAGCTCAAGCCCAGTCCGAGCGCGTTGCCGATGGCATAGACACGCTGGCCGACGCGGACTTGTTCGAGCGGAACGATGTCGGGTTTGGCCGCCCGCAGGCCGGGCACATCGAGCCGGCACAGGTTGCGCGCTTCGTCGCGTTCGCGCGGGTAGGCGACGAAATCCTTGCTTGCCTGAATGACCACCCATTTTTCCGCGCTATCGAGCAGGTCGCATTGGGTTACCGCCGCTCCATCGCCCAACGCCGTCGCGCTGGCCTGCATCTGGGCCGCGCCCGCGCCGTCTCGGCCTTCCAGCACCAGCACGTTCTGGCTGGCGCGCGCGTATATCTCCGTCGGGGTCGCCGCCAGCGCGCTCTGGGCGGACTGACCGGCGCCCAGACAGGCGAGCCAGACGATAAAGGAGCGGTTCATGGGCAGGAGCGGCTCATGGGCAAGAGTGGCTCATGGGCAAGAGTGGCTCATAGGCTCACTTGATGCCGGGCTTGTGCTTGGCGCCCAGAGCCAGCAATTTGCTCATCATCTCGCCCATGGAATGGGTCATGGCGTTCTGCATGCCATAGCCGATTTTGCGTGAAAGCCAGCCCATGGCTTCGTTCTTGTGGGCTCGCACATAGCCTTCCAGGTCTTGGATGTTGGCCTTGCGCCAGGTGTAAAGCGTGCGCAGGGCGAATTCATCCGGCGCTTGCGCGTCGATTTGCGCGCGCAGGGCCGCCAACTTGGCTTCCCGGTCTGTTTCGCTCAGCATGCCCGCGACCGCCTTATGCAGCATTTCATATTTCATGTCGGCCATGATGCGCGAACTTCCGGTGGCGGCATCCAGGCGCTGGGCCAGTTGCACCCGGCTCGGGTCTGGCGGTTTTTTTTCGAATCCCTTGGCATAGGCGAGCACCGCCTGGTCGGTCGCCTTCAGGCTCTCGGCCACGAAGAGTCGATTCAGCTTGAGATAGGCCGGATCGCGCATCGCCGCCACAGCCGCGCTCAAACGTTCCCGGTCGCCGCTGGCCGCCAGTTCGCCGGTGATGTCCGCCGCCATCCGGCGGCCGTCGAAGGCGTCCTTGAGCGTCGCGCTGAGTTCGGCCTTTTCCTGTTTTTTGAGTTTGGTGACGCGCGGGTCTGTCGCCAGTTGTCGTTCCAGGCTTTTGCCCATGTTTTCCAGAACTTCCCGACTCCCCGAGATTTCCATGGCCTGGTTCGCCAAGTCGTTTATTTCGTCGGCTCTGACCGCTGAACTGGCTAGAGACAGGGCGAACAGCAAGCCGAAACCGATGCGCAAAAGCGGGGACATGGCGACACCTCATCATTGAGTTGCCGCAGATTGTGATCGGCCCGGGTTGTGGTTACATGACAGCGGCTGGGTTTTTGCGCGCGCCGGTTATTTGATGCGCATGCCCGGTTGCGCGCCGCTGTCCGGCGCGAGCAGGAACGGGCCGCCGCGTTCGTCGCTGGCGGCGCAGACCATGCCTTCGGACAGGCCGAACTTCATCTTGCGCGGGGTCAGATTGGCGACCATGACGGTGAGTCGTCCGACCAGCGATTCCGGGGCGTAAGCGGCTTTGATGCCGGCGAACACGGTACGGGTTTCCGTGCCCAGATCGAGCGTGAGCTTGAGCAGTTTGTCGGCGCCTTCGACGTGCTCCGCGTTGGCGATGCGGGCGATGCGCAGATCGATTTTGGTGAAGTCGTCGATGCCGATGAACGGCTCCCACGCTGATTTTTCTTCACTGGCGGCAATTTCCGCCTTGGCTTCGTTCTGCTGATGCTGAGCATGCTTGATCGGCGCCGGGGCGGCGGCTTCCGGCGTGGGTGCCAGGCTTTGCTTGTTTTCTTCAACCATGGTTTCGATTTTCTTCGGGTCGATGCGGGTCATCAGGTGCTGGTAGTCGTTGATGACGTGGCCGGCGGGGAGTGGCGCCCAGATGTCGGCCCAGGCCAGCGGCGGAATGTTCAGGAAGGCTTCGACCTGCTCGGCCAGCTTCGGCAATACCGGTTTTAGATACAGCGTGAGGTCGCGGAACAGCGTCATCGCGGTCGTGCAGACTTCAAGCAGTTCGGCTTCGCGACCTTCTTGCTTGGCCATTTCCCAGGGTTTTCTCTCGGCGATGTACTGATTGGCGACGTCGGCCAGACGCATGATTTCACGCAGAGCGCGGCCGTAGTCGCGTTCTTCGTAAGCGCTGGCGATGGCGCCAGTTTGAAAAGCAGCTTCATATTCCACCGTCGCCGCGCGGTCGATCTCGCCCAGTTTGCCGCCGAAGCGCTTGCTGACAAACCCCGCGCAACGACTGGCGATGTTGACGTACTTGCCGACCAGGTCGCTGTTGACGCGGGCGGCGAAGTCTTCCAGGTTGAGGTCGATGTCCTCCATCGAACCGTTCAGCTTGGCGGCGTAGTAGTAGCGCAGCCATTCCGGGTTGAGGTGGTTCAGATAGCTTTCGGCGGTGATGAAAGTGCCGCGCGATTTCGACATCTTGGTGCCGTTGACGGTCAGGAAACCGTGGCAGAACACGCCAGTGGGGGTACGGTAGCCGGCATGGTGCAGTTCGGCCGGCCAGAACAAGGTGTGGAAATAGAGGATGTCCTTGCCGATGAAGTGGTAGACCTCGGCGGTGGAGTCCGGCTTCCAGTATTCGTCGAAATCCAGGCCATTCTTGCCGCAATAGTTTTGGAAGCTGCCCATGTAGCCGATCGGCGCATCCAGCCAGACGTAGTAGTACTTGCCCGGCGCGTCCGGAATTTCAAAGCCGAAGTAGGGTGCGTCGCGCGAGATGTCCCAGTCGGACAGGCCGGCTTGCAGCCATTCGTCCAGCTTGTTGGCGGCTTCGGCCTGGACGTGCGCGGGGTCGGCGGTCCATTGTTTCAGGAAGTCGGCGCAGCGCGGGTCGGACAGCTTGAAGAAATGGTGATCCGAAGTCTTGCGCACCGGTTTGGCGCCGGAAACGGCGGAGTAGGGTTCGATCAAGTCGGTCGGTTGATAGGCCGCGCCGCAGGCTTCGCAGTTGTCGCCGTACTGGTCCTTGGCGTGGCACTTTGGACATTCGCCCTTGATGAAGCGATCCGGCAGGAACATTTCCTTGATTGGGTCGTAGAACTGTTCGATGGCGCGCACCTCGATCAGCCCGGCTTCTTTCAGCTTGGTATAGATGGTGTCGGCGTAATGCCGGGTTTCCGGCGTGTTGGTCGAGTAGTAGTTGTCGAATTCGACATGAAAACCGTCGAAATCACGCTTGTGCTCGTGCCAGGTGCGGTCGATCAGTTGTTCCGGCGTGATGCCTTCCTTTTCCGCCCGCAACATGATCGGCGTGCCATGGGTGTCGTCGGCGCAGACGTAAATACATGAATTACCCCGCATTTTCTGGAAGCGCACCCAGATGTCGGTCTGAATGTATTCGACCAGATGGCCCAGGTGGATGCTGCCGTTGGCATAGGGCAGGGCGGAAGTGACAAGTATCTTGCGGGGCATGGGTTTGGCGCGGTTGGAAAAGTCGGGCGATTTTAGCCGTCGAGCTTTGGACTGAACATGGAAAGCATCGGCGCTGTTTTTCCAATAAGTTGGAATCTGTGTTTGTAATCGATGCCGAACCTCACTAGAATGCGCCCCGACCTTAGGCGCGTAGCTCAGCTGGTTAGAGCACCACCTTGACATGGTGGGGGTCGTTGGTTCGAGTCCAATCGCGCCTACCAACAAAGCTAAGCCCTCTCTAGGGGGCTTTGAAGAAAGCCCTTCGAGGGCTTTTTTCGTTTCCGAAGGTGTCTGGTATGCCTGTAATTCGTCTTCCCGATGGTTCCGAACGAATTTTCGATGCGCCGGTAACGGTGGCCGAGGTGGCTGCCAGCATCGGCGCCGGCTTGGCCCGCGCCGCGCTGGCTGGCAAGGTGGATGGCGAACTGGTCGATACCTCGTTCCGTATCGATAAAGATGCCAGTCTCGCCATCGTCACCGACAAGGACGCCGACGGCGTCGATCTGATTCGCCACTCCACCGCCCATCTGCTGGCCTTCGCCGTGAAGGAATTGTTCCCGGATGCGCAGGTGACCATCGGCCCGGTGATCGAGGAGGGCTTCTATTACGACTTCTCCTACAAGCGTCCTTTCACGCTGGAAGACCTGGCGGCGATCGAGAAGCGCATGGGCGAGTTGGCCAAGAAAGACATTCCGGTCACGCGCGAGGAGTGGGATCGCGACAAGGCGGTCGAGTTCTTCAAATCCATCGGTGAGCACTACAAGGCGGAGATCATCGGTTCGATTCCCGCAGGTCAGACCATTTCACTGTACCGCGAAGGCGATTTCATCGATCTCTGCCGCGGTCCGCACGTGCCCTCCACCGGCAAGATCAAGGCGTTCAAGTTGATGAAGCTGGCTGGCGCCTACTGGCGCGGCGATTCCAAGAACGAGATGTTGCAACGCGTCTACGGCACGGCTTGGGCTAATAAGGACGATCTGGCCGCCTATCTGCATAGACTGGAAGAGGCTGAAAAACGCGATCACCGCCGTCTTGGCAAGCAACTCGATTTATTCCATATGCAGGAAGAGTCGCCAGGCATGGTGTTCTGGCATCCGCATGGCTGGGTCTTGTGGCAAGAAATCGAGCAGTACATGCGGCGCAAGTTCGTCGAGTATGGCTACCAGGAAGTGAAGACCCCGACAGTGATGGACAAATCGCTGTGGGAGAAATCCGGCCACTGGGACAATTACCGGGAAAACATGTTCACCACGGCCTCGGAAAACCGCGATTACGCGGTGAAGCCGATGAACTGTCCGGGCCACGTGCAGATTTTCAACCACGGTCTGCATTCCTACCGTGATTTGCCGCTACGTTTGGCCGAGTTCGGCTCTTGTCATCGCAACGAGCCCTCCGGCGCGCTGCATGGCCTGATGCGGGTGCGCGCATTCACCCAGGACGATGCGCATATTTTCTGTACCGAAGGGCAGATCCAGGCCGAGGTATCCGATTTCATCAAGATGTTGCAGGCCGTGTATGCGGATTTTGGTTTCTCGGATGTGCTGGTGAAATTGTCGACCCGGCCGGAAAAGCGGGTCGGTTCCGACGAATCCTGGGACAAAGCGGAAGCCGGTCTGGCGGCGGCGCTGGAGCAGAACGATCTGGCCTTCGACTTGCAACCCGGCGAGGGCGCTTTCTACGGGCCCAAGATCGAATTCACTCTGAAGGATTCGATCGGCCGCCTCTGGCAGGTCGGCACCATCCAACTGGACTTCAACCTGCCGGTGCGCCTGGGTGCTGAGTTCGTCGACGAAGACAACACGCGTAAACCGCCGGTGATGTTGCATCGCGCGATTCTCGGTTCTCTTGAGCGCTTTATCGGCATTCTGATCGAACATTACGCGGGCAATTTTCCGGTATGGCTTGCCCCGGTGCAGGTCGTGGTCATGAATATCACCGACTCGCAGGCTGAGTACGCCAGTGAAATCGTGCAAAACCTTAAAAAACAAGGCATCCGCGCGGTTTCCGACTTGAGAAACGAGAAGATCACCTATAAAATCCGCGAGCACTCAATGCAGCGAGTCCCCTACCAGATCATTGTTGGCGAGAAAGAACGCCAGGAGAACAAGGTGGCGGTTCGCAAGCGCGGCGGAGAAGATCTTGGTCAGATGGACTTGGAAATCATCCTCGGCAAGCTGCGTGAAAGTGAATAAATATTCTGTGGAGCCGACGCAACTGATCGGCTCCTCGTTTTTTCAAGGGGCATGAGATAGCACAGGAAAAGGAACCTCGGATCAACGGCGAAATTGATGTGTCGCAGATCCGACTGGTAGGAGTGGAAAGCGAGCAGCTAGGTATCGTTAGTCTGCGTGAAGCTTTGGCTAAGGCCGAAGAGGCCGAGTTGGACTTGGTGGAGATTGCGCCGCAGGCGCAGCCTCCAGTTTGCCGGATCATGGATTACGGTAAATACAAGTATCAGGAGAGCAAGAAGCAGCACGAAGCCAAGCTCAAGCAGAAGCAGATCCAGATCAAGGAAGTCAAGTTCCGGCCAGCTACTGATGACAACGATTACCAGGTCAAGCTGCGCAACCTGATCCGTTTCCTGGATGAGGGCGATAAGGCGAAAATTACGTTGCGCTTCCGGGGGCGTGAAATGGCCCACCAGGAATTTGGCATGCAATTACTCCGACGTGTTGAAGCCGATCTTGCGGAACATGCCATCGTCGAGCAGTTTCCCAAGTTGGAAGGGCGGCAGATGATCATGGTTTTGGCCCCGAAGAAGAAGAGTTGAAGTTTTCAGGCTGGCGCGGGCCTTCAATCCGCGCCAAGAAAGTGCTAAGTGGCTATTCAAGAGTACCCGTAGGGTGCCGCCACAAGCATAGAAAAAGGAGCTAACCATGCCCAAAATGAAGACCAAAAGCGGTGCGGCCAAGCGCTTCCGCGTTCGCGGCAGCGGCAGCATCAAGCGCTCGTCCGCTTACATGCGCCACATCCTCACCAAGAAGACCACCAAGCGCAAGCGTCACCTGCGCGGTATGTCCGACGTGAATCCTTCTGACATCGGTCACGTTCGTGACATGATGCCCTACGCTTAATCAAGGAGATCAGACATGCCTCGCGTTAAACGTGGTGTAACCGCTCGCGCCAGCCACAAAAAAGTACTGAACGCAGCCAAGGGTTTCCGTGGTCGTCGCAAGAACGTATTCCGGATAGCTAACGAAGCGGTCATGAAGGCCGGTCAATATGCTTATCGTGACCGTCGCCAGAAAAAACGTCAGTTCCGTCAGCTCTGGATCGCGCGTATCAATGCGGCGGTGCGTGAATTGGGAATTGAAATGAACTACAGCCAGTTTATGTGTGGTCTGAAAAAGGCTGCCATCGAGCTCGACCGCAAGGTGCTTTCCGATATGGCGATTTTTGATCAGCCCGCTTTCGCCAAGATCGCAGAGCAGGCCAAGGCCAGCCTGGGGGCGTAAGCCTAGCTACTTTCAAGCTGAGGGGAGGCCTGTTTTGGCCTCCCTTTTTCTTTTCTGGCCAATGGGTTAGAGCATGAATCTCAATGAAATTCTGATAGATGCCGAGCGTGAATTTTCAGCTGCGGAAAATCTGCCTGTTCTGGATCAGGTCAAGGCGCGTTTTCTGGGTAAAAGTGGCGAAATCACAGAAAAAATGAAGGGTCTGGCTAGCTTGCCCGCAGATCAACGCAAGTCGGTCGGCGCACAGATCAATCAGGTCAAAGATCAGGTTGAGGCTCTACTTAAGTCACGTCGTGATGCAATTCAAGCCGAAGAACTCGAACGCCAACTGGCCGCCGAGTCTTTGGATGTCACCTTGCCCGGTCGCGGCGAAGGCGTCGGCGGGCTGCATCCAGTTACCCGTACGTTGGCTCGTATCGAGCAGTTGTTTGCTTCTATTGGGTTTGTCGCGGCCGATGGCCCGGAAATCGAGACCGATTTTTACAATTTCACGGCGCTGAATATTCCAGAGGATCATCCGGCACGCGCGATGCACGACACGTTCTACCTCGATGGTGGGGTATTGCTACGGACGCATACTTCGCCGGTACAGGTTCGTTATATGCAAAACAATCAGCCTCCGATTCGGATTATCGCGCCGGGTCGGGTCTACCGTTGCGATTCGGATGTCACCCACACGCCGATGTTCCATCAGGTTGAAGGACTCTGGGTCGATGAGTCTGTGTCGTTTGCCGATCTCAAGGGCGTTCTCGCCGATTTCATGGCCCGGTTCTTTGAGCGTGACAATCTGCCGGTTCGTTTTCGGCCGTCCTTTTTTCCATTTACCGAACCTTCGGCCGAGATGGACATCGGTTGTGTGATCTGCAATGGCGCTGGATGTCGAGTCTGTTCGCATACCGGTTGGCTGGAAGTGCTGGGTTGCGGCATGGTGCATCCCAATGTGTTCGATCATGTCGGTCTGGATACCGAACGCTTTCAGGGTTTCGCATTCGGACTGGGCGTGGAGCGCTTGGCCATGTTGCGCTACGGCGTCGACGATCTGCGCCTGTTCTTCGAAAACGATATTCGCTTCCTCAAACAATTTGCCTGATCCATCGGGCCAATTGTCACTTTTCGCAACTTCACGTATTCATTTCTGGCGCCATGCAATTCTCTGAATCCTGGCTTCGCAGCCTAGTCAATCCCGAATTAACCACGCAACAACTTGGTCATTTGCTGACTATGGCCGGTTTGGAAGTCGAGGCTATCGAGCCCGCGGCGGCGCCATTCAGTCAGGTTGTCGTGGCGGAAATCGTACAGGCGGAAAAACATCCCGATGCCGATCGTCTTCAGGTCTGTCAGGTCGATGTTGGCGAGAGTGCGCTGTTAAACATCGTATGCGGTGCCGCAAATGCCCGCGTTGGCCTGAAAACAGCCTGTGCGCGTGTCGGTGCGCAACTGCCTGAATTCAATATCAAGCAAGCGAAGGTGCGTGGTGTCGCGTCTTTTGGCATGTTGTGTTCAACGAAGGAACTGGGACTGCTCGGGGATGTTGACGGCATTATGGAATTGTCCGCCGATGCGCCCGTTGGTCTTGGTTTGCGTGAGTTCCTTGACCTCGACGATCAACGCATTACCCTCAAACTCACTCCAAATCGGGGCGACTGCCTGTCTATAGCCGGTATTGCGCGAGAAGTGGCTGCATTGACGGACGTAGCGCTTACGACTGTTGATTGTTCTCCAGTTTCAGCGAGCGTGCCGGATACCTATCCAATTGTTCTACCCGCTGCATCGGCCTGTCCGAGCTATTGCGGTCGTGTCATCCGTGGCATAAATCCAAAAGCCATAAGCCCGCGCTGGATGGTGCAACGTTTGGAACGTTCAGGGTTACGTGCGATTCACCCAGTGGTGGATATCACCAACTACGTTATGTTGGAGCTCGGGCAACCCATGCACGGGTTCGATCTCGCCCGTCTGAGCGGCGGTATACAAGTTCGTATGGCACGCAAAGACGAAAAGCTGGTTTTGCTTAATGAGCAATCCATCGAGTTTTTGAGTGATGCGGCGGAAACCGATGTTTTGGTTGTTGCCGACGATAGCGGCCCCTTGGCGCTGGCCGGAATTATGGGGGGGGCGTCAAGTGCGGTGACAAATGCGACATGCGATATTTTCTTGGAGGCCGCGCATTTCTCACCCAACGCCATAGTGGGTAGAGCGCGTCGTTTCGGTTTGTCGACCGACTCGTCCCATCGTTTTGAACGGGGTGTTGACGCCACATTGCCGCGCCGCGCAATCGAGCGTGCCACTCGTCTGATTCTGGATGTTTGTGGCGGTGAATGCGGGCCGCTTCAGGAGGCGGGAAGCGGTGCTGAAGAATCGAAAGCAGTCAATTTCAGGCCTGCCCGAGCTAGGCGTATTCTGGGCTTTGAGCTCGATGACGCGGTGATGCTGGATATTCTCAAGCGATTGGGCATGCGGCTTGAAAATGAGGCTGAGGGAATCCGGGTCACGCCACCGAGCCATCGTTTTGACATCACGCGCGAGGTTGACCTCATTGAAGAGGTGGCGCGCGTCTATGGATACGATGCGATCCCTGCCGTGAGCTTGCGTGGCGAGCACGTCATGTTGCCAGTTGGCGAGGGAGTCCGCTCGACCCAGGATGTCAGGAAGCTAATGAATGCAAGGGGTTATCAGGAAGTCATAACCTATAGCTTTACATCCGAAGAGCTGGATCGAGATTTTCGTGTTGTTGGTGAAACGCTGCCATTGCTCAATCCGATTGCCAGTCAAATGGGGGTCATGCGTGGTTCATTGATGGGCGGCTTGATTCAAACTTTGCGTCACAACCTGAATCATGGCCAGGATCGCCTGCAGATATTCGAAGCGGGGCGCGTATTCCTTACTCCCGCCGCAACCGGACAGCCTATGCGACTTGCCGCGCTTGCATATGGCAGCGTTCATAAAGAGCAATGGGGCGAGAAGGCGCGCCAAGCGGATTTTTACGATCTTCGCGCGGACCTGGAAGCATTGCTGCATCCACTGCAAGTCGAACTGCGTCGCGCGGAGCATCTTTCCCTTCATCCCGGACAAAGTGCCGAGATATTTGTAGCTGGCCAGGTCGTGGGCTGGCTAGGCGCTTTGCACCCGCGTCTGGCTCAAAAATATGGCTTCGCCAAATCGCCTGTGTTGTTAGAAGTAGAGATGGCCGCACTTCTCCAGCAAGGCGTGCCCCTTTATAAGGGCATGCCTCGTTTCCCATCGGTACGGCGCGATATTGCGGTAATCGTGGATGCAAAAGTCGAGCTGGCTGACATGCTTGCTTCTGTAAAGGCGGTCCCAATTGCGCTATTGGCCAATATAGATTGCTTTGATGTTTACCAGGGGCAGGGTATGGACGTTGACAAAAAAAGCCTTGCTTTCAATATGTTGTTGCAACATACTGAGAAAACGCTTACAGATTCAGAGATCGATTCTGCTGTGGCGGAAGTGGTTGATATCTTGGTTAAAAACCACAACGCCATCTTGCGCAGCTGACGGAGTTTTACCTGCATGACCCTTACCAAAGCTGAATTGGCCAATATGTTGTTCGAGAAGGTTGGACTCAACAAGCGTGAAGCCAAGGATATGGTGGAAACCTTCTTTGAGGAGGTGAGAACTGCCTTGGAAAATGGAGATAGCGTCAAACTTTCTGGTTTTGGCAACTTTCAGTTGCGCGAAAAGCCTCAACGTCCTGGTCGTAATCCAAAAACAGGTGAAGAAATGCCCATCACGGCGCGCCGAGTGGTGACATTTCATGCGAGTCAAAAACTGAAGGCCATGGTGGAGGAAGCTCATGTCGGAACATCTGCCGAGCTCTGAACTTCCTCACATCCCCTCTAAACGATATTTCACCATTGGTGAAGTGGGTGAGCTATGCGGTGTGAAGCCGCATGTCCTTCGCTATTGGGAACAGGAATTTACCCAGCTGAGACCAGTCAAGCGGCGCGGTAATCGTCGTTACTATCAGCATCATGAAGTCATGCTGATCAGGCGTATTCGAGAGCTCCTATACGAGCAAGGTTTTACCATCAGTGGCGCTCGTAATCGTTTGCTGTCCGAAGGCGGTGGGGAGGAGGTTTCCGCAGTTTCTGTATTTGAAGGCACGGAAGAGAAAATCATCACTTCAGCCGATATAAAACAAGAACTTGCGGAAATTATCAGTTTGCTGAAGCCCTGTTCTCTGACTGCCTAATCGACAATATTAGGCTTTTCCGTGCATGTTTTTACTTTGTAGTGTTTACGGCACAGATAAGCATCCTTTATAATCGCTCCAGTTCGGGGCGTAGCGCAGCCTGGTAGCGCACCTGCATGGGGTGCAGGGGGTCGGAAGTTCGAGTCTTCTCGCCCCGACCAATAAAATCAACCACTTATTAAACCGTTAGAGTGGTGGAATAGGTGGTTGTCTAAACAGCTGTCTAACAAACGCTGTTTTTGGGCTTCACAGGGAAGCTCAATTCCACAGTACTTAGGACTTTGGCACGCTGCTTCAAATAGACGCGTGTCGTGCTGGTGTCCTCATGTGCTAATGCCTTGCGGATGTCCTCTATCGCATATCCAGCCTTCTCAGCGTCAGTTGCATGTTTTGCACGCAGGTCTTTCAGGGTTGCATCCTCGATGCCGACCCGGTTCCTGGCACGCTCCCATGCGGTCCCTACGCCATGAGCCGTATAAGCACTCCCCTCAAGGTTGTGAACAACGTAGGGTGACAACCTTGCGCGGACACGCATGAAACCCTTTGCTTGAGCAAGCACATCAGCGATGGGCTGAGTTATTGGCACATCCACCTTAGCCCCACTACTTTTAAGCGTTTTGCTCGGCTTGAATCGGATAACTCCCAGCGATTCATCAATCTGTTGCCAGCGCAGTAGGCGAATATCTTGTCCTCGCTGACCAGTGAGGTAGAGCAAATCAACATACACTTGGATCATTGGTCCAGAGGCGTTTTTCCTACCGTCGTCACCGATGAGAAGGGCATCGCGTATCGCATGGAATTCAGTGTCTGTTATGTACCTGTCTCGCTTCTGTGGAGCTTTCAGGCTAATTGGATCAACAGGGTTGTCTGACCTGATCCCCTGCACGATAGCCCACCGAAAAAAACGATTTAGTACATTTCTGTAGCGTTGGGCCGTCCTCAGTTTTCCGGGGATTACAAAGTTAGTGGTCAGGAACTCATGAACATGTTTTGCTTGGACTTGCTCCGCTAGAAAGTCGGCAAAAGCCTTACTGACCACATCTGCCATGCGGGATGTTTCCGTTTGTTCAGATGCGGACAGGCCTGGCAAGGAGACTTTCAGCCACGCAATGATTTTGCCCGGCATTCTGTCGGCAGATGGCTTTTTCTCAAGCTCAGCGAGAGCCAGATAAAGCGAGGCCATACCTTCGTCGACCCGTGACAGGGAGTGCCACTTTTGTTTGCGTTTGCCATTTTCCGATCGAAGACTCTGAATACGGAAATATCTCCCATGCTTGATAGTGACGCCTGGGGGTAGCTTAGCCATTTATTGTCTTGAGCCTCGGTTCTTGCTTGACTTGGGCCATCTTAATGCCCAGTTGCCAGCGCCTAAATACCTCACGTTCCAACACGACCTGATTGCTTGCGTTCCGGAATACTCTGATGCCTAACTTGGTCAAAAAGCGTTCTTGTGCTGCTGGCTGTCCCAAGCCGGTTATTTCCTGGATTTCCGCTTGGTCATAAGTGGCCCTAGAGTTGTTGTAATTGATGGGGCTTTCGATGAGTTCCATTGATTCCACCATCGAGCCTAATTGGCTAAGCCTAAGTTTTCCATGGCTTTTATCACTGACGCTTCGCGGTCATACACCCCAAGAGCAATAACATCATGTAGAACACGGTTTAGATATTTACTGGCATTGATGACATTGGCAGGGAAATCCATGAGTGTTTCGTCTTTCAAGAATACTGCTCCAGGCTTTCCCGGAGCCGACACCCTCTCCAGTATCTGTCTCACGACATCCCGCTCATTTAGGTCAGGCTGCCTGTGCGACATGCTTCCCTCCATCGGTATCAAGGAGCCATTGCCAGCGTGCAGCCGCCTTGTCAGGTTCACTGAGGGCAAGCTGGATCATTTCATCCCCTGAACGAGGAGATGCCTCGTTGCCACACGACAGCCAGCCGTGCTGGTAGTGTTCTCGCATAACGGCGCGGCCCAATTCGGCCAGGTTTCCGGCTACACCAGCGGCCAGCGCCTTCGTTTTCCAGTAATCCCAGGCGTAGCTCTCCCTCGCCTGAGCCTGATGGGCCATCTCGATTGCCCGCTCCCGGAATTGTCGAACCTGTTGTTCAAGATGCGGAAACCAGTCCGGCAACTCGTTTCCCCGACGCACGCCACTACTTTTCGCAAAGCTGATGTTCAGCTTTCTGACGATTTCCAGCAGATTCGAAACACTTCCGTATTGGTGTTCATGCTGCTCTGGGTCACCGTCTTCCAGGTAGCAACGCAACACGGGCATAACCGCATCGCTTATCTCGTACAACTCGTTCAATGTGAACGATGGAGTCCAATCTGGCATCGTCATCACGCACCTTCCTGACTTCTTGATTACCGTGATAAATTATAAACACACGCAACGGTATATATACAATGATTTCATTCAAGGATATTCAGCGGATGAGGCTGGGAGGTACGCAGGATGCCCTCTCGCTTGCGGCCATTTCGGCGGGCCTGTTCGCCACCCACCCCTATCTGGTGGGGCATTTGCCAGCCAGCCTGTCCTTGGCGGGCGGCTTTGCGGGTGCGGCCTTAGGGGGCTTCAGACTGGCATCACGAGCACTGCAGCCGTGGGCTGAGCATGGGCTCTTCAAGTCGGAACTCAAGCTACGTTCCGCCAATCTGCCCTACGAGGCATTGGCGGGGGGCCATGCCGAAGGGTTGTTANCCGTGGGCTGAGCATGGGCTCTTCAAGTCGGAACTCAAGCTACGTTCCGCCAATCTGCCCTACGAGGCATTGGCGGGGGGCCATGCCGAAGGGTTGTTAGTCGGCTACCTCGCCGACACCGGCAAGCCGCTCATCCTCCCTTACGAGGATCTGATGCGGCATGGCTTCATCGTGGGGCAGTCCGGTGTCGGTAAAACCGTCCTGGGCCGGCTTCTCACGTTTCAGCAGATCGCCAACGGTGGTGGGCTGATCTTCATTGACGGCAAGCTCAACATCGAGGAACTGGAGACCCTCCACGCTTACTGTGCCTGGGCTGGACGGTCGCAGGACTTGCTGGTCATTAATCCAGGTGAACCCGAGCTCTCGAACACTTACAACCCCATCCTTTATGGCGACCCGGATGAGGTGTCTGCGCGAATTCTTTCCCTCATTCCTTCCACGGAGAACAATCCCGGCGCCGACCACTACAAGCAATCCGCCAACCAGGG
>NCGJ01000004.1 GCA_002281555.1 Hydrogenophilales bacterium 28-61-23
CCCGGTGAGCAGATGTTCGACCCACAGATCGCCTTCCAGCAAACGGAACACCAGCGAGAAAACCGTCGAGCCGATCAGGATGAAGATGACGAAGCTGGTCAGGCGCGAGGTGGAATCCATCGCCTGTTTGAGCAGATCCAGGCTCAGGCGGCGTTTCGCCAAGGCCAGCACCAAGGCGCCGGCCGCGCCCATGGCGCCGCCTTCGGTCGGCGTGGCGATGCCCAGGAAAATGGTGCCCAGAACCAGGAAAATCAGCAGCAGCGGCGGCAGGATCGACGCGCCGGCCTTGAGCCATAAAGCCTTGCCGCGCAATATCCGCGCCGCTGCCGGCATTGCCGGGACCATTCCTGGCCGCGCCAGCGTGAGCGCAAACACGAAAACCAGATAAAACCCGGCCAACATCAGACTGGGCGTCAACGCGCCGCGATAGATGTCACCGACGGAAATGCTCAACTGGTCGGCCAGGATGATCAGCACCAGCGAGGGCGGAATGATCTGGGCCAGCGTGCCGGAAGCCGCGATGACGCCGCAGGCGACCCGCTTGTCATAGCCGTAGCGCAGCATGATCGGCAGTGAAATCAAGCCCATCGCGATCACCGTCGCCGCCACCACACCGGTGGTCGCGGCCAGCAGCGCGCCGACAAAAACCACGGCGTAGGCCAGGCCGCCGCGCAATGCGCCGAACAATTGCCCCATCGCATCGAGCAACTCCTCCGCCAAACCGCTGCGTTCGAGAATCAGGCCCATGAAGGTGAAGAACGGAATCGCCAGCAAGGTGGCGTTCGACATGATGCCGAACACGCGCTCGGGCAACGCTTGCAGTTGGGCGAAATCGACATAGCCCATCTGCATGCCGATCAAGCCGAACAACAGGCCGTTGGCGCCCAGCGCAAAGGCGACCGGATAACCGATCAGCAGGAACACCACCAGGCCGGCGAACATCAACGGCGCCATCAACTCGAACATCAGACGATCTCCTCGGCCTGCTCTGAAGCGAACGGCAGATGCCCGGACAGCATACCGGCGCGCTTGATGATCTCGGCCAGGCCTTGCAGGAACAACAACCCGAAGCCCAACGGCAATGCCAGCTTGATCGGCCAGCGCAACAGGCCGCCGGAGTCCGCGGAAACCTCCTGGATCGCCCAGGATTCGGCGAACACGCCCCAACTGAACCAGGCCAGCAAGCCGGCCACAGGCAACAGAAAAAACACGCCGCCGAGCAGATCGACCCAGGCTTGCGTGCGCGCCGAATAACGCCCGTAAAGCACGTCGATGCGGACATGGCCGTTGTGTTTGAGGGTATAGCCAGCGCCGAGCAGGAAGATCAGCGCGAACAGATACCACTGCAATTCCAGCCAGGCGTTGGAACTGAGATCGAAGCCATAGCGCAAGCTGGCATTGGCTGCGGAAACCAGCGTCGCCACCAGCACCAGCCACTTCACCGACTGACCGACTGCCTCATTCAGCGCATCAATGGCGCGGGCGAATCGCACCCCCAACGCCAGCAAAGCCCGCATCAGTCGCCCGCCACGGTCATCTGGTCGATCAGGATCGAGCCGACCCGGCGCGAACCGCGCGTCTCGATATCCGTACCGATTGCGGCAATACCCTTGAACATGTCGCGCAGATTGCCGGCGATGGTGATTTCCTCCACCGGGTAGGCGATGACGCCGTTCTCCACCCAGAAACCGGCCGCGCCGCGCGAGTAATCGCCGGTGACCATGTTGAGTCCATGACCGAGCAACTCGGTGACCAGCAAGCCGTTGCCCATTTTCTTCAGCAGCGCGGCGAAGTCTTCGCCGGTCGAAGGCACGATCAGGTTGTGGTTGCCACCGGCATTGCCGGTGCTGTGCATGCCCAGCTTGCGTGCGCTGTAACTGCCCAGGAAATAACCTTGCACGACGCCATCCTTGACCACATCGCGGTCTTGCGTGGCGACGCCTTCGGAATCGAACGGCGATGAAGACAGGCCGCGCGCAATGAACGGCCGTTCCTGGATTTGCAGGAACGCGGGAAACACCTGGCTGCCCAGGCTATCGAGCAGGAAGGAGGACTTGCGATACAGATGGCCGCCGGAAATCGCCGAAACGAAGCTGGCGATCAGGCCGGTCGCGATCGGCGCCTCGAACAGCACCGGGCACTGGCGCGTGCTCAACTTGCGCCCGTTCAGCCGCCGCAGCGTGCGTTCGCCCGCGCGCAGGCCGACGCTTTCGGCGCTGTCCATATCGGCCGCGGCGCGCGCCGTGGTGTACCAGTAGTCGCGCTGCATCGCGTCATTTTCTTCAGCGATCACCGCGCACGACAGGCTTTGCCGGCTGCTCGGATAGCCGCCGGAAAAACCCAGCGAGTTGGCATAGATGAATTGCGAAATCTGGCTCGACAACGAACCGCCCTCGGAATTGGTAATGCGCGGGTCCACGCTCAACGCGCTGGCCTCGCAGGCGCGCGCCAGTTCGGCGGCCACCTCCACGTCGATATTCCATGGGTGATAGAGGTCAAGGCTTGGCACCAGCGTATCGAGCACTTCGGCGCGCGCCAGCAAATCCGGCTCGGCCAGCCCGGCGCATTCGTCCTCGGCGGTATAGCGCGCGATGCTGAGCGCCTTTTCCACCGTGCGCGCCAGTGCGTCGGCGGAAAAATCGGAGGTCGAGGCATGTCCGCGCCGCTGGCCCAGATAAACGCTGATGCCGATGCCCTTGTCGCGGTTGTGCTCAATGGTTTCAATCTCGCCATGCCGAACCGAAAGCGACAGCCCGCTGCCCTCGGACACTTCGGCCTCGGCCGCGCTGGCCCCACCGGCTCTGGCCAGATCGAGCACCTGAGCGGCGAGCCCTTGCAGGGTTGCACGGGAAAAACTGAACGGACTATTGGATTGATTAGTGGACACGGCGGAACCTGAGGAAATCGGCAAAGTCGTTATGATAGCAACCCCGCCCGATGCACCCGCCAACTCACTCGATATCACCGCCATGCAAGAACAAGAATTTGAAGATGACGAAAACATCGTCAGCAAAAGCCAACGCAAACGAGAAAGCACCGCGCTGCAAGACCTGGGCAAGGAATTGTTCGAACTTTCGCGCGACCAGTTGAAGAAGATGGATTTGCCGGAGCTGCTGTTGAGCGCGCTGCTGGAAGCGAAACGACTGACCAGCCACGGCGCCATGCGGCGACAGATGCAATACATCGGCAAGGTCATGCGCGACGTCGAAACCGAGCCGATCGAGCAGCAACTCGCGGTGATACGCGGCGAATCGAATATCGCCAAGGCGGCGTTTCATGCGCTTGAAACCTGGCGTACCCGACTGATCGAGGACGACCCGGCGCTGAACGAATGGTTGGCGCTGCACCCGGACACCGATGTCCAGCAATTCCGCCAGCTGATCCGCAATGCGCGCAAGGAGGCGGCCGAGAACAAGCCGCCTAAATCCAGCCGCGCGTTGTTCAAACTGCTGCGAGACATGTCTGGCTCGATCTAACACTGGTTAACACCGGGTAAAGGTAAGTAACGGCAAGCCAGCCATTTCGAATGGCGCAGCCTTCGTCATAACTGTCGAGCGGCCATCAAGCGGAAAAACCCAGCGTCGGAATTTCTTACAAATCCACAGCCAATTGTTGGGTGCCATTCCAGAGTCGCCGCGCTGAAAGCCCCGCCCGTCGATGGCACAGACCTTGCTACAACGCCCTTAGCCATCACTTACCTCCCGTTCTCCATGTCGCTCAACTCCAACGCCCCATCGCAAGCGGATCGGCTGCCTTTTGCCAGCCATCCCGGCGTACTGGCGCGTCTGCTTGCCGAGTTGGGGGGCGCCGACAGCGTCAGCAAGGAAGCCAGTCGCCTGTTCATGCTCGATCCAGCCTTGGCCCTGCTGGCGCTGGAGGCTATCGCCAATGCCTATCCCGGCATCCAGTTGGCCGATCTGCAAATTGAACAACAGATCGCCAGCCTCGACCCGGTCACCCTCAAATGCCTGATCATCTCAACAGCGGCGGAACAATTGGCCGCGCCGGTTGCGTCGCTGGAAGAACTTGAGACGACTTGGCGCCAGTCCCTGGCGACCGCGCATTTCACTCGCGCCCTGGCGGAGCAATCGGCCTATCGCGGCCTTGATGAGGCCTGGCTGGCCGGGCTGCTGTGCTGGCTGCCACGTTTCGCCCGTCACACCGGCGGCGACATCGATGTCGCCCGTGCCTGCGCTCAGTCCAATCTTGACCGACTCGGCCTGGATACATTCCTGCCCGACATACTGCGCTATGCGAACGAGCCAGCGCACCGACTCAGGGATGCTGCGCCGCTGCTGCGCCTGGCCCTGGCCGCCTATCGCCAGACCATGAATTACCCAGCTTGGATTCCCGCCCTGCCGCACCCGGACACCTTGCTCCTGGCCGCGCCGATCGATCGCGACAACATCCGCGACATCTACCTGAACATGGGCCGCTCGATCGACACCCTTGCCGCTGAAATCGGGCACAAGCCTTCCGGCGAAATCGCGCGCGAATTGAGCCGCATGGGCCGACTGGAATTGATCGCCGGCGGACGCCAAAATGATCCGGTTGCCGGCGTGAACACGCTGGCGGACAGCCTGGCCAGCCAGGAAGGTTTGGGACATGCCTTGTATCTGCGGCTCAACCCGCTCGGAGGCGCCCTTGAAGGACTCGCCATCGGCGGTCGTCCACAACCGCCCATTGTCATCCAGCCCGAAGGCAGCACCACGGCAGCGGCCTGGGCACTGCTGACGCGTTCGCCGGTCGTGGTAACGCTCGATACGGCGGGGGACGCATCGGTGCTGGATCTGCAACTGATCCGACAAGCCAATGCCGAGGGCATTGCCGCCATCCCCATCGGCGCGACCCCGCCCATAGGCGTTCTGCTGGTTCGCGGCAGTCGACATGCGTTGAGCCATATTGCCGCCAATCCTCAGCATTACACCCGTCTGGGCGAACTGGCCGGCCGGAACATTCCCGCTGCGGTTCCCGCCGAAACCGGCAACAGCACGACAAGCAGAGATCAGTTCACCGCCCGGGTGCGCCGCGCCGCTCACGAGATCAACAATCCCCTGGGCATCATCAAGAACTATCTGGTCATCATGAAGGCGAAACTGGGCGATGACGCACCGGTGGCGGACGAATTGCGCATCATGCATGAGGAACTCGACCGCAGCGTGCGCATCATTCGGGGACTGACGCAGGATGAAACCGCGGCCAGCTCCATCAAGGAGGTCACAGACATCAACGCGCTGATCGAAGACCTGGTCAAAGTCACCTCGCCTTCCTGGCAAGAGAAGGGCGCATGGATCGAGGTTAAACTTGAACCCGGACTGCCCAAGCTGGCCTGCGATCGTGACAAACTGAAACAAATTGTCCTTAATCTGTTGCTCAACGCACTCGAGGCCTCGCCACTAGGCGGCATGGTAAAGCTGGAGACGGGCAGCCTGATCAACCATCGCCAGGAACGCATGGTCGAAATCATCGTGTCCGACAGCGGCCCCGGCATCCCGGTGGAATTAGTCAATCACCTGTTCAGCCCGGTGGAATCGGAAAAGGGCGATGGCCATGCCGGATTGGGCCTGTCTATCGTCAAATCGCTGACCGAAGCACTGGAAGGCAGAATCACTTTTAAGACGGGTGCATCTGGAACGACATTCCAGATATCATTGCCCGCGAACTGACCGGGTTGTTGCGTCGAATATAGCCCGCCAAGGTATTAACCGATGAATTGAAGGCTTTGCTGATGCACGGTAATGCGGCTCCAGGTTCCAACCAGTCTCTAATCAGCTTGCTGATCCTTGAGGATGAGCCGCGTTACCTTGAAAGCACCCGCCTGCTGCTCGCGCAGTACGTGAACAGCATCGAGACCGCGCTAACCAACAAGCAGGCTTTGGCGCTTTTGGGCAAACAAAGCTTTGACCTGGCCCTGCTGGATCTCCATCTGCCCGATGGCAGCGGCTACGAAATCATGGCCTACATCCGCGCGCACCATCCCGATTGCCGGATCATCGTGGCCAGCGCCGACAGCGAGATCGAATCCGCCATTCAATCGCTTCGACTCGGCGCCTACGATTACCTGCGCAAACCCTACGAACCGGAAGAGCTGATCAAGACCGTGCGCAACGTCGTGCGCAAGCTGCAACTCGAGCACGATAACGCGCGCATGGTTTATCAGCTCGAACAGTCCGAGCAGTGGCATCGTCTGCTGGTGAACACCTCGCCCGACATCATCTATACGCTGGACAAGGATGGTCGCTTCACCTATCTCAACGACAGTGTTGAAGGCGCTCTGGGATACATGCCCGGCGAACTGATCGGCCGTGACTACACCACCGTTATCCCGGCTGATCAGCGCGAAGCGGCGTTATATCGCTTCAACGAACGCCGCACAGGCGAGCGCGCCACGCGCAATCTCGAGTTGCAGCTTCGACGCAAGGAAGATCTGCTCAGCAGCCTTACCGAACGTACTTCGGACCAGCTCGTCGTGGTTGAACTCTCCTCGATGGGCATGTATCGCCCGACCAGCCTGGGCATGGGCGAATTCCTCGGATCCTATGGCGTTGCCCGCGACATCAGCGCGCGCAAGCAGGCCGAAGCCACCATCGTATTCCAGGCCTACCACGATCTGCTCACCGGCTTGCCGAACCGGGCCCTGTTCAAGGACCGCCTCGGCCAGGCGATGGTGCACGCCAAACGTCATGGTCAGACCATGGCGACGCTGTTTCTCGACATGGATCACTTCAAAGTGGTCAACGACACACTCGGCCATCTGGTCGGCGATGGACTGCTGCAAGCGCTGGCGCAACGATTGCGCGGCTGCCTGCGCGAGGGCGACACACTGTCGCGCATCGGCGGCGACGAGTTCATGCTGCTGCTGCCGCACATCCGCTCACGCGACAATGCCTCCTACATCGCCCAGAAAATCATCGCCTCGCTGAAGCAGCCCTTCAATATCGAAGACCACGAGCTGTATGCCAGCATGAGTATCGGTATCGCCCTGTATCCGGATGACGGCGACAACATCGAAACCCTGATCAAACATGCCGACATCGCCATGTATCACGCCAAGGATCAGGGTCGCAACGACTACAAATTCTTCACCCAGGATCTGCATAAAACCTTCACCGGCCGTCTGGCCGTGGAAAACGAGATGCGCCATGCCCTGGAAAAGAAAGAATTCGAGGTCTTCTATCAACCCCAGGTCGCGGTACAAAGCCAGCGCATCCGGGGCATGGAAGCGCTGATACGCTGGAACCACCCGACCCGCGGCATGGTTTCGCCGAACGACTTCATCCCCATCGCCGAAGAATCCGGTTTGATCACCCCGATCAGCGAATGGGTGCTCGGCGCCGCCTTCCGGCAAGCCAAACTCTGGCGCGAATCGGGTTTGCCGCCGATCACGGTTGCGGTCAATCTGTCGGCGCGCCAGATCGAGCACCCGCAATTCGTCGAAAAATTCCTGCAGTGCATGCACAAGCACATGCCCGACGGCCACGGCATTGAGATCGAGATCACCGAAACCACCTTGATGCGCGACATGGATGGCGCGATCAGCAAACTGCGCAAACTGGCCGAAACCGGCGTCGAGATTTCCATCGACGACTTCGGCACCGGCTACTCCTCGCTGTCCTACCTGAAGAAACTGCCGATCAACACCATCAAGATCGACCGCAGCTTCATCAACGACCTGACCGGCCACACCAACAACGGCAGCACCATCGTCGCCGGCATCGCCGCGATGGCCAAAGGCCTCAAACTCAAAGTGGTGGCCGAAGGCGTCGAAACACGAGAACAACTCGAGTATCTGCAAACATTGGAATGCGATACATACCAAGGTTTCTATTTCAGTCGCGCGGTCAATGTATCGACCGCCACGGAAATCCTGTCCCGCAAGACCGAGTTGACAGACATTCTGTAACTTGCGCACCGGCGCGGTACGCATGACCTGAAACAGCCGGCCTGGCGCGGCTCGATCGACAAAGCCTAAACCCACCCCACCTCGCCTCACCCGATGTCTCATCACCGCCTCAGCGCCGACACCATGACCGCGCGCACCACCGCCAGCCAATGGCGCGCCGCCTGGTCGCTGTTCCCCTACGTCTGGCAGTACAAAAACCGCGTCATCGCCGCCTTTGGCCTGTTGTTATGCGCCAAGGTCGCCAACGTCTCGGTACCGCTGGTACTGAAGGAAATCGTCGATCACCTGGGCAAACCGGATGCCAGCAGCCTGATCCTGCCGTTGGCCCTGATCATCCTGTACGGCCTGCTCCGCTTCGGCAACACCGCCTTCACCGAATTGCGCGACGCCCTGTTCGCCCGCGTGCTGCAACGCGCCATGCGCGGCGTCATCCACGACGTGTTCCAGCATCTGCACGCGCAATCGCTGCGTTTTCATCTCGAACGCCACACCGGCGGCCTGGCCGTCGATATCGAACGCGGCGCGCGCTCGATCCGTTTCCTGATCAACTTCACGCTGTTCAACATCGGCCCGACGCTGCTGGAAATCCTGATGGTGGCCGGCGTGCTGTTCGTCAAATACGACCCCTGGTTTGGCGCCATCACCTTGATGACCCTGGCGGTCTACATCGCGTTCACCGTGGCGATCACCAACTGGCGCATGAAATATCGCCGCGCGATGAACGAAACCGACGCCGCCGCCAACTCCCGCGCGGTCGACAGCCTGCTCAACTACGAAACGGTGAAGTACTTCAACAACGAGCAATACGAAGCCGACCGCCTGAAAGCCGACCTGCGCCGCGCCGAAGACGCCTCGGTGCAAAGCGAGATTTCGCTGGCCTGGCTCAACGGCGGCCAGTCTTTCATCATCGCCATCGGCGTCACCGCCATGATGGGCCTGGCCGCCCAAGGCGTGGCCAACAAGAGCATGACCCTGGGCGACCTGGTGCTGGTCAACGCCTACCTGATCCAATTGTTCATCCCGCTCAACTTCCTCGGCACCGTCTACCGCGAAATCCGCAACGCCCTCACCGACATGGAAAAGCTGTTCGGCCTGCTGCACAAACCGCCGGAAATCACCGACGCGCCCGAAGCCCGCACGCTTGCCGCAAGCCAGGGCGAAGTCCGCTTCGAGCGGGTCAGCTTCGCCTACGACCCGCGCCGACCGATTCTCGACGACGTCAGCTTCACCATTCCGGCCGGGCGCAAGCTCGCCGTGGTCGGCGCCAGCGGGGCCGGAAAATCGACGCTGTCGCGCCTGTTATTCCGCTTCTTCGACGTCACCAGCGGCTGCATCCGCGTCGACGGCCAGGACATCCGCCAGGTCACCCAGGCCAGCCTGCGCCGCCAGATCGGCATCGTTCCGCAGGACACCGTACTGTTCAACGACAGCCTGTATCACAACATCGCCTACGGCCGCCCCGACGCGGCCCGCGAAGAAGTCCTCGAAGCCGCGCGCGCCGCGCACCTCGACCGTTTCATCGAAGGCCTGCCGGATGGCTACGACTCCAAGGTCGGCGAACGCGGCCTGAAACTCTCCGGCGGCGAAAAACAGCGCGTCGCCATCGCCCGCGCCATCCTGAAAAACCCGCCGATATTGGTGTTCGACGAAGCCACCTCCTCGCTCGACAGCGGCACCGAACAAGGCATCCAGAACGAACTCACCCGCATCTCGGAAAACCGCACCACGCTGGTCATCGCCCATCGCCTGTCCACCGTGGTCGACGCCGACGAAATCCTGGTGCTGGAAAACGGCCGCATCGTAGAACGCGGCAACCACGCCGCGCTATTGGCCGAAGATGGCCGCTATGCCGCGATGTGGCGGCTGCAACTCAGGGAAGAGAAGGAAACAAACTAACCCGGCCTCGCACGCCAACCGGCCATCAAGCAGAAATGAAAAAATGTCGGCCCTGGCCCCTGCCGAAAGCGCTTATTTCCCTTTTGCAACCTTCAAGCGCCGAACAGCCAGCAGCAAAAGCCCAGCCGACAGCATCAACCAGGTTTCAGGTTCGGGAACCGGGGTGACATTCCAGGACGCCAAGACCAGGAATTGGGGGGAATAGAAGTTGTTCAGGCCGATTTCCCAGACGGCGTTATCGCCATCCAACAGCAACGCGCCGCTGAAGGTCTCGCCGATGTATTCACTATTGCTGGGAGTGATGACGCCGTTGCCACTGCTTGAGATAAAGGCCAGGCCGGCTTCCGGGCCGCTCAACACGGTCAGATTGCTATAACTGGCTCGCATCAACGCATGCCGCTCGGCGGCGGGCAGGTTCAGTATCAGATCGGAACCGTTCGTTTCGCCGTCATAGTAGAAAATCCGTAGTTCCGCCCCAACGGCGCCGAATTGCTCACCGTCAAGAATCAACATCGGTTGCGTGCTACTGACCAGCGGGGTATCGAGTTCGATGCCAAGCCGGCCGAGAAAACCGGCATCGTCGCCGCTGTTGGAGACGGCCTGGAACGCCGCGAGTTCGACGCGGTTATCCGGCGCAAATGGATCGGCGGTGGATGCCGCCACGCCACGACCGAGAGTGGGATCACCCAGCGCGGTGACATCCCATATGTTGCGCAGCAGCTGGCTACGGCTGGCGAAACTGGTTTCGCCTGACGTTGCAGCGCCCAGCAGTCGCGCTGAATCGCGGCTGTAAACCAGGGTGGCTTGAGCGGCCTCCAGGTCGATGTTGTCGGCGACACTGGAAACAACGGCGCTGTCGGCGTATGTGCCGTTGCGCAAAGCCGAGATGTCCGTGGCGGCATTGCTGAAACGCACGGTGCGGGTTGAAGCGGCGGCGCCGGCGGTGGCGTTGATCGCATCGGCGACATAAGCCTGCGTGGTTTTCGCTTGGTAGGTCGTTTCCAGCTTCAAGCTGCCAGCCACTTTTATCTGGCTGCTAATGACTGTGGTGCCTGCAAACAACGCTTGGGTTTGCGCTGTGGTGGAAACGTGGAAGCCACCCATCACCTCGTTGGCATTGGCGAAAGTCGAGTTGGTCAGTGTGGCGGAGGGTTTCGATTGGCCGACCAGCCCGGAAGTACATTTCAGCGTGCCAGCCGGGCAATGCCACGGCGTACTGAAGGTGGAGGCTACGGCTGTCGCCCCGATCAGCGGACCGCTGAGGGTGGCTTGGGAATCGACCTGCATTAACGGGCGGTCCGAGGCGGGCGCGACCAGGACACCGGGATCATTCAGCGAGAGGCTGTAACTGTGGACATATTCCAGCGTGGCGGTAGTGCCTTGCCACTCGCCAAGACGCGGATTGAACAGGCGTTGCCCTGCCAATACGGCATCGGGAACGACATCCGTCTCGATCGCCTCGCCGAAGCTGCCAAACAAATTGAATGAAGTGGTCTGGTTGGTGTTGATCGTGCTTGCTTCGGCCGATGCGGAGAGCATCACGGCAAGCGCAAGAGTGCTGAAGATCGGAGGTGCACGCATGTTGATCTCTGCCCTGTAATGGATTGATAAACCTGGATGGTTATTTATCCAGGCGCTCCCAGCCTGATAGCAACATCCATGCCTTGCATGCATGTTGTTGTTAACAATGGAATAACCTAATATTCCCGAGCATCCTTGTCAATTATTTCGACAACAACAGGGTGCACCACGGCAAGGGAATGGGAGAGGGGCAGCTCACCGTTGGTCACCCTACATGACGAAAAATTCAGCGAAGTAGTCCGGTGCGGACAGAATAAGGGCAGGCGGAGCCGCCATTGGTGCGTGCGCTACCTAGGTCAACTATGCATCGCACACCGGCCATTGGCGGGGACGTAGGAGTCCATTTCATTGGTTAATACCTATCGGTCATGCCGGTGTAATGATCGAGTGACATGCTTCAAAGTTATGCGTTTTAAAAAAATACTCTTGCGATTTGTTGGGGCCATTTTCCTCTTGGTCGCCATAATTAACCTCGCAGGGCTAGCGATGCCTGAGCTTCGCGCGCACGTAATTAGTCTTCCTGCCATATCGATTCGATATCTATTCTTTCTCGCTGCAGGGCTGGGTCTAATTCTCCTGAGGAAATGGGGCGTCTATGCGGTGGTGGCGGGAGTAGTAGTAAATTGGATTCTGTTCATCGTTGTATACGGGGCGCGCTCAAGTGCATTTCCAATCTGGATTTCTCTTCTTGGCCCTCTGCTGCTCGGAGCTCTGTTCTTCTATTCATGGGCTGCACTAAGATAGCCACACTCAACACGGCGCTCCAGCCGACCGGCTGCAGTCAGTTTCGCTGGCTTCCGCCGTCGGCTGAGCTTGAAAGTTGGGCAGCAAAGAGGCATCCATGACCTACGATCCATTGTCAGATGTTGTTGACGAAGCGCTATCCATTTCGCCCGAGGCTGTTCATCAGCTCAAAGACTTTCGAGTGTCCGAAAAGTTCATATGAACGTATTGCTGCCCAACAAAGTACTTGCCAAATGGCGAAGGTATTGAAGTCATGGTCAGCAAACTGGCCGAAAAACTTAGCCCAGTGAGCAGATGACGCATAAGTTAGCCGTCTAGACATGGGCATCCAGGAAGCACCAACGCCACAGCACTGGAACTACTTCCTCGCACTTGAGGGCGACGTAGTGCGCATGTCCCGCTATCTAGAGCTGACAACCGACAATTTCGAGTCTTACTCTCTGGAGTTGATGCGTATCATCTTTGGTGCGGCATCTGAGGTCGATGTTGTCTCGAAGCGCCTGTGTCAGAAGCTGAACGAGAAAAGCAAGGCGGACAACATCTCAAAGTACAAGAAGGAAATCCTGGCCGCCTATCCTCAGATTACTTCAGCAGTTGTCGAGATTCCGCGCTTTGGGCTCACTCTCACGCCTTGGGAGCAGTGGAAGACAGATGCAAGTCCTCTGTGGTGGCGCGCTTACAACAACGTAAAACACCAGCGCCACACCCATTTCGCCGAGGCATCGTTGAAGCACACCCTCAATGCCGTCGCTGGGCTGTTTGGTCTCTTGCTCTTCTATTACCGCGAGGAGGGGCAGAACGGACAACTAATCCCGGACCCAGTGATCTTTCGTGCCGGCGCTCCGTTTCACGTCGACAGGTTAGCGTGGGGGCCTGGTGCCAAGGTCTATCAATTGCTACCCGATGGCGACGGCTCTCAAGAACAATAACTGACCGACCACGACTTTTTGACAAACGTTGAGGCTGTAGAAAAACCCGATTTTTAAAAACAGCCACTGAAATGACAAAAAATCGACCGCTCAAAATAGCCTGTATTCGACGATCTCGGGTTGGGGCGCGATACAATTTTGTTCGTACCTTATCGGAGACCGATCATGAACTTCAGCATCGAATGCGAGGAAGAAGTTGATGGCCGCTGGATCGCTGAGATTCCGCAGCTTCCGGGCGTCTTGTGCTATGGCAAGACTGCGGAGGAAGCTATGGCCAAGGCCGAAGTGCTTGCCCTCCGAGCTATGGCCGAGCGTCTCGAGCAGAACGAATCCCGTCCCATCGAAATCAATATCTCCCTTCCTCTCGCTGCATGAGCCAGTGGCCTTCCATCAAAGCCAAGCGGCTGCTTGCGGCGCTGTTTGGCATAGGGTGGAAACTCAAGCGCCAGTCTGGCTCCCACCGCACGTTATCCCGCGAAGGTTGGCCCGATGTGGTCTTCGCATTCCACGACAGCGAAGAAATCGGTCCTCGAATGCTTGCGCGCCTTGCCAAACACACCGGCATTACGCCAAAAGACCTGTAGTTTCTCCGGCAGCCTCGGTGCCGCCCAACCCTCCGTTCCAGAAGACCATCGGCAAGCTGCGCTTGCCAACTCCCTTCGCCTGCGGGCTCCGGCGGCCCCTGAACTAGCACATTGAATGACCGTTCCACCCGATTATGGCGAGAGCCGAGGCCGAAAAGCCCCTATTGGCGCAAGCTGATCACCGGCCAGCCACGGCTCTCCGCGCACGCCTTCAGCGTCGCATCCGGGTCGACCGCGATGGGGTTTTTCACGATTTCCAGTAGCGGCAGGTCGTTCAGCGAATCGCTGTAAAACCAGCTTTCCTCGACGTCGGCCCAGCTTTGTCCGCGCGCGGCCAGCCATTCATGCAGGCGGCGCACTTTGCCTTCCTTGAACGAGGGCAGGCCGTGCGGTCGGCCGGTGAATTCACCGTCGAAATGTTCCGGTTCGGTGGCGATCAGATGCGGCACGCCCAAGTAGGCGGCGATGGGCGCGGTGACGAAACTGTTGGTGGCGGTGACGATGACGCACACGTCGGCGCGATGTTTTTCCAGCAGGGCGGGCGTGCCGGCGGCAATCATCGGAATGACCTTGCGCGCCATGAAATCGGCGTGCCAGGCGTCCAGTTGCGCGCGCGGATGGCGCGACAGCGGCTTCAACTGGAAGTCGAGGAATTCGAAGATATCCAGCGTGCCGGCTTTGTATTGATCGTAAAAAGTCTGGTTGCGCGCTTCGTAAACTTCGCGGTCGACCACGCCCTTTTCGATCAGGAATTGCGCCCATTCAAAGTCGGAATCGCCGGCAAGCAGGGTGTTATCGAGGTCAAACAAGGCAAGGCGCATGGCGAGGTCCATCAGCGATATCTAATAGAATGCGGCGGATTGTATCCGAGGCGAAAACATGAACATCCTGTCCGCCAACATCCCGCAATACTGGCTCTGGGGCCTGTGGCTGTTCGCCGCCGCTCTGGGCTGGCTGATTTTCCGCCGCGCCAACTGGCGCATGCTGGCCGATTCCGCCAACCTCAACGTTTTTCTCGCCGCCTGCGTCACCGCGCTGGGCATCTGGTTCATCAAGACCGGCATCAAGCCCGGACTGGATTTTCATCTGCTCGGCGCGACCGTGCTGACGCTGATGTTCCGGCCGCTGTTCGCTTTGTTCGGCATCGCCCTGGTCACCGCCGCGATTACGCTCTGGCATGGGGAATACGCCGCCTTCGCGCCAAACTGGCTGATCATGGGCGCGACGCCGGTGGCGGTGTCTTGGGCCATCTACAGTCTGGCCGACCGCAAGCTGCCCAATCACCTGTTCATCTACATCTTCATCAACGCCTTCTTCGGCTCCGCCATCGCCATCGCCGCGACCGGCCTGACCGCGACCGGCTTCGCGGCGGCATCGGGCCTGTATCCGCTCGATTACCTGCTGCAAAGCTACCTGCCGTTTTTCCTGCTCATGGCGTTCAGCGAAGCCTTCCTCACCGGCATGCTGATCACGATGATGGTGATCTACAAACCCGAGTGGGTCGCCACCTTCGACGACAAACGCTATCTGCTCGACAAATAGACGGCCGGCGCCTCAGCGCTGCGCGTCCGGCACGAACTTCAGCACATTGCCGTTGATGCAATAGCGCTTGTAAGTCGGCGCCGGGCCGTCGTCGAAGACATGGCCGAGGTGGATGCCGGAACTGGCGCTGCGCACTTCGACGCGCTTCATGCCTAGCGCCACGTCTTCATGCAACGTGACCGCGCCCGGCACCGGCGCGAAGAAACTCGGCCAGCCGGTGCCGCTTTCGAACTTGCCGTCGCTGCGGAACAGCGCCGCGCCGGTGATCGGATCGACGAAGGTACCGGGCCGCTTTTCGTCCAGATGCGAGCCGGTGCCGGGCCGCTCGGTGCCCTCCTCGAAGGCGATCTTCTGTTGCGCCGGGGTGAGCAGATGGAAACCCAGCCATTTCCAGAAACGTGTTTTTTCGCCGGTGTAGCCGGTGTAGCGCGAGACCTCTTTGCCTTTCTCGAACAGCACGATGGTGGGCGTGGCGAACAAGGCTTTTTCCAGCTTCCAGTCGGTCGGCGCATTCGGGTTCAGGCTACTGACCACGGCCACTTCGGCCTTCCAGTGGTCGAGCACTTCGGCCTTGAACTGTTTGCAGAACGGGCATGCCTCGGCTTCGAACACCACCAGTTGCCGCTCGAATGCCAGCGTCTTGCCGTCCAGCCGGGGCGGCGCCGGCTTTTGCGCGGATTTCGAGCCTGGATACTTCACGCCGGTGCCGCCCAGGCCGCAATAACCCTTGGGATTCTTCTTCAGGTAATCCTGGTGGTAATCCTCGGCTGCGGTGTAGTTCTTCAACGGCGCGATATCGGTGCTGATCTTGCCGAAACCGCCTTGCGTCAGCGCCTGTTGGTAAGCCGCGCGGGTTTTCCGGGCGACCTCCAGTTGCGCATCGGAATGCGTGTAGACGGCGCTGCGGTAGTTGCTGCCGACGTCGTTGCCCTGACGGTCGCCCTGGGTCGGGTCGTGGCTTTCCCAGAACTTGATCAGCACCGTTTCCAGGCTGGTTTGCGCGGGGTCGAAAGTCACTTTCACGACTTCGGCATGGTTGCGTTTGCCGGTCGTGCCGGAACGCACGTTTCGTTCATGCGCGAGCACCGCTTCGTAGTTGCCGGCGATGTCGCCGTTGGCATAACCACTTTCGACGTCGACCACGCCGGGAATTTCCGACATGCGTTTTTCCGCGCCCCAGAAGCAGCCCATGCCAAGCACGATGCTGTCGACCTGGGCATTTGGGTTGCTCACTGCTTTTTTAGCGTGCATTGAGGATTTGTCCTCGGCGCAGGCGCTGACCAGAAAACTCATGCTGAGCGCCAGAAGCAGGCCTTGAATCGTTCTGCTGATAACCATATTCGTGTCCTTTTTAGCCGTTCAGGCCGAGGTGTTGATGAGCGCGCCGAGACCGCGAAAACGGTCTTGAGGCATCTCTGACAACGGTTCCGCGTATCGAGTTGCAACAGTGCGGGAAGAACGAGAAGGAATCGGCGCTTGAACCGGATGCCCGCTGGCATCTGCCTGCACAGCACAAGCGGCTATTTTCTAAAACCGGTTGGGCTGGCGATGCAAAAAGAACCGATCAATGGTTCAGCAAGTAATTGAAGGCCTCTTCAGGCGGGAGGGGTTTGCTGAACAGGAAGCCTTGCAGGTAATCGCACCGATGTTCGACCAGGAAGGCGCGCTGGGCTTCGGTTTCGACACCCTCGGCAACGACCACAAGACCGAGGTTGTGGGCCAGGGCCAGGGTGGCGGCGCTGATCTCGGCATCGCTTGAGTTGCTTTCGATATCTCGGACGAAGGCCCGATCGAGCTTTAGCGCCTGAATGGGCAGGCGCTTGAGGTAAGCCAGCGAGGAATAGCCGGTGCCGAAATCGTCAATCGCCAACTGGATGCCGAGGTCGCGCAGGGCCTGCAACTGGCGAATGGCGCGTTCCGGGTTTTCCATGGCCGCCGATTCGGTGATTTCCAGTCCCAGATCGTCGCCCTTCAGGCCATGCCGCTTCAACAGCGTGACCACGTATTGCACCAGATCCGGGGAACGCAGTTGCTGTGCCGAGAGGTTGACCGCCATGCGAATGCCGGAGACCCCTTGCGCGTGCCAGACACTCAATTGCCGGCAGGCCTCTTCCAGCACCCAGCTGCCGAGTATCTCGATCAGGCCGGCTTCTTCCGCTATGGGGATGAACTTGAGCGGCGGGATGTCGCCAAGCTCCGGGTGACGCCAACGCGCCAGGGCTTCCACACCGGAACTTGCGCCATTATCGGCGCGCACCTGCGGCTGGTAGTGCAGATGCAGCTGGCCGTCGCGCAGGGCCAGTCGCAAGTCGCTCTCCAGCCCCAGGCGCTCACTGGTGGCGGCGTTCATCGCCGCGGTGAAGTATTGGATATTGTTCCGGCCGAGATCTTTGGCGTGATACATCGCGGTATCGGCATTCTTCATCAGGGTCTGTCCGTCCTCGCCGTCGCC
Organism: Hydrogenophilales bacterium 28-61-23; assembly: GCA_002281555.1. GTDB lineage: Bacteria > Pseudomonadota > Gammaproteobacteria > Burkholderiales > Thiobacillaceae > PFJX01. The sequence goes on from NCGJ01000004.1 coordinate 17,632, forward strand.
CGGGAAGATGGCGATGCCGATGCTCGGGCTGGAGTGCAGTTCATTGCCATCGATGGCATAGGGTTGGCCGAGTGAACGCAGGATCTTTTCGGCGATGTGGGCGGCATCCATGGCATCGGCCAAGCCGGTGAGCACAACGATGAATTCGTCGCCGCCCAACCGCGCGACGATGTCGCTTTCACGCACACTGTCGCGTAGACGCCGGGCGACTTCGATCAGCAACAGATCGCCGACATGGTGACCCAGCGTGTCATTGATGGTCTTGAAGCGATCCATGTCGATGAACATCACCGCGACGCGCTTGCCATCGCGTTGGGCGAAGAGCAACACCTGGCCCATGCGGTTTTCCAGGTTGTAACGGTTGATCAGGCCGGTGAGCGCGTCGTGATGGGCGAGATAATCGATGCGCGCCTCGTTCGCCTTGCGTTCGCTGATGTCGGAAAAGCTGGCGATGTAGAACATGACGGCCTGCTCGGCATCGCGAATGGCCGAAATCGAGGCGCCCTTGGGATACACCGCGCCAGTCTTGGTCCGGTCCCAAAGCTCGCCGTACCAGTAGCCCTTGTCGCGCAGACAGCGCCACATCTCCTCATACACCGCCTGGGGTGTCTTGCCGCTGGCCAGCAGTTTTGGATTCTGGCCCCGAACCTCCTCGAGGCTGTACCCGGTTTGCCGGGTAAAGGCGGTATTGATGTTGATGATTCGATTGGCTCGGTCCGAGATCAGCATGGCCTCGCCGCTGCTGTCGAATGCGTTGGCATATAGACGCAGTTCTTCCGCGACCCGCTCGGCGTTGCCGCGCGCCCGCTCCAGTTCGCCACGTCCGCGCGCGATGCTTTCGACCATGCCGCGCATCGCATTGGTGAGTTGACCCACCTCGTCCGCGGCGCCGGAAACAAGGGGATTCGACAGGTCGCCGTCGGCGATTCGCTGCGACCAGCTCAGCAGATCGGCAATCCGCACGCTGGTTCGCCGCGCGACATAGAAGGCCATGCCAATGAGAACGACACCGCCCAGGATGCCGATGGCAATGGTGATCCGCAAATTGCGGTTGGCCGCGGCGACGAGGTCTTCCCGACTGGAGGCAATGTCTTCGAAGGTCTGTCGTGTCAGGGCTTGCATCGCCTTCTGGATATCCGTGAGGTGTTGGCTCTCTATCTGGGTCAACAACTCGAATGCGGCTTCCTTTTCGAATTCCGCGCTCAGCCGCACGGCCTGATCGATGCCAGCCAGATAGGCATCGAGGGTGTGACGCAAGGTCATGCTCGCCTGTTGCGCCACTTCGGCCCCGTGCGAACGGAGCTCGGGCGCTGTGGCCATGGAAAGAATCGGCAAATCGGTACTGATCTGTCGCTCGATGAGCGCCAGATCGATTCCTATCCGGTGCATGGCCTGCGCGTTCTCACTGGCAAGATGTTTGAGGCTCAAGGCCCGCACATCGGTGACGCCCTTGTCGATGGTCTGCAGGGTTTTCAAACCTTGACTGCTGGCCGTGTACATCTCCCCCAGGGCCTGGACGGAAGTTTGCAGCGCAAAAGCGGAGACGATGATGGCGCTACTCCCGATGACCCCGACCGCGACCATCGGGATGATCAGTTGCTGGAACAGCGAGCATTTTTTGAAGAAGAAAAGCATTTAGCCTGGGTGGCCGGGCCGATGGTGGCTGCCTGGCGATGCGGACGGCGGATGGATCAAGGCGCGCTCACATCGAAGTTTTCAGCCAGGAAGATTTGTTTGACCGCGTCGCTTTGCATGAATTTGAGAAAGTCGGCGACATCCGCCTTGCCCGCCGAGGTCTTCAGCGGCGCCATGTAGTAGCGAATCGGTTTGTGCAGCGATTTTTTGACTGTGTACAGCGGTCGCAATTGAGCGGTCAGATTCGATTTGAACAAGATGCCCACCGTGCTTGCGTTAGCGGTCGCGAGCGAGTCTGCAAGCAGTTCGATGTTCTTGCGCGTTTCGATCCTGTCCTTGACCCGTTCCCATAAACCCGAGCTTTCGAGCGACTCTTTGGCGTGGCGGCCGAACGGCGCGTTGCTGGGGTCGCCGATAAGTATGGTCGTGATCTTGCCTGAGGCCAGGTCCTTCCATTCCAGGCGTTGTATCGGACTGTCCTTGGGCACCGCCACGACCAGGCTGTTGCCCCAGGGGCTGGTCGCCTGCTTGCGCTCGACCAGGCCATTGTCGATGGCGAAGTCCATCCATTCCCGGTCGGCGGAAACAAAAATATCCGCGCTCAATGCCCCGCCTTGCAGCCCCTTGGCGAGCAGGCCGGAAGATTTGCAGATGTAGCTAAATTGCACGGGGCGCCTTGCGCGGTACATATCGCCGACTTTGTTCATCGCATCGCAGGTCGAATTGGCCAGTGCCAGGGTCAGCTCACTGGCATTGGCCATCGTTGCGGCGGTCAGAACAACGAACAGGGCCGAGGTATTGACGAGAAAAAATCGGAGCAAACCATTCATTCCGGGTCATTCCTATTCAGATTGCGTGGACAGGGCACGCATCACGCATCGATTGCCGTCCCGTCTTAAGACGCTCGATAAGGAGGTTGTCTTTGGAATATACGCAGAAATACACGGCCGGAAAAACAGACTATTAGAATTTACCAATATACGAACGCGCCATCGGTCATGGCCGATGGCGCTTGGGTATCCGGCGTTTTTTGACAACTGAACCAAGCTCGAAGCTGACACATCCGGTACTCGAATTGGAAGGCAAAACGACTGGGCGAGACATTCAAAAGCCATGGAGTGCATTCCAACGCTACTCACGCCCATCGAGCCGTCGTTACCTCAGCACCTATTGACCGAGTATTTTAGTCACCTATAAACAAGGGTCTCAGGTAACACAACTGAGGGTCAAAAGACAGGAGGCGAAAATGAGCGATGCCATTTCAGATTTCATGGTGCATATGAATGAAAGCTTGAGCGCGGAAGAAATCAAGAAGCTGGAGGACGGCGTTCGGGAGCATATTTGCGTTATCAGCGCGGACGTTCCGAAACACACCCCCCACCTGATGATGGTTGTATATGACTGCGAATGTACGCACGCCACAAACATACTCGGCCACGTTCGTTCGACCGGCATACACGCAACCATGCTTTAAACAGCAAGAGTCAGGCAGGCCGTCGAAATACGACAACGTCAGCCGCAAACCCACTCGCTGAAGCGTAAATCCATATAGATAGATCGATTGCTTGATAAAACCCTGATTAATTCAAACTTCGCCTGGCTGGCGAATCAATCAGGTTTTCACCGGTCTTCAGCATTCCCCCCTACGCCCCCCTTGCCGGGGCTTTTTGTTGCGCGCGCTTTTCTTGCCGCGCCCCTGCTTGTTCCCAGCGCGCCCGATCCGGCCGCATCCGCGGCGGCCGGAATCCAGAACGACAAAACCCGCATCGACCACGTCTTTCTTTCAAGAAGTTTCATGCTAAAACGCCGCCTCATGTCCGCCATTCCAGCCAACCCCACCACACCCCCGCCCGCGCCGTCCTTCACACCCGAACTGAGCTTCCCGGAGAACCTGCCCGTCTCGGCCCGCCGCGCCGACATCGCGGCGGCGTTGAACGCGCATCAGGTGGTCATCGTGTGCGGCGAAACCGGTTCCGGCAAAACCACTCAATTGCCCAAGATCGTGCTGACGGCGGGCCGGGGAACACACGGAAAAGTCGGCATGACACAGCCGCGCCGGATCGCCGCCAAGAGCGTGGCCAACCGTCTTGCCGAAGAGACCAAGACCCGCCTGGGCGGCTTCATCGGCTGGCAGGTGCGCTTTACTGATCAAGTCGGGCCGGACACCCGCATCAAGGTGATGACCGACGGCATCCTGCTGGCGGAGACGCAGTCCGACCCGGAATTCCGCGCCTACGACACGCTGATCCTGGATGAGGCGCACGAACGCAGCCTGAACATCGATTTCCTGCTCGGCTACCTGAAAACGCTGCTGCCACGCCGGCCCGAACTGAAAGTGATCATTTCTTCGGCGACGCTGGAGGCGGATCGTTTCTCGGCCTATTTCAACGGCGCACCGGTGGTCGAAGTATCCGGCCGGACGTATCCGGTGGAGATGCGCTACCGGCCGCCGGCGGAGTTGGGTGGCAAAACCGTGAACGGCAACAAACCGGAAAGCCCTTTCAGCAAACCCGCCGCCACGGAAGAAGAACCCGATTTCGACCTCGCTCTGCTGCACGCCGTCGATGAACTCGCCGCCGAAGGGCCAGGCGACATCCTGGTTTTCCTGCCCGGCGAGCGCGAGATCCGCGACGCGCAGGAATCGCTGCGCAAGCATCACCCGCCGCACACCGAAATCCTGCCGCTGTTCGCCCGGCTTTCGGTCAGCGAGCAGGAAGAAGTGTTCCGCTCGCACAGCGGCCGCCGCATCGTGCTGTCCACCAACGTGGCGGAAACCTCGCTCACCGTGCCGGGCATCCGCTACGTTGTCGATGCAGGCCTGGCGCGGGTGAAGCGCTATTCCATCCGCAACAAGATCGAACAACTGAAGATCGAAAAGGTCTCGCAGGCCTCCGCCAACCAGCGCGCCGGCCGGTGCGGGCGGGTCGCGGAAGGCATTTGCATCCGTCTGTATGACGAACAGGACTTCCTGTCGCGGCCGAAATACACCACGCCGGAACTGCTGCGTTCGTCGCTGGCCGGCGTGATCCTGCGCATGAAATCGCTACGCCTGCCGGAGATCGAAAGCTTCCCGTTTCTCGACGCGCCCGAGCCGAAACGCATCCGCGACGGCCAACAATTGCTGATCGAACTCGGCGCACTCGACGACAACGGCAACGGATCTGGCCAACTCACCGGCATCGGCAAACAACTGGCGCATCTGCCGGTCGATCCGCGCATCGGTCGCATGCTGATCGCCGCGCGCGACAAGGCCTGCCTGCATGAAGTCTTGGTCATCGCCGCCGCGCTGACCAGCCAGGACCCGCGCGAACGGCCGTTGGAACATCAGGCCGCCGCCGACCAGAAACATGCGCGTTTCAACGACCCGAATTCCGATTTCATCTCGCTGCTCAAGCTCTGGCACTACCTGGACGAACAGAACGCGCATCGCAAATCGCAACGCAAACTGCGCGAAGGCCTAAAGGCCGAATACCTGTCGCCGCTGCGCGTGCGCGAATGGCGCGACGTTTATGGCCAGTTGACGACGCAGGTGAAGGAACTGGGCTGGCGGGTAGAGGACGAGCGGCATCCGACCGCCTCGGAAGTGCAAAACGAAACCGCCGACGAAGCCTTCAACGCCCAGCTCACCTCGCGTTATGCCGTAATCCACCAGGCGCTGCTGCCCGGCCTGCTCGGCAACCTCGGCTTTCTGACCGAAGACGGCGTTTATCTCGGCGCGCGCGAAGTGAAGTTCCTGATTTTTCCCGGCTCCGGCGTCAAGAAAAAACCCAAGTGGTTGATGGGCGCGGAGATCGTCGAGACGAAGCGGATTTACGCGCGCACGGTGGCCAAGATCGAACCGGAATGGGTCGAGCACGCCGCCCGCCATCTGCTGAAACTCTCATACAGCGACCCGCACTGGGCCAAGAAGCCGGCGCATGTCGCCGCCAGCCTGCGCGCGACGCTGTACGGCCTGCCCATCGTCAACGGCCGCAAAGTGCATTACGGGCCGATCGACCCGGTGTTGAGCCGCGAACTGTTCATCCGCGGCGCGCTGGTCAATGGCGACTTCGAGACGCGCGCACCCTGGTTCGTCCACAACCAGCGCCTGCTGGAAGAAATCGACGATCTGTCGCACCGCTCACGCAACGCCCGCATCGCGGTCGATGAGGAAGCGATTTACCAGTTCTTCGATGCGCGCATTCCCATGGCGATGCACAACGGCGCGGCGTTCGAGAAATGGCGGCGAGAAGCCGAGCGCAACAACCCGAAACTGCTGTTTCTTGAGCGCGAAAACCTGCTTTCCGGCGACAAAGCAAACCGCGAGGCCAGCGCGCGCGACTTTCCACCCAGCATCGAATTCAACGGCGTGCGTTTTGCTTTGACTTACCGCTTCGACCCCGGCACACCGGACGATGGCGTCACGCTGGAAGCGCCGCTCGCCGCGCTGAATCAGATTCCGGTGCTGGCCTGCGAATGGCTGGTGCCCGGTCTGCTGGAAGAAAAAATCACCGCGCTGATCAAGAGCCTGCCGCAATCCATCCGGCGCACCTTCGTGCCGGTGCCGGACTATGCCCGCGCGGCGACGCAGGCGCTGCTCGACGGTAAGAAAACCGGCGCTATAAACACTGCCCTCGCCGACACCCTCGCCGCCTTCCTGGGCAAGACCAGCGGCACGCTGATCCCGCGCGATGCCTGGCGGCCGGAGGCCCTGCCGGCGCACCTGAACATGCACTTCCGGGTGCAGGACGAGCGCGGCAAGACGCTGGCCGAAGGCCGCGACCTGGGCACCTTGCGGCAACAACTCGGCGCCGAAGCGCGGCAGGAACTAGCACGCTCGGTTGCCAACACAACCGGGCAGTTCGAACGTGACAATGTCACGAAATGGGATTTTGGCGATCTGCCCGAGAGCATGCATGTCGCCACCCGGGGCAAGCCCAACGTCGCAGCCTTCCCCGCGCTGGAACACGTCGCCGGCCAGGTTCGTCTGGCCCTGTTCGACAGCGCCGAAAGCGCCGAGGCCGCCCACCGCGAAGGCGTCGCGCGCCTGATCTGGCTTGGCTACCCGGATTTGCTGCGCCAAAGCGAGCGCGACCTGGGCAACAAACTGAAAGCCGCCAGTCTGCAATATGGGCTGATGTTCAAGGGCGCGCCGGGTTTTGCCAGTCCCGGCGAGTCTTTGGTGCGCGACGTGCTCAACGCCACGGCCTTGGACGTGCTAGGAATAGAAAAGCCTGCACCACGCAACCAGAACGACTTCGAAAACGCCGTCAAAGCCGCCCGCCCGCGCCTGCCGGAAGCGGTCGCGCGCATGGCCCAGATCGCCCAGGACTGCATCGCCGCAGCCTTGAAAATCGAGCAAACCCTGGCCAAAGCGCCTGTCAACGCAAACCCGGCCTGGAAAGCCGCCGTGCTCGATCTGCGCGGCCAACTCGCCGAACTGGTCTTCCCCGGTTTCATGGCGCGCCACCCGGCCAACCGGCTGATCCATCTGCCGCGCTATCTGAAGGCGATGGAACTGCGCCTCAATAAACTCGCCAACCAGGCCGCGCGCGATCTCGGCGCGATGAACGAGATGGCCAAACTGCTCGCGGCCTGGCGCCAGCGCCGCGAACGCCTGGCCGCGCAAGGCCGCGTGGGCGGCAACATCGAGCCGGAAATGGAAGACTTCCGCTGGCGTCTGGAAGAACTGCGCGTCAGCCTGTTCGCACAGGAATTGAAGACGCCGGAACCCGTCTCGGTAAAACGCCTGGAAAAGCGCTGGGCGGAAATCGCGGGGCTTTGAATTATTTTTCGATCCGCGCGAGTCGCACTGGCATCCCGTCGTAAACAATTCTCAAGTAATCGATTGCCGTCGCCGATAGCAACAAACGCGAATCCATATGATGGAGCTTCAAATGGGCCTCAAAATTTTCACTGGCACGGTCACCTCTAAGATTCTCGGCCTAACCTCCCTGCTCTTCCTGGTATTGCTCACCGCCTCCCTGGTTCATTCCTTCCTCAGTGAAAAGAATCAGGCGGAAGAGTTCACCACTGAAGGGGCCAAGCTGATCGCCGATAGTTATTTCGACGGCCTCAACAAGCTCATGCTCTCCGGCGGTATGCCCAATCGGGCCGAGGTGCAGCAACAAATTTCCAGCCAGCCGAACGTGCTCGAAGCCCGCGTCATTCGCGGCGATGGCGTCAACGCTCAATACGGCCCGGGCAATGAACAGGAAAAAGCCCGCGACGAACTTGATCGCTCCGCGCTCAAAGGAGAAGAAATCACGCGTATCGAGGACTCCGACAAGGGCCGCCGACTGACCGTGATTCGCCCCTACAAAGCCACCGAGCACACCCGCGGCGCCAACTGCATGGGCTGCCACAGCGTGCCACCCAACACCGTGATGGGGGCGATTCGCATCAGCTACGACCTGACGCCGATGGATGCGCGCATTCGCAACTCAGGCCTGGAAAGCCTGGCCATCCACTTGACGCTGTTGATCGTGGGCATGTTATTGCTGCTCCCGGCCCTCAAACGCGTGATCTCGATCCCCATCAATCAACTCGCCGACGCCATGAGCCGGGTCGAACAGCAGTCCGACCTATCCATTCGTGTTGCGGTCAAGGGCAACGACGAGGTCGCCCGCGTCGGCGCGGCTTTGAACACCATGCTGGAACGCTTCGGCGGCATCCTGGGCCAGGTCGGCAGCGCAACCCACAACCTGACCCAGGTTGCCAGCCAATTGGTCAATGTCGCCACCCGCACACAGAACGGCGTTGAAAACCAACTTGCCGATACCGAATCGCTCGCCGCCGCCCTGCACCAACTGACCGCTACCGTGCAGGAAGTGGCGCGCACCACGCGCGAGGCGGCGACCGAGGCGGCTCAGGCCGACAGCCAGGCCAGAGAAGGCACCAGCACCGCCTCCAATGCCCTGGGCGCGATTTCCGCGATGTCGGAACAACTGGAACAGGCCGTCCAAGTCATCCTGCGCCTGGATACCGATAGCCGCGATATCGGCCGGGTCATCGGCCTGATTCGGGATATCGCCGATCAAACCAATCTCCTGGCCCTCAACGCCGCCATCGAAGCGGCGCGCGCCGGCGAGCAAGGCCGGGGTTTCGCCGTGGTCGCCGACGAAGTACGCACGCTGGCGCAGCGCACCCAGTCCGCCACCCAGGATATCGAAACCATCATCGTCAAGGTGCAAGGCCGCGCCAATGAAGCGGTCGGCGCAATTCAGACCGCCGAACAAAAAACCGAAGTCAGCGTGCAAAGCGTGCAAAACAGCGCAGAGGCGCTGGGCACCATCGCCGGATCGGTTGGCGCCATCACGAAAATGAACGCCCAGATCGCCAACAGCTCAAGCGAACAAAGCAAAGTCGCCGAGAGCATCAGCCGCAAGATCGGCGATATCGGCTCGGTCGCTCGCGATGCCGCCGGGCATGCGCAGGACACCCAGAATGCCAGCCAGCAATTGGCCAATCTGGCAACGGATCTGGAAAAACTGGTCGGGCAGTTCAGAATCTGACGTCAAAGCGAGGCGCTCTACGGCCTCGTTTCAATTTGCGCGAAGGCGCGATTACAGGCGCAAGCCCCGGGATTTCGCCCTAAAATCGACCGATGCAAATCAAGATCGCGCTGGCGCAAATGAACCCCATGCTGGGAGATCTGGCGGGCAATGCCGCACAGATCGTCAGCTTGGCGCAACAAGCCGCTCAGGCCGGAGCGACGCTGATGGTCAGCCCCGAACTGGCGTTGTGCGGTTACCCCCCCGAAGACTTGGCGCTACGTCCGGATTTTTACGACGAGAACGCCCGCGTACTGGCCGAACTCGCTGGCCGTCTGCCGCCTAATCTGGCTGTGGTCGTTGGCCATCCGCTCAGCGAGGGCGGGCAGTATTTCAACGCCGCTTCCGTATTGCGCGGCGGCTATATCGAATCGACCTATCGCAAGCAGAAATTGCCGAACCATTCGGTATTCGATGAACTGCGCACCTTTGTCGCGGGCACCAACCCTTGCGTGTTCAACTGCGCCGGCGTGCGTTTCGGCATCAACATCTGCGCCGACATCTGGGAGCCCGGCACGGCGACCCAAGCGCGCGACGCCGGGGCGCAAGCCTTGTTGGTGCTGAACGCTTCGCCGTTCCACGCCGGCAAACAGGCGGAGCGCATAGCCGTCGCGCGCGCGCGCGTGGCCGAATCCGGCTTGCCTCTGATTTACGTCAACATGACCGGCGGCCAGGACGAACTGGTGTTCGACGGCGCCTCCTTCGCGCTCGATGCCAGCGGCACGCTCGGCGCGCAATTCCCCGCTTTCGAAACCGGCTTGCGCTTCGTTGAACTGGAAGACATGCTGCCGCGCGGCGAAATGGCGACGCTGCCGGAATCGGAGGCTTCGGTTTACCAGGCCCTGGTCTTGGGCGTGCGCGACTATGTCGGTAAAAACGGATTTCCGGGCGTGCTGGTCGGCTCTTCCGGCGGCATCGATTCGGCCTTGACGCTGACGATCGCCGTCGACGCCATCGGCGCGCAACGCGTACAGGCGGTGATGATGCCGTCCCAGTTCACCGCCGACATGAGCCTGGAAGATGCCGAGCAACTCGCCTTGAATCTGGGTATCCGCTATGACGTGCAGCCGATCAAATACATGTTCGATGCATTCATGTCCGAATTGTCGGACGAATTCGAGAATTTGCCGTTCGACCAGACCGAGGAAAACATCCAGGCGCGCGTGCGCGGCGTGATTCTGATGGCCTTGTCGAACAAATTCGGCCAACTGGTGCTCACCACCGGCAACAAGAGCGAGATGGCCAGCGGCTATGCCACGCTGTACGGCGACATGGCCGGCGGCTTCGCGGTGTTGAAGGATGTGGCGAAAACCCTGGTCTGGCGCCTGGCGCGTTATCGAAACTCGATCTGCGACCCGACTGCTCCAGTCATTCCGGACCGCATCATCACGCGTCCGCCCAGCGCTGAGTTGCGCGCCAATCAATGCGATCAGGACAGCCTGCCGAGTTACGAGATTCTGGATGCGATCATGCAACGCTATGTCGAACTCGACCTGTCCGCGCGCGACATCGTCGCGGCCGGCTACAGCGAAGCCGATGTACACAAAGTCATCGGCCTGATCGATCGCAGCGAATACAAAAGACGCCAATCGCCGCCCGGCATCCGCGTCACCGCGCGCGGTTTCGGCCGCGACCGGCGCTACCCCATCACCAGCAAATATCGCGCCCCCTAGACCAGCCTAGGCCCCCCACCCACCCTGGAGCCCATCATGAAAAAAATCGAAGCCATCATCAAACCGTTCAAACTCGATGAGGTACGCGAAGCGCTTTCCACCCTGGGCGTATCCGGCCTGACGGTGACCGAGGTGAAAGGTTTCGGCCGCCAGAAAGGCCATACCGAGTTGTATCGCGGCGCCGAATACGTGGTCGATTTCCTGCCCAAGGTCAAGGTGGAACTGGTGGTGGCGGATAGCATGGTCGATGCCGCGCTGGATGCCATCGTCAAAGCCGCCCGCACCTCCAAGATTGGCGACGGCAAGATTTTCGTCAGCACGGTCGAACAGGTCGTTCGCATCCGCACCGGCGAAACCGGCGAAGACGCCATCTAATCTCAGGAGTATCGACATGTTCAAACTATCGCGCCTCAGCCTGTCCCTGGTTACGTTGCTCGCCTCCGCCCAGGTTCTCGCTCAGCAACCCGCCCCGATCACGCCCGCCTACGCCCCCAATCCATTCCTGCAATTCACCACGCCAGCACCCGCCCCCTTCGCGCTGCCCCAGCTCAGCCTGCCTGGCCTGCCCGATCTGCGCGGTCTGCCGATTCCGCTGGTCGGCACACTGGGAGGCGCGCCGACCAGGCCTTACACGATACGGCCCGGCATCCCGCAGGCGGCCAAGAAGCAGATGATGCAGATGATGATGCCGATCATGAGCAACGTGATGCGCATGTCGATGCCGGATGCGATGAACTGGTTCGCGCACAAGATCAAGGCCAAGCCCGGGCTGAGTTTCGACGAGGTGGTCGAATCCATGATGCTGCGGGCCAACAAGCTGAACTTCAAATACGTCGGCAACAACCTGATGTACAAGGATTTCCGCGCCGTGCTGGGCGATATGGATGCGCCGCGCATCGAGGTGCACAGCTTCTGTGACATCGCCGTCGGCCGCGATCTGCTCAAGATCAGCCCCGAATTCCTGGTTTTTCTGCCTTGCCGCATCGGCGTCATGGAAGATGCCGACAAGAACATCTGGGTGATGATGCTGGACTGGAACCTGGAATGGGTCGCCGGCTATGAAGGCCAGATGGGCGTGACGCCTGAGCTTTCGAAAGGCGCCATCGATATCCGCAACAAGATGGCCGAAATCATGCAGGCCGGCGCCGACGGCGACCTTTAAACCGGGAAACTACAGGCTCTGCGCAACCTTGCTGCGCGCCAGCGGCGGGTTGCGATCGAAATAGCGCTTGATACCGGTCACGATGGCGGTCGCCATCTTGTCCTGGTACTCCTCGTCGAGCAGGCGCTTTTCCTCTTCCGGATTCGAAATGAACGCCGTCTCGATCAGGATCGAGGGAATATCCGGCGCTTTCAATACGGCAAACCCGGCCTGTTCGACATGCGGCTTATGCAACTGGTTGATGCCGCCAATCTCCTCCAGCACCACCTTGCCCAGTTTGAGACTGTCGCTGATCTGCGCGGTTTGTGAGAGATCGAGCAGGGTCTGTTTCAGATACAAATCCTTCATCCCGACATTGACCCCGCCAATCAGGTCGGCGTCGTTTTCGTTCTTCGCCAACCATTTCGCGGCGGCCGAGGTTGCCCCCTTCTCGGACAGCGCAAAGACCGATGAACCCCGCGCGTGCGACTTGATGAACGCATCGGCATGGACGGACACGAACAAGTCGGCCTGTACCCTGCGCGCCTTGTTCACCCGCTCATGCAAGGGAATGAAATAGTCGCCATCGCGCGTCAGGTAGGCGCGCATATTTTCCTGTTTGTCGAGGAACCCTTTGAGACGGCGCGCGATGGACAACGTGATGTCCTTTTCGAGCGAACCGTTGGCACCGCTGGCGCCGGGATCTTCACCGCCATGTCCGGCATCGATGGCGATGGTGATCAGCCGCATGTATTCGAGTTTTCCGGGTTTTTGCGGTTTGGCCGACTTCTCGGATTTAACCGGCTTCTCGGACTTATCCGTGGCGGATTTGGCCGCCACCGCCCTCTCCACGCCCCGCTTGTCGCTGGCGGCCGGTTTGCCAACTTGCCTGGGTAAATCCGCATTCTTCTCGGCCGACTCGATTGCGGTTTCAACCTGTTGTTCGATGGCGCCCAGCGAAGCCGGGTAAATATCCATGACCAGACGATGGCCGTAGTCGCCCATCGGTTTCAAGGTAAAAATCTGTGGCCGCACCTCGGTCTTCAACTCCACCACCATGCGCGTGACGCCGGGGCGATTGCGCGCCACCCGGATGCTGGCGATGTACACATCGGTCGGCGTGACCTTGCCGGCGATCTCGGCCAGCGCGACATCGGGCTCGACGCCTTCGAGATCGATCACGATGCGTTCCGGATTCTTCAGGCCGAATTGCTTGTAGCTCACCGCCGCATCGAGTTCGATGGTGATGCGGCTGTACTCGGGCGACGGCCATACGCGCGCGGCCTTGGCATTGATGGCCTTGGCAATCATGGCCTTGCTCTCGGCCTGAGCCACAACAGGCTCGGCGGCGCCATTGCCAGCTTGCGCCCAGGCGGGCGAAACCGCTCCCGCAAGCAGGGCCAGCAGCCAAACCAAGATCAAATCAATCGAGCGATGCATGCGCTTCCCGCCTCTGTCAAACCTTCAATCCAGACCCAGCGACCGGCATCCGGAATTTCGAAACGCACGCGTAGATCGGGCGGCGGCAAGCGCCCGCCGGCTTTCTCGGGCCACTCCACCAGACACACGCTGGCCGGATTGAAATATTCGCGGAACCCTGCGTCTTCCCATTCATCTGGATCTGTGAATCTATATAAATCAAAGTGATATAGATTAAACCTCGACAACTCGTAAAGTTCAACCAAAGTATAGGTCGGGCTCTTGACTCGGCCAGAAAAACCGAGTTCCCGCAACACGCCGCGCGTCAGCGTCGTCTTGCCCGCGCCCAGATCGCCCTGAAGCCAGATGCTCAAGCCAGCCCGCAACGCGCGTGCCAGACGGCCGCCCAGCGCCAGCGTGGCAGCCTCATCGGGCAGATCGAATCGAAATTCGGACGGCTTGCTCACGCTATCATCGCCGCATGTTCGCCAAAACCAGCCCGGAAGCCCTGAACGCCCTGAAACCGCACATCCGTGCCTGGGGCCGCGAACTCGGCTTCAACGCCGTTGGCTTTGCATCGATACAACTGGACGGGGCGGAAAACGAGCTCATGGCTTGGCTGGCGGCGGGCTATCACGGGGACATGGATTATATGGCCCGCCATGGCGCCACCCGCGCGCGGCCGGCCGAATTGCTGCCTGGCACCGCCAGCATCATCAGCGCGCGCATGGATTACCGGCCCGACGCGGCCGAAGCTTGGGCCAATCTGGCCGATCCGGAACGCGCCTATATTTCCCGCTACGCCCTCGGCCGTGACTATCACAAGCTGATCCGCAGCCGTTTGCAGCAACTTGGCGAGCGGATCGAACAAGCAACCGGCGCTTATGTTTTCCGCGCATTCAGCGACAGCGCGCCGATCATGGAAGTCGAACTGGCGAAAAATGCCGCGCTGGGCTGGAAAGGCAAACACACCTTGCTGCTCGACCGTGGCGGCTCCTGGTTCTTTCTCGGCGAATTGTTTGTCGACCTGCCTTTCACACCGGACCCGCCGGCAACCAACCATTGCGGCACCTGCCAGAATTGCATCGACATCTGCCCGACCCGCGCGATCCTGGCGCCGTATCTGCTCGACGCGCGCCGCTGCATTTCCTACCTGACCATCGAACATGCCGGCGCCATTCCGCTGGAGCTGCGTGCGCTGATCGGCAACCGCATCTACGGCTGCGACGACTGCCAACTGGCTTGCCCGTGGAACCGCTTCGCGCAAACCAGCGCAGCGCCGGATTTCCAGCCGCGCAACCAGCTCGACACGGCCAGCCTGCTCGAACTGTTCGCCTGGACCGAAGCCGAATTCCTGCGCCGGCATGAAGGCTCGGCCATACGCCGCATCGGCCATGAGCGCTGGCTGCGCAATATCGCCGTCGCCTTGGGTAATGCGCTTGCCCAAAACGCAAGCAACGCCACCGCCATCGTCGCGGCCCTGCAAGCGCGCGCCGATCACCCCTCGGCGCTGCTGCGCGAACATCTACAATGGGCGCTTTCCCAGCAGGGCCGGACACAGAATGACAAACCTTGACCCGCGCAGCCCCATCGGCGTGTTCGACTCCGGCGTCGGCGGCTTGACCGTGGTACGCGCCCTGATGGAGCGCCTGCCGTTCGAATCGATCCATTATTTCGGCGACACCGCGCGCGTGCCCTACGGCGTCAAATCGGTGCAGACCATCGCCCATTACACGACGCAGATCGCCGAATTCCTGCTCGAAAAACGGGTCAAGCTGCTGATCATCGCCTGCAACACCATGGCCGCCGTGGCCGCGCAAGTGGTGCGCGATCTGTCGCCGACGCCGGTGCTCGACGTCATCGACGCCGGCGCGCTGGCCGCGCTGGCCGCCACCCGCAGCCGCCGCATCGGCGTCATCGGCACGCCCACCACCATCAACAGCAACGCCTACGCCCGCGCCATCCACAGTATCGAGCCGGACGCCCGCCTGACCTCGCAAGCCTGCGCCCTGCTGGTGCCGCTGGTGGAAGAAGGCTGGCTGGATCATCCGGTAACCCGCCTCACCGCGCAGGAATACCTGAAGCCCGTGCTGGCCGAACAGATCGACAGCCTGGTGCTCGGCTGCACGCATTACCCGCTGCTCAAATCGCTGCTGCAAGACGTGGTCGGCCCCGATGTCACCCTGGTCGACTCCGCCGACGCGATGGCCGAACAAACCGCCGCCCTGCTGACCGACCTCAACCTGCACAACCCGGACCGCGTGCCGCCCGAATATCACTTCTGGGTCACCGACGTGCCGCTACGTTTCCAGACCATCGGCGAACGTTTTCTCGGCCGCAGCCTGAGCAATGTGCATGTGGTTCAGTGGTGAACAAATCACAGTCGAATCGCGATGTTTTTCAGCCTTGACTTTGATCATCCCTGTATCAGCCGACTCGCATATACTCGCCAACAGACCTACTGGTCTTGATGACTTTTAGATTTGTGAAATAACTTATTGAAAGGAATGTGCATGAAAACCCTCACCGCCATCGCCCTCGCCGCATCCGTTCTCATCTCCGGTTCGGCCTTCGCCAGCGCCGATCTGGCCAAGAAAAACGGCTGCGCCGTCTGCCACGACGCCACCGCCAAGAAAATGGGCCCGACCTGGAAAGATGTCGCCGCCAAAAACAAGGGCCAGAAAGACGCCGAAAAGATGCTTGCCGCCACCATCGTCAAGGGCAGCAAGGGCAAATACGGCAAGATCCCGATGCCGCCCCAAGCCAAGGCTCAAGCCGACGCCCCGGCTCTGGCCGCATGGATATTGACCCAGTAAGTTTGTGTACCTAGAAAAACGCGGGCCTGGCCCGCGTTTTTTATTTGGCTTCCGCGTTATGCGGGGCAAGGAGAAGCATGCTCAGACTCGGCATAGACCTCGGCGGCAGCAAGATCGAGATTGCCGCCTTTGACGACCAAGGCCACGAACTGCTGCGCCGCCGCATCGCCACCCCGCAAGGCGACTACCGTGCCACGGTCGGCGCGCTGGTCGCGCTGGTGGAAGCCGCGGAAAACGAATTGCACGCGGGCGGCACAGTAGGCATAGGCATACCCGGCGCGGAATCCCGCCGCACCGGCCTGATCAAGAACGCCAACTCCACCTGTCTGATCGGCCAGCCGCTGCGCCGCGACTTGGAAACCTTATTGCAGCGCGAAGTGCGTCTGGCCAACGACGCCAACTGCTTCGCGCTCTCCGAAGCGGTGGATGGCGCCGCCGCCGGCGCCGAAGTGGTGTTCGGCGTGATCCTCGGCACCGGCTGCGGCGGTGGCGTGGTAATACGCGGCAAAGTGCTGACCGGCGCCAACGCCATCGCCGGCGAATGGGGCCATAACCCGCTTTCGTGGCCCACCGACGACGAACGTCCCGGCCCGGCCTGCTACTGCGGCAAACGCGGCTGTCTGGAAACCTGGCTGTCCGGCCCCGGGCTGGCGCGGGAGTTTTTCGAGATGAGCGGCCGCAACCTCGCCGCCGATGCAATCGCACTTCGCGCCGAAGCCGGCGATAGCGAATGCAATGCCGCCCTGGAACGCTACGAAGATCGCCTCGCGCGCGGCCTCGCCCAAGTCATCAACGTGCTCGACCCGGATGTCATCGTGCTCGGCGGCGGGCTATCCAACATCGCCCGGCTGTACGCAAACGTGCCGCGCCTGTGGGGTCGTTACGTGTTCTCCGACCACGTCGCCACCCGGCTGGTTGCGCCGAAACACGGCGATTCAAGCGGCGTGCGCGGCGCGGCGTGGCTTTGGAACGGGGAGGTTTGAACGGGAAAACGGAATCCCGTCTTGAACCTACCGGGTGCAGCGAACTGTTCGTCGAAATCTCGGATACCCGAGCCTATCGCCGACAGGCGCCGACCCGGAACTGCCGCACGACCTGTCGTGACCGTCGGCTATCTGTAGTTGGCCCGCCATTCGCGAGCTGCAACCTTGATTGTTCGCGCCGCAAGCCGATGCGTAGGATGGGTTTCGCTACCGCTCAACCCATCCTACAAAGCCCTCTGAATTGCCGCCCTACGCAAGCTGGCGTGACCGTCAGCTATCTGGAGTCGGCCCGCCATTCGCCAACTTTCCGCACATTTCAGCTCCTCGGCCCTTTGACGGTCGTCAATTCCAACAACCCGTTATTCATGAATGTCCGCTTCGCTCTTGGAATTGAGAGCCACCGTGTAATGACCACCATCCTCTTTTTTGAGCACCAAGAGGTCATAAGTTTTAAGCATATCTAGCAGTCCGGAATGCCCGTAAATATTAGGAGAAAAACCGGGGTCAGTGCGTTTCAGATACTGGCCAAGCGTTCCAAGTCCAACTTTTCCTTCCGATGTATTACTTGTCAGCAATGACACTGCCTCGATGATGAATTTAGGACGCCGCTTCACTGACGGCTTTTCTAACTGTTTGGTTTTTTCTGACTTTGTAGGGACTGCCTTGGCGCTGAACTGAGCAACGGCGTCTGAACCAGAATCAGAGGGTAGCCATTCAAAAAACTGATCGCTGGCATTTCGCAATGCGTCTGGCGTTTTCGCTTCACCGACGATACAGACGGTAGCTCCACGTTCACGCAGCTTGCGACACAAGTAGGCGAAGTCAGAGTCGCTGGTTACCAAACAAAAGTTATCTGCTCGGTGGTCGAACATCGCTTCCATGGCATCCAGTGCCAAAGCAATGTCAGCGGTGTTCTTGCCCGCAGCGTACTGATATTGCAGGCAAGGTGTGAAGGCCAATCGAACCAGTGCCTCTTGCCATTTGTTAGCCAAAGTACTGTGGTTGCCATAGCCACGGCGCAGAACAACCCGCCCGAACTGCGCGACTACACGTAGTGCGAATTCCAAAATCTCAGGAGCAGTGTTGTCACAATCCACTAGGACTGCGACACGGGATTCTCCGGGTGAGGTTGGGGCAGCCATTCATCTCATTCCTAATTTTAAAGTTCACATGATAAACACCGGCATTCTCCGGTGGGCAGAAGGATCGAAAGCAATCGTCCGGTCTGATAACGGATCGCGCAGTGCGCACGGAGGTGCTTGAGAGGATGACACGCATGGCCGCCCCAAATTGGAGCAAGCGATGGATGCACAAGACTTTATTTGCCGGTTGCGGATGGCAGAGTGAATTCTGTCAATTCGCCCACTGCGGTCATTCGCGAACAATTTTCCCGATGCCAGCGATCATCATCTAAGGCCAAAGCCCAGCCATTCGACACGATCAGCCTGACTTAACGTAATAAGCGAAAAACCGTCGTCGACGTCTTCTTGAACCCTGTGCAATTCGGCCAGACAGACAGCCGCAGGCATGATTTGGCTGTCTCCAAATCTCGCAAAGAATTACGCCGTTGCGTGACCCTAGTGTTGCCGTTACCTTCCTGATTTTGCGACGGCGCGGCAAGGTTGAATCGGCCTGGATCGCCGCCCGTTTTCTGACCAACAAGCACCGATGAGGCAGATATGACCGTTAAGAATGAGCGCCTGGATCAGGTCGTGCTTGAAGCCCGGCGCAACGCGGAAAAACGGGAAGAGGGCTATCGCGCGCAGGCGCTGAAGCTGTTTCCGTGGGTATGCGGACGCTGCGCGCGCACTTTCACGCATAGCAATCTGCAACTGCTGGAGGTGCATCACAAGAACAGCAACCACAATGACAACCCGCCGGATGGCAGCAACTGGGAACTACTGTGCACCTATTGCCATGAGAACGAGCATTCCAAACTGAAGGACATGGCGGGACGGACACTGAGTGGAACCCAGACGCCGGCTTCCACCTTCAACCCGTTCGCGGACCTGAAAGCCTTGCTGGAATCGAAGAACAAGGACTAGCAGTCCTGTCCGGTTTTTCCACGCCGGCAACGCCAGGCGCCGGAATTCAGCCCAGCAACACCAGGCCCCAGACCACCATCACGTTGATCAGGGAAATCAGCACGGCGGCGCTGCCAATGTCCTTGGCGCGCTTGGCGAGCTTGTGGTTTTCCAGCGAGATGCGATCCACCGTGGCTTCGATCGCCGAGTTGACCAGTTCGACGACCAGAACCAGCATCAGGCTGGCGATCATCAGCGCGCGTTCCAGCGCGGTCTCGCCCAGAAACAAGGCGAGCGGAATCATGATCAGCGCGAGGATGCTTTCCTGGCGGAAGGCGTCCTCGTGCTTCCAAGCCGCGCCGAAGCCTTCAATCGAATAAAACAGCGCATTCCAGACCCGCTTCAAGCCGGTCTTGCCCTTGTGCGGGCTTTCCTGCATCGGTTCTTGCTGGGGCGCGTTCACGCCGGTTTCCAGACCAGATCGAGTTCACGCGCGGCTTTGCCGTCGTCGAGCCGGCGCGAGGGCAGTTTGTGCGGCGCGGATTTGACCAGGTCGGGCTGGCTTTCCGCCTCGCGCTTCACGGCCAGCATCGCCCGCGCGAAGGCATCCAGCGTTTCCTTGCTCTCGGTTTCGGTCGGTTCGATCAGCAGGCACTCGGGCACCAGCATCGGGAAATAGGTGGTCGGCGCGTGGAAGCCGTAGTCGAGCAGGCGCTTGGCGAAATCCATCGCCGAAATGCCGGTTTCGTCCTTGAGCTTTTTCAGCGTGACGATGAATTCATGGCTGGCGCGGCGTTCCGGGAAGGCCAGTTCGAAACCCACTTTTTTCAGCTCCGCCGCCAGATAGTTGGCGTTCAACGCGGCGAATTCGGCGACGCGCTGCATGCCGCGTCCGCCCAGCATGCGGGCGTAGACATAGGCGCGCAGCAACACGCCCATGTTGCCGCCGAAGGCGCTCATGCGGCCGATGCTGTGCGGCACTTCGGCCTCGGTTGCCCAACGGTAGAACTCGCGCTCCGACAGGACATAGGGAATCGGCAGGAACGGCTGCAACCGTTCCGACACGCCGACCGGACCGGCGCCCGGGCCGCCGCCGCCGTGCGGCGTCGAGAAGGTCTTGTGCAGATTCATGTGGATCACGTCGAAGCCCATGTCGCCGGGGCGGACGCGGCCGAGGATGGCGTTCAGGTTGGCGCCGTCGTAATAACTCAAGCCGCCCGCTTCATGCACGATCTTCTGGATTTCGACGATGGTTTTCTCGAACACGCCCAGCGTCGATGGGTTGGTCAGCATCAGGCCGGCGGTTTGCGGGCCCACGGCCGCTTTCAGCGCGTCCAGATCGACATTGCCCTGGCGGTCGGTCGGGATTTCTTTGACCACGTAGCCGCACATCGTCGCGGTGGCCGGGTTGGTGCCGTGCGCGGCATCCGGCACGATGATTTCGCGCCGGGCCGTGTCGCCGCGCGCGTCGTGATAGGCGCGGATCATCGCCACGCCGGCGAATTCGCCATGCGCGCCGGCCATCGGCGCCATGCTGACCGCTGCCATGCCGGTGACTTCCTTCAGCATTTCCTGCAACTCGTACATGCTGGCCAGGAAACCTTGCCCGGTTTCTTCGGCCGCCAGCGGATGCCGGTTCAGAAACTGCGGCAACATGGCCAGCGAATTGCAGGCGCGCGGGTTGTATTTCATCGTGCATGACCCGAGCGGATAGAACTGGGTGTCGATGCTGAAATTCTTCTGGCTCAGGCCGGTGTAGTGGCGCACCACATCGAGCTCGGAGGTTTCCGGCAACAGCGGCGGCGTCTGCCGCAGCATGTCAGCCGGCAGATCGTCGGCGAGCGGCGCGTTGTAGGGCGCCTGGGCATGGGCGCGGCGACCGGGATGGGCGTGTTCGAAGATGAGCATGTTGAATAGGTAAAGGGAAAAGGGTGAAGGGACCGCGCTGCGCGCTCAAGGGAGGAGACGGTTTCGGGGGAAGGGCGTTCACCCTTCCCCCTTGAGCGCCACAGGCGCGAACCCTTCTCCCTTCACAGTCCTACAGCGGTTCGCCCTTGGCGGCTGCCAGCGCGGCTTCGTAGTTGGGTTCCTGTTTGATCTCGGGCACCAGTTCGGAATAAACCACCTTGTCGTTCTCATTCAACACCACCACGGCGCGGGCGGTCAGGCCGGACAGGGGCGGATCCATGATCATGACGCCGTAGTCCTTGTTGAAATCGCGGCCGCGCATGGTGGACAGCGTGACGACACTTTTCAGTCCTTCGACGCTGCAGAAACGGTTTTGCGCGAACGGCAGATCGGCGGAAATCACCAGCACGACGGTGTTGGGAATACTGGCGGCCAGTTCGTTGAACTTGCGCGCGGAAGCCTGGCAGGTCGGGGTGTCCAGGCTGGGCACGATGTTGAGGATCTTGCGTTTGCCCCAGAACGAGGACAGGGAAACGTCTTTCAGATCCTTGTCGACCAGCATGAAGGAATGGGCGGAATCGCCAACACGCGGGAAATTGCCACCGACGGAAATGGGTTCGCCGCCAAGGGTTACTGTTGCCATGTCATGTCTCCTTTAGATTGTGAATCGAACTACTACGGGCCGAACTGTTTACTTGTACGCACAAGGCGGCACACCGGGTTCGCGCCCGCCGCGTCGGCTGAGAATACGTTGCAATTGTTGCCGATACTGATCGAGGTCGTCGTCGGTTTTGGTTTCCGTCGCACAGACCAGGATGCAATCGGCCAGTTCCGGATAGTCGCCGCCAAGCGCATAGCCGCCCAGAATTCCCTGGGCGCGCAAGGCGCGCAGCACATCGTCGACCGGCGTATCCACGCGGATCACCGCCTCGTGGAAGTACGGCGCATTGAACACTTTTTCGACGCCCGGCACGGTGAGCAGTTTTTCAACCAGGGCGCGGGTTTTCGCATGCGACTCCAGCGCCACGTTTTTCAGGCCTTCCGGGCCCAGCAGCGACATGTGGATGGTCGCGGCGGTGACCAGCAGGCCCTGGTTGGTGCAGATGTTGGAGGTCGCTTTGGAACGGCGGATATGCTGCTCGCGCGCTTGCAGGGTCAACGCAAAACCGGGCTTGCCGTCGAGATCGACGGTGCGACCGACGATGCGGCCCGGCATCTGGCGCACCAGCGTCTGGCGCGCGGTCATGAAGCCGAAATAGGGGCCGCCGGAAGACATCGGCACGCCGAGCGGCTGGCCGTCGCCGACGCAGATGTCGGCGCCCTTCTCGCCCCATTGCCCCGGCGGCTTCAGCAACGCCAGCGCGAGCGGATTCACCACCGCGATGGCCAGCATGTTGTGCGCATGCGCCCAATCGGTCAGCGCATCGACCGGCTCCAGCGCGCCGAAGAAATTGGGCTGCGGGATGACCAGCGCGGCGAATTGATTGGCTTCAGCGCCAACCAGGGCATCCAGCGCGGCCAGATCGGTCAAACCGGTGGCCTTGTCGAACGGCACGGTCACCAACTCGATATCCTGGTTCTTCACCGTTGTGCGCGTCACCGCCAGATAGCGCGGATGCACCGTTGCCGGCACCAGCACGCGGCGCACACCGGCCTTGTTGGCGCGCACCGCCATCAGCACCGCCTCGGCCAGCGCGGAAGCGCCGTCGTAGAGCGAGGCATTCGACACATCCAGCCCGGTCAGGCTGGCCATCATGGTCTGGTATTCGTACAGCAGTTGCAGCGTGCCCTGGCTGGCTTCGGCCTGATACGGCGTGTAGGCGGAATAGAACTCGCCGCGCGTCACAATGGCCCAGACCGCGGCCGGAATATGGTGCTCGTAGGCGCCGGCACCGATGAAGTTGCTGTAGAAGCCGTCCTGCGCCGCGCGGCCCTGCATCAGACGCGAGACGTGCATTTCAGACAAACCTTCCGGAATGCCGGGCAAGCCGCCGCAATTCAGGTCGGCGGGAATTTCATCGAACAACGCATCGGTGGAGGGCGCACCGATGCTCGCCAGCATGGCGGAAACATCGGCTTCGGTATGCGGAATGAAGGGCATGGCAGCTTAGCGGCGAGGTTCAGTGCGACTCGGAAGCGACGTGCGCTTCGTAGCCGGCGGCATCGAGCAGGCCATCGAGATCGGCGGCATTGGCCGGCTTCAGCGTGAACATCCAGGCCGCATACGCGTCCTGGTTGATGCTTTCCGGGCTGGCTTCGACATCGGCATTGGCGGCCAGCACCACGCCCGCGATCGGCGCATAAACGTCGGAAGCGGCTTTCACCGACTCGACCACGGCGCATTCCTCGCCGGCGGCCAGTTCGCGGCCGACCACGGGGGTTTCCACGAACACCATGTCGCCCAGCAGATCCTGGGCATGCTGGGTGATACCGACGGCAACGCTGCCATCCGCTTCCAGACGCACCCATTCGTGCGACTTGGTGTATTTCAGATTATTGGGAATGTTGGACATTGCGGGGCTCCAGAAAAATAACGGATTAAGGTGTTTCAAACGGATTCAGCAGGCCGATGCCGCAGCCTTCGAAATCCTTGCTGTTACGGGTAACCAGGGTCAAACCGTGCGCCTGCGCGGTGGCGGCGATAAGCATGTCGGGCTGGTCGCGCACGATGCCGCGCAGCGAAAACGCGCCGCGCAATTGACCGGCACGCCGAGCCACATCTTGATCGATCGGCAGCACCTTATGGCTATTCAGATAATGGGTCAGCCAAGCATCCAGTTCCAGCATCGGCCGGCGTGAAATGCCATACCAAAGTTCATCCACGCTGATGGCTGAAACATGATGCACAGCCACCGATTGCGACCACGCCAGGACAGCGGCATTCGGCCGACGGCGGGTCAACTCGCTGATCACATTGGTATCGACCAGAAAACTCATTGGCCGGCGGCCTCCGGATACTCTTCATCCAGCATCTCGACAAAAGCGTTGCGGCGGGTGGAGCGCGGCGGAATGAACAGGCCGTCTTCATAGCCTGCTGCCGCGAGTAACTGCCGCAACTCGGCAAATTCTTCACCCAGCGTTTTCGGCTGCTTTTGCGACGCCTTCCAGGCCTGATATTCCGCCATTTCTTCCGCCGCGATCAACGCCGCGACCGGCGTTTTACGGTTGTAGATCCATTGCGGCTCGTTGTGGGCTTGCTTCACGACTTCCGAGAAACGCTGTTTGGCTTCGGCAATATTCCAGTTCATGATGGCCTCACTCATGTCCATAAGTTGAGTCGATTATAGACATGTAATAGGTTCAGACCAGCGCCTGGCCATTGCGGACGAACGGATATTTCACCACCGCCGCTTTCATGCGTTTTTCGCGGATTTCCACCTCGACGCTATCGCCGATGTTGACGCCGGCCGGCACGCGCGCCAGCGCAATCGAACCGTTCAGCGTCGGCGAAAAGGAACCGCTGGTGATCTCGCCCTCGCCGTGTTCGGTGAACACCGACTGGTGATTGCGCAACACGCCACGGTCGAGCAACTTGAGTCCGACCAACTGGCGCGCGCGCGGCAAATGCAGCAAGGCTTGCCTGCCGATGAAGTCGCGTTCGGATTTCAGATCGACCGTCCAGGCCAGGCCGGATTCCAGCGGCGTCGTCGCCTCGGTCATGTCCTGGCCGTACAGATTCATGCCGGCTTCCAGCCGCAGCGTGTCGCGCGCGCCCAGGCCGCAGGGTTTGACGCCGGCGTCCAGCAAGGCCTGCCAGAAGAACGGCGCGGCTTTCGCCGGCAGCATGATTTCGAAGCCATCCTCGCCGGTGTAGCCGGTGCGGGCGACGAACATGTCGCCGACCACCACCGCGAAGAACGGCTTCATCGGCGCCGCCAGTTCTTCCATGCCGGGCATGGCCTGCCAGAGTTTGGTCGCGGCATTCGGGCCTTGCACGGCGATCATGGCCAGGTCGCGACGCGGCGTGAGGCTTAGGTTCGGCGCGTATTTCGCCAGTTGCACCTCCATCCAGGCGATGTCCTTGTCGGCGCAACCGGCGTTGACCACGATGCGGAACCAGGCTTCGTTCAGGAAGTAGATGATCAGGTCGTCCACCACGCCGCCACCTTCGTGCAGCATGCAGGAGTACAAGGCCTTGCCGGTGGTTTGCAACTTGTCGACGTTGTTGGCGACCAGCTTCTTCAGAAATTCACGCGCGCCTTCGCCTTTCAGATCGACCGGCAGCATGTGCGAGACATCGAACATGCCGGCGTCACGCCGCACGATATGGTGTTCCTCGAGCTGAGAACCGTAGTGGATCGGCATTTCCCAGCCGGAGAAATCGACCAGCTTGGCGTTGGCCTCGCGATGTTTATAGATGAGCGGAGTCTGTTTCAGATCAGCCATATCGTTTTCCTTGTTGTATCTCTTCGGCGTAATAGGAACTGCGCACCAGCGGCCCGGCCTTGACCCAGGCGAAACCCATCTCGCGCGCGGCGATTTCATATTCGGTGAACTCTTCCGGCGGCACATAACGCGCCACCGGCAGATTTTCCAGGGTCGGGCGCAGATACTGGCCCAAAGACAAGCGTTGCACACCGGCCGCCCGCAAGTCGCTCAGCACGTCCAGCACTTCCGCCCGCGTTTCGCCCAGGCCCAGCATCAGCGACGACTTGGCCTCGATTTGCGGCAGCGTGTTCGACAACCCGGCGGCAATTTCCAGCAAACGTAGCGAGCGTTCGTACTTCGCGCCTTTGCGCGCTTCCTTGTACAAACGCGGCACGGTTTCGATGTTGTGGCCCCAGATCAGATCGCGCCGCGTTTTGATCTCACCTCCGTCCGGCAGCGCCGCCAGCGTTTCAACGAACAGGGCGGCGGCGGCACCCTGCACCTGGCGGAAATCGGGCGTCAGGAACTCCACGCCGATGTCGACGCGACGTTGGCGCAGTTCGCGCAGCGTCTCGGCAAAACAGCCGGCGCCGCCATCGGCCAGATCGTCCCGGTTGACCGAGGTCAGCACGACGAAATTCAGTTTCAGGTCGATGCAGGCTGCCGCGACGCGACGCGGCTCGTCGGTGTCAAGCCAGGTCGGCCGGCCGGTCTTCACCGAACAGAACGCGCAAGCGCGGGTACAGGTATCGCCCAGCAACATGAAGGTCGCGGTGCCCCGGCTCCAGCATTCGCCCCGGTTCGGGCAGCGCGCCTCTTCGCACACGGTATGCAGGCCACGGCCATGCACGGCTTGCGCGGTATCGGGATACTGCGCTTCGCGTCCCAGGTTCTGGCGTATCCAGACCGGCATGCGGGCGGCATTGCGCGCTTGGGTAGACACATGCGGCTGGTAGGTCGTATCAATTTGCAAACCAGACTCCAGAAATAAAAAAGGTGAACGCGATTTCGCAATCGCGTTCACCCCTCTGTCCGGTTACCTGAGAGATTTGCCCCATCGGTGTCCACGGCATCAAAAATGCGCGGCGCTCTCCAGAGTTGCCCAATTCTCGCGGTCCTTTTTGCCTGAGCGGTTGCGGGTGGCGTTGCGCCTTCGGCGGCCAGTCATCGACTGGCACTCTCCCGCGAGAACGATAGCGGGGCGGACTATACCGGGCGGGCCAGGTCGCGACAATCCATACGCATACCGTTCATGGATAGTCCAGCCTGAGCGCGTAGCCCGAGGCGACCAGATTGCCGATTTCAAAATCGAGCCGGATCTCGCGCTCGCTGTTTGCCGGCATGCCGGCGGAGACTTTCACGCCTTTGGGCAGATAGGTTTGCGGCTGGAAAACCTGCTGCGCGACCGGCGCTTCGCGCAGATCGCTCAAGATCAGCATGATGCGCGGCCAGGCCTGGGTTTGTCCGCTGCGATTGGCCAACAGGAATGACAAGCGGATACGCGATTTCTGTTCCGGATCGTGCTCCAACGAGGAGGCTGCGATGGCGTCCTGGCCCAATTGGCGCGGCAACGGCACGACACAATTCAACGGCTGGCAGAGCCATTCCAGCGCGGGCCTGGTGTCGGGAGCGAAGACCGCCAATTCGGCGCGCAGGAAGTAGGCGGTTTGCAGCAGGAGCAGGCCGACCAGCAGGGTAGCCAGGGCGGCGCTGAACAGCGCTTTCCAGGCGCGCGCGGGCTGCGCCGGTTTGGTCGGCAACGGTTGCAGCAGGATGTCCGGCTCGGATTCCCGCGCCTTGGTTGGGTCAGTCGCGACCGGCGGCACCGGTGCCGCCGGCGCATGCAGCGTCACCGCGTCGGCGACCGACGACTCGGCCAGCGTGGCCGCGATCTGTTCGGCCTGTGCAGGCAAGTCGGCCTGGGCATAGGCTTCGGCGAGCATGACTTCGGACGTTCGCTCCAGCTCGTCCGAGTCCGCGCCGACGACGGGAACGGGAACGGGTTCGTACACGACGAATTCGGCAGATTCGGCCGGATCATCCAGGCTCGCCGCCGCGTTTTCGGCGGGCGCTTCCTCCAGCTCAGGCAGCAGCGTGTCGTAGGCGTTGAACACCGCGTTGCAGGTGCCGCAACGCACCAGGCCGCGCCGCGCGCCGAGATGATCCTGGCTGACCCGGAAGGTGGTACGGCATTCGGGGCAGGTGGTTTGCATGCGGCGAATCTAGTTTTTCGTGCCTGTCAGGCAAACCCAGCCGTCTTCCGTCGCCCACAGGCGCATGTCGAAAAACTGGCCGTAGAGGGCGATCACCTCGTTGGCCTGCTCGGCCAGAATGCCGGACAAGGCGATGCGGCCGCCGGTTTTCACCCGCCCGGCCAACAAGGGCATCAGCGCCTTGAGCGGGTTGGTCAGGATGTTGGCGACCAGCACATCGAACTCGCCGGCGGGCAACGCATCGGGCAGGAAAAATGCGGCCTCGACGCGGTTGCGTTCCGCGTTATCGCGCGAGGCAGTGATGGCTTGCGCATCGACATCCGTGCCGACAACTTCTCCCGCACCCAGTTTCCTGGCGGCAATCGCCAGAATGCCGGAGCCGCAGCCGTAGTCGAGCACACTGGTTTTTCCACGCTCAGCGCCTTTCAGATTCTGTTCCAGCCACTTCAGGCACAAACGCGTGGTCGGATGGCTACCGGTGCCGAAGGCGAGGCCGGGATCGAGCACCAGCACGACGGCATCCGGCGTGTTTACAAAATCGGCGGCGTCGTGCCAGGACGGCACGATCCAGAGCCGGTCTGAAATCGGGATCGGCTCGAACTGGGCTTGGGTCAGCCGCACCCAGTCCTGCTCGGGCACGATTTCGACCTCATGTTCGATGTTGGCAGGCAGTTTCAGCTGTGCAATCAGCGCAGAAACATCCGCATCGGCGTCCAGCAAGGCGACGACCCAGTTGCGCTGCCAGGCTTTCGGATCGTCCAGTCCGGGCTCGCCGAACTGGGCCTGCTCCGCCGCCGTTCCGGCATCGCGGTCTTCGATCGAGACGGACAGCGCGCCGGCTTCCATCAAGGCATCGGCCAGCGCTTCCGCGCCTTCGCCGTCGGCGGCCAGTTTCAGGGAGACCCAAGCCATGGCCGCGCTTCTCCGATCAGTGCTTGTTGATGCCGAGCTTGTTTTCCAGGTAATGAATGCTGAAACCGCCCTCCAGCACGACCTGGTCGACCAGCAGTTCCTGATGCAACGGAATGTTGGTCTTGATGCCTTCCACGATCATCTCGGACAGCGCGATGCGCATGCGGGCGATGGCCTGTTCGCGCGTGGCGCCGTAAGTGATCAGCTTGCCGATCATCGAGTCGTAATGCGGCGGCACGTAGTAGTTCTGAAAAACGTGCGAATCGACGCGCACGCCGGGCCCGCCGGGCGCGTGATACAGCGTGATGCGACCGGGCGACGGCACGAAGGTATGCGGGTCTTCCGCGTTGATGCGGCACTCGATGGCATGACCGCGGAAATGAATTTCCTTCTGCGTATTCGCCAGCGGCAGGCCGGCGGCGATGCGGATGCTTTCCTGGACGATGTCGACACCGGTAATGAATTCGGTGACCGGATGCTCAACCTGCACGCGAGTGTTCATTTCGATGAAGAAAAACTCGCCATCCTCGTACAGAAACTCGAACGTGCCGGCACCGCGATAACCGATCTTGCGACAGGCCTCGGCGCAGCGTTCGCCGATCTTGTTGCGCAATTTCGGGTCAAGGCCGGGGGCCGGCGCTTCTTCGATCACTTTCTGGTGGCGGCGCTGCGTGGAGCAATCGCGCTCGCCCAGGTGGATGGCGTTGCCGTGCGTGTCGGACAACACCTGAATCTCGATATGGCGCGGGTTGCCGAGGAATTTTTCCATGTACACCATCGGATTGCCAAAGGTGGTTCCGGCTTCGTTCTGCGTCATCTGCACGGCCTGAATCAGCGCCGCCTCGGTATGCACCACTCGCATGCCGCGACCGCCGCCGCCGCCTGCCGCCTTGATGATGATCGGGTAGCCGATATCTTTGGCCTGGCGTATCCATTCATCCTGATCTTCGCCCAGCGCGCCTTCCGAACCCGGCACGCAGGGCACGCCAGAGGCTTTCATCGCATCCTTGGCGGAGACCTTGTCGCCCATCAGGCGGATGGTTTCGGCGCGCGGGCCGATGAACACGAAACCCGAGTTTTCCACCCGTTCGGCGAAATCGGCGTTTTCGGACAGGAAGCCGTAGCCCGGGTGGATCGCTTCCGCGTCGGTGACTTCGGCGGCGGCGATGATCGAGGGAACGTGCAAATAGCTTTTGGCGGAAGGCGCCGGGCCGATACAGACCGACTCGTCGGCCAGGCGCACATATTTCGCTTCGGCGTCGGCTTCGGAATGCACCGCCACCGTCTTGATGCCCATCTCGCGACAGGCGCGCTGAATCCGAAGGGCAATTTCGCCGCGATTGGCGATCAGAACTTTTTCAAACATGGTTTAACCCCAGTGAAGGGTGAAAGGTGAAGCGGCTACGCCGCTGGTGAAACGTGAAAAGTGAAGGCGGGTTCACGTTTCACTGAAGCCGCGCGGCGGCGAGTCACCCTTCACTTTTCACGCAATGATGAACAACGGCTGACCGTATTCCACAGGCTGACCGTTTTCGATCAGGATGGCTTTGACGACGCCGGCGACATCCGACTCGATTTCGTTCATCAGCTTCATCGCTTCGATGATGCACAAGGTCTCGCCGTCCTTGACGGTCTGGCCGACTTCGACGAAGGCCTTGGCGTTGGGCGACGGCGTGCGATAGAAGGTGCCGACCATCGGCGACTTGACGACATGGCCTTCCGGTTGCGCCGGTTCGGCATCGACCACGGCCAGTGGCGCGCTGGTGGCGGCTGGAGCCGTGGCGTGCATCATTTGCGGCGAGGAATACATCATCTGGCCGGCGAGCTTGCTGGTAATGCGGACTTTTTCTTCGCCCTCGGTAATTTCCAGTTCGGCGATGCCGGAATCCTGCACCAGATCGATCAGTTTCTTGAGCTTGCGTAAATCCATGAATTCAATCCTCCAAAGCGTGAAGGGCATAGCCCAGAGCAAAGAGATAACCCATCGCCCCTAGTCCGGAAATCACGCCGACCGCCTTGTCGGAAAAATACGAATGCTGGCGGAAGGCTTCGCGTGCATGGACATTGGACAAATGCACCTCGATAAACGGAATGGTCACCCCCGCCAGCGCATCGCGCAAAGCCACGCTGGTGTGCGTAAAGGCGGCGGGGTTGATGATGATGAAACCGGTATTGTCGGAACCCGCGGCATGCACGCGTTCAACCAGAAGGTGTTCGGCGTTGCTTTGAAAGCAGCTGACATCGACGCCGATGGCCGCGCCCTGCTCGATCAGCGCGGCGTCGATATCGGCCAGCGTCTGATCGCCATAGTGCTCGGGTTCGCGCGTGCCGAGCAGGTTCAGATTGGGCCCGTGCAACACCAGCACACTCTTGCCGGCGCGCTTGCCGGCGAATTCGCCGGCGGCGTCGGAGACGGTCTCGGCTGCGGGTTTTTTAGACGATCGCTTACGATTCATTGGTATTCAACTCGACAGTTGTTTTGCAGACTGCCAGTTGTGGAAACGGCGGCGATTGTGCCGGAATCCCCACCCAAAAGTCCACAATTGCGCACAGATTCGGCGTCCTTCTCGCGAGGACAGCGGAGTCGTTGTCGCTTTGGCGACTTACGAATCCGGCGTACCCTTTACGGGTGCAGCGGAGTCGTTGCCGCTTTGGCGGCTTACGAATCCGGCGCGCCCCTTGCGGCTTGAAAAGTCTCGCCAACGCCATCGGAGCCCAATTCGAGACACGGCCCGCGCGGGGAAAGCGGCTAATATGGCGGGCCATTTTATCGACTCCGTTTCGTCCGCAAAAAACGCACCCGCCCTCATGTCCCGCTCCGATCCGAACCCCATGACCGCCACCGAACGCCGCGCCGCCGTTTCTCTGGCCGGCATCTTCGGCCTGCGCATGCTGGGCATGTTCCTGATTTTGCCGGTCTTCGCGCTGTATGCAAAAACCTTGCCGGGCGGCGAAAACCACACCCTGGTCGGCCTCGCACTGGGCGTGTACGGCCTGACCCAGGCGGTTCTGTTGATTCCTTTCGGCATGGCATCGGACCGATTCGGCCGCAAGCCGGTCATCATCGCCGGCTTGCTGATCTTCGCGCTGGGCAGCTTCCTCGCCGCCTCGGCCGACGACCTCTGGGGCGTGCTGCTCGGTCGCGCGCTGCAGGGTGCCGGCGCGATTTCCGCCGCGGTCACCGCGCTGTTGGCCGACCTGACCCGGGAAGAAAAACGCACCCAGGCGATGGCCATGATCGGCAGCACCATCGGCCTGGCCTTCGCCTTCTCTCTGGCCGCCAGCCCGGTGTTCTACCGCTGGATCGGCGTGCCGGGCATGTTCGCGATGACCGGCGTGCTCGCCCTGCTGGCCATCGTCGTGGTCAAGTTCGTCACCCCCACCCCGGGCAAGACCGCCTTCCACTCCGATGCCGAAACCAACCCGGCGCGCCTGAAGGATGTGTTGCGGCAACCTGAACTGTTGCGCCTGAACTGGGGCATCTTCGCGCTGCACGCGGCGCAGATGGCGATGTTCATGGTGGTTCCCTTCGCGTTGATCGAAGGCGGTCTCGACGCCCAGCACCACTGGCAGGTTTATCTGCCGGTGATGCTGATTTCGCTGATCGTCCTGGTGCCGGCGATCATCTACGGCGAAAAGCACGGCGGCCTGAAGAAAGTCTTCGTCGGCGCCATCGCCCTGATGCTGGTCGCGCAAATCGGCCTGGCGGTCTCGATACATGAGTTCTGGGGCGTGGTCGCGGCGCTGCTCGCCTACTTCGTCGCCTTCAACATTCTCGAAGCCAGCCTGCCCTCGCTGGTCTCCAAGATCGCACCGCCCGAGGCCAAGGGCACGGCGATGGGCGTTTACAATACTTCGCAAGCGCTCGGCCTGTTTTTCGGCGCCGCCGCGGGCGGTTGGCTGGCGCAAGACCACGGCATGGTATTCGCGTTCTGCTCCGTATTGATGGCGATATGGCTGATCCTGGCCGCGCGCATGACGCCGCCGCCGCGCGTAAAGACTCAGATGTTCCATATCGGCATCATTTCCGCCGAAGAGGCACAACGACTGGCGACCCGGCTGACCGTGTTTACCGGCGTGGAAGCGGTCACCGTGCTGCCCGAGGAAGGTTCGGTGCTGCTGAAAGTGGCGCAAACCGGCTGGGACGAAGAAGGAATTCGACATTTACTGCAAGGAGAAAACTAAATGGCTTCGGTTAACAAGGTAATTCTGGTCGGCAATCTGGGAAAAGACCCGGAAACCCGCTACATGCCGAATGGCGACGCGGTCACCAACATCACGCTGGCCACCACCGATTCATGGAAAGACAAAAACAGCGGCGACAAGCGCGAAGCCACCGAATGGCATCGCGTCGTCTTCTTCCGAAAGCTGGCCGAAATCGCCAGCCAGTACCTGCGCAAAGGTTCGCAGGTCTATATCGAAGGCTCGCTGAAGACGCGCAAATGGCAGGACAAGGACGGCCAGGATCGCTACACCACGGAAATCGTCGCCGATGAAATGAAGATGCTCGGCTCGCGCCAAAGCGGCGCCACCGGCGGCATGGCCGATTACGACGCGCCGCCGGCCGACCATGAGCCATCAAGCGCACCACGCGGAGGCAAGCCTGCGACCGCTAGCAACACTGGCGGTATGAGCGACATGGACGACGATATTCCGTTCTAGCGGGTACCTAGGCACTTTATGTTAACAACTACCCAGCAGGCCTTGTGTTTGCTGGGTTTTTTATTTGTGGACACCATTCCTGGTTGACTCGAGATGATTGGTTAGCATCTACCTCAAGAAGGTGTAAACAAAACATAACTTACCGCGTCACCGGCCTTAACGGAGAGGTCGCCTATTCCTTCAGGACTTGGGCTGGTCGTCCCATGGCCAACCGGCCCTCTACTCCCTGGCCGAGTTCAGGACCAGAAATCAGGCCAGCAACCAGCCTGTTAAGCGCACACACAGTGCAGTCATTTAATGCAGTCACATTGACTACCAGCTCATACCAGTGCAGCATCAGTTCATATAACACATTGTTTATTAAGGAACTTTTACGTTGACATAGTTCTGTGTGGGCTAGACTATTCGCCGCCTTCTCACATGAAATCGTCAACATGACATGGCTTACCGCGTTACCACCCTAAAGATGACCTCAGGGGAGAGGCTGCCAATTCTTCGGGACGGGAATGGTCTGCCCATGTTCAAACCCACCGTCTACGCACTGACCGAGCTCAGAGCGCGGAATCTGGCCAGCAACACCCTCAACCAAGCCCTGCGCAGCATCATGGTCCTCCACCTGTTCCTGAGTGAACGTGGGATAGCGTTAGAGTACCGGATGGCAGAGGGGAAGCTTCTGTCGTTGGCTGAACTAGAGGCGTTAACGCGACTGTCCCGGCTCCCCCTCGAACAAGCGGTCCATCTGAGTGACACAGTGAGCCTTACGGCCAGACCCAAGGTGGTCTCCCTGGAGGCGGTTCGCATGCGGAGTCAGCAGCATTCCCCGCCGGAAATAAGCTCGGATGTGGCCGGCACCCGTATGCGTGCCATCCGAGACTATGTTGTCTGGCTTGCCAGGGTGCACTTGAGCCAGCATGGACTCGAGCAGGCCACGGAAAGGGGACTGAGAGACGCATCAGAAAGCCTGGTAAAGGCGATAAACGCACGCATTCCGCAGAAATCCCGCGGAAATCTCACCGGTGCGCCCGAAGGCCTATCTGAGGAAGTTGTCGCAGAATTACTTAGGCTGATAGACCCCCACTTGGACGACAACCCATGGCGTTTTGAGCACGCTCGCTATCGCAATGAACTCATCATCCTTTGGTTGTTATTCCTGGGGCCGCGGCGAGGTGAAGTGCTTGGTGTTCGCGTGGGAGACATCAATTTCCAGAAAGGCACAGTCACCATCCACCGCCGTGCGGACGACCCGGAAGACCCCAGGGCAGACCAACCCCAAACGAAAACGAATCCGCGCGAGATACCTGTGATGCCACAGCTACTCCTGTTGACCCAAGCCTATGTATTGAACCATCGCAGGAAATTACCTGAAGCCCGCAAGCACGAGTTCTTGTTTGTGGCAAGCAGAACAGGAATGCCCATGTCGATTTCTGCAGCCAACAAGCTCTTTAGTGTCTTGCGGGCCAGATGCCCATCGTTGCCGGATTCGGTACGGGCGCATGTATTGCGGTACACGTGGAACGAGCGCTTTTCCCAAGAAATGGATAAGCAAAAGATGGCTCCGGAGGAGGAGAAAAGAATCCGTTGTTATCTCATGGGCTGGTCTAACACCTCGAAAATGGCTGCCATCTACTTAAGACGCCATATCAGAAGAAGAGCCAAGGAGGTTTCTCTCGAAATGCAAAACAAGCTCTTTTTCGAAAGGAATACGAAATGAACACTGTTCCGGAGTTGCCAGAAGTTGCCAGAAGCAGGTCGGGTGTCGAATTCGACCCAAGAAGCGAAAGGTGGTCGTATCGTGATACCAGTCGAACCGTGAGCCTTAATTTTAATCGTCTAACCCATGTTACAGAGCAATTCATCTCTTGCACCAAGTTGGTGATGCTTTGGTATGCCGAAAATAAGGCCCCGGCACATTTGGTAAATATGTTCAGCATGCTCGTGCATTTTCTGAAATTTATGCCTAACAACCCTAATGTTTTGCTTTCGGAAATAACGAGTACAGACCTTATCAACTACAAGGCTTCTCTCGGCAAGAGACAAGCGTGGTATCTCGGCAGCCTTTCGGGGTTGCTCCAGAAATGGCACGCGCTGGGCTACCCCGGAGTTACCGATGATGCTGAGGTCCTGCTCAGAAACCTGCGTGTCGGGGGCAATCTCAAAGGCGAGGCGGTCCTGACCATGGACCCGGAACAAGGCCCCTTCACGGATATTGAGCTGTTAGCACTGCAGGCCGCGTTAGACAGGGCTTTTGCCGAGGGCGAGCTGAATGTGGACCACTATCTGCTTGCATACCTCTACATGCTCTTGGGACAGCGTTCGATACAGTATGCCGCCCTGAAGGTCAGGGATGTCGCAGTGAGCCGCGCCAAGGACGGGACCCCGGTATATTCCCTGCGCGTTCCCCGCGCCAAGCAGCGTAACCAGTTGTCGCGAGAAACCTTCAAGGACCGGGTCATCATCCCTCAAGTAGGCGAACTGCTGGTCAGGTATGCAGACGAGGTGTGCGAGCAGTTCGCAGACATGCTGGATGACCCTGCGGATGCGCCACTCTTTCCGGCAAAACAAAGACGGGGTAATGAACCGGCCGGGTTCAAGTACCACCGCACTCCGCAGGCCTTGGCGCACACCCTCAAACAAAGATTTGAAAAGCTGAAGGTCCCATCCGAGCGCACCGGCAAGCCGATTCACATTACACCAACCCGGTTCCGGCGCACGATTGGGACCCGGGCGGCCGCTGAAGGCCACGGCGAACTCATCATCGCCGAGCTGCTGGACCACAATGACACCCAAAATGTGGGCGTTTACGTGGAAGCCGTGCCCGAAATGATTGAGCGCTTCGACTGGAATATGGCCATGAGCCTAGCAACTCTTGCGCAGGCCTTCGCGGGAACCATCATCGAGAACGAGTCCCAAGCCACGCGTGCTGGCGACCCAAGCAGCCGCATCTGCGACCCGCGCTTCGATTCCTCAATGAAACCGCTCGCCAATTGTGGCAAGCATGGTTTCTGCGGATTCATGGCGCCCATTGCTTGTTACACCTGCGTGAGTTTTGAGCCTTGGCTGGATGGGCCACATGAAGCCGTGCTCGACCACTTGCTTCGCGAGCGGGAGAGGCTATTGGCCAACCATGACCAGCGCATCGCGTCCATCAACGACCGAACCATTTTGGCGGTCGCGGAAGTGATTCGCCGTTGCGAGGAGATTCGAAAAAACAACCATGGCTGACATCATTGTTTTCCAACCCAAAGCCGAGCTGGACGCCCAGTCCAACCTAGATGGATTCATTGAGTCTTGCCGATACGACCTGACCATATTTGGTGCGGACCTGGACTTTGACGCTCCTGCTTGGGACCTGACGAAATACTTGGAGCGCCGCACGGTCAGGAACTCACGGGCCGCGGTGACCTTTTCCACGTGGGGAACCCGCAACAAAGTCCATCCGGAAAGTTTGGCGCAACCCTTCCAGTCATTTGCAAAAGCCTATCTGCGCTACATGCATGGCCTGCGCCCGACAAAGATTATCGATTTCAGGTTAGCCGCCCTGCGCGCCCTGGAATTCGCACTGACGGAAAACAACGGTGAGGCTAATCCGGTCCTCCTGGATGCCAGTCACTTTAATCGTGCAGCCCAAGCCATCGGGCTCGAATTGGGCGACGCGACAGCCTATCGAATTGGCAGCCAGCTAGAGATGGTGGGTGAGTTTTTAGCTGAAAACCGGTTGACGAAAGTGCCGGTGCACTGGAAAAACTATATAAAACGGCCAAACGACACAACTCGTGTGGGCAAAGAAGCGGACGAACGCCGCAAAGAGAAGCTTCCCTCTGAATCCGCGCTTGATGCCCTGCCGAAGGCTTTCCGACTCGCAACCAATCCGGCCGATGTAATCGTCACTGCCACGGCAGCCATACTCTGTTCCGCGCCGGACCGCGTCAC
This sequence comes from Hydrogenophilales bacterium 28-61-23, assembly GCA_002281555.1. Taxonomy (GTDB): domain Bacteria; phylum Pseudomonadota; class Gammaproteobacteria; order Burkholderiales; family Thiobacillaceae; genus PFJX01. The sequence continues at coordinate 54,848 of NCGJ01000004.1, forward strand.
CGAGGTAATGACCCTACCTGTTGACTGTGAGCACTGGGGCAAGCACAACGGCAAGGAGGTCTACGGGATTCGCTGGTGGCCGGCGAAGGGGGCTAAGCCCATGGTCAAGTGGGTGGTGCCCTCGATGGCCAGTGTCGTGCAAGAGGCCTTGGCAAAAATACGAGCCTGTACCGAGGAAGCACGGCGCGTAGCGAAATGGTACGAGGACCATCCCCGCCAAGTATACCTACCGGCCGATAAGGAACACTTGCGGCATCAGGAATGGCTCAGCATGTCTGCGCTGGCAGAGTGGCTTGGGTCGGCAGGCGGAAGCTCAGCGAGCGGTTGGTGTGAACGCAATGATGTGCAGAAGACAACTCGAGAAGGCAGCGGAAGAACAATTTATGCCCGTTTTTCCGATATTGAGGCAGCAATCATCAGGATGCTGCCATCTGAATTTCCGGTATTCGACAAATCCACTGGACTGAGATACAGCGATGCCCTTTTTGTGGCCCGAATCAACGAAATAAACAGGCAGAAGGGCATGTTTTCCTCCATGGTCAAGCCCATTTCCATCCAGCAGATTAGTGATGGGCTTGGAGCCCGGGTCGAACATGGTTTTCCCTCTGTTTTCAGCCTTATGGGATTTACCGCCCCGGATGGAAGCCCGATACAAATTAAAACTAACCAGTTTCGACATTATCTGAACACGTTGGCCCAGCTCGGCGGGATGAGCCAATTGGATATTGCCAAATGGTCAGGCCGAAAGGATATCCGCCAGAACGCCGTCTACGACCATGTCAGCCCCGACCAAATGCTCCAGAAAGTCCGAGATGCTATTGGCGACGACAGCCAGATGTTTGGGCCGTTGGCCGAGTTGCCAAAGCGCGTATTGATACCCCGCGACGAGTTTGCACGGTTGCTGGTGCCAACCGCGCATACCACTGACTTCGGGTTCTGCATCCATGACTACACCATGTCACCCTGCCAGCTGCATGCCGACTGCATTCATTGCCAGGACCTGGTGTGCGTCAAAGGGGACGAGGAGCGGGCTGTGAAGCTGCACCGGCTACTAGAGGAAGCCAAAGCCTTACACGAACAATCGCTGGCGGCGGTGGATGAAGGGTATGCCGGGAGTGACCGATGGATGCAACATCAGAAAACCACAGTGGAGCGCCTGACGCAGCTATGCGGCATCCTCGATGACTCTTCAGTGCCGAACGGTGCGGTCATCCAGCTTTCAACACCAAACATGGCGTCCAGGATTACACAGGCGGTCGAGGCGCGGCTTGGTCATGAGTTGTCAGGGAGCAGCAGCGAGATGAAACTGCTGTCAAGGCTGATGGATTCCACGGAGTCTTGATTGGCCAAAAAACCGTTAGCACGCAGAAGGGCGAAGAACCTCGACGACAAAGCCATCGAGGCCATCATCGGGATACTGGATGGCTGGGCCGAAGCGCTGACATGGGAAAGACTCATCGAAGCAATCGAAGGGCGGCTTTATGCCCGTTACACCCGGCAAGCCCTTTTCAAGCACGAACGTGTCAGGGCGGCGTTTGTGCTCAGGAAAGAAGCTCTATCGCAAATGGGTACTAAGCGGGCCCGTCAGGGGCCACCTGAACTGGTAGCCGCCGTGGAGCGTATTGCTCGCCTTGAGGCCCAGGTCCAGCGGTTAGACGCAGAGAACAAGCAGTTACTTGAGCAGTTCGTGCGTTGGGCTTACAACGCGTTCACAAGGGGGCTGGACCAGGATTTTCTAAACCGACCACTACCCCAGGTTAACCGTGGCCAGACTCGGCAGCCTTTGAGAGCGATGAAGAGCGCGAGAAAGTGACTGGACTTTCCCGGGTCCAAGGGAATGCGGGCCTACCGGCTTACGGACGAGCTCATCGAGACAATGGTGGCCAAGATATCAAACGAGACACCGTCCCTCCGCAGCTTGACCGAGCCGACAACTTCAAGCTGTTTTGCCAGGCTTGTTCCGGTTGCCCGTATATCCTGCGGTGCGACATGCAGAAATCGAGAGTTCAGGAGAACGCAAGTCATGATTAGCATCAAGACCTACCGTGCCACCAGCGTCACACACGACCTGGGCGGGAACGAACAAGAAAGCAAGCCATTTATATTTCAGTACGTCGTCCGGGATACGGACCTAGACCTCACCCTTGGGGTGTTTACCATCGATGACGACGGCACGGCAGAGGAAATCAAGGCCAAAGCTGAGGCCTGCAAAGCCAAGTACGAAGCTGAGCCCTGGTCCTCCCCCTTCGTGAAGTATCGCGAAATTCTGTTAGCCGGGCATGGCGGGGCAATGCGGCTCGGTCGCCTGGCGCTGAGCCTGTACAACGGGCGAGTCTTCCCTATGGATGCCGGCGACCTCGGGGGGCTCGACAAGCACTATCTGGAAATCGCCATCGAGCTTATCCGTTCGTATCACCAGTTCGGCGAAAACGACCGGGATTTTTTAGCGGTGTGCGATGACATTAAAAAGTCCTGGGAGGTCGGGCAGTACGCAGAGTCTGAAGCTCTATCCGAGGCTGACTGACCATGGCCCGCATCATTGCCTTTAGCACGCACAAAGGCGGCTCTGGCAAGACCACGGCAGCGATGTCACTCGATGGTGCATTGGCCCGGAAACACTCCGTCCTGGTGGTCGACGCTGACGAACTGCAAACTGCAACGAAGTGGGCAGCGCAGGCAGACGACGCCAAGCCTTTTCCTTGCCCTGTCGTGGGTCTTGCCGGCGCTGGCGCAAAAATCCATCGTGAGCTGCAACGATTGGCTGACCCGCCGTCAGTGACATCCCCAGTGCCACAAAGCGTGCTCTTGGTCGCAGACCTGGTAGTCATCCCAACCAGACCGTCCCTCGCTGACATCTGGGGAGTTCGCGAACAGTTGAATGCAGTGCAGAAAAATAACCAACATTCCCCGGAATGGCTTAATACCCGAATGCCTGTTGGCAGCCAGCGCTCAAGGCCTGAGTACACGCTCAAGTAGCTTTCCACACAGGAAAAGTCGTAGACCACAGCGTGGGGTGCGGTATAGCTAGACTGCGGAACCTCCTACTATCGTTGCCTACATGACCGTCCTGCGCCTCCCCTTCGCCATCCGCCTGAGCGATAACCAACTCGTTTCGGCTGTAGAGGTTCCGCGCGGCGCGGCCTGCAACTGCATCTGCCCCGGTTGCCGCAATCCCCTGCTGGCCCGGCAAGGTACCGAACGCGAATGGCATTTCGCCCATGTCCACGCCAGCGATTGCGCGGATGGCTATGAAAAGTCGGTCCACGAACTCGCCAAGCAGCGCATCCAGCAGCAGAAACTGCTCCTGCTCCCGGCCATTGAGGTATCTGCACAGGGCTGGGATGCGTACGGACGTCTAGTTGAGGAAAAGCAGTTGGTCATGGAAGCGCGGTCTGTGTCGCTCGATGACTGCAAGAAGAGCCTGCCGCATGGCGTTGTCACCCCGGACCTCACGGGCCGGCGGCAGGACCGGGAAATCCTGGTCGAAATCACGGTGTTCCACCGACTGATGCCCGATAAGCAAGCACGCCTTGTTGAAACCGGGGTGCCTTCCTTCGAGATTAACCTTGGCGTGTTTCAAATCCAGCAAGCCACCCTGGAACGGCTGGACGCGGAATTGTTCGAGAATCCCAAGAACCGTCTCTGGATATGGCATCCTAAACAGGAAGCGGCCCAGACCACAGTAGAAGCCGCAGTGGAAGCGCGTATCAGCGCGGTACGGATGCAATGGGAGGCCGAGGAGCGGCTGCGGCCACCCCCGGTGCCACGGCCCGCAGCCCCGGTCTATTCCATGTGGCGGCAGCGGGAGGAAGCCCTGCCCCCGCAGCCACAGCGAACGCCTTTCGATAGCCGCAGATGGCGGGCAGGATTGCCTATGCCTGAACAGGTCGCCCTGGCCGCTTATGCGCTGTCTGGACGCACCGGCGTGCCCGCCACCGAAGTTCTCTCCCTGACCGGGGCTTTAACGAGTCGTGGAATGCTGGTGGAAGTAACACCGACTGAACTGGCCGCCCGCTGGGCACAGCAACTCCAAGTACCCGAACACGAAATGGTCATGTTCCTCATTGAGGCGGATTACCTGCTCTAACCCAAGGCGTTCAGCCAACATGTTGATGGTTTTGTGCCTTGATTATTGAGCTTGGCCTACCGGGGAAGGCCGCGCGCTATGAACTGACAAGAGATGTTCAGTACTAGCTGACCGGGGCCGTCTCAGCGGGTAACTATGCAAATTTTCGATGTGCTTAACTAGTAGCTACACTGTCCGCTAAAACATCGATATTCCCCAATGAACTTCTCAGAACTCGCAAATTTCATCTGGTCCGTCGCCGACCTCCTGCGCGGCGATTACAAACAAGCAGACTACGGCAAGGTCATCCTCCCTTTCACCCTTCTGCGCCGCCTGGACTGCGTTCTGGAGCCCACCAAGAAGGAAGTGCTGGCCGAATACGCCAAGCGCAAGGAAGAAGGCGTCAACCTCGACATCTTTTTGAAGCGGAAGAGCAAGCAGTCCTTCTATAACGTAAGCCCCTTCACGGTCCCAGGCCTGTTGGCTGACCCAGGCAACATCCGCCAAAACCTCATTGCCTACATCGGTGACTTTTCTGCCGATGCCCGGGAGGTGTTCGAGCTCTTCAAGTTCAACGAGCGGATTGCGGAACTGGATGACCGGAACCTGCTGTACATGCTGGTTCAGAAGTTCGCATCTATCGACCTGCACCCCGATACCGTGCCGAACGAAACCATGGGCCTGGTGTTCGAAGACCTTATCCGGCGATTTGCAGAAGCATCAAACGAGACGGCCGGCGAACACTTCACCCCAAGAGACGCGATTAAGCTGATAGTTCAGTGCCTTTTCGTGGGAGATAGCGACGCGTTATCGAAGCCTGGCGTGGTTCGTTCCCTCTACGACCCCACTGCAGGCACCGGCGGCATGCTCTCCGTTGGTCAACACGAACTGCACAAGATGAATCCAGGCGCCAAGCTCGCGCTGTTCGGCCAAGAGCTGAATGACGAGTCATACGCTATCTGTAAAGCGGACATGCTCATCAAAGGGCAGAACCCGGGCAACATTCGTCGGGGCAACACGTTGTCGGCAGATGGCTTCCCGTTCGAGAAATTTGACTACTCGTTATCAAACCCGCCGTTTGGCGTGGACTGGAAGAAGGTGCTCGACTTCATCAAGACCGAGCATGAGAAGAAGGGCTATGGCGGGCGATTCGGCCCAGGACTGCCGCGCATCTCAGACGGCGCGATGCTGTTCCTGTTACACCTCATCTCCAAGATGCGTCCACCTGCCGAAGGCGGCTCCCGTATTGGTATCGTCCTCAACGGGTCTCCGCTGTTCACGGGGGACGCAGGTTCTGGCGAATCAGAGATACGCCGGTGGATTCTAGAGAACGACCTACTGGAGGCCATCATCGCGTTGCCAAATGACCTGTTCTACAACACCGGCATCGCAACGTACGTCTGGATTCTGGACAACGATAAGCGGCCTGACCGTAAGGGCAAGGTTCAGCTGATAGACGCCTCGCGCATGTATCAGAAGATGAAGAAGTCCCTGGGCAACAAGCGAGTGGAGGTCTCTGATGCCCAGATTGCCGAAATCGTCGAGGTCTACGCAGGCCGGAAAGTGGGTGCGGTCTTCGAGAACGAGTTCAAGGTGCCGTTGAAGAACAATGGCAGGGATGCCGAGCCTGAGGCCCCACGCGTAGTCAGCAAGGAGTTCGACACCAAGTTCTTTGGCTACCGGAAGGTGACGGTTGACCGTCCGCCTGCAGAGGGCAAGGTAGTCAAGGTCAAGAAAGGCCAGAAGCCCTATGACCCAGACCTCCGCGATACCGAGAGCATCCCCCTGACCGAGCCCATCGAGGCCTACTTCAAGCGGGAAGTTCTACCGCATGTGCCGGATGCATGGGTGAATCCCGACATTAAGGATGAAAAGGACGGGCGGGTCGGCAAGGTTGGGTACGAAATCAATTTCAACCGGTACTTCTACGTCTATAAGCCGCCACGCAAGCCGGCGGTCATCGCCGAGGAAATCCGGGAGATGGAGAAGCGCTTCCTGGAACTGATGAAGGGGGTGGTGGCGTGAGCCTCTGGATACACCAACTTCCGAATGGATGGGAAGAAGCACCGCTAAAAACTCGTCTAGCGCGAAATGACGGTGGGGTTTGGGGCGACGACCCTGACGGCGATGGAGACACAATTGTTCTTCGTTCTACTGAGCAAAAGGTGGATGGGACTTGGTCTATTGAAGAGCCTGCTGCCCGCAAGTTAACGGCTGCTGAAGTTGCCGGTTCTTTCCTCGAGGCTGGCGACTTAGTGGTGACCAAATCCAGCGGCAGTGAGCTGCACATCGGCAAAACCAGTTTGGTTTCACCGGAAGTCGCGGCTCTCCGTGCCTGCTATTCAAACTTCATGCAGCGCCTACGTGTTGATGGCCGCACAGAACCAAGGTTTGTTCATTACTGGCTTAACAATTCATTATGCCGAGAGCAATTCTCATACCTATCTAACAGCACAAGCGGGCTGTCAAACCTTAATGCCGGCCTCATAGGGAGTGTCTGGCTGGCCTTTTCGGATAGAGCCGAGCAAGTCCGCATCGCCGACTTCCTCGACGCGCAGACGGCGCGGATTGACGCGCTGATTGCGGAGAAGGAGCGGCTGGCCCAAAGCCTTTCTGAGTACCAATACAGCTACGCATCCAGTCTGATGACGCGTGGAATGAACCCTGACGCCGAGTTTGAGAGCACCAGTTTTCCTGAAATTGGCTCCATTCCGAAACACTGGACCACAAAAAGGCTAAAGTTCCTGGGAAATGTGCGGTCCGGAGTCGCAAAGGGCAAAGATAACGGGGAAAAGAACACGGTTTCCCTACCCTATCTACGGGTTGCCAACGTTCAAGATGGTTTTGTTGACCTAACGGAGGTATTGGAGATTGAAGTCGCGCAGTGCGAAGCTGCCAGGTATTTCCTACAGAAAAACGATGTTTTGATGAATGAAGGCGGCGACAACGATAAGCTTGGCCGTGGCACAGTCTGGGAAGGCCAGATTGCCCCTTGTATCCACCAGAATCACGTCTTTGCGGTTCGACTTTTTGATACGTCGCTGGCTGAGTGGGTGGCTCGGTTTACTTCTACAGATGCCGCGCGGTCGTATTTCTTCTTACGCTCGAAACAGAGCACAAACCTGGCTTCAATAAACCAGTCGAACGTTCTCGAATTGCCAGTGCCAATGCCGCCCGATGAGGAGCGAACAACAATCCTCGAAGAAGTCCGGCGCTCGGCCAAAGCTACTACGGAGCTTATCCAGCATGTTCAGGAACACATAGAACGCCTTCGCGAGTACCGCTCCTCCCTGATTTCAGCGGCAGTCACAGGACAGCTCGACATCAGTACGTTCAAGGAGGCCAACTGATGGGAGTGGCCGACTGGTTTTCTGCGTTTTGTACGTCTATACGGATTGGGACTGACTTGCGTTCCTCGATTGCGTACCGGACAAAGCGCATCACAAAGCAGCTCAACATGGACTCACGGAGTTCGTCCTCTGATACTGCGAATAGCTTTTATGCAGGGTCATATGGAAGAAGTACTGCGGTTCCCAGCGTCAGCGATATAGACCTTGTCTACGTGCTGCCTTATGAAGTTTACGAGCAGCACGACAAACTCAAAGGCAACAAGCAATCCACCCTGTTGCAGGCAGTTCGCAACACAATACGCAAGACCTACCCAACGTCAGCGATTTCTGGAGATGGACAAGTTGTTGCCATCGTGTTCAACGATGGCATTACATACGAAATTCTTCCCGCGTTTCTAAACAAAGACGGGAGCTACACCTACCCAGATTCGAACAATGGCGGCTCCTGGAAGGTCTGCAAGCCGAAGCATGAATTGGATGCGTTCTTGACGCGAAATGCGGAGTGCAATGGGAACTTAGTTGAGCTTGGACGGATGGCCCGTGCTTGGCGTGACTATAACAATGTGCCAATGAGCGGCATGCTGATTGATACCTTGGCATATCAGTTCATTGCTGCGTGGAGTCATCGAGACAAGTCCTACCTTTATTACGACTACCTGACGCGGGACTTCTTCAATTTTCTGGCCGCTCAGTCAGAAGCGCAAACGTACTGGCTTGCACCAGGCAGCAACTCGTACGTCTGGAGAAAGGGTAAGTTTGAGTACAAGGCCCGTCAGGCTGAGTTGCGGGCCTTGGAGGCTATCGAGCATCAAGCCAATAACCGCGAATGGTCGGCCAAACAAAAATTCCGGGAGATATATGGAACAGCCTTCCCCGATTGAAAGTAAAGCCACGCCTTCAGCAATGACAGTGGAGGGTCAACTACGCGAAATGTATGGCCGAGTTGCCTATACGCATAAAACCCACGAAAAGATGGCGGACAGTTACATCGCCCGATATAAGTTCATCAAAACGGTCGAGATAGCGCTCTCCGCCATTACTACAGGCAGCCTGCTGTTGGCGGTCTTCGGTGACTCCCATGAAGGGGCCGTCGTAGGGGCATTTCTTTCAACGGTGCTGCTTGGGCTTACGCTGTACTTCAAGGAGGGCAACCTAGGGGAGCAATCGCAGAAACACACAGTTGTCGCATCTAAGCTCTGGGGCATCCGAGAGCAACTCTTAAGCCTACTGGTTGATATGCGGGATGGTCGAGCAGTTGAAGATATTCGTGTAGCCCGCGACGCTATCAATGGCGAACTTGAGGCAATTTACAAGAGCGCACCAAGAACTACACCTAAAGCCTACGCTGCTGCGCAGAAGGCTTTGAAGGAGGCCGAAGAACTGTATTTCTCTGAGAATGAGCTTGACCACTTGCTCCCTGAGAAGCTCAGGTCAATGAGGCAATAGAATCAACTATAAGATTGGCGAGAATGGAATGAAAAAATTGGCGGAAGCAATATTTGGCTGGACGATGGCTACCTGGGTGTCGCTATACCGCTTCATTCGTCAACACGGTATCTAATAGTTAATGCCCACCACCTCCAACGTCCATACCGAAAAAGTCTTCGAAGACGAGCTCTGCGCTCATCTGGCCGCCAATGGCTGGTCCGTCCGCACCCACCTGAAAAACGCCACCGCCTACAGCCGCGAACTGGCCCTATTCCCTGATGACCTGCTTTTATATGTACAGGAGACACAGCCAAACGAGTGGGCCAAGTTCAAGAAGTGGCACAACGGCCAGTCCGAAACCATCTTCCTGAAACGCGTCGCCGAACAGCTCGACAAACACGGCACCCTGCACCTACTGCGCAAGGGCTTCAAAGACCGGGACGCCAAGTTCTTCCTCTGCCAGTTCCGCCCCGCTCACAAGAAAAACACTCAACTCTGGGACTGGTACGGCAAAAACCGCCTGACCGCCATCCGCCAACTCCACTTCAGCCTGCATAACGAGAAAAGCATCGACGTTGTGCTCTTCGTCAACGGCCTGCCGGTGGCCTCGGTCGAGCTCAAGACCGACCTGACCCAGAACATCCAGGACGCCATCCTCCAGTACAAGAAGGACCGCCTGCCCAAAGACCCCAAGAGCAAGGAACCGGAGCCGCTGCTGCAGTTCAAGACTCGCGCCCTAGTCCACTTCGCGGTATCGACCGACGAAGTGTTCATGACCACCAAGCTCGACGGGGATAAGACCTTCTTCCTGCCCTTCAACCTGGGCCGACCCGATGGCCTTGGCGGTGCCGGCGCCGGCAATCCCCCAGCCCCTGCGGGCAAGGGCTATCCGACCTGGTATCTGTGGGAGCACGTGTGGAGCCGGGATACCTGGCTCGATATCCTGGGCAATTTCCTGCACCTGGAGGTCAAAGAAGTCGAGGATGCCAAAACCGGCAAGAAAACCACCAAGGAAAACCTCATCTTCCCGCGCTTCCATCAATTGGATGCGGTCACCAGCTTGGTCAGTGCCGCTGCGCTGGAAGGTGTCGGAAACACGTACCTTGTCCAGCATTCTGCAGGGTCCGGCAAGTCGAACTCCATAGCATGGGCTGCGCATCGCCTAGCCAACCTGCACAACGACAAGGATGAAAAGGTCTTTGATTCGGTCATCGTTATCACGGACCGCAAAGTATTGGACCGGCAGCTACAAGAAACCATCAGCCAGTTCGAGCACAAGGCCGGTGTTGTCCAGAAGATTGACCAGAACAGCGACCAGCTTGCCAAAGCCTTGAACGATGGTGTTCCGGTCATTGTCACCACCCTGCAGAAATTTCCGTTCATCATGTCCAAGGTCTCTGGCATGAGCGGCAAGAAGTTCGCACTCATTGTTGACGAGGCACATTCGAGCCAGTCTGGCTCGGCCGCCCAGAAGCTTCGGAAAGCACTCACCACGAAAGGCGCTACGACCAAGGTTGTCGTGCAGCTGGACGGTGAAGATGTTGAGGTCGATGCGGACGTAGAGGTAGACCCGGAGGACGTCACCACTGAAGACATCATCAACCAGGTCATTGCCTCCCGGAAGCGCCCAGAGAACGTGTCCTACTTCGCGTTCACCGCCACTCCGAAAGCAAAGACCATGGAACTGTTCGGCCGTGCCGGGAGCATGGGATTGCCGGAGGCCTTCCACGTGTACTCGATGCGCCAGGCGATTGAAGAAGGCTTCATCCTGGACGTCCTGAAGAACTACACGTCCTACAAGGCCTTCTACAAGCTGGGTTCGCAGGCCGATGAGAAGCTGGTGCCACAGATGAAGGCCAAGAAGACCTTGGCTCGGTTCGCCAATCTGCATGCGTACAACATCGCACAGAAGGTAGTGGTCATCGTTGAGCACTTCCGGGAACACGTGGCTTCAAAAATCGGGGGCAAAGCCAAGGCAATGGTGGTGACGGACAGCCGCGTAGCCGCTGTCCGCTACAAGCTGGCCATGGACAAGTATCTCAAGGAGCGTGGCTACCTGGACATGAGGGCCTTGGTGGCGTTTTCGGGCAAGGTAACTGACCCGGAGTCGGGCCCGGACGATTTCACCGAAGCCGGCATGAACCCGGATTCCAAGGGGCAAGCCCCGTCTGACGCATTCAAGGAAGACGTCTACCGGGTGCTTCTGGTCGCCAACAAGTACCAGACTGGCTTTGACCAGCCACTACTGCATAGCATGTACGTGGATAAGCGGCTTTCTGGCGTGATGGCGGTACAAACCTTATCCAGGCTGAACCGGACGCATCCGGGGAAGGAAGACACCTTCGTTCTGGACTTCGTGAACAAGCCGGATGAGATTCTGAAGAGCTTCCAGCCCTACTACCGGTCAGCGCAGCTGGAAGAAGTGACGGACCCCAACATCGTCCATGACCTGCAAATCAAGCTGGACAAGTCTGGTGTGTACTTCCAGACCGAGGTAGAGGCTTTCGCAGTCGACTTTTTCGACCCGAAGCGCAAACAAGCAAACTTGCATACGCACCTGAAGCCAGCGGCAGACCGGTTTGACGCGCTGGATGAGGAAAATGCCGAGACCTTCCGTAAGGACCTAGGCACGTTCCTGCGAATGTATGACTTCCTGTCACAAATCATCCCTTACGAGGATGTGGAACTGGAGAAGCTGTACGTCTTTGGTAAGAACCTGATGCCACGGATTGCGGCGAGAGGCACGTTCAGTATTTTGGAACTGGATTCGGACGTGCGCCTGACCCACTACCGGCTTCAGAAACTGGGTGAGCAGAAGCTGGACCTGGGTTCGGGGGATGTGGTCGCGCTAAAGCCAGCAACTGACGCGGGGAGTGGCAAGGCCGTCACCGATGAGGAAAAGAAGCTCGCAGAGATTGTGGGGAAGATGAACGACCTGTTCTCTGGGGACTTGAGCGAAGCGGACCTGGTGGGCTACGTGACCACTATCAAAGGGAAGCTGCTGGAGAACACGGCACTGGCGGAACAGGCGGAGAACAACAGCGAGACGCAGTTCACGCTGGGCGATTTCAAGGACATCCTGACCGACATCATCATTGAGGGTCAGGAAGGGCATAACAAGATTGCTGACCAGTTGCTGAAAGACGACCGGATATTTGCGGCTATGCAGGGGATGCTGGCAAAGATGGTTTACCAGTCATTCGCGCAGCAAAGGACCTTGTGATGGCAAAGCAGGCAGTCCACAAGGTTTACTTCACGGACATTTTTGATATTTCGCCCGAAGCACTGGACGAATATGGTGCGTTCAACATCGCATTGGTAAATGACCTTCCGCTATTTATCGACCCGTTTCTACTATTCGACAGTGAGGATGCCAAGTACCGTGCGCTTCATGACGAAATAATTTCGTATCTCTGCTTTCTCCGAGACCGGGCAGTTGCGGGCGAGCTAACCGAAGGGGCTATCTCGCAATGGCTTCTTTTCAAAGAGGTTAAACAAAACTGGCTAGGTTTCAGCAAAACGGGCAACAGTGGGACGGGGCTCGGCAAAGACTTCGCCACATCGCTAGCCAGAAACCTTACAACTGCGTTCAAGGACTTCGGTAGAGAAACCATCACTTCTGGCAGCCATATTGAAAAGCTCGGATTACTCAGTAGCGGGGTGGGACGTGACCATCTCAGCGACTTTACCGCAAATCTTATCAAGGGATTTCTTCTACAGTACACGGAGACTTTCGCCCTAGCGCGCATTCGCCCTGAAATGCGAAGAATTTATACAGTAAACCGGGTGAGCTTTGATTACGAGACAAAAAGATGGAAAAGTAAACAGTTCGAACTGCCTTATTATAATAACGATTTCGTGCTTCTAACTCCTAAAGAAATCCTAACTCGTGACGAGGCCTGGATTAACCAGGGGGATATGCTGAGCCAGTTCACTCAGATTTGCTTGGCGATTCCTGACGACTCTCTCAGAGCTCAGGCAAACGAGCATTTCTTTGCTCAGATTACTAAACGTACAACCGAGAAGGAGCGCAAAACTGCGGCACTCCGGACAATTGAAAAGTTTCACGAACTCCTCGACTACTACGTAAAAGAAAAAGAAGCTAACGCTAGCGAGGCTCACAGCCAAAGCAATGCAAAAGTCAAAGAAACACAGAAACAGTTTGTCGAAAATATAAAGGCTTTAGTTAACGGGTACTTATCAGAAACGGACTTCTACTCCTGTGGAACTTCATATGTCGAAAGTTTAAAGAGGGTGCAATACCTGAAGCACGTGATTGAGGATAAAGGCGGTCATCGCTTGTTTTACGTCAACGGCAAGCCTATACAGCGCGAAACCGACCTCCACATCATGTACAGGCTCACCTGGTTCAATACTGACCTAGATGTAAACGCTGAAGTTAATAATGGCCGCGGCCCCGTTGATTACAAGATTTCAAAGGGGAAGGCGGACGCTAGTCTGGTTGAGTTCAAACTAGCAAAAAATACGGGACTTGAAAAAAATCTACAGCATCAGGTGAAGATATACGAGAAAGCTAGCGATGCGTCGGTATCTATCAAGGCTATATTGTATTTCTCAGAAGCAGAACATGTCAGAGTTGTGAAAATTCTCAATAAGCTCCAGCTCAATAATCAAGAAAACGTTGTCCTGATTGATGCGAGTTTGGAATCAAAAGTGTCGGCATCAAAGGCGAGCACGTCTTAGTCTTATTGTGCTGAGCTAAGCAGCGCAATGTTACCGAGGGCAGACCGGTTGGCGGCAACCGAGCAAGGTAGCACGCTTACTCAAGCTGTCCTTAGTGCTGAAACCTCCCAACTGCAAGCCGACCTTAGGCGGTTTCAGGGCGCAGTCGCACCCTCACAGCATTTGCACAGTAACCAGCAGAACAATCGACAAAGGTAATGTTGAGCGCGTCCTAGCTTTTTTTGACCATTAGACTGTCGCTCAGAATCCTTGCCATAAACAGCCAGCCTTTCCCCGCATAGCTGAAACCTCCGCCTCCGCGTAAGCCCTGCGCTCTGCCTGGCTTTGCTCAAACGACCATTTCTTGGAATGCCATGCAGCACCTGCCGCAATCATCTGAATGCCGATGTCGTTTTCAGCCAGCGTCACCCGGCAGACGTCGCGTGCCCGGCTCTTTCCCCTGGCGGGCTGTAGCTTGTAGCAGTGTGCGTTAACCGTTTGCCCCTCAAGGAGCCGGCGCAGCGCTTCCATGCCTTCTCCGAAGCAGGGCCGCCCACGCTCGGGGGTATCAAAACCATTTGGGCGTATGCGGTGTTCAACACCATCTTGAGCAAGCATGTCGAAGGTGTCCCCGTCGACAATGTTGACCACCCGACCTGACAAATAGATGTCCTGCGCAACTTCGCTACCAATTGCCGAAGTCCACGCCCCCAGCAGCAGGGTGGAGCAAACGGCCAATCCTCTTAAACTCAGCATGGCACCCCCTCAAACTGGAACTATGCATCTCACCCCACTTTTGACAAAATGCCCAAAATGTCAAAAAACGCTGGAGTATCTTCACTTCACGCGAACTGAGCCAAAATAAATCATCTACGCGCGGTGCAGAGTGGCAACTGCAGCGGACCTGGAGTTTCGCAATGCCAGGCAGAGCTTCAGGCCGCCGCGCACGCGCAGGGCACACTAGACGTCTACAGATTCGGTTCCCCAGTCGGTGTAAAGAAGTCTTTCGAGCTCCAACATCGTGACCGGATACTCGGTCAACATTTGACTGAGCATGTCTTGGTCCACGAGCAGCACATCATTTAGTTCTGCCTGCTCGTGAGCCTGAGCATTGAAGAACTGATTTGTCAGCCCTACCTTATTGAACTCCACGTTGGGATGTCGGCGGCGATAAAAGGCTTCACCACCAACCACGTCCTTTACCGTTTCCCAACCGAGTTTCGTACCTTCATTGCTAGATGTCTTCGTCTGAATTAGAACACCTCGGTCACCTGAAATGGCCACCACGTCCACGCCCTGGTCCTTAGTACCAGGTGTGCAATAGCAGAGGTCATACCCCTGCTTGCTCCATAAGGCTGCAGCAAGACCTTCGAAGTGGCGCCACTCCATCCGCAGGGCAAGCTCAAGGTCGATGCGCTCCTGGATATCAGCTAGATTTCCTCCGGGGATGACTTCTGCAATGTCGAAGTCACTGGGCGATAGGTCTCCTGAGCCGTTGAGCATGTCACTGGCTAACTCACGTTTCTTGGTCAGCAATTGGTCGAGCTTGACGTCGAAAGTGGAGAAGTCATCGGCGGTCACCACTGGGTAGTAAACGTAGACGTCCTTCTTCTGCCCAATGCGGTACGCGCGGTCCGTCGCTTGGTCTTCCTTCGCCGGATTCCAAGTTCTCGTGTAGTGAATGACGTGGTTTGCCGCCTGAATATTCACCCCAAAACCAACAGCAACTGGCGAGAGGATGATGACCCCAAAACCGGGCTTCTCTTGGAAAGCCTTGATGCGCTTCTGTCGGCTAGCCATGTGGCTCGTTGCTGCACTCGTGTCGCCATTGATGATATCGGCGCGAACTTCAAAAGTCTGCTCAATATAGTGCTGCAGCAGGCGTTGGATGTTTCGGAATTCACAGAAAACAATTGCCTTCTCATCCTTGTCGCGAATGCGATGCAATTGTCCCAAGAGCCAATCCAACTTCGGGGCCTTTGCACGGTACTCAGCGAGAGGTTCTGGCTTGAACACGGTCAACCCGTAGCGTCGTGGGTCGGTGCAGACCAGACGGAGGTACTGCAGCAAGCCAAGATGGTTCTTGAATGGTACAGATGCAGTAGGGTCGTTGCGCTTCTTAAAGTCCTCAATCGCCTTGGCGTAAAGATTCCGCTGAGCAGTCGACAACGTAAGCCGTCTGCAGTCGTCATCTACTACTTTCTGTCGCAGGTCCTTGGCAACTTCTGCTTTGGTGCGACGAAGAATCTGGGGAGATATGCGCGTCCGGAGTTCCTCAACACGAGCGTGTTCATCATCGTTCTTAGCCTCAATGGGCTTGCGGTACCGCTGGCCAAAGTCATTCAAAGCACCGAGAAGCCCAGGTTGAATGAAGTCGAACAAACACCACAAGTCCGCAAGTGTGTTCTCAACAGGAGTTCCTGTGCATGCTACTTTGAAACCAACGTTCTGCTTCTTCGCTGCGCGAGTAACCATCGCCGCGGGGTTCTTGATGCGCTGCGCTTCATCGCAAACCATTACGGACCAACGCTCTGCAGCGAAGGAAAACTCCAAGTCCCGGAGCGTTTCGTAGGTTGTTAGAACGACTTTTGCTTTGCCAACCCATCCTGGCTTAAGGAAGCGAACTAGACCGTCTTCGGTGCGCAATCGAGCATCGATTGCTTCCCGCGGAATCCGCAGAGGCGCAAGGGAGTCGCCATAAGCAGTGAGAATGGAAATAAGGCCTGGACGAATGAATTTCTCGGTCTCCTCTTTCCAGTTTTCTAGCAAAGACACTGGCGCCACAATCAGAATTGGAGAGACATCCGGGTTCTTCTCTACAAGCCAAGCCATGAAGGCCAGGAGCTGAAAAGTCTTACCGAGACCCATGTCATCTGCCAGTACCGCGCCGCGCACCTGGTGCTCGGCTTGGGACTTATATAGATGCTGCAACCAGGCAAGACCCTGCCGCTGATGGGGCAGCAGGGTGAAGTCATTGCTCAGACCAGCGGGCTCTTCCGGCTCGTTTGGAAATGCTAGCAGAGCTTCACGCCGCGGTTCTTCATAGTCGACGGCCTGAATATTAGAGCGAAGAATTAGCGTCTTCTTCGCGCCTATCACCTCCTTGTGCTCAGCTGCCTTCCGCTCTGGGTCGAACTTTTTGTGTTTAACCTCATCCAGCACCTCATCAAAGGTGCTTGCAATGTCCTTGGCCTCTTCGAGAGGCATAGGCTTAGGAAGCCAGGGAACCTCAAGCTTGTCTTTGCCTGCCGCCTCTGCCTTTGTAATCGCTTCCCGCAGCTGCTTGAGTGCATCCTTCGTAGCTGGAACAGCAACAGGCTCTGTCTCCCCCTCGGGAATGTATGCAATAAGGGGAACCACATTCTCGGGAAACCAGCCATCTTCTTCCTTCTTCTTCGTGATGTAGGCGGAGTAGTATGGTTTCTCTACACCGATACCTTCAATACGCGATGAGTACGCACTCAGGTCATGAACCTGGGCGTAGGAAACCATAGATGCTGGCTTACGACGCAGCTCCAAAGCACCCTGCAGTTCCGCGAGGTAACTCGATGCCTCTCCCTGTAGCTCAAGGTCGTAGCCTTTCCAACCCAACAACTGAAACCCTTTTGACAGAGATACCTCAAGGCGAGCGACGAACTTCGCCAACTCCTCATCTGTCAGCCATTCTGTCTCCGATGTGGCAGGACCGGCTGCGCTCGCAGATTCAATAAGTAGCCCGACCCTCAATGGATACCCGGTTGCGTCGCGCTCAATATTTGGAACAAAACGTTCGTATTGCAGCCCCGCGTGCTCCCGCGCCTTCTCGAACTGCCCCTCATCAATGACGTCTTGAGCGTCTGGGCCGAGCGTTGCGTAAGGGTTAAGTACGAAAGCTTGAGCACGGGACCCTGCCACTCGTCTCAGCGGCAGCCGCTTTATCTCCTGCAGGACCGTCTTAACCTGAGGAGTGATGAGTACCTGAACAATACCCTCTGGGGTGACGATGTCGTAACGGTCTAGAACTTCCCTTGAGCTGTCGAATCGCTCAATCCAGCCATTGGGTGCCCCAGTAAAAGAGGGCTCAATCTCTATAACGCTATCATCGGCTATGGGGGCTGACTTCCTCAATCCGATGTCAAGTCGCTCCGGCGTTAGCACAACTGAGCGATGCAGGAAGTCATCTAGCCTTGCACCAGCCTTCAGAGCCAGACTACGGATTCGCCCCCAAGCCTGCCTGTGCACCTTCTCATTGCGCTGCTCCTGAGGGCGCCTAGAAAAGGCGACCACCTCAGAAAATAATTCCCAGTGTGCAGTCCGCATGAGTTCCGTCTGCTCATCCCGAATAAGCATCGCACCCAGAATCCTGGGGTGCTCTACGAAATGCTTACTCGAGCGCCATCCAGAAACGGCGATGGAGAAATCATCGTCAGTTAATGAATTCCGACTCTCCAGCGAAGGTTCGCATGAGGTAAACGGCGGTAGCACAAGCAATTCGGCCAACTCATCGTATCCCGGGCTCCGTAGTGCTTCGTAGAGGGAGTTCCACGAGATACTCACTTCATCGTTGGGTTCTTGGCTAGCGAATCCATCATCAATGAGCTGAGCAAGGTAAGCTGGCAACATCTCATCCGCCAACCTAGTTCCTTCACCCGAGCTGTTGATAACCACCCCTTTGTCCGACACTTGTCTGCACCACGAGTCCGTCGGTGCCATCTGCGTTTTCTTGAAGAAATTGAATACCATATTGGGCTAGCTGTCCTATTGCCACCAACCTTTGCCGAGCTTGTATTGAAAGCCCCAGTCAAGCAGCGCCTTGTTGACCTGAAGGTCGTTATCGTCGGTGCGAACCCAGAGGTTCCCATTTAACGCCCTATTGTCGTCGACCTTGAGCTCGTGAATTCGAGCAAAAGCATCAAGAGCAATCCTGCTGAAATCGCATTCTTTGCTCCCGGTGGTCTGGCCACCTGGTGACTGGACAGACCGTCGAGGAGCGACCGGTGCGGGGGGGGGCACTGTTGGCGCAGGAGCGGGAGCTGCTGCTCGTGGTACGGTTCGTCTGGTGACGGCGTTCGGAAGGATGTCAAAGTGCATCTTAAGCGTTGCCTCGAACATGTCTTCCCACTTATTCCAACCCTTGATACCGTCTTGGTGCTGCATCCACAGTATGCGGTTCTTGTGCTTAAGGGAATTTGGCGCATTGACGGTAGTACCTACCGGACGGGAGGCATCAAATGGCAACGTCTTGCGCACGTCGTAGCCATAGAAGGCATTGCCCATGCCACCGAACTCAACGGCTACAAGGTCTCCGAGTGTCATGATGAAGGCGTTGTTCGAGCTGTCTGTTGACTTGAGCTCTGTGAACAGCCCCTTCATTTTCTTGCGCAGCGCCTCGAAATCGCGGTCCCTCGAATTGAGTGCTCGTGCACCAAGGGCGAACTGGATGTGTTCCATCGATTTTACGTAGCGAAGCCAGAAATTCGCTCGGCGACGGTCACCGACGCCGTCCTCAGCGAGTTTGGTGAAAAAGGCTTCGATGAATTCGCGCTTGAGCCACTCGGACACCATCTCCCGAGCCACCGGAACCACGCCACCCCAGCGAGTTTCATTTGAAGGGAGCCAGGGGTTACCCCACCACTCCACAGAGACATTCCGAAGAGGCTCGTTGATGCCTGGCTGCTCCGTAGATGCGTACTTGTCGAGCATCAGAATCAGGCCCCGGTCTCTAAGCACCAGATTCTTTGACAACAACTCCAGCAGTCTGGGTATGAGGTCCTTGAATTGCTCATGGCTCAGCTTGGTGGCTTGGCGCACCTGAGCAAGAACCAATTCGCGCAAAAACCAAGACGACTTTATGACGCCGAGCTGCTCGCAGAGGAGGTCAAGCTTGGTTGTATCACCTGAGAGGACATCGGAAGCAAATGGGGCGCAGGGGTCCTCCCCGAAAAGTTGCCGGTTCTCGACCGTAGTCGTGACCCAATCCGGGTTAACTTTCTTGTCGACGATGTTGTGAGTTCGCTCGCTTAGATAATCCCTCAAGTCTCGCCAGTTTTGTTTCCCGACTGAGGGCGCTTGAGGCACCTTGGCGTCGTATGTAAAGTAGCTTCGTAGCAGTCCTTGGTAGCAGCGGCGATACCACCGTGGCTCATCTACCCACTGGTCAACTCCGGTTTGACTGTCCAGCACTGCCTGGAAACGCTGACGGTCTTCCATTATGCAGGGACCGGAGTGGCGGTTCGGCACACACATGCCGAAGGAAACCAGTCGGGCATCCTTGAGTGTTTCGAACCGCTGGGCGTCCCAGAACTTGCGAATGGCGGCTTGCTGCAGGTCCTCGGGGACGTAAGAGCCAGTACCGGACTTGTTGTGCTTCTTTAGGCCTGCGATAACCGGGTCCAGGCCATCAGTCTGAGGGAACGGCCGCTCCGCCACACTGAGGCTGCTGCGTAGGAGCCCTGTGAGCCGGTCAAGCGCTGTCATTTCAATGAACAGTCGCCAAAATTTCCCGTACCTGCGGGGGGAGAATTACGGGATTCATCCACGCCAAGAAACTCCAATCGCATTTCGACGCGGCGACTCTCCTCTGCCGTATCCTTTGCTGCATTGAAAGAGTAGCCTCCGACGAAAAACAGACCGCGTACTTGCTCTTTCTGCTCGGCGTTGAGGAGGCTGGGGCCGCTGGTTGCGAACATCGTGCAGAGCACCTTCTGACTGCGAAGCAGGCTGAGATTTAGGTTGGCGAGGTAGGTGCCAGTCTTGTCTGTATACCCCTCGACCACGATGCGTTTCAGGATGCTTTTCCCAAGCTCATCATTAGCCAAGGTGAGAATTTCCGGCACAAACTTTCTAAGCACATCCTCTTGTTGGGAGTTCAGGCGCCAGTCACCGAACGCGAACTGCGCACGCTGACCAAAGTCAATGGCCTGACGGAGTTTGTCAACCTTGATACCCTCATGACGCTTCGCGGCTTCTTCGAAGCGTTCCAAGATTTTCTCTATGTTCTTGCGATGTTGCTCCTGCTTCTTCTCGCGTTCAGACACGTTCTTGGTCACGGCGAGCAAGGCAACGCCCATGACGACCAAGAACAAGACCATCAAGGCCGTCATCAGGTCGGCATAGGAAATCCAAAAGGGCTTTTCCGCTTCATCGCGGCAGCCCCTTCGCACTACTAATGCACGAGCGCCGAACATCTTTTATCGCCTCGGTGCAAGGCTACCACCTAGCGTCACTTCTAGCTCTTGAACAGCCGTCGACAGGAGGCCAACTGCACTGCTCAACTTTGTGTGGAAGTCGTGATTAACTTTCGCCAAAGTCGAGACTACAGACTCTCGAAACGCTTCACTGGAGTCGGCTAGCACTTGGCTCACCCCGTCGAGATACTCATCTGCGGCCTTCTGCGCTTGGCTGAGCTTGGTAGCAGACATCTCGATACGCTGCAGGACGTCGCCAGTGAGGCTTGCTTCCTTCTTTGCCAGTTCTATTGTGGCCCGGACGTCTCCGAGTAGCACACTGACAGCATCCCTCTGTGACTTGTAGTCTCGGAGCCCCTCTTGGAGAGCGCCTGAGCTCGAGGTGAGCGCTCCTGCCAACTCCGTTAGCTTGCCACTCACCGTCGCAGCCTGACCCATGACAAGGGTAACTCGGTCACCCGCAGCGGCGAAGTTGGTTGCTGCGGTGTCTAGGCGATTAGCGCCGGCATTCATCTTTTCTACGGTCGAAACAGTCGCCGCTGAGAGCGTAGAGACACTTTTCGCCATGGTCTGGGAAGCCGCCGAGATTTCCTTCACAGCAGCCTCGACACTTCCAGTCATCTCGGAAACGACATTCGAGGCGCGGTCCGCCATAGATAGTTCACGCGTCCGATTGTCTTCGAACACCTTCTCCTGAGATTCACTCAGATTACCCAGGATAGTAGTCATCTGCTGTCCGATGGAGTCGAGCGTTGACTGAAGCTTTTGCTGTGTCTCGGCTTGAGACGACTGTACCAACTGCCGAATCTGGTCTACGAACTCTTGGGTCTGCGTATTGATGCTGGCTTGCCGCTCCTCCATGGCCTTGAGGGAGGCTGCCATCTGCGCCGCCATGCCATCGGTGGTTTTCTTACCACTCTCCTCAAGCTTTCCGACAAGGGTGTTAAGGGATGCAACAGCATCCTGCATTCCTTGAGCGGTCTGTTTATTCAACTCGTTAATACCGTTAATTTGTCCACCGAAGAGGTCATTCAGTCGTTGGCTGAAACTGACCATGATGTCGTTCAGCATCTTCACGGCGGTCGCGCTTTGGTCACCGGAGGCGGTCTCAACCGAGTTAGCAATCTTGTCGAGGGGCCCCTTCAGGCTCTTTTCAATGCTGCCGGCGATGACATCGCCAAGAACCTGATTGTCTTCTCGTGCTGCTTCAACCTGCCGGTTGGATGACTCCTCGATGCGTTGGGTAAGCTGTGCATGAAGTTGCTGGCCGGTCGAGAGTTGCGAAGCTGTAAGCTCGTGAAGGATATCGCCGAGTTCCTTGACCAAGGCGTCCTTGAGAATCTTGGATTGGCTGGCTGAGGCTTCCGATGCATTGACCAAGCGCGAGAGGTACTCCTCTCCGGCTCCTGCCTCAAAGCGGGCATCTATACCGTGAGCAATCTCTTCGGTCTTTCGGTAGAGCGCCGCAAGGAGAAGTTTTTCAAGGAAGGTAACCGCCATAGCGGCAGTGATTGCGGCCGCTGAGATGAGGAATGCCTCACCAACTGCATGCATCAAAGACTCGAGACTGGTGCGAACCGTTGCAGCGTTCTCACTCACCTGGAAGCGACGTAGGCCTTCAATTAGTCCGGTGAAGGTGCCAATGATGCCCAAGCCAGTGAAGATGCCCGGAACGTGCTTGAAGAATTCTGTGCGTAGCCTGCTATCGACAACGTACTGCTCGTTGAAATAGGTTTCTGCTGCGATAGTTGACCGAACACCAACCACTTGCATCTGACCATCACGTTCTTCACGTTGTGTGTGCAAGGATTCTTGGTACTCTGCCCAAAGGTGAGCCAGCTGCTTGTCCTTTAAAAAGAGTTTCTTAAATTCACTTGGTGGTGTCCTGACCTCGAACGATTCAACCCCAGAAAGAATCTTTCGCAGACGAAACCAATGGATTACGCCGGGGAGCAGAAAGAGAAAAAGAAAGCCAAGCAGTAACAAGCTAAGCAAGCCACCGGTCACTAGTAGGTGGGTTGCAATATTCGAAAGCTCAATCACTTCTTCGACACTCCCTCTTTTTCTGTAGCGGCAAGGACAGTTTCAGTTTCCCCAACACACGTTCACCCTGGAGTATTCGAACGACAGAGTCTCAAGCTTGTTGGTTTTTTACATATTTTCCCGGCTCGAAGCGACTTTGAGAAGCAGCTTAAATATCGGCGGTCACTGAAAATTGACAGCAACTGATTTTTTCTCAGCCATCGATGGTTAGTTTGTATCACTACCAACATTACAATTCGCTGGCTAAGTTGGGGAACCACTGTTAGATAAAATGGCTGGCTTTGATGTACGGCTTGAGCCAGCGGGTTGATTATTGACCTAGCCGGCCGATACCACTAGTGGCTTTGCCACTCAGATATACGGGTTCGACATTCCGATAGCCATATATAGCGAACGTCTCGACTGCTGCTTCGAATTTGGATGACCCGCTAGAGAGCCCCTCGCGCTTAGTAGCTGGTTAACCTCATTGCCTTGGGTGATTTCAACATAGACCGCCAGGGCGACCCCCTTTGGCAGGCATTTACATCAACCGGGCTGGCGGCACCCGAGGAACTGAACAGCGTGCCGCGAACAGTGTTTGCCACCTCGGGCAAGCCGGAAACCGACAAGTTCTACGACCAGATTGCCTGGTTCAGAAACGCGAGTGGGGTGCCAAAACTGTCAATGACACACAGAGCGGCCGGTTACGTGGATTTCTTGCCTTATGTCTATACGGAGCAGGACTTCAGCAAACAGTCCATCTCTCACCGGGTGTCAGACCACTATCCGCTTTGGGTCGAGTTCTCATTGGTGTAGCCGGGATAGGAATATGCATAGGGTTTGCACCATGCATGGGGCTACAGCTGGGTACTTTCCATTTTCAGTTCAAGCAAGCCAGCTTCCCGCACGCGGCGCAGGGATGGCATGTCATCGTTCATCATTCGGTGGGGACCTTTACAGTCAATTACAGTCAATTACAGTCGCCTGCCGAAAGCTGGCCCCGTGGTGGCGATTTGCACTCGTTTAAGCATCAACTTAAATTTTAAGCGCCAAGTTAAACGGTACGGCTTGACGTGCCAGCCAGCCCCTTGTTTGAACTTACCACTACAGGTTGAACCCAGGTCTCGGGGCGGGCAATCGCCTGAAAAAATCCAAAAATCCTTACAAAAATGCCAACGGAGCATTCAGTTCGCCGAATTTTTCGCGTTGGGGTCATAGTAGATGCAATCGAGCAACGCTGCCCGGTTGTCCCAAAGCCGCGAGTTGAGACCGCCCCTTACCCGAGCATGCTGCCACCACGGGCTGAGCTGTGTGGGGATAACGATACGTTCCCAATAGTTATCTAGGTTAAGGGTTGTAGGCGCAACTCCAAATGCGCCACAGATGCCGCGCCGATTTGCTGCATTGACCGCAACAAACAGGTCCGGTCGCTTCATCGCCAACAACCGAGAGGCCGTGGGCACGCCCCCTTTGTGGGCTTTACCCGTAAAAGCAGAGTCAAAGTCTTTGGAAAAGGCACGAAATTGCACCTCAGAAACGTCCCCATCAAGCGGAATTCGGTCTAGGGCCCTGGAAAGGCCAGCAGGCGACTCATTGATAAGATTCTTAAAATCGCCCTGACCAAACATTGTGCCAAACCAAGCCCATGGAAGTGCATCTAGTCCTTCCTCTTTGGAACCGTAAGTTCCGGCGATTGCCTTGCGTTCCGCCACTGTCATTTTGGCGAGTGAAACCTTCTCCACGAAAATGGACGCAGCTCTCTCTAGGACGCTGAGACGCGCCTCAATTTCGTGATGTGGGTCTATCTTTATGCCCCGCACAAACTCATTCCATGAAATTGCTTGTGGCGAAGGCTTGTCTGTCCCTTCGCGAGGTTTCTTGATTCTATGAAAATTGTCTAGCGCTTCTCGCTTGATACGATTGGCGTGATATTGGCTCTCGTAGGCAAATAGGAAACCTCCTTCATCTATTTTCTCCGCATCCCCCCAACAGCTGTTTATGAACTCGGCGATGTCCCGTAGCGCACTGTCGGCCAAGCTACCTTCTATTAACACGCTGGCTTCAATGTTCCGCCCCCCGAACGCGCCCCCAGTCAAGTTGTGGCTGCCCACAACTGCAGCAATACCGTCATCCAGCTCGAATAAATAGACCTTGGGATGGAACAGCTTGCCATCAGGCGGCATGCACCTCACTGCGGTATACGGCATGAAGGCACGGAGGACCGCCGGGTCAGTTTGGTACATATGGGTTCCAATGACCACACGCCGAAGTTTGTCGTGATGTTCAATCATCGCCTCGAAGACTGGGTTCCTGCCGCCCCATGCTACGGCAACGTCTAGGTTCCAGCATGCACCAATGAGGCGCTTGAGTGTTCGTGTGGCGTTATCGCCGGTCAACAGCGTCACCTTCATCTGACCTCCAAGTCGACAACAACGAGTTATGCTGAAATCACCTTACAGGGTCTGGCGCCAACGGCTCGACCAGTTGCGGTCCCTCATTGCGGGTGAAGCTCACGGCACGGCTGACAGGATATGACCTGACCCACGATTCCGGGCATGTGCGCAGCATTGCCTTCGCGGTTTCGGTAGGCAGATTCGGGTCCAGCCAGTCGTGCCAGGTCTCTTCTCCCAGGATGACTGGCATTCGGTCATGCACCGGACGGGCAATAGCATTGGCGTCACATACGATGACCGTGCAACTCTCCAACACCTGACTACCCTGCTCCCAGCGGTCCCACACCCCTGCAAATGCCAATATGGCTTCCTGCTGTCCTCGGTAGTACCAAGGCTGTTTGGCCTTCTGGTCTGGTAGTGCTTGCCACTCATACCAGCCATCGGCCGGAATAAGACAGCGCCGCCGTTTGAAAGCGGCTCGGAAGGCGGGCTTGCTGTCCACGGACTCGGCCTGGGCGTTGCTGGTGCTGTAGCCAGTCTTGGGCTCTACCGACCAGTGCGGCACAAGGCCCCATTTCAAACGCACCAATTCCCTCTGTCCATCGCTGTCTAGACGCACTGCCAGGATTGGGCTAGACGGGGCGATATTGAACCTGGGTGAACCGTCTGCAACCCGAATGAGACCATCCTGCACGCCAAAACGCTTGGCGATGCTAGGGATGTCAGAGTATTGGGTAAATCGTCCGCACATGAGGGGATTATAGAGAGAAGGGATGTGGCGGCCATTGCCTGCCAACGCCTCCAAGGGGTGACCAGAAATGGCGCTTTGCATCCCCACATTGCCGTGGTATCTTGAATAATGTCACATATATCAAGAACCATCATGCTCACACACGGCGGCAAGCGTACAGGTGCGGGTCGTAAACCTGGGCCAGAACCCACCAAGACAATGCGTGTCCCGGTTAGCCGGGCCGATGAAGTCAAGGCCTACCTGTCTCAGGCCAAAATCCGTTCCTGGGACAATCTCGAGTATCTGGGCGAACCGGAACGGCACCTAAAACTGGCATTACCCCTGTTCGACGGCAGTGTCCCCGCTGGTTTCCCGAGTCCTGCTGAAGATTATGTCGAGGGCAAACTCGACCTCAACGAATACCTAGTGGAACACGAGGCTGCCACCTTCTATGTCCGAGTGAAAGGGCATTCCATGTCCGGCGCTGGCATCCTGGACGGCGACATCATCGCTGTAGACCGGGCAGTGGAAGCGCGCCACGGTGATACCGTATTGGCGGTGATTGATGGTGAGTTGACCGTTAAGGACCTCCATCGCGATGCCGAGACGGTGCGCTTGCTGCCCCGCAACCCCGACTTTGCGCCGATTGAATTCAAGCAAGGGCAGGAACTCACCATTTGGGGGGTGGTAACGGGCGTGGTGCGCAAGCTGCGCTGA
Source organism: Hydrogenophilales bacterium 28-61-23 (assembly GCA_002281555.1). Taxonomy (GTDB): domain Bacteria; phylum Pseudomonadota; class Gammaproteobacteria; order Burkholderiales; family Thiobacillaceae; genus PFJX01. The sequence continues at coordinate 81,403 of NCGJ01000004.1, forward strand.
TTCATGACCAGCATCCCACATCAGTACGCGCTGGTGGACGGTAACAATTTCTACGTCTCCTGCGAGCGTGTGTTCAACCCTCGTCTGGAAGGCAGGCCAGTTGTCGTGCTGTCCAACAATGACGGCTGCGCCGTCGCCCGAAGCGACGAGGCAAAGGCGCTCGGCATCAACATGGGTCAGCCTCACTTCCAGATACGCGATTTGCTCAAGCAGCATGGTGGCATGGCGCTGTCCAGCAACTACGCTCTCTATGCGGACATGAGCCGGCGCATGATGTCCGTCATCGCGAACTACAGTCCCGAGCAGGAGGTGTACTCCATCGACGAGTCCTTCCTGCGCTTCGCCGGATTTAAGCACTGGGACCTGACCGCGCATGGCGCCCGCGTGCGCCAGCAGGTGAAACAGTGGACCGGCATTCCGGTGGGGGTGGGTATTGGCCCGACCAAGACGCTGGCCAAACTTGCGAACAGACTGGCGAAGCGGCATCCCGACTTCAAAGCCCAGGGCGTGTGTAATCTGCAGGACCTAGAGCCTTGGCACCAGATACGTTACTTCACCGAGATGGACGTACAGGACGTCTGGGGCGTAGGGCCACGTTGGGCAGAGAAGTTGCGGGCATTGGGTATCGAGTCCGCACAGGACTTGAAACAATCCGACCCGGAGACCCTGCGTAAACGTTTCAATGTGGTACTGGAACGCACTATCCGGGAGTTGAACGGCATTCACTGCATTCCGCTGGAAGAGGCGCCACCACCGAAGAAGCAGATTGTCTCGTCACGAAGCTTCGGCCAGTTGCTTACTGACAAAAATGACTTGCTTGAAGCAGTTTCAACCTATTCAGCCCAAGCAGCCGTAAAGCTACGCAAGGAAGGCCAAGCGGCCAGCGGCCTCCAGGTTTTCCTGTCAACCAACAACTTCAATCCAGACGAGCCTCAGTATCACCCAGCTACGTTGATAACGTTGTCGAGTCCGACCAATGACACCGCCCGGCTAATAAAGGCAGCACGGGGCGGTTTAAATCGCATCTTCAAGCCGGGCTTTCGGTACAAGAAGGCTGGGGTGATGCTTGTTGACCTAGTGTCGAATTCAATAAGACAGGGGGAATTGTTCGGCCTGGTTGAGGAACCGCATCTCCTGCGGCGCGGGTGCCTGCTGGAAGTGCTGGACTCTCTTAATGGGCAGATGGGCCAGGGAACACTCAGGTTCGCAGCTGAAGGAACGGGACAACCTTGGCGGATGCGGCGGAACAACCTAACTCCAGGGTATACGACTGACTGGGAGGGGCTAGTAGTGGTCAATTGCTAGGTCGATTGGGCTCACAGGTTAGTGAATCGGCTCTGGGTCATTGAGCGGCCCTAGTCTGACCATCCCCAATACGCCGACCAGAATTTCCATCCCCGAACTCAGCAAAACAGCCTGTTCATCATTCGGGGTGACGACATTGAGTACTGTCAGTACTTCATCGAGTGGGATTTCACCGAACTTGCTTTGGTAATGAGCCAGATTGAGCGCAAGCAGCTTAGCCGTCTCTGCGATGTCGTCCTTGCTGGAACCTTCAATAAGCTGGTCAGCAAGCTGATAAAACTGACGGAACTGGTTCAGGTCGGTCATGCTACGGTTCCTTTATCGAGTTGTGCGAAAGGATTGATGACATGAATACTTGGCGCGCCCTGTTGGCACTATTTTTGTTGGTAGCTCAACCTGCATTCTCGGAAACCCTTACTGGCTATGTCGTTGGCATTACTGATGGGGACACGCTGACTCTGCTAGTGGATAAGCAGCAACACAGGATACGTATTGCAGCTATAGACTCTCCCGAGCGTGTCCAACCGTTTGGAGATAAAGCTACAGCAAATTTTGGCCGTTTGGCTTTCAACAAAAACGCTGTTGCGTACTGTCACAAGAAATCATATGAACGAGACGTGTGCAAGGTCCTAATTGATGGTCAGGACATAGGACTTCAGCAGATTGTGGAGGGAATGGCGTGGTGGTCCCGAAAGTATGCGAAAGAACAAACAACTGAAGACCAGAACGCATATGAGCAAGCAGAGATGATGGCGAAGCTCAAGCGACTGGGCCTGTGGTCGGATTCCAACCCGATACCACCTTGGGACTGGCGGCATCGACTCAAGTAGTGATAAGCGTGATGAAGAAGGCAAAGACAGCGGCAGAAGCTTTGGTGCTGGAGGCCATCCCCAATATCGGCCCCGCCGTAGCTCAAAACCTGCGGCAACTAGGTATCCAAGCTCCAGCCGACATCAGGGGGCAAGACCCGTACGCCCTTTACCAACAACTGTGTATCCAGACCGGTGTCATACATGACCCATGTCTGCTTGACACCTTTATCTCCGCCACCCGTTTCATGTCGGGGGAGCCGCCATTGCCATGGTGGCGCTATACCAAAGAGCGTAAATGCACACTCAAACCTTGATAGCTCCTGTACCAAAATAGGTAAACCATGCTGTGGCAAGGTCACGTATGGAGAGCGGAATGACTGCTTAATGGCAGTTAGCCGTTTACCGTGAGGATGTTCTTTTTGGGCTCGCCAACTACCTGCCACCATTGCCCCACCTGAACACGAGCGGCGGCAACACCCGGTGGGATGAGTTGAGGGTAAATAGACCCAATCTATTTTAATAGGCTAGCATAGTAGTCGTTTATCATGTGCGAAACAGTCCGTACCATAAATTCCTTCTAAAGTAGGATTTATGTTGACATGGTTGACATACCGCCTAATATCCTTCTTTAGTAGGATATTAAAGAAGGTGCTAGCCATGCGTCGTATCATTCCCCTCCCATTTCCGACAGACCCGGCGATTTCTTCTCCCGCCCAATTGGGGGCGGTGTTGCGAGCAGCGCGCACGCAGGCCGCCATATCGCTCGAGGACTTGGCCCTGACGCTGGGTATCGCCAAGCAAACGCTGCAAGACCTGGAACGAGGCACCGGTACCGTATCGCTATCCATCGCATTTTTGGCTCTGACGGGGCTTGGCATCGAGTTGCAGCGCGTCCAGAACGCCATCGAGGTGGGCCATGGAGCTTGAGGTCTGGCTGGGTACTGACCGGGTGGGCACGCTATCGCATGATGGCGTCAGTAACCGGTTTGCGTTTGAATACACGGAGGACTGGCGTCAAACACCTGGCGCCAGTCCCCTTAGCCCCAGGCTCCCACTGGTGCCCATACTTGAATCTCTGGACTCGCATAGCGCACGCGTCCGCCAGTTCTTCGAGAATTTGCTGCCTGAAGGCAAGGCGCTGGACGAAGCAGCTGCGGCTTATCGTGTTTCCAAGTCGAACCTGACCGGACTGCTTGCTGCGCTGGGCCGCGAAACTGCCGGGGCCCTTCGGCTCACGCCGAGTGGACAGATTCTTGCCGAGGTTGATAACCGCCGGCCGTTGCCAGACATTGAGTTGTCCGCGCGCATTCGACAGCGTGCCGAGGTCCCGTTCACCGTATGGGATGGCAAGGTCCGGCTCTCCATCGCGGGCTACCAGGACAAGCTGGCCGCCTATGAAGAGCAGGGCACGTGGTATTTGGTTGAAGGCCCAAACCTGGCCTCCACTCACATTCTGAAACCTGAACCCGCAAACCTTGGACTGGCCGGACTGACCAGCAATGAATTCCTATGCATGCGTCTGGCCGAGGCCGTGAAGTTGTCGGTTGCGCCGGTCACCTTGCGGCATGTGCCTGAGCCTGTTTTGGTGGTCGAGCGATTTGACCGACGACGGGCCGAAAACGCCGTGCGCCGCCGGCATGTCATTGATGGCTGTCAGCTGCTTGGACTGCCTAGCAGCTTCAAGTTCGAGCGGCCCTATGGCGATGGCCGGGATGTTCAGAACATTCGCGACGGCGCGTCACTGCCCAGGCTATTCGAGGCCATGGCCGAGGCGGCGGTCCCCGCCAAGGCCCGGTTGCAATTGCTGCGCTGGGTTTTGTTCCAGGTTCTCATCGGCAACACGGACGCCCATGCCAAGAATCTGTCGTTCTACATGGGGCCCCAGGGCATAGAGCTGGCGCCTGCCTACGACCTGGTGTGCGGCGACGTGTTCGACCCAAATCGAGTCGAGCAGACGTACGCCATGGCCATTGGCGATGCGTTCAGTATTCACGAGCTATCGCCCTACGAATGGGCCCGGTTCTGCGTGACGACAGGGGTGAAGCCAGAGCAACTCCGGAAAGAGTTGGGGCGGATGGCCCAAGGGTTGCAGGACAACGCGGCGGGGGTCGCCACCAAGGCGGTCCAAGAGGGTGCGGACCCTGGCTTGGTTCAGCGAGTCGTTGAACGTGTGGCCCAGGAGTGCTTGCGCCAGTTGGCAATGGCTCCGCTAGTCCGTGGCATGATGGCGTCGGCTAGCTGACTGGCACAGCTTCATAGGCAAGCTTCGCTAACCCGGGCATGGCTCGAGTTAGCCAGGCGTAAAATTGCGCCTGGCGTTAATGCCGCGGTTCCTTTGGTGAACGCGGGCAAGACCTAGAAATAGCTCAAGTTACCCACACGTTCAGTGAACGCCTTGCCCTAAGGGCATGCTTTTTCAGAAGTCACCTTGTCTCGTGGTGGCGAATGGGAGTACGACTACTCCTATTCAACTCCGGAGCTGCAGGAACATCAGCGGGTCCCTTGTCAGGACTTTGTTCGGTCAATGGCGCTTCATTGGGGCCGGCAGAGAGGATGGCTGGCCGTCAGATTGGACGTAGCTTGACCTGCCCCTCTCTCAGATAGAGAGCACCCGCTCAAAACCATCCCTGCTTTCTGTTGTACCAGCATGGAGCCGCATCATTTCGGAGCCATCTTTCATTACATATATCTCTATTCCAGGGAAATCTTTGTTTAGCCAGATTTCTTTCACATAACTTAGCTGGGAATCGCGAGTTCCGTTCATGTGAGCGGGGCTAAGAAGAGCAACGCTAGTGACTTGAGTTTGTGTATCAGATTCTCGAACCAACCCCAGTACATGCTCCAACTGGCTGAAGAGGACTCGTTCAAGGTTCACAGCTTCATCACGTACATGCTGCACGGAGAGTAAAAAATATGGCTCTTGTGCAGGCAGCTCGACCCAAGCCCAAACATTCAGTCCTTTTGCTTTCATGGACGGAGGTATAGGTACTTCAGCATCGGAGCATGTATAGAACATGGCGGGTTGACCGGATGGAAAGACCGTTATTGTAGATTATATTCCGTGGATTGACAGTCACATTATCTTCATTCTTGAAATGTGAATGCCGACGAATTCAATCAACTACGCTTGCAGCTTGCGGGGGCACTTAAAGAAGCTCGGCTGGCGGCGGGTTTCTCCCAGGAAGCGCTTGCACTCGAAGCAGGGGTGGACCGGACCTATGTATCCCAACTAGAACGAGGGGTGGCTAACCCGTCGCTGCTAGTTCTGCATAAGCTGGCTGCCATACTTAACGTCGAGTTAGTCATCGGCTTGACGCACCACTGACGTCGTCAGCGCACATCTGGAATTGCCCTGTAGACCTACCCACAACAATGATTAAGAATTGTTAACAAACCAAGCAAATTTCGTCTACTTATTAACAAAATTGAGGGTACAAGTGACCAAATACCCAGTATTTACGGGCATAACGAAGCTTGTTTACACAAACAATTCCGCACAACCGTTTTAACTAATAATCTTGGTTATCTGGCGTATCACCGACAGTAAGCCCGGCCACGAGAAGCAGACTCTGGGTTTGGCGCACGCATTGTTGAGAAGTCGGGCTGGCGAATGCTTCGACATTCCAGCCCCTTCGCGCGGTGCCTCGTTATTGCAATGGATACAAGGCCGTTTTCCAGCCGGGAACGGCCTCGCCAAACCCGACATCATTCTCGCCGCCGGCCATGCCACCCATTTCGCCTTGCTGGCGGCGCGCCGGGCATTTGGTGGCAAATTCGGCGGCAAAGCCGTGGCGTTGATGAAACCGAGCTTGCCGTTATCGCTGTTCGATCTGTGCGTGATTCCCGAGCACGACAACCCGCCAGCGCGCGACAACATCATCCCCATACGCGGCGTACTCAACGATGTGCGAACTTCAACGACAGCCACGCCCGAGCAAGGCCTGATCCTGATCGGCGGCATCTCCAGCCACTATCGCTGGGACGATGCGAGGGCCGCTGCGGCGGTGACTGAAATCGCCCTGGCCAACCCAAAAATCGCCTGGCAACTGACCACCTCGCGCCGCACACCCGCGACATTTCTGGCCGCGTTGCCGCGACCGCTGCCGGACAACCTCAAACTGATGCCGCACGATCAGACCGGCCCCGGCTGGCTGGAACACGCGCTGGCCGGGGCCGGCCAGGTCTGGGTCACCGAGGACAGCGTCTCGATGCTGTATGAAGCCCTCACCGCCGGCGCCGGCGTCGGACTGCTCAGGCTGCCCGGTTCACGCGACAGCCGGGTGCGGCGCGGGGTGGAAAAACTGCTCGCGGACGGTTGGGTGACGCCATTCGAGGCGTGGAAAAGTGGTCAGACGTTGACGCCGCCGGCTCGGATATTCAATGAAGCCGAACGCATTTCCAGCCTGATTATTGAAAAGTGGTTCAAGAACCCAGCCGCCAAACACAGCCGCTCGGCCTGACGGTATGATTGCGCCCCGCTAAAGTCGCCTCTCCGCGCACATATCCCGAAACCATGGATCACCTGCACAGCCCCGCCGCCGCACCGGTCAAAACCGCCTCGAACCGCGAATTCGGCTGGGTATTCACCGCCTTTTTCTGTCTGGTCGGATTCTGGCCCCTGCTCGATGCGGCCGCGCCGCGCGTCTGGGCGCTGATCCTGGCCGCCCTGTTCGCGCTCGCCGCCTGGCTTTTTCCGACCGCGCTGACCCCGCTCAACCGGCTGTGGACCCGTCTGGGCGCGTTGATGCACAAGATCGTCAATCCCGTTGTGCTGGGACTGATCTATGTGCTGACCATCGTGCCAATCGGCCTGCTATTCAAAATTCTGGGCAAAGATCCCTTGCGCCTGAAGCGCGATCCGAACGCGTCGAGCTACTGGATAGATCGTCAGCCACCCGGCCCCGCCGCCGACAGCCTGCCCCGCCAGTTTTAATGCCCGCGCGCCGTAGCGCCGGATCAACAAGGAATAAAACATGTCTTTTCTGCATGAACTCTGGCTCTACATGCGCAGCCGCAAGAAATTCTGGCTGCTGCCCATCCTGATCGTGATGCTGCTGCTAGGCGGCTTGCTGATCCTGGCGCAGGGCTCGGCCGTGGCGCCCTTCATCTACACGCTGTTCTGAACACAACCGTGCGCATTCTCGGCATTTCCGCCTACTACCACGACAGCGCCGCCGCCCTGCTGATCGACGGCGAAATCGTCGCGGCGGCGCAGGAAGAACGCTTTACGCGCAAGAAGCACGATGCCGCCTTCCCGCATCAGGCCATCGCGTTCTGCCTGCAACATGCCGGCATCGCGCTGGCCGACGTCGATCGCATCGTGTTCTACGATAAGCCGCTGCTCAAGTTCGAGCGCCTGCTGGAAACCTATCTCGCCTTCGCGCCGCGCGGCTTTGCCTCGTTCAAGACCGCGATGCCGGTCTGGCTGCGGGAAAAACTGTTTCTGAAAGATCTGCTGCTGTCCGAGTTGAAGGACATCGCGCAGCAAAAGATCGACCCGGCGCGCCTGCTGTTCTCCGAACATCATTTGAGCCACGCCGCCAGCGCCTTCTTCCCGTCGCCGTTCGACGAGGCCGTGGTGCTGACCATGGACGGCGTCGGCGAATGGACTACCACCTCGCTCGCCATCGGTCGCGGCAACAAGCTGGAGATGATCAAGGAAATCCACTTTCCGCACTCGCTCGGCCTGCTCTACTCGGCGTTCACCTATTACACCGGCTTCAAGGTCAATTCCGGCGAATACAAGGTCATGGGCCTGGCACCCTACGGCCAGCCGAAATACGCGCAAACCATCCTCGACCACCTGATCGACCTCAAACCGGACGGCAGCTTCCATCTGGATATGTCGTATTTCGACTACTGCACCGGCCTGACCATGACCAACGGCAAGTTCCACGATCTGTTCGGCGCACCGCCGCGCAAAGCCGGGGACACGCTGACCCAGCGCGAAATGGATCTGGCCGCGTCGGTGCAGGCGGTAACCGAGGAAGCCGTGTTGCGACTGGTGCGTTCGGCGGTCGCGGAAACTGGCATCGAGAATGTCTGTCTGGCCGGCGGCGTCGCGCTCAATTGCGTCGGCAACGGCAAGGTGCTGCGCGACGGCGCCGCGAAGAATCTCTGGATTCAACCCGCCGCGGGCGATGCCGGCGGCGCGCTCGGCGCGGCGCTGATCGGGCATTACCTGCACCTCGACCAGCCGCGCACGTCGTTGCAACCCCGGACGCAACCCGACGCAATGAAAGGCGCCTATCTCGGCCCCGAATTCGCCCAGGCCGATATCGAACAGCGCCTGCGCGCGGCCGGCGCGGTGTTCAGCGTGCTCGACGACGCCGCCTTGTTCGACGCCTGCGCGCGCGGCCTGGCCGAGGAAAAGGCGCTGGGCTGGTTCCAGGGCCGCATGGAATTCGGCCCGCGCGCGCTCGGCGGCCGTTCGATTCTGGGCGACCCGCGTTCGCCGCGCATGCAATCGACGCTGAATCTGAAGGTGAAATATCGCGAGTCGTTCCGCCCGTTCGCCCCGTCCGTGCTGCGCGAACAGGTCGCCGAATGGTTCGAGCTGGACGGCGACAGCCCGTACATGCTGCTGGTCGCCGACGTGGTCGAAGCCCGCCGCAAGACGATGAGCGTAGCGGAACAGCAACTGTTCGGCATCGAAAAACTGAAGGTGCCGCGCTCCGACATCCCGGCGGTCACGCACGTGGATTACTCGGCGCGCATCCAGACCGTGCATGCCGGCACCAATCCGCGCTATCACGCGCTGATCTCCCGCTTCAACCAACTCACCGGCTGCCCGGTGGTGGTCAACACCAGCTTCAACGTGCGCGGCGAACCCATCGTCTGCACGCCGGAAGACGCCTTCCGCTGCTTCATGGGCACCGAAATCGAACTGCTCGCCGTCGGCAATTGCCTGATGCGCAAGGAAGAGCAAGACCCCGCGCTGAAGCTGAATTACGAAACGGCGTTCGAGCTGGATTGAAGCCTATGGCCGGGTTGACCTCATCGCGCCGCTGGATCACCGCACTGGCCCTGCTCGCCACACTGCATCTGCTGCTGTTCTACGGCGTGCCGGGCGGCATTCAGCTTGCCATCCTGATCGCGCTGGGCATCTTCTACTTCCGCGCCGGCCCGCTGCCGGCCGTCGCCACCACGCTGTCCCTGGGCGTGGCGACATTGTTCTGCAGCTTCGCGATCCACTTGCTCGGTCTCGACAAAGCCATGTATTACCGGCCGCACGAGCAACTGGTTCAGCAGAATCACGCCGAGGGCCACCGCGCCTACCGGAAGAACGCCCGCATCGAGATGACCGCGCCGCATGGAGACCTGAAGGCGCTGACCTCGGCCAATCTGGCGCAACCGCGCAAGGTGGTGTTCCAGACCGACAGCGCCGGCTTCCGCAACGACCGCGACTATGCCGACGGCGACCTGGTGCTGATCGGCGACTCCTTCGTAGTCGGCATGGGCGACAGCCAGGCCGACACGCTGAGCGCGCAGTTGACACGCGAGTTGACGAACACTCGCGGCATCAAAGCCTACAACCTCGGACATCCGGGCGATATTTCCGACTATCTGTCCACCTGGCGCGCTTTCCGCCGCCAGCATCCCGGCCCGGTGCGCGCCGCGCTGTTCCTGTTCGAGGGCAACGATTTCGAAGCCGCCTACAAACCGGCCAAAACCGAAAAGCCCTCGCCGCTGGCGCGTTATGCCGGCGAGTATTACGGCTTCTTCACCGGCAGCGATCTGTATCGCGTCACCAAGTCGCTTTACGCCCGCGCCACCAAGGCCGGCGGCATCGCCGCTTCCGACAGCGTGCGCATTGAGACGCTGGCCGGGCAAAAAATGGGGCTGTACACACCGTATATCTCGGTCAGCGAACGCACGCAGTACACGCTGCCCGCGCCGATGCAAGCCGATCTGATCGCGCTGGCCGGTGAGGTCGAGCAGGTGTTTTTCATTCCAACCAACTACCGGGTTTATGCCCGTCATCTCGGCGCCCCGACTCTTCCACACGCGCAATGGCAGGCCTTGTCGAAACTGTGCGAACAGCAGCGCTGGCGCTGCACCGATCTGACCCCCGGACTGGTCGCGGCCTCCGACGCCGCGCTGACGCGAGGTCAATTCATCTGGTGGCTGGACGACACGCACTGGAATCGCGCCGGCATCAAAATTGCGGCCGAAGTTGTCGCGCAAAAACTGGGCAGCCATGCCGCACACTAAGCCAGCCGATGCGGTCAATGCGCATAAAGACTTTGGGTTACGCGAAAAAGCCGCTAACCCAACCTACACCGCGCGTCGCCTGACTGTCGTGCAGGTACTGCCGGCGCTGGAATCCGGCGGCGTCGAGCGCGGCACGCTGGAGGTCGGCAAATATCTGGTCGAACACGGCCATCGCTCCATCGTCCTTTCGGCCGGCGGCCGTCTGGTGGCACAACTCGAACGCGAGGGCAGCGAGCATCTGGCCTGGGACGTAGGTCGCAAATCGCCATTCACGCTGCTGCGCTACGTCGGCCGGCTGCGGCGTTTCCTCCGAGCCGAGAAGGTTGACATCCTGCATGTCCGCTCGCGCATGCCGGCCTGGGTCTGTTATCTGGCCTGGCACGGCATGGCCCCATCCGAGCGGCCGCATCTGGTCAGCACCGTGCATGGACCGTACTCGGTCAATCGCTACAGCGCGGTGATGTCGCGCGGCGAACGCGTCATCGCCATCTCCGACATGATCGTGGATTACATCCGGGCCCATTACCCGCAGGTCGCGCCCGAGCACATCCGGCTGATTCCGCGCGGCGTCGACCCGGCCCAGTTCCCGCATGGCTACCGGCCGACGCCGGAATGGCTGGCGCGCTGGCAAAACGACTACCCGGAGCTGGCCGGCCGCAAGCTGATCGTTTTGCCGGCCCGGCTGACGCGCTGGAAAGGCCAGGAGGATTTCATCCAATTGATGGCGCAACTGATCGCCGCCGGACATGACGTACATGGACTCATCGTCGGCGAAGCGCATCCGCGTCGGCGCGAGTTCCTGGATGAACTGAAGCAACAATGCCGCGCGCTCGGGCTGGAACAACGCATCGCCTTCACCGGCCATCGCGGTGATCTGAAGGACATCATGGCGGTCAGCGATATCGTCATGTCGCTGTCGCGCGAACCGGAAGCGTTCGGCCGCGTCACGCTGGAAGCGTTGAGCCTGGGCAAACCGGTCATCGCCTACGACCACGGCGGCGTGCGCGAGCAACTGGCCGCCATCCTGCCGGAAGGCGCGATTCCGGTCGGCGACATCGATGCGGCGACCGAAAAAGCGGCCGCCTGGCTGGCGCGGCCGCCCGAGGTGCCGACGCACAACCCCTACACCCTGGAGCGCATGCTCGCGTCAACTCTGGATGTCTATCGTGAACTGGCCGATGCCTAAACCCTTATTCGCCGCCCGCCTCCTCAGCGCACATAACATCGCCTTGCTGGCCGGCGTCATGCTGTTGTTCTGGGCGCCGTTCTGGAGCGGACACCGACTCCCCGTCTTCATCCTGCTCTGCGTCGGCATCTACGTGCATGCCCGGTCGCGCCAGTGGCTGCCCAGCGGCGGCGCCGAACGGCGTTGGGGCGCGATCCTGCTGCTGCTGCTGATTCCCTGTCTGCTGGCGACGCCGAACTCATACAGTTTTCGCGCCTCGATGACCCTTAGTCTGGCGCTGGCGCTGCACTACTGGGTCGGTATCGGCCTTCTGCACGGCATGCGCCAGGGCGGACATGTCCAGGCCGCCAAATGGATCGGGCTGACCCTGTTGTTCTGGACGCTGGACGGCGGCGTCCAGTTCATCTTCGGCCGCGACTTGCTCGGCGTGCCGCTGCCCAGCGGCGAGATGCGGGTGCTGGGGCCTTTCAACGGCAATCTGCATATGGGTTTGTTCATCTGCACGCTGATGCCGCTGTTGCTCTGGCCGTTGGCGAAAACACGGCCGTGGATGGCCATGGCCCTGTTCATCCCGATGGGCGCGATTGCGGCCCTGGCTGGCGCGCGCACCAACATGGTTTTCGTGCTGCTGGTCGCCATCGCGCTGACCTTTCGCTTGCCGACCTGGAAACATCGTATCGCGCTCCTGCTGCTCAGCCTGTCGCCCGCGCTGGTCATTCCCCTGTCGCCGGTCTTGCAAAGCCGCATGCAAGTCAGCGCGACGGCCCTCAGCAACGAAACAGGGCAGATCGAGCAAAGCCTTTTCGAAAAGCTGGACACGATTTCCTCCGGACGCATGATTCTGTGGGAAAGCGCGGGCAACATGCTGCTCAAGCATCCGTTGACCGGAGTCGGCCCGTCCGCCTTCGACCGGGCCTATCCGAATTTCGTCACCCGCGCCAACGACCCGTTCCGCCACCGGAATGCCGAAGGAAAATACGCTTATCACGCGCACCAGATGTATATCGGCGTGGCCGCCGAAACCGGTTTGATCGGGCTGGCCGGGCTGCTTATCTGCATTGGCCTGATCGTGCGCTGGTATCGGCAAGCCGGCGCGGCGGCGCGCGCGGCGGCCAATCCCTATGCCGTAAGTCTCGCGATCATCGCCTTTCCGATCAATTCGCAACCGGTGCTCTACGCCGGCTGGTGGTTCCCCATCGTGCTACTGCTGCTGTGCGGCCTGCTCGCGGCGCTGGAAGATGTTCCCACCGCGTCCGACGAATGAGAGAATCCGTGATCGTTTTTACCTGTTTCCGTGCCACCCCAACCAGGAATACCTCATGCCCCGCTTCTTGAAAACGCTCAGCCGCCGGCTCCGTCAACCGTTCAACAGCCGGTACGCCACCCGTCGTCTGAAGGAATATCACTCACAGAAACGCACGCTGGAAGAGGTGGTCGACTGGGCGATGAACTTCGGCGGCGGCGGCTTCATGACCGTGAAGACCTTGCAGATTCCGGCCGAAATCACGCAACTGGCCAAAGCGGTACAAGCACTGAATCCGAAAATCATCGTCGAAATCGGCACCGCGCGCGGCGGCACCTCGTTGATCTGGTCGTATCTGGCCTCCGAACGGGTGATCACCTGCGATCTCAACGACATGACCTTCCAGCGCCCCTTGTTCAGCCGCTTCCCGCCGCCCGGTTCCAACTGCCAGGTCACTCTGCTGTCCGGCAACTCGCATGACGCCAGTTTCAAAGCCAGACTGACCAAGGAACTGAACGGCGAGAAGGCGGATTTCCTGTTCATCGACGGCGATCACACCGAAGCCGGCGTCACCGCCGACTACAACGATTACAAGGAATTCGTCCGCCCCGGCGGCATCATCGGCTTCCACGACATCGTCGAGAAACAACCGCTGGCCACCAATCAGGTCTATCACCTGTGGAAGCGGCTCAAACCGGTCTCCGACGTGCAGGAATTCGTCAACAACCCGAATCAGTGCGGTTTCGGCATCGGCATCTTGCGCGTGCCGGGCGGCTAAGCCCGGTCTGCCGGGTCTGTGCGAGCGCCAAAAACGCCATCGAGCGCGCGGCGCAACTGCTGTTTCAGCATGGTGTTGGAAAAATGATCGCGATAGGTCGCGGCGGCCGCTAGCGCCAGCGGTTTCAGCCCGCCGCTGTCGATGGCCAGGCGCCGCACGGCTTCGGCCAGGCTGGCCGGATTGCCAGCCTCGACCCAGATCAGGCCGTGTGTACCGGCGGCGGCCAGGGCGGACGGATACGCGCCTGAACTGCGCGTGAGCACCGGTTTTCCACACGCCAGAGCCTGATAAACCTTGTTCGGAATCACCCGGCCGGCTTTCAACGTGGCGCCGAAAATGCCCAACAAAATATCCGCTCGGCGAATGCGCGCCGGCAGCGCGGTGTAATCCAGCCAGGCTTCAAACCGGATATTGGGCAAGCCGGCCGCGGCCGATTTACAGCGCGCCAGTTCCGGCCCGGCGCCGATCAGCGTCCAGTTCACCGGCGGCCCTTGGTATATGCGCGCAGCTTCGACGATCACCGGCGCACCCTGCAACGGAATGAAGCTGCCAAAAAACAGCACATCGAGCGCTTCATGCACGTGCTTTGAAACGGTCGGATCGGGACGGAACAGCGCCTCTTCCGCGCCGACATAGACCACGTTGACCCGGTCGCGCGCAATGCCGAAGGTTTCGACGAAAAAACGCGCGTGTTCCTCGGTATCCGCCAACACCGCGTCGGCGCGCTCGAACAGCCGCCGTTCCCAAGCCAGCAGGCGTTGCGCGGCGGCGCTGCCGGGTTTCAGCTTGGCGCGCTCGAATACCTGTTTGTCGTAGGCGGAAATGAGTGGATCGAACAACAGCGGAATCCGCCTTGCGCGCGCCCATCGGCTGGCAGCGGCCAGGTCGCGCTGCCGGAAACAGGGCACCCAGACCAGATCGGGTTTGGCAATGCGCCGCAGCCAGGCTTCCCAATCGGCCAGGCCGCTGAAGCGTGGCTGAAAATCCACCACCCGCCAGCCCAGCTCGGCGAGCAGGCCGCGCAGGATGCGATTGCGCGAGTAATCCGCGTCGAACCGGCCCCACCACAACACCGTGCGCATCAGTTTTTCCGTCTTGACAGACGCTGCCGTTCGCGCGTTTTGGCCAGCCGGATGAAACGCTGGAAGGCATACATGTAGCTGACCACGATGCCATCGACGCCGTTGACGAATTCGCGCCGCAGAATGAACTGTTTGAAGAACGCCAGTATCGGCGTCAGCAGCAGCGCCAGCAGGCCGGGATTGCGCCCGCGCGCGGCCAGCACCTCGGCCTGGGCGCTGGAATAGCTGTTGACCTTGTCGACATGGTGCGCCAGCGAGCGGAACGAGCGATGGATCACCATGCCCTTGAGGTGGCCGATGCGACCTTCATGCACCACGACCGAGTCATGCACCAGCTCGTCCTTGAAACCGGCCATGTCCTTGCGATACAGCCGCACCGGGTGGTGGAAAGCGGTCCACGGATGGCCGCTGTCCTGAAACGGATATAGCGGCAGGATGGGTAGGGTGTAAGCGACGCAAGGGGGTGCGCGGCCGGTGAACAGCGCGCGCATTTCCCGGCCCAGTTCGGGCGAAATCTCCTCGTCGGCGTCGAGATTGAGCAACCACAGATTGCGGCATTGCTGTTCGGCGAACACCTTTTGCGGACCGTAGCCGCGCCAGGCGTTGAACAGCACGCGCGCGCCGAGCGACTCGCTGACCGCCACGGTGTCGTCCTCGCTGCCGGAATCGATGACGATGACTTCATCGACCCAATCGCGCACGGCGCGGATGACGATCGGAATCCGATCCGCCTCGTTCTTGGCGATGATGAAAACGGATAGGGGCAGCTTTTCCATGCGACCTCGGCTCAAATCGAACGCTTACGCGGACATTTATCGGGCAAACCCCAGCTTTCCGGGCAACCGCGCAGCAGCCAGGCGGACTGCAACAGATAGGCGCTCGCCTTGCGTCGCACGCCCGCCGCCAGACCAACAGTCAACAGCACGCCGATGCCGGCGCTAAGCGTATTCAGCATCAGACGCAACACGCGCCAAACAGTCAGGAACGCCGCCATGCCAATAGAAAAGGCCTTGCGGTAATACAACAGGCGGGAGCGTAGCATTTCGATCTGGGCGTTGAGACGCAGCGGCCGCGTGCTCTCGCCCTTGCCGTGCAACACCTTCACCGCCGGCAGCAGCCAGACACCCCAACCCTTGCGACGCAGGCGCAAACACCACTCGGTTTCCTCGAAATAGAAGAAAAAATCCTCGTCGAAGCCGCCGGCCTGCGCCACCGCCGCCGCGCGTACCGCCATGCAGGCGCCGACCAGGGTTTCCACCTCGAACGGCGCATCGGAAGCGGGCAGCTTCGCGCGGCGTTTGCGACCGATACCGGTCTCGGAGGCGAAGCCGGGGTAAAAACCGAACGAACGTTGCGCCTGGCCATCCGGCCCGACCAGTTGCCCTGCGAGCAAACCGGCGCTGGCGTGTCCACGAAAGAAATCGGCGAATACATCCAGCGCCCCGGCCGGCAGGCGCGCATCGTTGTTGAGGATCAACGCATATTCGCCGCTCGCCTGGCGCAGGCCCTGATTGCAGGCGCGGCCGAAACCGTTGTTGCAGCGATTGCGGATCACCGCCACATCCGGGTGGCGCGCGGCCAGGCGGTCGAGGGAATCATCCGTGCTGGCGTTATCGACCACGATCGCCTCATCGCGCGCCGGATCCCAGGCCGCCTTGAGCGCCTCGACCGCCCCCAAAAGAAGGTCGGCGCCATTGCGATGCGGAATGACGATGCTGAAACGCTTGCCGGCCCCCTCCGGCATCACAACAGCA
Organism: Hydrogenophilales bacterium 28-61-23; assembly: GCA_002281555.1. Classification (GTDB taxonomy): domain Bacteria; phylum Pseudomonadota; class Gammaproteobacteria; order Burkholderiales; family Thiobacillaceae; genus PFJX01. The sequence continues at coordinate 97,777 of NCGJ01000004.1, forward strand.
CCACCGTCGCCAGGCCCAGGAAGATGAAGAAACCCATCGAATCGGTGATGAAAGTCGTCAGCACGGCCGAACCGAAGGCCGGGTCGCGGCCGGAGCGGACGATCATCGCCGGGGCGAAATAGCCGGCCATCGCGGCGACCAGCAAATTGAGCATCATCGCCGCGGCCATCACGCCGCCCAGCGGTGCGTTGCCATAGAGCAGATAGGTCACCACACCCATCACGCCGCCCCAGACCGCGCCATTAAGCAGCGCGATGCCGAGCTCCTTGGCCAGGATGCGTTTGGCGTTGTCCTTGTTGATCAGGCCCAGCGCCAGGCCGCGCACAACCAGCGTCGAGGTCTGGTTGCCGGAGTTGCCGCCCATGCCGGCGACGATGGGCATCAGCGCGGCGAGCGCGGCGAGTCGCTCGATGCTGCCCTCGAACGCGCCGACCACGCGCGAGGCGACCAGCGCGGTGCACAGGTTGATGGCCAGCCACAGCCAACGGTTCTTGGCGGCTTTCCAGACCGTGGTGAACAAGTCTTCGTCTTCCTGCAAACCGGCCAGTTGCAGCATGTCCTGCTCCGATTCGGACCGGATGAAGTCCAGCACCACGTCGACGGTAAGACGGCCGACCAGGCGATTTTGCGCATCCACCACCGGCGCGGTGACCAGGTCATAGCGTTCGAACGCCTGCGCGGCATCGCTGGCCGGGTCGGAGGGGTGGAACAGCACAGGGTCGTCGGACATCACCGCCGCGATATGTGCATCCGGGTCGTGCACCAGCATACGTTTCAGCGGCAGCGTACCGGTCAGGCGGCCTTCCCGATCCACCACGAACAGCTTGTCGGTATGCGGCGGCAGCTCACCCATGAAGCGCAGGTAACGCAACGCCACTTCCAGGGTGACATCGGCGCGGATGGTGACGAAGTCGTAATCCATCAAGCCGCCGACGGAGTCCTCGTCGTAGGACAGCGAGGATTCGACCTGGGCGCGCTTGGCCTGATCCAGGGACTTCATCAGCTCCTGGACGACATCCTTCGGCAAGTCGGGCGCCAGATCGGCGATCTCGTCGGTATCCAGGCTGACGGCAGCGGCCACCAGCTCGCGGTTGTCCATCGCCGCGATGAGGGATTCGCGCACCGCGTCGGAGACTTCGAGCAGGATGTCGCCGTCGCGATCGGCCTTGACCAGATCCCAGACCAGCATCCGCTCTTCCAGCGGCAAGGTTTCCAGGATGTAGGCCACGTCGGCCGGGTGCAGCGTGTCGAGTTTTTTCGACAACTCGGCCAGATTCTGTTTATGCACCAGCGACTCGACCAGCTCGTGGCGCGGCATGGCCTGCTTGTGCACCAGCGACTCGACCAGCTTGTGCCGGGCGAGCAAGTCCATCACCTGGCGCAGGCTATCCTCGACAGGTTCGTGGGCTTGGGTTTCGTGCTGGTCGTCCATGGCGGGCGCGATTGTAGCTTTCCGGGAACACCCGAATCAGCGCGATATCAACGCCAGACCCCGGCCGGCGGCTTGAAGCTGTCGATCACCCGAATGTAGCTGGCGCGTTCCACCGCGCCCGGGTCGGGCAGGTGTTGCTGACTCATGCTGCCCTTGAGTTGCGCCACCGACTGGTACTCGCGCTCCGACATCCAGGTTTCCATGTCGCGCAGGATTTCGCTCAGTCTGCCGGGGCCGTGCTGAAGCAGGCAGGAGGCCATATGCACCACATCTGCGCCGGCCAACAGCAGTTTCATGACTTCTTCATAGCCATGCACGCCGCCGGTCGCGGCCAGCGTCAATGGGGTACGGCCGCGCAGAATCGCGATCCAGCGCATGCGCAGCAGGGCTTCGTCCGGCGTTGAAAGATGCAGTTGATCGACCATGCGCAGCCGATCTTGCGGGCTCTGGCCGAGATCGATATCCGCTTGCATGAACCGGTTGAACAGCGCCACGCCGCGCGCGCCGGCCTGTTCCAGTTGCGTGACGAAATGCGGCAGCGACGAGAAGAACGGCGACAACTTCATGATGATCGGCAGGTTGACCACGCCACGCAATTCGGTCAGCAGGCTGACATAACGCGCCTCCACCGCCGCGCCGGCATGGATCGCTTCGGCGGCGACGTAATAGACGTTGAGTTCGAGCGCATCGGCGCCGGCCCGCTGCATTTCCTTGCCCAACTCGACCCAGCCAGACAGCGAAACGCCATTCAGGCTGGCGATGACCGGAATCTCCAGGCGTTGCTTGAGCAGACGCAAATGTTCCAGGTATTGATCGAGACTGCTCTGGAACGGGCCGTGGTCGGGCAGAAAGCCATCCGCCTCGCCATGGCCGAGATCGGCATGCAGCAGAAAGCGGTCGGTCATCGCCTCTTCCGCGCGCAATTGCTCCTCAAACAGCGAATACATCACCAGCGCGCCGGCGCCGGCATCTTCCAGGCGCAACGCCGAATCGAGATCTTTCGACAGCGGCGAGGCCGAGGGCACCAGCGGATTCTTCAGCTTGAGTCCGACGTAGTCGGTAGAGAGATCAATCATGTCAGGCTCCTACTTACGAAATAATCGCGTAGCGATTCTCGACGCTCCCCTCGCCCGCAAGCGGGAGAGGGGCTGGGGGGTGAGAAAGGGGTTTCGCGGAGCATGCTCCGCGCCTTTCGAACGGTTTCGGCATATTTGCCGAAACGCGCCCTGCAAGGGAGGGTAAACAGGCATGTCATGCCTGTTTGGGTTCGTTGGCATGACCATCCGCCACGGGGGTAGACGCCATTTCCTGATAAGACTTGAAACGCCGTTCGGCGTCTTTCTGCGCCTGCTCCATGAAGTGCCGCGCGGCTTCCGGATGACTGCGTTGCAACATCGCGAAACGGGTCTCGCTTTCCATGAAGCCTTTGATCGGCAGGCTGGGCGCGGCGGAATCGAGCTTGAACGGATTGCCGCCGGTGGCCGCGATGCGCGGGTCGTAGCGGAACAGCGGCCAGTGCCCGGTCTTTACCGCCATGTCCTGCTGGCGCTGGTTGTAGAGCATGTCGAAGCCGTGCGCGATGCACGGGCTGTAGGCGATGATCAGCGACGGGCCGTCATACGCCTCGGCCTCGTGGAACACGCGCAAGGTCTGCGTATCCTTGGCGCCGTAGGCGATGTTGGCGACATAGACATGGCCGTAGTCGGAAGCCAGTTTGCCCAGGTCTTTCTTCGCCGTGGCCTTGCCGCCGGCGGAGAACTTGGCTACCGCCCCGATCGGCGTCGCCTTGGACGTCTGGCCGCCGGTGTTGGAATAGACCTCGGTATCGAGCACCAGGATGTTGAGGTCGTACGGCAGCGCCAGCACGTGGTCGAGGCCGCCGTAACCGATGTCGTAAGCCCAGCCGTCGCCGCCGATGATCCAGACCGAGCGGCGGATCAGCCATTCGGCCACGCTGGCGAGTTCCTGCGCGCGCGCATGTTTCGAAGCCGCCAGTTTTTCCAGCAGCAGGGTGACGCGACTGCGTTGCGCATACAGGCCGGCTTCCTCGCGCTGGTCGGCAAGGATCAGCGCTTCCGCCAGATCGCCGCCGATGTCGCCCGACAGTTCCTGCGTCAACTGTTTCGCGTAGGCCATCAACTGATCGGCTGCCAGGCGCATGCCGAGACCGAATTCGGCGTTGTCCTCGAACAGCGAATTGCTCCAGGCCGGGCCGCGTCCGGCGCCGTTCACGGTGTACGGTGTGGTCGGCAGATTGCCGCCGTAAATCGACGAACAACCGGTGGCATTGGCGATCAGCATGCGGTCGCCGAACAACTGGGTGGCGAGCCGGATGTAGGGCGTCTCGCCGCAGCCGGCGCAGGCACCGGAATACTCGAACAACGGGTCGAGCAGCATGGAGCCGGGAATCGTGGTGTGTTTCACCGCACTACGGTCGAACTCGGGCAGCGCCAGGAAGAACGCGTAGTTGTCGCGTTCCGCTTCGCGCAGCGGCGCTTGCGGCGCCATGTTGACGGCGCGCCGGCTGAGATTGCTCTTGTCGTGGATCGGGCAGGCCTCGATGCAATCGCCGCAGCCGGTGCAATCCTCCGGCGCGACCTGATAGCTGATGTGGGTGCCGGCCGGGTAGTCCTTGCTCCTGGCCGGGACGTATTTGAACGTCGGCGGCGCTTTGCTGGCGAAGTCGGCGGCATCTTCGACCGTGAAGGCGCGCGCGCGGATCGCCGAATGCGGGCAGACGAACACGCATTTGCCGCATTGCGTACACAGATCGGCTTCCCAGATCGGGATTTCCAGCGCGATGTTGCGCTTCTCGTATTGCGCGGTGCCGACCGGGAAGGTGCCGTCGACCGGCATCAGGGAGACCGGCAGCTCGTCGCCCTTGCCGGCGTAGATCGGCAGGCTGAAATCGCGCACGAAGGCGGGAAGTTCATAGGTCGGCAATCCCTTGCCGACAGCGGTGGTTGGGATGTCGGCAAGGGATTGCCGACCTACTTCCAGGGATACCTGATGCAGATTTTCCAGCGTCTTGTCGATCGCGCCATGATTCAGATCCGCCAGGCGCTTGCTCTTCTTGCCGTAGGTCTTGTCCACCGCCTGCTTGATCGCGACGATGGCTTCATCCTTGGGCAAGATGCCGGAAATGGCGAAGAAACAGGTCTGCATGATGGTGTTGATGCGCCGGCCCATGCCGGCTTCGGCGGCGACGGCATAGGCGTCGATGACCCAGAGTTGCAGCCGCTTATCCAGGATTTGCGCGCGCATTTTTTCCGGCAGGCCGTCCAGAACCGACTCGGGCGAGTCCGGGGTGTTGAGCAGGAACACGCCGCCCGGCGCGGCATGCGCGAGCAGGTCGTAGCGCTCGACGAACACGGTCTGGTGGCAGGCGACGAAATTGGCCATGCCCTCCTCGACCAGATAGGTCGAACGGATGGCATCCTCGCCGAAACGCAGATGCGACACCGTGACCGCGCCGGATTTCTTCGAGTCGTAGACGAAATAGCCCTGGGCCTGCAGCGGGGTCGCCTCGCCGACGATCTTGATCGAATTCTTGTTGGCCGACACGGTGCCGTCCGCACCCAGGCCCCAGAACACGGCATGCTGGAGTTTCCGCGCGGCGTCGCTGCGGAAAGCGGCGTCCCAGGCCAGCGAAAGATGGGTGATGTCGTCGCGAATGCCGATGGTGAATTGGCGTTTCGGCGCGGCTTGCGCCAGCTCGGCGAACACCGCCGCCACCATGCCCGGCGTGAACTCCTTGCTGCCCAGCCCGTAACGTCCGCCCACTACGCGGGGCATCGGACGCACGCCATCGGCCGCAGCCTGCGCCAGCGCGGTGATCACATCCTTGTACAGCGGTTCGCCATCGGCGCCCGGCTCCTTGCAGCGATCCAGCACCGCGATCGCCTTGACGCTGGCCGGAATCGCGGCCAGCAGCGCGTTGGCATCGAGCGGTCGGTATAGCCGCACATTCAGCACGCCGACTTTTTCGCCGCGCGCTTGCAGATGTGCCACCGTCTCCTGCGCGGTTTCCGCGCCGGAGCCCATCAGCACGATGACGCGCTCGGCATCGGCGGCGCCGGCGTAGTCGAACAAATGATATTGCCGGCCGGTCAGTTCGCCGAACCGATCCATCGCGCTTTGCACCAGCGCCGGGAAGGCGTCGTAAAACGGATTCGCCCGCTCGCGCGACTGGAAGAACACATCCGGATTCTGCGAGGTGCCGCGAATGACCGGGTGTTCCGGCGACAACGCGCGCAGGCGATGCGCCGCCACCTGGCTGTCATCGATCATCGCGCGCACGGTTTCCGGCTCGACCGCGACGATCTTGGCGACTTCGTGCGAGGTGCGGAAACCGTCGAAGAAATGGATCACCGGAATCCGCCCGGCCAGCGTGGCAGCCTGGGCGATCAGCGCGAAATCCTGCGCCTCCTGCACCGAGTTGGCGCACAGCATCGCGCAGCCGGTGGCGCGGCAGGCCATCACATCGGAATGGTCGCCGAAGATCGACAGCGCATGCGTCGCCAGCGCGCGCGCCGCGACATGCAGCACGAACGGCGACAGCTCGCCGGCGATCTTGTACAGATTGGGGATGAACAGCAGCAGGCCCTGGCTGGCGGTGAAGCTGGTGGCCAACGCGCCGGAAGTCAGCGCGCCGTGCAACGCGCCGGCCGCGCCGCCTTCCGACTGCATCTCGATGATCTTCGGCACCGCGCCCCACAGATTGGGCCTGCCTTGCGAGGCCCACTCGTCGGCCCATTCGCCCATATTGGACGACGGCGTGATCGGATAGATAGCTATGACCTCGTTGCACTGATAGGCCATGCGGGCGGCGGCTTCGTTGCCGTCGAGATTGAGGTACGTGGTCATTACAGGTTCTCCCGGAGACATCGTCTCGTACATTGTAGGGTGTGCCGGGCGCGCTGGTTAACGTGAATCGACGCGCTCGATAGGTTCCACATAATCCGGCCGATCTCCTCCCGTGGCCTGCTTCTTGCTAATCTGCAAGCAAACTCGCACGCCACCGACCATGCCGACCCCACCCAGCCCAGACATTCTCGCCACCGCCGTCCTGATCTCGGATGCGCAGCGCATCACCCGCTACCTCAACCCGGCGGCGGAAAATCTGTTGGGTATTTCAGCCTATCACGCACTGGGACGCCCGGTCGGTCAACTGCTGGGCGAGTGCCCCGAATTGGTGCGCGCCCTCGATCACGCACTATCCGAGGGCGCCAGTTTCACCGAACACGATGTCGCCCTCCCCATCAACGGGCATACCCTGGTGCTTTCCGCCACGGTTTCACCGCTCGACAATGCCGAAGGCGCGGCGGTGATCGAGCTGCATCCGGCCGCCGGCAACATGCGCATCGCGCGCGACGAACAGGTCATGGCACAGACCCAGGCCAGTCAGCAACTGCTACGCCAACTGGCGCACGAGATTCGCAATCCGCTCGGCGGCATCCGCGGCGCCGCGCAATTGCTGGAAGCGGAACTGGACTCCGCCGATCTGCGCGAATACACCCAGGTCATCATCCAGGAAACCAACCGGCTGCAAAGTCTACTCGACCGACTGCTGACCCCGGCGAAACGGCCTGTCATCCAGGCGATCAACATCCATGAAGTGCTGGAACGGGTGCGCAGCCTGTTGCGCGCCGAATTTCCACTACTGCAATTCCAGTGCGATTACGACGCCAGCCTGCCGGATCTGGAAGGCGACCCGGAACAACTGATCCAGGCCGTGCTCAACATCACCCGCAACGCGGCCCAGGCCATGGAAGGCGAAGGCCGTATCAGCTTCCGCACCCGGATCGCCCGGCAGGTCACGCTGGCGATGAAACTGTGGAAGCTGGCGATCCGCCTGGATGTCATCGACAACGGTCCCGGCATTCCCGACGACATGCTCGGCCGCGTGTTTTTCCCGCTGGTGTCCGGCCGCGAAGGCGGCACCGGCCTGGGCCTGACCCTGGCGCAAAGCCTGGTGCAACGCCACGAAGGCGCGATCCATGTCGAAAGCCAGCCCGGACGCACCTGTTTTTCCATTTATTTACCGATCAAATAAGAACTCCAAGGAGTAAGCCGCTATGAAACCCATCTGGATCATCGATGACGACCGCTCCATCCGCTGGGTGTTCGAAAAAGCCCTGGCGCGCGAAAACCTGCCGCATCGCATTTTCGAAAGCGCCGAGGCGGCTCTGCGCGCGCTCGACAAGGAAACACCCGGCGCGGTGCTGTCCGACATCCGCATGCCGGGCATGAGCGGACTGGATTTCATGGAACGTCTGAAAGCCGAGCATCCGCGCCTGCCCATCATCATCATGACCGCCTATTCCGACCTGGATTCGGCCGTCTCCGCGTTCCAGGGCGGCGCTTTCGAATATCTGCCGAAACCGTTCGACGTCAATCACGCGCTGGAATTGATCCACCGCGCCCTGGAAGAAGGCAACCGTGGCGACGAACCGCCGGGGCTCGATTCCGGCCTGGTCGGCCAGGCCATGCTCGGCCAGGCGCCGGCCATGCAGGACGTGTTCCGCGCCATCGGCCGCCTCGCGCAAAGCCACGCCACCGTGCTGATCACCGGCGAAACCGGCTCCGGCAAGGAGCTGGTCGCGCACGCGTTGCACCGGCACAGCCCGCGCCGCGACAAGCCGTTCATCGCGCTGAATACCGCGGCGATCCCGAAAGATTTGCTCGAAAGCGAGCTGTTCGGCCACGAACGTGGCGCTTTCACCGGCGCCACCGCGTCCCGGCGCGGCCGCTTCGAACAGGCCGACGGCGGCACGCTGTTCCTCGATGAAATCGGCGACATGCCATCGGATCTGCAAACGCGACTGTTGCGCGTGCTCGCCGACGGCGAGTTCTACCGCGTCGGCGGCCATGCCCCGGTACGAGTCAACGTGCGCGTCATCGCCGCCACCCACCAGGCGCTGGAAGAGCGCGTGCGCGGCGGCCAGTTCCGGGAAGACCTGTTCCATCGCCTCAACGTCATCCGCATCAAGCTGCCCAGCTTGCGCGAGCGGCGCGAAGACATTCCCTTGCTGATCAAGCACTTCCTGAAAAAGAGCGCGCAGGATCTGGGCGTGGAAATGAAACAGGTTTCCGAAGAAGCCATGAAGGCCCTGGCCGCCCTGCCCTATCCCGGCAACGTACGGCAACTGGAAAACCTGTGCCACTGGCTCACCGTCATGGCCCCTGGCCAGGTCGTCGAACCGAAAGACCTGCCGCCGGAAGCGCTGCATGACTCCGCCAGTGCGGCGCTGGACTGGTCCGAGGCGCTGGCGCGCACCGCCCAGGCCCGTCTGGCGCGCGGCGACACCGGCATCCTCAACGACCTGACCGGCGAATTCGAACGCACGCTGATCCGCGTCGCGCTCGCCCACACCGGCGGCCGCAAGATCGAAGCCGCCAACCTGCTCGGCTGGGGCCGCAATACGTTGACGCGGAAGATTCAGGAACTGGGCATGGAGGCGAGCGGGGAGGAGTAAAGCCGCACCGTTTTTGCTTACAAAGCGCCGCACCGATCTCCGCGCTCAAACCCCGGCACACCGCCATCCAGACCGCGTCCGAACGCAATCGCCTTGAACAACTCGCCCATTTCCGAGGGCTGCAACAACTTCTGCACGGCGGAGGCCGTGCGCAAGTAGTCGCGGGTCGTCGGGTCCATCCCGGCCATGAAATCGAGCAGGCCGGCATTGAGCAGATAGTTGGCCTGGCTGGTGTAACCCAGCAGATCCAGGCCGGCCTCAGTCCCGGCCCGCGCCACGGCGCTGAAATCGACATGCGCGGTCAGATCGCACAAACCGGGCAGGTAAAACGGATCGTCCAGACTGTGGTGCCGGTAGTGCACGCGCAAAGTGCCGCTGTCGCGCTGCGGGTGGTAATACTCGGCGCGCGGGAAGCCGTAATCGAGGCACACGATGGCGCCGCGCTCCAGGCTGTGCGCCAGGCTATTGATCCAGGCCGGCGCGGCCAGATTGATTTCGGACAGATAATCCGGCCCGGGTTCGATTTCGCTGGCGGCTTGCCAGAGCGGGCCGGCGCTCAAAGGCTGGTCCCGCCAGGCGAACTCGCCATCCCGAACAATGACGCCGCGCTCGAATATTTCGCCCTCGAGCCAGCGCACCAGATGCACCGGCATCGCATCGAGCACCTCGTTGGCCAGGATCAGGCCAGAAAATCGTTCCGGCAACCGATCCAGCCAGACCAGACGCTCGAGCAGATGCGGCGCTTCCGCCTCGAACAGGGCGCGTTGCCGTGCTTGCAGATCGGGGCTGACTTCGAGAATGCGGTATTGCGTGGGCAAAACCTGGCGGCATTCCAGTTCGCGCAGCAGATCGAGCGCCAGTCGGCCGCTGCCGGCGCCCAGTTCGAGGATGTCGCCACCGCTTTCCTGCAACACGGCCTCGGCGCTGCGCGCCAGGGTGCGGCCGAACAACGGCGTCATTTCCGGCGCGGTGATGAAATCGCCCGCCGCGCCGAACTTGGCCGCGCCGCCCGCGTAGTAACCCAGCCCCGGCGCGTAGAGCGCCAATTCCATGTAGCGGGCGAAACTTATCCAGCCGCCGGCGCGCTCGATTTCAGCCTGGATATGGGCGCGGACTTTCCGGCAGTGAAGCAGCGCATCCGGGTCCGGAGGCGGCAGTTTTGGCGTGGAGACTGGAGACGACATGGCGGCTGTGCTAGTTTCGGCGGCAGATGATAACCGTACATAACCCAGCCCCACACCCGCCATGATCGTTGCCATTCTCGGCGCCGGCCCCGCCGGCATGTCCTGCGCCAATGCCTGCCTTTCCTTCGGACTGACGCCCATCGTCATCGAGCAAAGCGGCGAAGTCGGCGGCATACAACGCGGCAATTTCCACCCCAACCTCTGGCTGCTGGGCGAACCGTTCGAGACCGGCCGCGAGATGAGCGAACGCATGGCGAAGCATTTCGCGGCGCTGCCGCTGTCCTGTTTGCTGCGCACCCGCGTCACCGGCGTGCGCGGCTGCGCCGGCAGCTTCGAACTGGAACTGGAAACACCGACCGGAAAACAGACCCTGGCCGCCGACGCCATCGTCCTCGCCACCGGCACCCACCCGCGCGACACGCCCGCGCTGGCGGCCATGGCGAAACACAGCGAACGGGTCATCGTCGGCCCGCTGTCGGAAACCATCCGCGACGATATTCGGCAAGCGCGCGTGCTGATTCTGGGCGGTGGCGACAACGCGCTCGACCATGCCTTGTTCCTGGCCGAACGCGGCAATCAGGTTCGGGTTTGCACGCGGCGTGGTTTCTCCGCCCGGCAACCGTTTCAGGCTGCCTGCCAGGCCAATCCGAGCATCGAACTGCGCGCGGATTGCACGCCCGATATGCTTGACCTCGATGACGGACGCATCGTCGCCGCCTGGGGCGCGATCAAAGTCCGCTATGACTGGCTGCTGGCAATGTTCGGTTATTTACCCAATACCGAAGTGCTGGCGAATTTCGCGCCCGAGTTGCGGCCGGCCACGAGCGCCAGCGGCCACATCGTCGCCGATGTCTGGCAACGGACTTCCGTTCCCGGGATTTATGCCGCCGGCGACGTCACCGAAACCCCGCAACCGAGCGTGCCCACCGCGCTAGCGCAGGGCCTGGTCGCCGCGCGGGCAGCGGAGTCGTTGGCGCTTTAACGCCTTACGAATCCGGCGTGCCGAGAACTGGCGCAGCGAAATCGTTGACGCTTTAGCGCCTTACAAATCCGGCGTGCCGAGAACTGGCGCAGCGGAATCGTTGACGCTTTAGCGCCTTACAAATCCGGCGTGCCGAGAACTGGCGCAGCGGAGCGGGATGCCTCCGCTACACTCATCCGAGTGAAGTAAAACTTGGGGAATGAACATGGGCGCGTCACAGCAATTCAGTCTGGACGATTACATGCTCTGGGAAGCGGAACAAAGCGAACGCCACGAATACATCAATGGCGAGGTGTTCGCGATGACCGGCGCGCGCGATGGCCATAACACCATTGCCGGCAACATCTTCGCCGCCTTGCGCGCCGCTCTGCGCGGCAGCCCTTGCCGCGCCTTCATCCCGACATGAAGCTGCACGTCGACGCCGTCGATGCCGTGTTTTACCCGGACGTGATGGCGACCTGCGATGCGCGCGATAAAACTCCGGAAGCCGATCTGGCCAAACAACATCCGGTTCTGATCGTCGAAGTGCTGTCCGAATCGACCTCCGCCTATGATCGCGGCCTGAAATTCGAGCACTACCGCAACATCGACACGCTCAAGGAATATCTGCTGGTGGAACAGGATCGTCGCCATGCCGACCTGTTCCTGCGCGAAGAAGACGCGGCCGGCAAACCGCGCTGGGTGCTTTACGCCAGCGGCGTGGCGGACGACGTCGAACTGGACAGCGTCGGCGTCCGGCTTTCGATGGACACGCTGTTCGAGGACGTCGTGTTCGAAACCCCGGCGCCGACATCCGCCGCCTGAGCGGCATCCGGCCGGTATTCGCCCGGCAACCAGGCCCGCAATTGGGCCCGCACCTCGGCATCGGCCGCGCTGTCGGTCGAGCCGATCCAGCCCAGGAAAGATTCGACCAGTTCCAGATCCACCTGGCGCGCGCTCGCCACGCGCAGTTTCGGGTGCGGCGTCGGCAAGGTCGTCTCGGCATCCGCCAGCACTTCTTCGTACAGCTTCTCGCCTGGCCGCAAGCCGCTGTACTCGATATGGATTTCATCCTCGCTCTTGCCCGATAGGCGGATCATCAAACGCGCCAGATCGGCGATCCTGATCGAGTCGCCCATGTCCAGCACGAAGATTTCGCCACCCCGCCCCATCAGACCGGCCTGTAAAACCAGTTGCGCGGCCTCCGGGATCGACATGAAGAAACGGGTGATCTCGGGATGCGTCACGGTCACCGGCCCGCCGGCTTCGATCTGCTTCTGGAACTTCGGAATCACGCTGCCGGACGAGCCCAGCACGTTGCCGAAGCGGACGGATACGAAACGGGTGCTTACGCCCCCCCCCTCCTCGCGCTGCAACGACTGGCAGACCATTTCCGCCAGACGTTTGGATGCGCCCATGACGTTGGTCGGATTGACCGCCTTGTCAGTGGAGATCATGACGAAGCGCCCCACCCCCGCCTCGCGCGCGGCGCTGGCCACCACCCAGGTGCCCAACACATTGTTTTTCACCGCCTGCAATGCATTCACCTGTTCCATCAACGGCACATGTTTATAGGCGGCGGCATGAAACACCACGTCCGGCCGGTAGTCGCGCATGACCTGCCCGATCCGCGCGGCATCCTTCACATCGCCGATCGCGCAAGCCAGCGCTTGCGCCGGATGGCACTTGGCGAATTCCTGCTCCATGCCATACAGCGCGAACTCGCCCTGTTCCAGCATGACCAGCAGACTCGGATTGAAGCGCGCCAGCTGTCGGCACAACTCGGAGCCGATCGAGCCGCCGGCGCCGGTCACCATCACCACCTTGCCGGTCAGGAGTTCGTGCAGACCCTGGTTATCGAGCTTGACCGGTTCGCGCCCGAGCAGATCGTCGAGCTCGATCTTTCTCAGCGACTCGACGGAGACGCGCCCTTGCATCAGATCGTTCATCGAGGGCACGGTGAGCAGGTTCAGGCCCAGCCCGGCGCAGGTTTCGACCACCGCCTTGCGCACCGCCGGCGGCGCGGACGGCATGGCCAGAATGGCATCCCGCACACCGGTCTTCTTTTGCCAGCGCTCGATATCGCGCACCAGCCCGAGTACCTGGATGCCCTGGATATGGCGACCGACCTTGGCGGGATCGTCATCCAGCAAACCGACTGCCTGATAACCCGTCGGCGTGCGCGCCATTTCCCGCAACAGGAAATCGGACGCCGAACCCGCGCCGAGGATCAATACCGGCTTGGTTTCGCTCATCAGCGCATAGAAACGGTGATCTTTCCAGGCCCGGTAGGCAAAACGGCTGCCGCCCATCAGCAACACCAGCAGGATCGGATCCAGCAGCAAGACCGAACGCGGCACCACCTCCTGCACCCGAAACAGAATCAGCAAGGTCGGCACCGCGACTGCCCCGATAGCGACCGCCTTCAGGATGCGCTTCAGATCGGGCAGACTGGCGAAACGCCAGATACCGCGATACAGACCGAAGTACCAGAACAAAGCGGCCTGCACCGGCACGACCCAGAACAACGTGCTCAACGCGGAGGCCTGGAACTCGGGCGGCAAGGCCAGATTGAAGCGGAACCAGAAAGCCGCCAGCCAGGCCAAAGCCGCGGCGGTCAGATCGTGCACGATTACCAGCAGACTACGACCGTATCTCATATCACCTTATTTATTTGCATTGGATTACCACAGGCGGCCCGCATCACCTTGCCGACCGCCGCGCAGGTATCGCGCATGTCCTGCTCGCCGAGCGTCGGGTGCACCAGGAATGCCAGGCTGGTCTGCGCCAGCCGCCGCGCGACCGGATGCGGCTGCGCCGGCTGCAAACCCGCGCGCGTGAAGGCGAGTTCGCGATAAATTTCCCCGCAACTGCCGACAAAACACGGCACCCCTTCGGCATTGATCGCGGCGATCACCCGGGTCTGATCCCAGCCCGGTAACAGCCGATCCGGATCGAGAAAAACGTAATAGCGGTAATAGGCATGTTCGATTTCCGGCCCCGGCGGGGTCAGGCGCAAGCCGGGGATATCCGCCAGACCGGCGCCGAGCCAGGCCGCATTGCGCTTGCGCGCGGCGCTCCATGCGCCCAGCTTGCTCAACTGGGCGCAACCGATCGCCGCCTGCATCTCGGTCATCCGCCAATTGCTGCCGAACGATTCGTGCAACCAGCGAAAGCCGGGCGGATGCTCGCGCTGAAAAACGGCCTCTTGGCTCTTGCCGTGATCCTTGTAAGCCCAGGCCTTTTCCCACAATGCCCGATTGTTGGTCACCAGCATGCCGCCCTCGCCGCCGGTGCTGATGATCTTGTCCTGGCAGAAGGAGAACGCCGCCGCGTCGCCAAAGCAGCCGACCGGACGCCCTTTGTAAACGGCGCCATGGGCCTGGGCGCAATCCTCGACCAGGAACAGCTGGTGTTCCCGCGCCAGTTCGAGCAAGGCATCCATATCGCAAGGCCAGCCGGCCAGATGCACGGCGACGATGGCGCGCGTGCGCGGCGTCAGCACGGCCCGAACCGTCTCCGCGCTCAGGTTCTGGCTGACCGGATCGACATCGGCCACGACCGGGCGGGCGCCGCGCGCGACTACGCAACTGGCCGAAGCGATGAAGGTCCGGCTGGTCGTCACCACCTCGTCGCCCGGTCCGATGCCGAGCGCATAAAGCGCCAACTCCAGCGCCAGCGTGCCATTGGCCAGGGCGATGGCGTGTTCGACGCCGACCGATTGCGCATAGTCCGCCTCGAAGCGCGAGCACATCGGGCCGGTCCAGTAATTCACTTTTCCCGAGGCCAGCACTGCACTGACCGCGTCGATCTCGTCCCGCGCATAACTTGGCCAGGCTGCGAACGCGGTCGAACGAACTGGCCGTCCCCCATCCACCGCCAGTTGATGATCCAGCGCTGCTTCCATCATTTCTCCACACTCAGCAATCGGGCCGGCGACCCCGCGACCCGCACCCCATCCGCCAGATCGGCGATCACCGTCGATCCGGCGCCCACCAATACCGATGCGCCGATCCGCACCGACGGAATCACCACGACACCCGCGCCCAGCAAGCTTTGCGCGCCGACCGAGACATTCCCGCACAGCCGGCAGCCCGGCGCCAGATGCACCGCCGCGCCGATCTGGCAATCGTGATCGACCGACGCCGCCGTGTTGACGATGACATTGGGCGCCAGTACCGCGTCGCAATTCACCACCACGCCCGCCGCCAGAAAACCTCCGGCGCCGATTTCGACTCCCCTGCCCAGTTGCGCCGAGGGATGAATCACCGTCGCCAGCTCGAATCCGTGCGCCTGCAACCAGGCCGCGACCGTTGCGCGCGTGGCATTGTGGCCTATCGCCACGATGGCTTGCGGCCGCACGCCGGCCAGTGCCAGCAATGCATCGCGGCCGCCAATCACGCGGTGGCCGAGGAGCGATTGTCCCCAGGTCTCCGGCGCATCGTCGGCCAGAAGAATCTCGGAAAATCGATCCGATTTTTCCGCCGCATCGATCACTACCTTGGCGTGGCCGCCACCACCGAAAACAAGAAGTCCGGGTCGCATCGACATGATTCAGGAAGCCTCGCGGCCGGAGCCGGTAAATCGGGGCATGGTGGCATGGCCGGCATGGCTGACATCGCCGCGCCGGAACAGACGGGCCGCGGTCAGAAACAGAATTTTCAGATCAAGCGGGAACGTACGATTTTCAACATACCACGCGTCGTACTCAAAGCGCGCCTCCCAGGACAGCGCATTACGCCCGTTGATCTGCGCCCAGCCGGTGATTCCGGGCCTGACCCGATGCCGCATGGCCTGGCGCGGCGAATACAAGGGCAGGTATTCCATCAGCAACGGGCGTGGCCCGACCAGACTCATGTCGCCGCGCAGGACGTTGATCAGCTGCGGCAGTTCGTCCAGGCTGGAGCGCCGCAGCCAGGCGCCGAACGGCGTCATCCGTTGCGCATCGGGCAGCAGTTCGCCCTGGTCGTCGCGCGCGTCGGTCATCGAACGGAATTTGAGGAAGGCGAACGGCTGTCCGCCCAGACCCGGACGGATCTGGCGCAGCAGCACGGGAGACCCCATGGCAATGCGCACCGCCAGCGCGGTCAACAACAGGAGCGGAGCGCACAGCACCAGTAAACACAATGCCGAGGCCACATCGAATACGCGTTTCACTTCATCAACCTTGAGCTTTCGATGCCAGGATTTTTTCATAGAAAACGCGCAGCGCCGCGGTCACCGTCGCCATGGAGAAGTCGGCGAGCGCCCTCGCCCGCGCCCGCTCACCCATGCGCGAACGCAAGCCCGCGTCCGCGCAGATGTGGAGCAGACTGTCATGCAGCGCCGGAATATCGCCGGGCGGATGCAGCAATCCCGTCACCCCCTCCTCGACCGCGTCGGTCAGTCCATAGATACGCGACGCCACGGCTGGCACCCCGCAAGCCGCCGCCTCGATCACCACGCTGCCGAAGCCCTCGCGGTAGCTGGGCAGCACAAACACATCGGCCGCCGCCATGTAATGCTCTGGCGTCGGGGTGTAATCGATACGCCGCACGCGCGCCATCGCGTCCCCGCACCGCCGCTCGAATTGCGCGCCGATCTCCGCTTCGTCCGGCCCCACCATGGCCAGCCACACATCGGCGTTATCGCGCGCCAGTCGGGCAAACGCCTCGGCCAGATCCAGCACGCCTTTATCGCGATTCAGGCGACCAAGAAACAGCAACAGACAGGCCCGCCGCGGCACACCGAGTTCAGTGCGGATCGATTCACGCAAGCGAACATCAGGCTGAAAACGTTCGATATCGACACCGGAAATCGAACCGTGCCCGAGCACCTCGGCCTGCCCCAGCTTCAACACGCCCTGGCTGACCAGAAACTCGCGTTGCGAATGGCTGTCGGTCAGGATGCGGGTGGCATTGGCCGCGATCAGCCGATCCGCATTTTTCAGCAAACCGCGCACTAGCCCGCGCCGGGTTGCCCAGACCTGCCCGGTAAAACAATGAATGCGGTTCGGAATGCCAGCCAGGCGCGCGGCGCTCATCGCCAGCAAGCCGGCTTTGGGCGTTACGGAATGAACCGCATCGAAACGATGGGCGCGGAAATAACGGAACAACATCCACAAAGCTTTCAAATCGGCAAACGGACTGATGTGTCTGGCGATAGGGATGGGAACCAGGCGCACGCCGGGCAACCAGTCGCCCGACAAGTCTTCCGGCGTGAAATCGGCAATCGCCGTGACATCGTATTGTTCGGACAAGCCGAGCAGATGGTTGCGCATGAAAGCGCGCAAGGTCAGCGGCGCCGCGGTGACAAAGCAGATTGACTTCATGTGCTCACAACGCATGGGCATGAGCAGACCGCCGCCTGAGCGTAAACATCCACTCGCCCATTGCCAGCAAACAAAAAGCCAGAATCGCCGCGACCGCCCCGGGGTAACTACCGAAATGCAGGCACACGGCCAGCGCCAGATACAACACCCAGTTTGTCAGTATGAAGATCATGTCGACCCACTCCACATCACCGCGCCGCCAGAACAGAAACAGCATCAAACCGGCTGTGATCGCGATAGAGAAGGTCATGGCAAGCGCAATGCCAGGCACACCGAAACGGTTCATCAACCACAAACTGAGCAGCACGTTTGCGCCCAGGCCGATGCCCGCCGCAAGCATGACGCTGCCCGAACGATGCGTAGCAATCGCGAATTTCAACAGCAGCATGTTGATGACGAAAAACGGCAATTGCAGGATGCCGTAAGCCATCACCCGTGACACTAGGCTGACGTCGCCCGCGCCGAATGCGCCCCCGCCAAAAGCCAGGCGGACAAACGGCTCGGACAGCAGGTGCAGCATGACCGTGACCGGAATTGAAATCACGGTGCCGACAAGTAACAAAAACGAAAGCTCCCGGCGCGCATCAAGCAGCTTGTTTTGCGCCATGTAGCGCGAAAAATAGGGCAACACCACCGAAACCATGGCCGTGCCGATCAAACCGGTTGCAAAAAGAACCGCCTTGTTGCCCATGCCGATAGCCGCCACACTGCCCTCCGGCAGCATCGCCGCAATAGCCGTATTCACCGGCACGGCAAGCTGCATGAAGATCGCGGCGGCGACCAATGGCAAGTAATACGACATGAATTGTCCGGTGGCTTGCGTTTCCAAGCGTAGCGCCGGGTAAATCGATATGCCGCGTGCCGCCAACGCACGGTAGACCAGCGCGAGATTGATCAGTTGGCCCAGAAACATGGCCACCGCCGCCACAACCACGCCGTGCGAACTTCCAAACGCAAGCAAAGCGACAACCGCGACGACAGGAACAACAGCCTGTGCCGCGGCCGGCACGACATAGTGGCCCAACGCATTGAGCAAACCGTTCGCAAGCGTCACCAAGCCGCTCACGACAAAGATCGCCAACATCCAGACTGTGACAACCTGCGCCTGGGCAACAGGTTCCGGCAGCGCCAGCCAACCGGTCGACTCGAATAGCCAGCGACTCGCAAACACGAGCACAGCCGCTATCGCCAGCGCGGCAATCAGGAAACGTAACGCGATCTGTCTGGCCAAGGTCAGCGCGTCATGCATGGCGCCCCGCGCACGCGCGGTCAGGAAAACCGGGACGATGGCCGTGCCTATTGGCACGCTCAGCACCGCGACAAGAAACATCGGCACAACCGTTGCAATCACGAAAGCATCGAGCTCACCGCCCAAGCCAAACAATCTCGCCATGACGACATCGCGGATGAACAATCCAACAAACGTGACCGCTGTGACCGCAGCAACCATCATGCCAGAGCCAGCCAAGCCCGAACGCGTCTCGCGCAGGTCTTCGCTCGCCTTCGGGGCCGGATTTTTCGCACGGGGCTGCCCCAGCCACCTGGACAGCCATCCACGCCGTTCGAAATACAGCAGCCATCCAGCCAGACCGACCAGCATCAGCAAGAGCAGATAGAGATATCGGATCCGATAGAGCGTGCCGATATTTGCAAGCGTGATGCCATACACCGTCATCAAGGCGAGTGAAAAGGCCAGTAGCGCAAACATCGCCCGTGAACGCCCCAGCCACAACGCCAACAGCACACCCGGGGCGATCAGATACCAGACCACCGTCTCCGCGACAGAAAGGAGTCGAGTCGCACTGAGTTTTTCCAGCCATAACGATGGAAACGGTGCGAACAGCGATATCTGCAATGCACGCGGCACATAAGCCATGACCTGCAGCGTGCTCGCCGGGAGAACAGCGGCGTCGTACAGGGAACCGGCCTGAATTCTCAGGTTGTTCTCCACCAGCCCCGCTCGCGTTCGCGCCAGCACCTCGACATAGCGATCCAGTTTCTCGGGAAACCAGCTTGAAGCTTGCCATTGCCAGTGGGCCTCACCGGATTTTTGATTCCATTCCGCATAGTTCTGTTCGTCCGCCGCAGCCCTTGGCGCCAGGTACAACGCCAGTCCCACTGCCGCGACCAATGCCAATTGCAAAAACAGCCCATATCGATACTCAACCGATTTTCGGTTTTGCCATAGCAGAGCAAGTTTGGTCGCCAGCATGAGCGTCACACCGGCAAGCACCAGCGACAGGTTATAGGGCCGGACAAACACAATCAGCGCGATACCGGACAGGGTCAAACCCAGCACAACCGGCATCCGCCAGTTTCTGGGCTGCCCTGTTTCGGCCGCCACCCAGCCAGTCAGAATCAGCGCAATGCCCGCGATGGCGAAACCATCCTTGTGAATCTGTCCATACCAGTTCAGCGCCGACGGAAACACCACGAACAGCGTCCCGGCCAACACACCCGCCAAGGTGCCCACACGCCCGGGCCAGATCATGCGGCCAAGCAGATAAAACAAGGTACCGGTCAACGCATGAAGAGCCGCATTGATCGGAACCATCAACGAAGGGTCGACACCGAACAAAACATAAAGAATGGCCAGCAAGGCGACATTACCGGTCGCCCCAGTGGCAGGATATAAACTCCACTCGGACCAGCCATGCATTTGGATGCGGCCGGCCAAATCCACGGCCACAGAATGGAAGTAAGCCGAGTCCCCTTCTATAAGGCCTTGGCCGTGGTGCATGGACGCCACCAACGGTAATAGGATTTTTTGAAACAACAGCGCCGCCGCCGTTGAATAACTAAAAAAAAGCAGAAAAACTATTGCCACAGGAAGCGAACGTAGAAATCGCATGGTCATTTGTTAACAGAACTCCCGAACGAATTCAAAACAATTCCCACGGGACGCAATATTCTGAACTTTTCAACAAACTCCAAAAACATGACCAGCATCGGGAATTTCCCCAATAACGCGATATTTTTTCTGGTTTCCCGCCTTAGCTCATAATTCAGGCTCATCTCAAACCGAAGAATATGTTTTATCAACCAGAAAGCCCATATTTTAGCGTCCACGAATGAATCAAGCCCACCTCTTGCATGGCGCTGAAAATACTTCTGCAACACCTGAAGCTCCCAATATGAAATATTTGAATAATTTTTCGACAAACCACTTTCATTGATTCGATATAAATACAGAGGCAGGGAAACGAGTTTGGCCTTAACTCCCGCGTCCAGCAGGCGTAGCCATAAATCAAAATCCTCACAGGAGCGAAGGCGTTCATCATAACCGCCCACACTCAACAATAACTCCTTTGAAATCAATAAGGCAGCCCCGGTCAACTGATTTCTCAGGATAATTTCCCTGCTATCCGCATATTCCTT
The DNA here is from genome assembly GCA_002281555.1 of Hydrogenophilales bacterium 28-61-23. Lineage (GTDB taxonomy): Bacteria > Pseudomonadota > Gammaproteobacteria > Burkholderiales > Thiobacillaceae > PFJX01. The sequence continues at coordinate 118,520 of NCGJ01000004.1, forward strand.
GACTGTATATTTATCATTGCATTTAGCAACAGACCCGTCATTAAGCCCATCGCTAAACCGGCGAACTTTACATGTAACGGCCACACCCGTATTAAACACGCTCAATTGAATTTCAATTTTCCGAGGATGAAGCATATCGTCCGCATCAAGAAACGAGACAATTTCACAGGTCGATGCCAGTACGCCCACATTTCTTGACGCGGCAAGACCGATATTGTTTTTATTTTTAATATAAACAACACCGGGAAAGTCTCTTAATACGATTTCAATCGCCTCGGTTTCAGGCGAGCAATCGTTGACCACAACAACTTCATCGACGCCGTACGTTTGCGCATAAACCGAAGCCAGGGCATCGCGGAGCGTGGCGGCATCCCTATAGCAGGGAATAACAACAGCAACCCGCTTCATGAATTTGTTTTGGATGCCAACCCACGTGCCAGCCAATATGCCGCCTTCAAACGGAAGACCCAATCAATCGGGCTTTTCAGCGCAGTCTTGAGGCTGTCGATGGTTATTTCAGAATTGCCATGTTGCTGGGCGATCCTGCCGATTCGGTAGGCCAGAAACCCCTCGGCTTTGGTGCGATATTTCGCCGGCAAGTCGTCCATGTATTGCGAATAAAGCACTTTGATTCTGGCAATCTGCTTGGGCGAGGCCGCCGAAATATTGCCGCCCCCCAGCCAGTAATAGCCAAGATATTCAGGAATGCGGACAAATTTTTCAGTCAAGCGCGCAAGACGTATCCAGGTGTCGTAATCCTCCACCGAGATAAGGTCGCGATTTTCCGAAATGCCACCGATCTGATTAAGCAATGATTTGCGCACCACGGCGCTTGAATTGGGCACAGACATCCCGGTGCACAGCAGCGCAACGAACATCGGATGCTTGGGCGCGGTCGAGATGACCTTCTCGTCGAAACGAGACTGTCCGATCGATCGCACCGAAAAGAGATGGTGGTAAACCAGATCGGCGCCGGCATCCAGGACGGCAACGCAACGCGCCAACTTGACGGGCGTCCACCAGTCATCCGAATCGAGAAATGCGATATAGGGCGCTCGGGCTTTGGCGACGCCCCGATTGCGCGGTCGGGCCGGGCCGCCAAAGTTTTCAGCGGTTTCGAACTGGATGTCGAGCCGATCCTCGAACTCGCCCGCCACCGCCGCGCTGGCATCGGTCGAACCGTCATCGCAGACCAGAACCTCGAAGTTATCAAAGGTCTGGGCTACCAAAGACTCAAGGCAGCGGCGCAGGTCTTCCGCCCTGTTAAAGGTCGGTATGACCACCGCCACGGCGGGATTGGCAAGCTGTTTGCGCACGAATCAACCCGCCTAGATTCGTTTCGCAAAATAGGCGATCGTTTCCTTCAAGCCATCGGCCAGCGCGACCTTGGGCTCCCAATCGAGCACCTGCTTTGCCAGTGAAATGTCCGGCTGTCTTTGGCGTGGATCGTCGGATGGCAGTGGCATGAACACCAGTCTGCTTTTCGAACCGGTCAGTTTGAGCACCTGCTCGGCCAATTCGAGCATGGTGAATTCACATGGATTACCGATATTGACCGGCCCGGTGAACTCAGCCGGAGACCCCATCAAGCGCACCATCACCTCGATCAAATCATCCACGTAGCAAAAACTCCGGGATTGCTGTCCATCGCCATAGATCGTGATGTCCTCTCCCCGGAGTGCCTGCACGATGAAATTGCTCACCACCCTGCCATCGTTCGGGTGCATCCGTGGGCCGTAAGTATTGAACAGGCGCGCAACCTTAATTTCCAGCTTGTGTTGCCGCCAGTAATCGAAGAACAAGGTCTCCGCGCAACGCTTGCCTTCGTCATAACAGCTGCGGATGCCGATCGGATTCACCTTGCCCCAATAGGACTCGACCTGTGGGTGGATTTCGGGATCGCCATAAACCTCGCTGGTCGAAGCCTGCAGAATTCTCGCCTTAACACGCTTGGCAAGACCGAGCATATTGATGGCCCCATGAACGCTGGTCTTGGCCGTCTGTACCGGATCGAACTGGTAATGAACCGGCGAGGCCGGGCAGGCCAGGTTGTAGATCTGATCGACTTCGACATAAAGCGGAAACGTCACGTCGTGGCGCATCATTTCGAAATAGGGATTCCCCATCAAATGCGCAATGTTGTCTTTGCTGCCGGTAAAAAAATTGTCCACGCAAAGCACATCGTTACCGGCGGTGAGCAGACGTTCACATAAATGTGAACCCAGAAACCCGGCGCCGCCGGTAACCAGAATTCTTGTTGTCATTGCGACGCTCTTCTTTTCAACGAGAAAATCAATTTATTGAACACCTTCACCGCTAGTTCGCCCGCGCGCAAGACGCCACCGGGAATGACGAACACCAAGGCTAACGGATCCAGACTGAGGACTCTGCCGAAATGATACGGCAGATTAAAAATACCGTTCAAAGACGGCGAGGACAGATGCACTGCCCATAAATACATCACATGCGTGCGAAACCTGGCGCGCTCCATCGGCGACAGATCGAGACGACCGATCTGGCCAAGCAACAAGCGGAAGTATTCCTCATAAACCACCTTGTCCTTGGTCACGCTGCGTATCGTCTTGCGATGCTGGCGAAACCGGTTCAAGGGCTCCGCCACATAGGCGATATCGTAACGGGCGGCAATCCTGAAGAAGAGATCCCAATCGCAGCAAACCCGGTAGTCCTGGGACAGGAAGCCGACTTCGGCAAAACATTCTCGCCGAATCAGCGCGGCGCTCAGATTCGGAATCACACAGGAATGGAGCAGAAAACGGCTTGCTTCCGCGCCGGTCAGCAGCGTGTCGCGGGCGCAGCGCTTTTTGAAGGCCGCCTCCCGAATAGCGAAATCGTCGCCCAATACCCGGTCTTCCTCATCCACCATCAGGCTGCGGCAGAAGGCAATGCCGGCGGAAGGATGGCGCCGCATGGCATCGACCAAACGCGCGACCATGCTCGGGTCGCAATCGTCGTCGCAATTGGCAAACAGCACGAACTCCCCCGAGGATAGATCGACGCCCTGATTGCTCACCGCCACCCAACCACCGTTTTTTTCGCGAACAACCAGCTTCACCTTGGGCTGCGTTTCGTAACCACGCAAAACTTCCACGCTGTTGTCGGGAGAGCAATCGTCGATTACCAGGATTTCAGTATCCGGATAGGTCTGCGCAATCAGGCTGTCCATCCGGCGGACAAGAAAACCGGCATGGTTGTAGCTGGCGACCACCAGGCTGACCAGACCCTGTCGAATCGGAGTCACTTGAACAGGCCCTTCGCCCGCAACTCCGCCAGACTTTCCTCGTAACGATCGCTCTGCGTGCGCTCGCCCTTGACCCAATCGACGAAACGGTTCAAGCCCTCATCGATTGACACACTGGGCGAAAAGCCCAAAACTTGGTTGACCTTGGCCAGATCGGCCACGTTGTGGCGTATGTCACCGACACGATACTGCCCGGAAACATTGATCTCGGAACCACCGCCCAGGTAGCGGTGCAACGTACGCGCAATCGTCAGCACATCGGTGGCCACCCCGGAACCGACGTTGAATACATCGACCAATGGCTCCGCATACTCAATCGCCCGCATGGTTGCCTCAACGGCATCGTCGATATAAAGAAAATCCCGGCTTTCGAGGCCGTCTTCAAAAATATTGATCGGGCTTTCATGACGCATACGGGTCGAAAAGATCGAAAGAATCCCGGTATAGGGGTTCGACAAGGATTGGCCCGGCCCGTAAACATTCTGATATCGAAGCGCTATCGCCGATATCCCGAGCGCCTTGCCGACAGCGAGCACCAACTGCTCCTGCGCCAACTTGGTCACGCCATACACCGACGAAGGCTGCAACACCGACGACTCATCGGTCGGCACAAGTTGCAACGGTTGCGCGCAGACCGGGCAGCGGTGCTCGAACATGCCCTGCGCCATATCCACATCCGAGCGCGCAGCGGGATAAAACAGACCGTGTTCCGGGCAACGATACTTGCCCTCACCATATACGGCGCGCGATGAGGCCACGACCAATTTGCGCACCGGGAAACGCTCATTCGCAATCAGGTCGAGCAATAACGCCGTTCCGCCAACATTGACATCGGAATAATGCTGGATCGCATACATCGACTGCCCGGTTCCCGTTTCCGCCGCCAGATGCACGACCGTATCGACGTCGGGTAATACCTTGAGCAGGTCTGCTCGGTTGGTAACGTCGCCACGGACGAAACGGGTGCGCGCCCTGAGCGCATTGAGCCATGAATTGCCCGATGTATCTGGCCCATGTATCTGTGGCGATAAATTGTCCAGAATGACGATGCCATACCCAGCCTCGACCAGCCTGAGCGAAAGGCACGAGCCAATGAACCCGGCCCCACCGGTAATCAGAATATTCTTGGGTGAATGGCGCATCAGTAAATCACTGTCCGTTGTTCCTGAAAATTAGTGGGTTCTTTTCAACTTGGTGATCAGAAACCGATCAATGCCCAGGACATCGATATCCGTCGAGAGGCAACAACGGATCGCGTCTTCTGGCGTTTCAACGATAGGCTCATCCGCGATATTGAATGAAGTGTCCAGAACCATGGGAATGCCAGTCCTTTTCTCGAAGGACTTAATCAGTCCGTAGTAACGTTCATTCACATCCGGGGTCACGGTCTGTACTCGCGCAGTGTTATCGGCATGGGTGATCGCCGGAACCAATTCCGACTTACCCGGTTTGACATAGGGTGCAAGAAGCATGAAGGGTGACTCGACATCGAGCTCAAAAAACTCCGATGACCGCTCGGCCAGCACCGAAGGCGTAAACGGGCGAAAGCTCTCCCGAAACTTGACCCGCGAATTCAGAATGTCCTTCATGTCATGCCGACGAGGGTCGGCCAGGATGCTTCGATTGCCAAGCGCGCGCGGCCCAAACTCACTACGCCCCTGACACCAGCTCGTAATTTTGCCGCCGACAATGTTTTCGGACATGGCGTCATACAGGTTTTCCATATTGTCGAATTCCTGAATGACCAGATCGTCCCGGCCCGCGACATCGGAAATCGCTTTCCGGAAGCGACTCTCCGGATACTCCATGCCGAGATAGTCATGTGTCGCGACATAATTCCTAGAATTGCCGCCATCGACAGTATAAGCATATAGAGCTTGGCCAACCGCCAAACCGTTGTCGCCGGAATTCGGGTGGACAAAAATGTTTTCAAATTTCGAGCGCGCGAGAACCTGATAATTCGCAACACAATTCAAGCCGACGCCGCCGGCAATGCACAAGTTCTTTGAACCGGTTTTTTCGTGCAGCCAGTTAGCCAGGTACACCATCACATCTTCAGTTATTTTCTGTACCGCATAGGCGAGATTCCTCTGCACATCGGTAATATCTTCGCCTTTTACTCGCGTCTTGAACTTCTTCAGAAAGGCACTGTAGTTAGGCAACGAATAGAGCACTTCCTCGGGACGAAACCCTCGTTTGACGAGCGCGGCAATGTTCCTGATACCGAATTCCTTCGAGTCAAATAGAAGTTCCGACTTAAGAATGTCGTAGTACTCAGTACCGCCATAGGGGGCCAACCCCATGGTTTTTCCTTCTTCGTTCGTTTTGAAACCGATCTTTTTGGTAAAGGCCGCGTAAATTCCGCCAAGGCTATGACGAACCGGTAGCTCCCATAAGGTTTCGATTGAATTCCCTTTGCCGTAGGCCAGGCAACCGGACAACTGGTCGCCTCCCGTCCGGGCCAGAGGCACTCCCTGCCCATCCACCACCATGATCGCAGCCTCTTCGAAAGGCGATGGTAGGAATGCCTGGCAAGCGTGAGAAAAATGGTGTTCCGGCACCAGAAACTCGATCTTTGGATTTTTCTTCTGGAAAAATCGCCGCGCTTGCTCGTTATAGCGGTAGCTATAAACGACGCAGTCGACATCGCCCAGTTCAACGCCACCCGCGCTCAACAGATAATCCAGAAGGGCTTGAAATTTAGGCAGGTTCTCGAATTCAATTGAATTCGGATCGACATCGAGATCAAACGGCAAATCCAGGTTTTTCTGGTAATTTTCTGGATCGCTGCGCCACCCGAAATCTTCGAGATCCAGTCTTGAAATCGGCAAAAGAATGTCGTTTTTGATCCGCGTAATCCGTTCAAGGCTCGTCGCGACAACAATCTTTCCATCGATACACAACACACCGCTGAAGCCATGTCCGCTCAGGGTAAAACTCAAAATACAGTTTCTTTTCATTTTGTTTCCAAAATCCTTAGTCGATTAATCTCTTCGCCCAACTGGCACGGTGAGTTTTGCGGCATTTATAGCCGACAGAAAACTTGCCGGATCGGCAAAGTAAGGGGCCAAAGTAGCCAGTATTTTGTCGTCCAGCTCCCACCATCTTGTATCGAGCATGCGCAAGCGCATGCTCTCGGGAAATCGGTCCTTGATCGGACGGCACGGGACTCCAGCCGCTACGGTATAGGGTGGAATATCCCGGGTCACCACCGCTCCGGCGCCAATAACCGACCCGACACCGACACGGACGCCAGCCATGATCTTGGCGCCTTCGCCAATCCAGACATCCGCTTCAATCACTGTCTTGGGCGGTTTCTGGGAATGCCTATTTTGGCTCGAAAAGAACCGGGGCAGAGGCTGGGTATTGTCGTAAAAAACCGGGCTGGTGCTCACCATGTAAATCGGATGATTCATCAGACCAATCGTGACTCCGGCCGCTATCGAACAGAACGGCCCCACTTCAACCCCATAAAGCGCCGAGTTTTCCTGGGCATAGCTATAAGCGCCCAGGCTTGAGTCAATCAGGTGCACATTGCGAAAAAGCACGGAATAGTCGCCCAATACACTGGAAGAATCGGCTGTAGCACCAGAATGGATCACGCTGGTGGGAAAGCAACGGCGTAGCCTGAACTCATACAGGGCACGTCTGATAAACATGGGGACAACGTTCATGCCCCGCTCCCGTGCCACCCCTTGTCCAGTAATTCATGGACAAATTCCAGGTTGCGTTCCAAGTTGCCTCCATCCAGAGGCCCGATGTATTTCTCCATCACGCTGTTCTCCAGAAAAGCGTCGAAGCGTCCGCTGCCAGCCAGAAAATCACTGATTGCCTGCTCCAACCCAGCCACGTCGTACGTTGTAACCAACTCCGATTTACCGTCGAATGGCGGCTGCATGAGCTCCTGATCAGTCTTGTGATAGACGCAGGGAATGCCCAGGCAGGATGCTTCAAACAGCGTTTGGGAATAAATCGACACGAAGAAATCGGTTTCATCCAGCACTGCACGCATCGACACCCTATCCTCAATGCGGTCAACCCGGTCTGGAAAGTATTCGTCAATGAACTGGCGATATTGCGAAGCGTAACCGTTGGCACGCACCTTGAGCACTACACGGAACTCCTGTCCTCGCCGGGACAGGTTTTCGATTGCCGTAAGCACCTCGGCCAGAAATGCAAATTCGACGGCCAAATAAGAATTCAGATCGATACTGTTGAATCCAGACGCGCCTATCGTGATAGTTGGCGTTGTTCGATTTATCGAACGCAAAGGAGCTTTCGCGTAATCATCCATGCGCGGATCCCCCAAGCAAACGATGTTGTCCATGCCCCTGAAATAGTGGTCGCGAATACTGGTTGAATAGGCATTGATTACGCTTGCATATTTACCTTCGTCAAGATATTCGCTAATCAGCATGCCGTTGATAATCAGGTAGACAGGAACACCGCGACTCCTCGCAACGCTATCGACCAACATGGCGACCTGACCCAGATTCGCGATCAGGATTTCCAGCCTGATCGGGTGTCGATCCAGGTATCGGATAACACATTCGAGCGTACGCAACGATTCAGGCAGAACACCGGATATGCGCTGCTCAATCAACCGATTGGCCGCATCCGTGACATCGACCCCGGTCGACAGAACCAGACGCGCCACGCTCCTCTTTCTGAATTCATCGATCAAGCCGCGCGCATTCGACTGATATTTCTTTCTATTCCCGTAGACAGGTATCGGACGCTCGCGCAAAAACCTGGAAACACCGGGTGTGGCGGAGAAGTGCCCCTGCACGACCCGAACACCCGGCTGCCGCTGCAGTCGCAGCATCAATTTCCTGGTCGGGTGATATTCCTGCACAAAAACACGTGTCTTCGGGGCGAAGCCCTCGACCAATCGGTCGTACCAGCTCATGGCGATACCCTGAACGATAGTCGCCCAATCCCGGATGACGTGACGCGTTCGACGGATACGCAAACGCTCGTCCGTCCAGCGATGAATCGGGAAAAAATAAGTGCCACGCTGTGTTAGGGCGACGCTTGGCAGCACGTTGAAATCAAGCCCCATGTCGCCCAGGATTTCTTCCATCAAGTCCTGTCCTGCGCCGACAAAAACCGACTCATAGCCAATAGTCCGCAATTGCTCCAGGCATAGCCGGCTACGCACGTAGAAGGTGAAATCGTTCCATATCTCGATGCGGAAGCTGAAGCCGAAGTCCACATCGCGATAACGAAAAATATCCGCTCCGTTGGCATCGAGATGCCAGTCCCGGAAGAATCGGTACATGAGGAAATTGTTCTCCTGCATGAGCGACTGTTCGCACAAGTGGTCGACATAGCGCACCACACCGCCGAGCGCTTCCACTTCCCGCCGCAACCCGAAGTCGTAGGTCAGCACCAGATCCCGAGCGGGATCATAGAGAGGCCGCGCAACTGACCAGCAGTCGCGTGACTCCAGGATGAACACGTTCCGGAAAGTGGCCCCCGGCACGATAACGTTGCTATTCAGTTGCAACTCATACTTCCTGATAGCGGGTCAGCCGTAAACGCGCTCAAGCAACCCGGCAGACGAAATGAATCAATGGACGCCCCTTGCTGCCCTTAACGGTCGGCATGCCCGTATCCATTACAGATTCGATAGAAAAACCAGCGGCTTTGAGCGCCTTCTCCCAATACCACATCGGATAATCGCGATCCCCGAGTTTAGGGTCGTACAGATATCCCGACGACGAGATCGACGGCGACAGCGGCCGGTAGCGATGCAGAAGGAGGTCGCGAACGACCCGAGCCGCGGCAGCCATCACGGAAACGAGATGCCGCCAGCCCGGCCAAGGTGTTTCGTTCAGGATGACGAGCCGCCCTCCGGGCTTGAGAGCACGACGAATCTCGATTAACACCGATTCCAGGTTGTCGGCATGGTGCAGGGCCGACGATGCGACGACAGCATCCAGATGCGCATCGTCGAACAGAAGCGGTTGAAACAATCCCTCAATGACCACGATTTTTTCCGGATGCCCGTTCATCAATTCGACCACTTGAGGCAACAGGGTGCGCAGAAAATGCCGGCTCGAATCGAGCGCATAAACCATTCGCACCGTATCGATCCGCGTCAACATGGCAACCAGCCAGCCGCCCCCACATCCGATATCGAGCACCTTGGCGTCGTGAGGGAGACAAGCCTTCCAATCCAGCTTCTCGGCCGCAGCGATGTAGTTGCAGGTTTCCCCTACCGTGCGCAGGTATTCCCGCGCGCCCTGCAGATACGCATCCGATTCCGGATAGGCGCTGATCATCGCTTGATCGAACTGCGTAATCCCCCGGATTGTCTGCTCACCAATCCAGCTTTGGTCGTCTCGAGTCATTTCGCGATTTCTTGCATCAGTAGATAACGGCATGTGCGAGCTTCGATACCCATCAGTCTTGTGGAGAGAGACGCAATGGCTGTTCATTGACCAGGCATTGAACCAGGAACGCCAAGCGCTTCGCATACGGCGTAGCGTCGCGATAGACCACATACTGCGTCGCCTCCGCCAGAAGGTGTCTGGCATCGTGGTCTTGGGAAAGTCGAATAATTTGTGCAAAACACGCCGCCAAATCGGATTCCGCGTGGCATGCCACGACACCCGGCATGGCAAGCACCTCTTCCACACTTTCGTATTGACACATCTGGTCCGGCGACAGCCATGTATTTCGTCCGTCCCCATAACAAATCATCAGACAGGGTGCGCCGTTCATCGCGCCTTCGACACCGAGCGTGGTGGGGGGGCAAACGACAGCGACAACGGCCTTCAATAGGGCTGGGTAATAGTCCAACTCTGCGTTGTTGATGTAGGACTTTTCACTGTCGACCGCCTTGTCAAATCTTGACATGTAGTAGGCGGCAACCTGCCGATCGAGATGAACATGACTGAAATGGCAATCCGCGAACGCTCGCTCGCCGGACCGCTTCATCATTTCGGGATGGGGCCGGAACAGGATCACATAGTCCGAGTACGCTGGATCGGATGATATGAATCGGTCGAGAATTTCGATGGCTGAGATGTCGTCAAACGGGATCGACGTCGCTGCGTACAGAATGATCTTCTTGATTTTAGGAATTCCATTGAATTCGTGGATATCGATTTCCGGCTTGGCTTCATCTTGCCGGAAATAGCGGTCAAACCTCGGCACCCCCAGCGCGACCACACGTTCACGCGGCACATTTTGCACGCGAGTCGCCTGATTGATTCCCTGCTGCCCCCAGACGCCAACACAATCAGGCGGTAAAGGCAGAACCCCCTTGCTGACCAGATTGTCCCAACTGTTGATCAACAACATCGACTTGATCCCTAGCTTCTTCGCCGTATAGGTCATGTCAATCGTGAAACTGTCCGCCGCCAGCGATGGTGCGATCACCGCCACGGGATTGATCCGGTGAACGATTTGCGCAAACTGCGCCCATGTCGGAAGACCGGCACGAACCGCCAGCAGGAAAGCTTCATAGACCACCGGCAATGCCAGGAACTTGTAGAACCCTGCCCATTTTTGACGAACAAAGCGCATCTTGATGCTGAACGCCCTGGATTTCCGCGTGTGCTTGAACATCGTGACCGTCAGCAAACGACGCAGCAGAAACTTGCGGTAAGCCGGCTGCTCAACAACCGTGTACTCGGCGATCCCGAAATCCTTCAACATAGCCGGATCCCAATAGTCGCGAGCCACGACATAGTGCAGTTCATAATCGGCCCGTAACTGCTCGAACGCCCCCGCCCGAATCCAGTTTCTGAGGTAATTTTCATTCGAGATAAAAATCACCAGGGATTTTCGGTCATTCATGTTGATACTTGAATCCATTGATTTGGGTACATTGATGCGGCATCGCTCGGCGTTAGCTCAGCGCCAAAACCGGCCGCTGAATTTCATTCAACTGGCTATCAGCAACTGCTTGAACCGAACAGGTCAAAGCAATGCCCGAATTTTTTCGGCGATGAGCATACCTGTCAGGCCATGGAATTGAAGCACTTCGTCATTGCGCCCACAGGCCGGAATGGTATTGAGCGCAAGTCGGTGCAGCTTCTTGTCGGCAAGCCCTAGCGTAGCCATGGCATCTGCCACCCGATCGCCTTGGCCGCCGATCAGGTAATGGTTATCGATCGAGAAAATGGCTTTGTAGCCAGCCAATGTCTCAGCCAGCCAGCCGGCGTCGACATGATTCAGCCAGGGCAGATTGATGACTTTCACGGTGATTCCGTTCTCGCTTTTCAATATCCGCGCGGCCTGGATCGCCGAGGTCAACATGACTGGGCCGTAGGCGACGACAACCGCATCCTGGCCTTCAGTCAGGGCGACGCCCTTACCCCACTCTGGCTGGTAAGCCGTCGGCAATGCATATGGCAGCACCCAGGGCAGACTGACAAGACGCAAGTAACTGCTGGACTTGTTCGTGTTGATCGCCCAGTCCAGGAGCAGACCGACTTCCGCCTCGCAGGATGGCTCCATCATAACAAGGCCTGGCATGGCCGCTAATGCGGAGATGTCCCGCACCGCTTGGTGAGAATGTCCTGGCCCGCCGGGCACCACTCCCGCCAACGAACCCACATAAATGATTTTTTTCAACTCGGTGGCGTTGGTATAAATCTGCTCATTCGGCCTGGCCGACAAGAAGCAGGCGAAGGAATGAACGATAGGCAGCAGCCCCTGCAAAGCCATGCCTCCCGCCTGCGAAACCATGTCCTGCTCCGCAATTCCGCACTCGACAAAACGATCTGGGAATGCCTTCTGAAACGGAATCAGGCCTGTGTCGAGAATGAGATCCGCATCCAGTGCGACGATCTTCGGGTTCTTCCTCGCCTGCCCGATCAAGGCATCCGAGTAGGCGGCAATCAGGCGTTGCGGGTTTTCCGGCACAACGGCCGCGGGACGACTGACAGTTTCCAGTTCGAGTGCCGAGGTTCCGGCAGACTTCAGGCACGCGTTGGCGGCATCAATCAACTCCTGTGCGGCCTTGACATAGGCATCATCGGTCGGTGCGCCGCTGTGAAACTTGTAGAACTCGATATCGGAATCGATCGCGGTATGTTCCATAAAGGACACGCCCTTGCCCTTGATCGTGTCCGCGATGATTACTTTTGGCTTGTCCGTGACGTTTTTGCTGGCCGCAAGCGTTTGCGAGAAGGCATTCAGGTCGTTGCCATCACAACGGCTGACGTGCCACCCAAAGGCGGCCAACTTTGCTTCGAGATCTCCGAAATCGCTGACCTTGGAAACCAGCGTATCCGATTGCAATTTATTGTGGTCGATGATGACGGTGAGTTCATGCAGCTTGTGGTTGGCGGCGGAAATCAGGGATTCCCAGAACTGGCCTTCCTGAAGTTCGCCGTCGCCGGTCAGCACATAGACATTGCCAGGATGCTTAAGGAGGCGGTTGGCAAAAATCATGCCCTTGGCCTTCGAAACCCCCATGCCCAGAGAACCGGTATTGGTGACGATATTGGGTGTGGAAACATCGGGGTGGCCCGGCAGGCCACCAAGGCGGCGCAACTTGTCGATCAATCCGAAATCCAGTTTGCCGAGACCGATCAAGGTGTTGTAAAGCGCTGGCGCATCGTGCCCTTTCGAGGAGAAGAAAATATCGCGTGGGGAGGTGATATCGCCTTCAGGAGGCGTTCGGATTTCATTGAGTTGCAGCCAGGACATGATGTCCATGCTGCTGAAGCTGCTACCGATATGACCAGAACCGGCACAAGCAATCATGTAAAGAGTATTGATTCGGCAGAGCGCCGCAAACAGAATCGCCCTCTCGATATCAGACACCGGCAAAGCACGAACACGCTCGAACTCCTTGTATGGCGCGTAATACAGCGTACCGCTGACGGCTACCCCAACTTGATCACCCATAAATCACTCCTCAGGCCATAAACAAAATAACAAGCTGCGCCTTGATGGCATGGCTCGCTGGAAACATTTTTACGCGGTTCGTCGATTTAGCGTTCCATCGCCATCAAATGCTCCGCGATGTAAAAATCAACCAGATTGTCGATATCAACCGCCCGCTCCTGCGGAATGATGTGATACCGAACCAAATCCCCTGTAAGCGAACCGGTGTCAAACACGACATGAGTCCGGCATGCGATGACGTTGGCGCGAAAATAAGCGGGCTGGTAATTCTGCCTCGCGATCGGCGTCACCTCACGTCCGGAGTCGGTGAAATAGGTCACCAACTTGGTTCCACCCTCACCATCGTCAACAATCTTTAGCGCCTTCAACGGATGTTGCCGCGCTTCCGCGACAACAACCGCGGAATCGGCCAACGGATCGTTTTCCAGAATCCGGACCACGGCATCGATATCCTCCGGCGCCTGCAAAGGCACCGTGGCCATCATTCGAACCACGATATCCGGGCAATAACCTTCATTTTTTTCCAGCCATTCCAGCATGTGGCGGACATAGTCAATTTCAGGCGAGTTGTCCCGAGCCAGCTCTGCCGGGCGCAGATAGGGCACTTCGGCGCCAAGCTCCATCGCCACCCTTGCGTATTCTTCCGAATCCGTCGAAACGACAAGCCGATTTACGCTTTTCGAGCGCAACGCGGCGGTGAGCACCCATCCAACCAGTGGTTTGCCGGACAGATTCCGGATGTTCTTGTTCGCAACGCCCTTGGAACCAGAACGTATCCCGACGATGCCCAGCACCTTGAATTTATTTTCATCCATCGCTCAACCTGCCTAATCACCACATCCGAAGCCGTCAGGCGCTTACCCGCGCCTTGATAAATGAATAACAGCGCTCCATCGCCGGCACGGGCAATCCTAACGACTGCCCGAGCCGGAGAGGCTCCCCCAAGATCGACTCGATTTCAGACGGCCTTCCCGCACCAACATCCCGTTGCATCGAGGTCGTCAAGGTCTCAGGCAAACCATCGATCTGATGCATCACATCAGACTCGAACAACCGCACCCCCTGAGACTGGGCCACCTGGGATAACTCCCCGACAACAGCCGCCAGCATATCTCGTGACTGCTGATTGGTTCTGACCGCGCCAACCGGGGATTGCATATATGTGGTCAAAGTCGCGATGGCTGAAAGTCGAACCAATTTCTTCCAGATCACCTCGTTTTCGTTGGCTCCGATCGTAACGGACAATCCCGCGCGCCTAACCGTGGATGCGATGGCCGAAACGACGTCCGGGCTGACATCGCCATCCGACGCGAGCTCCATATGGGGAATCATCGATGACCGATGCAGCACATCCCGATTATCGCCGAGGGTAACCTCGACTGCACCGATCGTACCGACAACAACCCGCAAACCAAGTACATCGCGAATTCGTTCGCGATGACCGATTCCGTTCAACAACGGCACAATTGCGGTTTCGTCGCCGATAGCCGCGGAAATGCTACCAAGCGCGACTTCCAGTGCCGACGCCTTGACGGCTATGAAGACCACGTCTACCGGGGAGGAAGCGCTCATGCTAGCCATCGGATGCGCATCGAAAGCGCCAAAGACAGCACTTTGGACACGTATTCCGCGCCGCTGAATTGATTCGACAGCCAACTCTCGACCAAAACAGCAGACCTGATTGCCCGATCTGCAAAGCAATGCGGCCAATAATCCGCCAACCGCGCCCGGACCTAGCACACCTATTTTCATGGGTGCTAAGACTTCGGCCATTTGTGTTTTGCGAGCACCTTTTCATCAACATCGGCCCCCCACCCCGGAACCGTCGTAATCTTGAATGAACCGTTCTCGATGACTGGCGACGCGGTGAACAACTCATCGCGCCATGGCACGTCATCGACATCGACTTCGGCGATGCGAAGGTTGGGCACAACCGCACAAAGCTGCATGCTGATCAGCGTTGACAAATGGCCATTGTAGTTATGAGGGCAAATATTCATCTCGTGAAGCTCGGCCATATCGGCAATTCGTTTGGACTCGGTGAAGCCGTTCCAGATCACGTCGATTGCCGCCGTATCCATCGCGTGGCGTATGAAATACGGTTGATACTGCCGGACGCCGTACAGATTTTCGCAAGAGGTGATCGGGATGCGAATCGAATCCTTGATTTGGCGCAATGCCTCGGCATCGTAGCTGTCTATTTCCAGCCAGGACAGGTCGTACTGCTCCAACAAGCGACCTATCTTGATGTAACCGTCGGTCTTGAAATTGAAATTCAGGTCGAGCGCGATCCCGATATCACCGCCGACCGCCGACCGAAGCGCACCGACCCATTGGTCTATGGCTTTCAATATGGTCGAATCGGCGTTCAGCTCAGGGCCTCCGGCACTCTTGAAAAAGCCTGGCATGTAAACGTGAGGATTACTCCCGAGAATAGCGATGTTGGTCTTCAATGTTTTGAAACCGGAGGCTTTGACTTCGTGGCCGAATTCCTCGACGTCGCCGATGGTGGCGATTTGTGGCTTCTGCACCAATTGCCATGCGCGAACCCGGCTAGTCCCACAATGAGACCAATAAAGCGGAATGGTCTCCCTGATGGCGCCACCCAACAGCTCGTACACGGGAACGCCCAGGGCTTTCGCCTTGATGTCCCAAAGCGCATTCTCGATACCGCCAATGGCCTTCTGGATGATGGATCCCGGACTCTGCCTTGTCCTTGAATGCATATCGGAAAGCAGTTTCCCGATCCTCCTTGGGTCTTGTCCGACCAAGAGCGGCGACAGATCCCGAACGACACCTTCCATGCCCAGCGGTGAGCCATGAGAATCGGTACATTCGCTCCAGCCGACCAGTCCGTCGTCTGTCGTTACCTTTACAAACGACCACGGACGCCATCCGGCATCCGCATGAAACATCTCGACTTTTGCAAGCTTCATCGAATTACCCTGACCATCAAGAATGCCCGCCGTCGATCTGCCGTACCGGCCCGTTCAATTCACTTTCCCTGACCAGGAAAGAAATATTCTTCAATTCGGAATAGACGTCGAGCGCCTCGACACCGGGCTCGCGGGTTCCATTGCCTGACGCGCCAAATCCGCCAAAAGGCATGTGTGGCTCGCTACCGTAAGTTCCGATGTTGACATTCACGACACCGGCCTTCACTTTCTGGGCAAACCACATCGCGCGATCGACGCTACGAGTATGGATCGCGGCCGTGAGGCCATACTCCGAACTGTTCGAAATCCGAAGTGCGTCCTGAAGGTCAACAGCCTCATGCAAGGTCGCGACCGGCCCGAATATCTCACGGCAGGACAATTCTGCATCGCCGCCCAATCCGTCAATGATCGTGGGCTCGATGTAATAGCCTCGGTCAAGCCGCGAATCGGCCGGCACCGATCCACCGCAGAGCATCCTGCCACCATCATCGGATACCGCCTTGGCGATCGCATCAAGAATCGCCGTGTGCTGCCGCCGGTTGATGACCGGCCCCAGATCGCACCCGAAATCAATGCCCAGCTTGAGACTCTTTGTTTTCGCCACGAAACGTTCGCGAAACTCGGAATAGACCGCCTTGTAAACAACGATTCGACTCCCCGCCGCACAGCGCTGACCAGCATTACTGAACGCCGACAGGGCTGCCCAATGAACCGCCTGATCAAGATCGGCATCGTCGCAGACGACGAAAGAATTTTTCCCGCCAAGCTCAAGCGAGACGCGCGCCAACCGCTTGCCCGCCACTTCGGCAATCCACCGTCCGACCGGTGTCGAACCGGTAAAACTGATGACACTGACGCGTGCATCCTGAACCAGTGCCGAACCTGCCGGCTGACCGGCACCCTGTATAACGTTGAATACACCGGGTGGCAGACCCGCATCGCGCGTCAGTTCGGCAAACAATAGTGCGATGCGCGGAGCATCCTCAGCAGCCTTGAGTACCACCGTATTTCCGCATATCAGTGCCGGAAATGACTTCCAGGCAATATTCGCAATTGGCGTATTGGCTGGAACAATTAGCCCCGCCACGCCTCTGGGCTGCCGCACTGTGTGACTGTATTTCCCGGGCATACCGGATGTCAGCGACCGTCCATAGAGGCGCATGCCCTCGCCGGCGAAATACTCGCCCAGCAGGATCGCCCCTCCCACCTCGCCTTTGGCATCTTGCGGTGGCTTGCCGGTTTCCTCGGCGATGCAGTGCGCAAGGTCGTCGGATCGACGCTTCATTTCGCTGACGAGCACCGATAACAATTGACCACGCCTGACCGGCGTCAAGGCGCTCCAGCCCTCAAATGCATCGACTGCGGCGCATATCGCCTGATCGACGTCGTCCGCCGTAGATGCCGCAACACGCGAAAGCAGAGAGTCATTGTGCGGATTGAATTTGTCTAGCCATGCCCCGCCCATGGGCGTGTGGCTCTCGCCATTGATCCAGTTTGGAATCTGCGCAATGTTGTTCATGTTTAGATCGCCGTCCAGCCGCCATCGATGACGAGATTGGTGCCTGTCATGTAGCGCGAAGCCGGGCTGGCAAGGAAAACGACCGAGCCGTTGTATTCATCGACATTAGCCATGCGCCCCACCGGAATGCGCCCACAGTAGACATCGAGGAAGGCCTGTTCCTGATTGTTGAAAACACCGGCGATCGTCAGCGAATTCACACGCACATTCTTTTTCGCCCAATAGACAGCGAGGTAACGGGTCAAATTAAGGATGCCGGATTTGGATGCCGAATAAGCCACTGGCTTGTAGAAAACTTCACCCCGCTTGCGCCGGTATTCGTAAAGATTCTGGTCTGGCGAGACCACTCCATAGATCGACGCAATATTGATGATCGAACCCCCGCGTGCCTTGGCCATCTCCGCGCCGAAGACCTGGCAGCAGAGATAAACCCCCTTAAGATTGACATCGATCACCTTGTCCCAAGACGCTTCCGGGTAGTCTTCGAACGGCCCATTTTCTTCTGGCGGCGCGGAGGGTGGCGAATCAATCGCCGCGTTGTTGATCAAGACGGTCGGGGTGCCGAACTTACTTACGACTTCGCTCAATGCCTTCTGCAAAGAGGACTTGGAGGTAACGTCAGACGTGCAAAACAGGTAGTTGTCCGGGTACTGCGCCGCAATCGCGTCGCTTCCGGCAGATGGCCTGACATCCAGGCCGACCACGCGCGACCCACGCTCCAGGAAGGCCTTGGCGTATTCGCCACCCAATTGACCAGCGACGCCAGTAATCAGCACGACTTCCCCACCGACATCAAAAAGCGCATCTTTACTCATTGCGTTTGTTCCACACTGGCGCCATTTCTGGCGTGAAAAATGAGATCGCACACCTCACGCACCGCGCCAAAGCCACCGGGCTTTTCGGTACGGTGCAGTACATGCGGGTAAATTTCGGGGTACGCATCGGCAACCGCCACCGGCACACCGATCGCCTGGAACGCCGGAATATCGTTGATGTCGTTGCCGACGAACACGGTAAGCGCGGGCGCGACTCCGAGCTCACCGCAGATTTCCAGAATCGCGGCGGCCTTGTCCTCAACCCCCTGCTTGCAGGGCAACTTCAGCTTATTGGCCCTGACCGTAACAACCGGGTTCACCTCCGTCGAGACGATGAAAGCCTTGACCCCGATGTTTCGTAACCTTGACAGCCCCAGCCCGTCACTGCGCCAGCAGCGCACAGACTCGACACCATCCTGGCTCACATAAACGGTATTGTCAGTGAATACGCCGTCAAAATCGAAGACTATCAACTGAACGGAGGCCAGAGTACTTTGACTGATCATCCTCCGATCAACCTTCGAGATCGGCATACTGAAGCGGATCGCCTTGGGCGATATCCCTCTTCGCGATACGACCGATCACATGGTTTGACTCACGCACCGGTATGTATTGCGCATTGAAGATGCGTCCCGAAAGATTCTGCAAAGTAAGCAGCTCCCCTGCCTGAATATCCACATAGGCAACCAATGATTTTCCAAGCTTCTTGAAAACGTACTCATTGCCAAGGTCATCATTTGGCTTAGCTGGCAACATGTGGCCTACACGCTTGATATCACGCACAAATTTGCGAAAGCCTTCCGGCTCAAGCGCAAAACTGTGGTCTGTTCCTTTCCACGCACGGTTCAATGTAACGTGCTTCTCGAAAACTCGAGCTCCTTTCAAATACGCCACCGGGCCGGACAAAATTCCATTGAAATGGTCGGAAGAGCCGATCACGCAGTCCGGAAACTCCCTGATAAGCAATTCGATGTTGTCCAAACCAAGGCGGTTGTACTCGCACGGATACTCAGACACACAATGCAGAATCGCCACCTCATCATGATGCGAAAGCAAGACTTCCACGCTCGACCTGATCTGTTCAATTTTTCCGCCCCCGACACTCATGACGACGGGCTTACCCAAACTCGCAATGCGGTGGATCAACGGCAGATTCCCCAGATCGAAAGAGGCGATCTTCAGAATATCGGCATCTATTTGTTTGAGCACCTCAAGACTGGGTTCATCGAACGGGGTCGACATGAACTTGACGCCATATTTGACGCAGTCCGCTTTTAGGATGGGCAACCACTCCGGTTTGAGTTCGAGCTTCTCCCTGTGCAGACCATAGGTTTCAGCGAATGCATTCTCGCTAAAGTAAGAAGCCTCATAGGCATCGCGAGAAAATAGATACTTGTTGTCGCGCGTTTGAAATTTGACGGCATCCGCCCCTTCAAAAGCGAAGATACGTATGTATTCACGCGCAATATCCAAATCACCTTGGTGGTTTTGGCCAACCTCTGCAATCACGAAAGCGGTATCGCCCAATTCTTGCTTACTGAACATCTCAACACACCTCTACATTTATTGCCTGACTTTGCAAGCCACTACCCGCAACTTCGCCCACACACCCCTGCTCTACAAGCCGCCCCTTTTCGATACGAACCACCCAGTCACAATGTTGAATTGTTGTGAGTCGATGGGCAACGATTAAGATCGTCTTGTAGCCATGCAAGGCACCCACGGCGTCAATTATTCCCTTCTCCGTAGCCACATCCAGCGAACTCGTTGCCTCGTCCAGAACCAGTACTGGTGGGTCATGGTACAAGGCCCTGGCGATACCGATCCGCTGCCGCTGCCCTCCGGACAATCGAACACCCCGCTCGCCCACAACCGTATCCAGACCCTCGGGCAGGTCGGCGATGAACGATTCCAGTTGAGCGGCGTGTATGGCACGGGCCACTGCCAGTTCATCAATCTGATCGTCTGGCACGCCAAATGCCACGTTCCGGCGCAGCGTGTCATCCGTCAGATAGATCGACTGCGAAACATAGCCGATCAAACGTTGCCAGCCACGTAAGTTGCCTCGAATATCGACGCCATCGACGACGATCGCACCATTATCAGGAACAAGCAGTCCTATCATGATGTCGACCAAAGTACTCTTGCCGGCCCCGCTGCCACCGACGAACCCCACCGACATCCCTTTCCGAATGGTCAGACTGACGTCTTGAAGAGACTCCAGGCTAGCCCCCGGATACCGGAATGACACCTTGTCCAGGACGATCGAATGTTCGAACTCAAATGAGCCCGACTCCGTCGGATTCTGTGTGTTTTCAATAAGCTTCAGCTCACTGTGTAACGTGTCGATGACGGGCAGGGTGAACCGAATCGCCTGCAGACCATCAAGAATCCTATTAACCGATGGCATCAATCGAAATGCGGCTGCGGCGAACAAACCCAGGGTCGGCAGCAGAAGTTCAACCGGTTTGCCGCGCTCAAGCATGACGATAACGAGGCCCACCAAACCGGCTATGGACAATAGCTCGAGCCACAACCTCGGAATAGCCTTGAACGCAACCCGCCTTTGCGTCACCTTCGCACTGCCCAGGGTATGCAATGAATACTGGGAGAGGAAATACTGCTCACGCCCGGATAGCTTCACATCCTTCACGCCATTCAGACCCTGCTGAAGGTGCTGCATCCGGAAGTTCTCGTGGAACTGCCGTTTCTGGCCCCATACGAGAATCCGCCTTCTCACAAACTTGTTCAAACCCCAACCGGCGACACCAAGAACTCCGACGACCAAAATGGCACCGATTGGCTCGATCGCGATCAGCAATACCGATATGCCCACCAAAACGAATATCTCGGCAACCAGCAACAAACCTTGCTGGACAACCTGAGTTAAATCGCTAACCAATGTCGTCGCATTCCTGAGCAGATGCGCAGAGTTTCTCTGCAAGTGGAAAGTGTATGGCTGATGAAGATAGCCTTGAAACAGCCGTTGCGAACAAGCCACTTCCAAGTCGAATACAAACTTTGACTGTCGCCACACCAAGTAACCAAGAAAAAACGCCTTGAGTGTATAGACAACCAGCAAAGCGACCATTCCGATCACAACCAATTGCTCACGACTTGGATTACCTATCCGATCAAGGTAGGGAGAAAGCAGTGACGCCGACTGCATAACATCCGGCTGAGTCATCAGCGCCAACGCCGGGATTACCAGTCCAATTCCCAGTGTTTCCAGCAGCATGCCGATCAACATCATCACACCAAGAAATACAGCTGCCCGCCGCTGCGACGGAGTCAGAAATTGCCAAAGCTTCAATGTTGTCGAGGATTTAAAGGGAAAAACCATCGTCAACCAGGAGATTCTGCCCCGTCATGTATTTCGATTCATCAGACAACAGAAACAATAGTGCACCAAGATTATCCTCGGGCGTCAGCATGCCCTTGGACGCACAATGCCCGTTGTAGGCGTCCAGGAAGGCAGTTGGCTGCCCCGCCAGAATGCCGCCAGGACTCAAACAATTGACCCGAATGCCCGTTCCCTTGAAATACTGGGCAAAGTAGCGCGTCAGTTGAACGATCGCCGACTTGATTGCCGCATACTCAACCGGCATGGTCATCGGTGTACCCTGGTAAACCTCGAAACGGGGCGTCATCGTGGCGTAGATCGAGGCCATATTGACGAGATTGCCACCTCCCTGCGCCTTGAATGCCAGACAAAACTGCTGAGCGACCAGAAAATAGCCGCCAAGATGCATATCCACGTTCTCGCAGAAGTCTGCGTAGGTCACGTCCTCAAGCTTGCGGCCATAATTTTTATTACGCGGATAAGCGTTGTTGACCACCGCATCGATCCGACCATGCCGCTTTTGCGTATCCGAAATCAGGGCGCAGATTGAATCCTTGCTGGTGATGTCGAGCCGAGCCGCCTCGATCCGGCCGGGGCAATCCCGACCAAGCTCTCTCGTCAGTCGCTCAGCCGCATCAAAATCGATATCAGCTGCCACGGCAATACCGCCGTTTTCGGCAATACCCCGCACGAAACACTGACCGATTAAGCCGGCCCCACCGGTGACAACTACCACCTTTTCTTTAAGAGAAAGCAATTTCATTTAATCTATTCCTATTCGCTTTAGCACTTTAGCCGGATTGCCGGCCACTACCGTGAACTCCAAAACATCCCGAGTGACTATCGATCCCGCACCAACAACGGCATTCTTTCCTATGGTGACGCCAGGAAGAATGATTGCGCCCGCTCCAATCCATGCCCCACTTTTTACGACAATCGAATCTTCCGACGTTGGTGGCGGATAGCCTTGGAGAATAATCGGCATTGTCACATCGGAAAACGCATGATTATTCGTATAAAAATGAACCCCGGGGCCAATGAGAACATCGTCCTCTATAACGATACCGCCGCCACCCGGTGCCGGGTCAGCGAACAGAAAGGTACATGGCCTGATAACAACATTGTCCCCAATCTCAATCTTTGAACAGCATTCGGCATATGCACCAGGTCTGAAATCGGCCCCCTCTCCGAATCGTTGAAATTTTTCTTTACATAGAGCCTTCATGGTGCTCTTGAAATATAGACGCCAATGCGTAGCCAGCATGTCCGGACCAATACGATCGGCATCTCGCCAAAATTTAATTCGCTGCAGTATCTCGTGAAGATTCATCCAGAAAGTTCTCTCAAAGCAGTCGCCCAAGTAGCTGCTGATTTAACTGCCATCCCATGCAAGATGGAGTGACAAAAAACAAATCAATCGCCCCCCCAAGGAGTCTAGGCATTAATGACGACAAACCAGACAGAAGCGCTAGTACTCAGGCGTCGTGATGGCCCAATATGCATTCAGCTATCTGAAAGTCCAACAACGTATCTATATCGATAGAACGCCTTACCGGAACGTGTACCGCATGGACACGGCCTTGAAACATAGAATCGTTGCTGAGAACAAACTCGGGCCGGAGAACATACGCAACCGTCGCAATATCGAATACAACCGGAGAGTCTTGGCGTCTTGCTATCGATACCGGCGGTGGCATAACCAAGCCAACTGTTTCGTCGTCATTAAGTTTGACCATATTGAAATAGGGGCTGCGATGGGCATCCGTCACAGTGATCACGACATCCGAATGACCAATTTCGTATTCGTCCAAACAGTTTTCGATATCAATCGGCTGCCGGAGTGGCGCTGTCGTAGGCACCGAGACCATTGCCTCCGGCAAAACGCCATCCGTACTCAGCAAATAGTTGAGCGCATGCCGCCATGCCAACCATTCCGGGCTATCGTCGCGCGCCAGGTCCGCCGGGCGAATAAATGGAACTTCCGCACCATATTGACGCGCCACGGCAGCGATTTCTTCCGAATCGGTCGAGACTATTACCCGCTCGATGCGCGGCACCGCGCATGCATGCTCAATCGACCAGGCAATCAACGGTTTCCCCGCCAAGGGACGTATATTCTTGCCTGGCAAGCCCTTCGACCCTCCTCGTGCGAAGATGAACGCCACGGTTTTCATGCAGACTCCTTTTTCGGGTTGCTGACTTCGGTCATCCGAACCTTGCAGCACTTATCAGATGCCAGCCGCGCGGCCATGATGACTTGCATGACACTCAGGCCATCCTCACCCGATACCAATGGCGCCGTTCCATCGTTTAAGCAGGAAAGAACGTGCCGCCATTCGGCCAAATAACTGTCATCGCGTTGGTGCGGGTAGCTAAAAATGACCTGCCATGTTTTTGCGCCCGGCTCGTGGTACTCAACGTCGCCGGACAAGCCATTCCAGCGCAAGCTGCCGTTCTCGCCAATCGCCGTACACAGGCGTGTGGTGTCGTGACGAATAAAGTCCAGGTTGACGCTCGCGATCAACCCAGGGTTCGGCGCCGTTGGCGCAAAGCCGAAGAGCAGATGCGCGGTATCTTCAACATCAATGTCCAGATCGCTCTGCCGGCTGAGTGTAGCGGTGACCCAGTCGATTTCGCCAAATATCCAGCGCACATAGTCAATCTCGTGGCTGAGTTCCAGCAACGCCCCCCCCCCGAGTTCCCGCTGTGCTGAAACACCCTGTCGGTAATCTGCATCTGGACGCCATGAAGGAAGATATTGGCCGATCTCGCAGCGCACCGACAAAACCCTGCCGATCAGGCCTTCATGCAGCCGTTCGCGGAAGTGTTGCATTGAGGGCAAAAAACGCAGGTTGTAACCAGTTGCTAGAACGGCACTTTGACTGCGAGCAATCTCCAGTAATTGCGGCAAGTCATCGAGCGAGGCAGAGAGCGGTTTTTCAATCATCAGATGAACCCCCGCTCGTACCAGTGGCAACGCAACCTGCATATGGCAAGTCGCCGGATTCGCGATTACCGCAAGTTGTGGCCCGAACGCGATAGCCAGTTCCAGGCTGGAAAAACAGCCATCTGCATATTCAGGAACCGATACGCACTCTTGGTGACGCAAGACCCGGATATCCGAATCGGGTAGCAACTGTCTGGCCAAGCGAAGATGGCGCTTGCCGATACTGCCGAGACCGATGATCAGAATACGATTTATCGTCATCGGACAGCCAGCCGATCCGGGCGTGCCTCACCCAGCAAAGTATCAACGGCCGGCCAGCTCGCAAGCTCTATACCAGAAGACAACACATTGGATCGTGCTTGCTTCAATCCATCACCGACAAAATTAAAAAGATGCGCGGTAGCCACCGCATCCACGCGTGCATCAGCCAGCCCAACCGCAAGATGGGATGCATTGCCCGCACCGCCCGCAAGAATGACTGGCACAGTCCAATTCGCAGGCAACACATCAAGCAGCGCAAGGTCGTACCCCTGGCCGGTGCCATCACGGTCGATGGAATTGAGATACCACTCCCCAACCATGCCATCGCCCAAGTGAAGCAAATGCCGATCCGCAGTGTCATCAAGCGCCTGCGAGCCCGACTCGATCCAGATTTTGTAGAAGCCCTCTTGCGTGCGTTTCAGATCTAAAGAACCGACCACACATTGCTGACCAAACGCCTCGACCAACTCTTTCAGCAACTGCGGCTGCGTAAAGACAGGGCTATTGACCACCACCTTATCCGCGCCTGAACGGAGCAAACGACGCGCATGCTCGACTGAACGAACCCCGCCACCCGCCGCAATTGGCATAAAGCAACCTTCCGTCAAAGCTTCCAACGCCTCGCAGAAAGCGGCCGTATTACGCTCACCCCGAGTCACATCCAGCACGATGAGTTCATCAACAAAAAAGGAGATGTGGGAAAAATTGTAGTTTTTCTGCAACCACGCCAGATTTCCCACCTTCTGCAATCGAAAATTACGACTCAACATGAAATTCCCGTTGTCGTAAAGCAAGGTGAAAATAATACGTTTCTTCAGCATAGCGTCAGCAAGCGAGAAAATTGCGCAACAACCTTAAGCCATTCGTTTGGCTCTTTTCGGGATGGAATTGCGTAGCGAAAATATTTTCGTATTCATAAGCTGCAAGAAAATCCTGGCCGTAATTGCAGATTCCATGGCAGCCCGAAAGCCCGTTCGCTAGCAAGCGATATGAATGCACAAAATAAAAATCAGCAGGCGATGCGACACCCTGAAACAAGACGCTTTGGGTCTCACTACGCACATGGTTAAAACCAATATGCGGCACCTTCAGAGCACCCATCTGAGTCTGATCAAATCGATCTACCCGCGTTGGGATAAGGCCAAGTCCCGCTGTTTCGCCATCCTCATTGCCATGATCGGCCAATAGTTGCATACCCAAGCAAATACCTAACAACTTACGACCCTTGCCAGTAACCGCTTCCAGAATGGCCTGATCCAACTGGCTGTCACGAAGCGCCTGCATTGCCTTGCGAAAAGATCCGACGCCAGGAAGGATCAGCACATCGGCTCGCTCAACTTCCGAAGGGTTGCAACTGACGACTGAGTCATAACCAAGGTAGCTCAGCGCACTGCGTACAGACCACAGATTGCCCATGCCGTAGTCAACAAGAGTAACCGGCGCTCCCATGCTCAGGTAACGACAAAACGTGGTTTCCAATAGCCATCCACTTTTTCAAACAAATCTTTATTTGCGAATTTATCCAAAACACCAAGAAATTCCCGAAGTGAAATGCCATAATATTTAGCATATCTCTCAAATCCCTGCACAGGCGGCTGATTATCATAAATATTAACAAGATTAATAGCCTGCTCCCGCGTCATTGCACCACGCCTGATTTCTATCCCGGCATCTTGAGTTGCGCGACCAAACCCGAATTTCAGGTACATAAGATAATAATGAAGCGACGCCAATTCCTGATCATTCTGAGCAAAATTTGTAAACGTACCTACAACTCCATCCTGATATTCCTCCAACCCACAGAACTCTTTAGCAACAAGATAGTTTCGGTAGGGATCCCAGGCCTCATAGTAACTAAAATGCGTTACATCAAGGCCGGACATTTCCTTATAAAGCGACGGATCGAACTCAAACCAATAAAGTTCTTGTTTGCTAAGCCCGGATTCTTTAATCACATGGTCATAAGTTGAGTTCAAGTAAGCTTTTTTCATATACTCAATTCCATATGTTGCAATATTTTTTCTTTCCGTGCTACCACCATATTCTATTTCACCATCCTCCGAGTAAAAGACCAGATTTATGCCGAAACTATTTGCAATGCGGAGAACTGCCGTATGTATTGCAATCAACCAACCATAGTATCCTTGTCCAAAATCCAGAAAACCAATCCTATCAAGAATCCGCATAGACTCTTGATTTACCGAGACATGAATGTGCTCAAAACCACTATTGATAAAAGAAATAAGATTTTTATCACCCAATTCCAGCGGCATCGGCGGCCTTACGGTCAGGCAGAGTGCGTTTATCCCATAGCGAGACTTAAGTGTGTGTGCAACATAAGAACCATCTTTTCCGCCACTAACAGTTACAATGCAATCAAAATCGCCTTTCCCTCTATGCTTTTCCAGCAATTCGTGCAACTCAGATTCACGCTTTGCCCAGTTAAGACTTTTCTTCTCCTCCATCCACTGGCATGCATTACACCAACCACGATGATCAAATTCTATTCTCGGACGGGTTGAGGCATTCAGGCAGTTCTTGCACCATGAAATCACTTTATTTTCACTCCTAGCTCAATTAGGTTAATCAAACTTTTATAGAACTATTATTTGCCATCACCAAATCATCGGGTCTGCCCACATCCAGCCATGGCTCATGCATCGGATACGCCACAGTCCGCTTGGCTTTCGCCTGAAGTCGCTCAAATAGTGTGGGCATGTCGCACGCAGCATCAGCCGCCAATTCACTCAAGGCTTCCGGGGACAGGGCATAAACTCCAGCATTGATATGGCTACGCGCAACAGGTTTTTCCTCGAAACCAACAATCTCCACGCCTTGCGTCTGCACCACACCAAAAGGGTGCTGCCATTCGTGAATGCGCACAGCCATGGTGGCAGTAGCATTATGGCGGCTATGAAAATCCAGTAGTTCACCATAGCGAATATCGGTCATCACATCACCGTTGGTGACCACAAACGGCAGTTCAGGCCGCGGGTTGAGCAGGGCCAGAGCGCCGGCCGTACCGAGCGGAGCTTGCTCACGCAAGTAACCAATCCTCACCTCCAATTGATCGCCACAGCCAAAGTAATCCTCAATCATGTGTCCCAGGTGGTGGATGGCGAGCACAAAATGGTTGAAGCCCTCCAATCTGGCCCGCTCGATAATGTGCTCCAGCATCGGCTTACCGGCTACCTTAACCATGGGTTTGGGGCAGTTTTCGGTATGTGGCAGCAGCCGCGTACCCTTGCCCCCCGCCATGATCACCATCAGATTGGAGCGCGTCGCCGGCGTGGTGATCTCATCCCAAAGGTGCAGCCCAACCAAATGCTGTCGTTCATCTACGACCGGAATTTGCTGGATTTTATTGGCCATCATCAACTGCATGACCGTTTCGCGCCCCAACCCTGGAGGCACGACCAAGGCATTGTGATGAATCACGCTGGTGATGGGGCTATTGAGATCGAGCCCCCGCAGCAACCCGCGGCGGATATCGCCATCGGAAATCGTGCCTACCAATTCGCCCTGCGGATTGACCACCAGAACGATCTTGATAGCAACATGGTCAAGATTGCGGATCGCTTGCTGTATGGTGGCATCAGCCGGCACGATGGCTTGGCGCCATCGTTCAGATCCAACCGGATTTAAGTTCGCATCATGCACTTGCTGCATTTCTCTCAATATCTTTCCCGCAACAACTGAAATGCCTCGGCCGCCATGAAACCAGACTGAGCCCCGCGCACTTGGGCCAATGCCCGCACCGCCGACTCACTTCGCGGGAAGGGAAATTCGCCCAACTCTGATTGATAGCAACTCAGCAACTGGAGTTTTCTCTCCAGGTACATACTGATATCGACAAAAACATTGGGTTTGAAGACCGCCTCGGCGTCCAGGATGCAATCTGTTTCTGACAATGTTTCATAGGCGAGAATGCGTTTTATTGATGGGTAACGGAACCATTTACTGCACGCCGCCACAGCCTCAAAAACAATGCGATGATCGGAATGGATGTCGTGTGCATATGGCACGAAAACTTCCTCAGGTTCGAAGCGTTTGAACACTTGGGAAATACGCCCGACCAGTTCGCCTGTCGGCACCCGATCAAGTTTCGTGGTGGAAAACTCCAGTGAAAACAGATTATCAGGTTTGATACACAGACCTTCACGGACTTGCAGAATCTCCCGCTCGCGCGCCTGTACCTTCGTGGAATCGTAACCATCTTTTTCCAAAACTGCAGTGATCAACAGCCACCCAACTGTTCCGCCTTCTGCATGCCGTCGTAGCAGCGCACCTCCGCAACCAAGCAATTCGTCATCTGGATGCGGGGCGACAATCAACGTTTTCAAAGATACTCTCCGACAGACATATTCACTGATGGCTCGATTTGAAGCAGTCGAATGGCGCCCTGGCCAGTATTAACAACGACACCCCGCGCATCACTTGCAAGCACCTTACCCGGCTCAAGGTTAGGTTGGAAGGTTTCAGTGATCTCGGTACGCCACACCCTGATGTCTTGTCCGTCACGCATGAAGTGGGCGCCGACATAGGGCCGCGTCAAGCCGCGCACCAGATTATGTATAGATAGCGCCGACATGCGCCAATCGATTTGCCCATCCTGTCGACCGCGCTTGCGCCATGTGTTTCCAGAGCCCTGCTCTTGCGGTCGCCGAACAAAAGTGCATGCACTCAGAAGCGGTAGGAATTCCTCAATCTGCGATAAAGCTACTGCTGTCATTCTGGAATACAGGCTGCCAGCATCATCTTCAGCAAGGATAGGCAGAACACGTTGCGACAGGATATCGCCTGTATCCGCGCCTTCATTCATGAAAAAAAAGGTCGAGCCAGTTTCCCTCAAACCCAGCGCAAGCGCCCAGATGAGCGGATGACGCCCTCGATTGGCAGGCAACAGAGTCGGGTGATAGCCCACAACCCCCATGGCTGCCAAGTCCAACAAAGGCCGCTTGATCAGACGCGACCATCCGAAACAAAACACAACATCAGGCTTTAACGCAGAAATCCACTCCAGCGTCTCTTGACTATTGATATCCGATGCATATCGCACCGGGATCGCCGCGCCTTGGGCGATCGCTGTCAAATCCAGATGATCAGCATTGAAGACAGAGGCTTCCAGCGTGCACACCCCCACCACATTCGCATGCAACTCGATCAGCTTTTGTAGCGCCTTGGCCGAGAATTCGACCGCACCGATAAAAAGAATTTTCATTACTGTGTCAGATCGTGAAACCGCTTTTTGAGCAGATCATTGAAGGTTATCTGTTCCAGATTCCGCACGATTGCCTCACTGGCACCGCCGACGCCATATGGATTTTGCACGCTCGACAAATCAGCCTGGAAACTTGGTTCATAAAGCCTTTGCAGAGCTTGAGCGATAGCCGCCCTGTTTGGCTCACACTCAATCACGCTTGCCGCCTTCAATCGACCCCGCTGCCGATCGCCGATATTGATGGAGCCTTTTTTGAAGCTGGGCACCTCTATAAGTCCGCTTGATGAGTTGCCGACTACGGCATCCACCTGCGCGATGGCTGATAAATAGCGAAGCTGGCCCAGCGAGGTATAGGCCTTGGCATAGGAACGCTGGGCAACGAATGCTTCAATCATCTCAAACAGCACACGCCCTCCGGTATCGGCATTGGGCATGGTGAAAATGAGATGCGTATCTTGCAGCGCATCCAAGGCCGCCAAGAGCTCCCCCATCTGCGCTGCCGCAGTGTCTTGCTCCAAGGTGACCGGATGAAAGGTAATCAGTAGATTCCTCTTGCCAAGCTTGAAATCCAGTGATGCCTCCAGCGCAGAGCGGTCAAGTAACGGCAACTTGAGGATATTATCGATGCCCAGTCCGCCCACCAGAAACACCCGCTCTGGGTCTTCGCCCAACTGAATGACGCGCTGGCGATACTCCTCGGCAGCAACAAAATGCAGATGAGACATTTTGGTGATGGAATGCCGTATTGGTTCATCGATGAGCCCCTCGGTCGCTTCTCCGCCGTGCAGATGAGCGATAGGGATGCGCGCAATCATCGCGGCGGATACGGCGGCGAATATTTCGTAGCGGTCGCCTAGTACCAGCACCAGATCAGGATTCAAGGCAGCGAAAGCATCGGCGAAACCAATCATCGCCAGGCCCATTGATTTCGCCACGCCAACAGCCGTATCGGAGCTGAGCAACATTTCAACTTTGCGGTCGATCATGAAGCCATCGGCTTCAATCTCACGATAGGTCAGTCCAAACTCCGGCGAGAGGTGCATGCCTGTCGCGATCACCTGCAATTCCAGCTCAGGCGACCGCTGAATTCCATCCAACACCCAACGCAACAAACCGTAATCGGCGCGGGTACCGGTAACGACACAGATCTTTTTCACAACGTAATCAATTCGTCTGTGGCGAAGTCACACCCAGCCGCGCGCCCGATAACTTCATCCCAACGCATCGGCGATATCCCGGAACCAGGGCGCTTGGTGGTTAGATTTTCTGACGAAAATATCTCGCCCCTACGAATGGCCTTGGCGGCCACTAACGATTTGCGGACGATAGGCCTGTTCTTCGCCTCGCTCGCACTCGGTCGCTTGATGCCGTCGCCTAGCGCCTGTTCGATGTTGCGAATGGCCGAGACCATTGCCTTAAGCTCATCGGGTTCCAGGCTGGCCTTGTGGTCGGGGCCTGGGAGATTGCGATCCAGGGTGAAATGTTTCTCGATCACCGATGCCCCCAGAGCCACTGCAGCAATCGGCACCTCAATGCCAGGCGTGTGGTCGGAATACCCCACCGCCACGCCAAGCGCCCGGCCAATATTGCCCATCGCCAGCAGATTTACATCGGACATAGGCGTGGGATATTCGGTGTTGCAGTGGAGCACCGTAATGCGCTCGCGCGGAGTACCCGCAGTTTCCAGTACATCCAGCGAGGCTTCGATTTCACCCAGCGTCGCCATGCCGGTTGAAATGATGACCGGCTTGCCCAACCCTCCGATATGGCGCAAATAAGGCAAGTTGGTAATTTCGCCAGAAGGGATTTTTATACGATCCACGCCAAGCTCAACTAAAAAATCAACGCTTTGTATATCGAAGCCAGTACTACAAAAAACAATGCTCTGCTGCCGGCAATGCTCTATCAACACCCCGTGCATCTCACGTTTGAGCTCCAGGCGATGCAGCATGGCGTGTTGGGATTCGGCCGCATCCGTGGTTTGAGTTTGGTAAGCGGCCTTTTTGGCTGCGGCAGTTGCGAGGCGGTCCGCCGAGAAGGTCTGGAACTTGACCAGATCGGCCCCCGCTTCAGCCGCGATTTCGATCAGGCGTTTGGCCATATTGATATCGCCATTATGATTTACACCAGCCTCGGCGATGATTAGCGTTTTCATTCGAAACGATCCCCTACTTTTAATTTAAGTTCAGTTGTCCAATCGGTGACTCGAACAAAGGAATCTGCCGTCTTTACCACAAACGAATCCGAATCAACCTTAATAATCGCCCCTGCAATCCCCTTATAAGAAGGCGCACTATCCACTAAACACACCCTGTTTATCCTTACTTCTTTAGTCGCGACAACCCCCCTCGCTTCTGGACCTGGACGACAAATCGCCCGAACAAAATTAAATACTTCCCGGGACGTCATACTCCAATCCAGATTCTCATCACCTTCTTTTCTAGCGCTACAATAAAATCCAGTTGGATGTATTTCAGACTGTTTTATTCGAACAACATTGCCAGCCTGGATTTTTTTAATTGCGTCATAGAGAACCTGCCCGCACCCAGAGTATGCTCGCTCCAACAAAGTTGCGTAATCATCAGCATCTGTAATAGGGTATGTTTTTTGCAGGATTATGTCGCCCGTATCGATGCCGTCATCAACATAATGAACGGTTATACCAAATTCAGCTTCATCGTTGATCAGAGCCCAGTTAATAATATTTCGGCCTCGATAAAATGGCAATTTACCCGCATGACAGTTTATTATCTTGTATTTTGTAGCATCAATTAATCGCTGCCGGAATATCTGATTAAAAGACATCGAAACAAAGATATCACACCCATACCGCTCAATCTGGCCCACAAACTCATCCGAATTAACTCTTGGATGAGTCAGGAATGGAATTCCGTTCTCGGCAGCAATGCGCGCCAAATCCTGATCAGGCCTGTCACTCCTTGCGCAAATAAATGAGACTGAAAGAGTGGCATCCTCCAGAAGTTTATAAAGAGCCCGATGAGACCAAGGACCATCTGCGAAATATCCAATTTTCATATTCATGTCAGCCCTGCACTGCTCGGAATATTGACGATGCGACGTTCAAGCGATTCGGCAACCGGCAACTCTGCGCGCGGGCAGTTTGCATACGGCGTCAGGCGATGCATCGGCGTCCAGGCCGGGCGGGTCATCAGGCCGGCGTCGTTGGTCGCGGCCAGGATGTCGTCGCGCCGGTCGGCCGAGGCCTCATCGAGCAGCAAGGTCTGCAACCAGTAGTTGCTGCGGCAAGCCGCGGGTTCTTCAACGATATGCGCGCCCGCGATGTCCGAAAACGCAGCGCGATAGCGCTGGAACAATTGCCGTTTGCTGTCGAGAAAGCCTGGCAGCTGTTCGAGTTGCGCGCAACCCAGCGCCGCGTTGATGTTGGGCAACCGATAGTTGTAGGCCACCATGTCGTGCTCGAACAACCAGCGATGCGGCAATTTGGCCGTCGTCGTGATGTGCTTCGCCAACTTGGCCAGATCGGCATCGTTGGTCAGGATCGCGCCGCCGCCGCCGGTGGTGATGATCTTGTTGCCATTGAAACTGAGCGCCGAGAGCCGTCCGACGTTGCCGGTATGTCGTCCCTTGTAATACGAACCGAGCGATTCGGCCGCATCTTCGATCAGCTCAAGGCGAAAACGCGCGGCGACATCGGCCAGCGCATCGAGATCGGACGGATGGCCGAAGGTATGCATGGGCAGCAGCGCCCGGATGCGACGTCCGGTAGTACGGTTGAAGCAGGCGCCGGCGCGAAGATCGGCGTTGTTTTCGAGGTAGTCGCGCAATGCGGGCGCGGCCATGCCGAGTGTGGCTTCGTCGACATCGACAAAGTGCGGCACGGCGCCGCAGTAACTGACCGCATTGGCGGTGGCGACGAAAGTCAGCGCTGGCATCAGCACCTCATCGCCCGGTTCAACTCCGGCCAGTTTCAGGCAGATGTGCAGCGCGGCGGTTCCGTTCACGACCGCGACCGCATGGCGCGCGCCGGTTGTTTCGGCCAGGTCATGCTCGAAACGGTCGACGAACTTGCCGACCGACGAAACCCAACCCGTATCCAGGCATTCCTTGACGTAGGCCCATTCATTCCCGGAAAAATGAGGCTCATGCAAAGCCAGCGGGCCGGGTGGAACGACCGTGCGCAGCGCCGCGATAACGGCTTCCGGCGTCAGGCTAGATGACATAGGTATCGGACTTGTACATCCTCAGGTTTTCCGGGTTGGAGAACCAGACGGCGGTTTCCGCCAGCCCCCGCTTCATGCCTTCCCGACCGGCATACTCGGGCGCCCAGCCGGTGAGTTCCAGCGCTTTGGCGTTGTTCGCCCAGAGACGGTCCACCTCGCTTTTCTCCGGGCGCAGACGTACCGCTTCAGTCTCGATCTCGATCTCGACACCCATCGTTTCGGCGATCATCCGCACCGTTTCGCCGATAGACACCTCGAAATTGCTGCCGATGTTGATCACTTCGCCGATGGACCGGCTCGATTCGGCGACGGCGAGAAAGCCACGTACCGTGTCTTGCACAAAATTGAAGTCGCGCGTCGGATGCAGCGCGCCCAGCTTCAATTTGCGTTTGCCATTGGCGATCTGGGTGATCACAGTAGGAATGATCGCGCGCGCCGACTGGCGCGGGCCATAGGTATTGAAAGGTCGGATCACGCTGACCGGCGTATCGAATGCGTTGTAGAACGACAACGCGATCTGGTCGCTGCCGATTTTGGTCGCGGAATACGGCGACTGCCCTTGCAGTGGATGCGCCTCGTCGATCGGCACATAACGCGCCGTGCCGTAAACCTCGCTGGTCGAGGTGTGGACAACCTTGGCGACGCCCAGATCGCGCGCAGCCTGGACGACATTGAGGGTGCCCTTGATATTGGTATCGACGTAGGTATCCGGGGAATGGTAGGAGTATGGAATGGCGATCAATGCCGCCAGATGCAACACCAGGTCGCATCCCTCCATCGCCTTGCGCACGCCATGGGGATCGCGAATATCGCCGGCAAAGACCTCAAACTGACCGCGCACATCGGGCCCGCATTGATCCAGCCAACCCCAGCTATTGAACGAGTTGTACAACACGAAAGCACGTACCGAGTAACCCGCGCGGATCAAATGCTCAGTCAAATGCGAACCGATAAAACCATCCGCTCCGGTCACCAGTACTTTTTTCATTCAGAACACCTCTGTTGCCAGGCCTCAAAGTCGGGGCAAATCGCCGCGAAATTGCGCCTGGCGGCCGGCGGATCGAGATCGTTTTCGCGTTTATTGCGCGCATGGCACGCTACAGCGATAGGGATTGCTTTACCCCGGTTGGCGACGAAACCCTTTAGCACAAGCGGCTCGTAAATTTATTGGCCGGTATAGTCCCGATACCACTTCGCCCAATTGGCTATCCCCACCGCCAACTCGGTTTTCGGCTCGAATCCGACATCGCGCTTGAGGTCGTCGATATTGGCATAGGTGGCGACGACATCGCCCGGCTGCATCGGGAGGAAGTTTTTCTTCGCTTCCTGGCCGATGGAATCCTCAATCGTCTTGATGAAGGTCATCAGCTCCACCGGCTGGTGGTTGCCGATGTTGTAGACGCGGTAAGGCGCATAGCTGGTGCCGGGATCGGGCGCGTCGGTGGTGAAGTCGGGGTTGGGCGTGGCGATTTTGTCGAGCACGCGCACGGTGCCTTCGGCGATGTCGTCCACATAGGTGAAGTCGCGCTGCATCTTGCCGTGGTTGAACACGTCGATGGTGCGGCCTTCCAGAATCGCGCTGGTGAACAACCAGGGCGACATGTCCGGCCGACCCCAGGGGCCATAGACCGTGAAATAACGCAGGCCGGTGGTGGGCAGGCCGTACAGATGGCTGTAGGTATGCGCCATCAACTCGTTGGCCTTTTTGCTGGCGGCGTACAGGCTGACCGGGTGATCCACGTTGTCGTGCACCGAGAACGGCATATGGGTATTGGCACCGTAGACGCTGGAACTGCTGGCGTAGACGAAGTGTTCGACGTTGTTGTGCCGGCAGCCTTCGAGCAGGTTGCCAAAACCGACCAGGTTGGTCTGGATGTAGACGTAGGGGTTCTTCAGCGAGTAACGCACGCCGGGTTGGGCGGCGAGATTGATAACGCGGTTGAATTTCTCGGCGGCAAACAGGTCTTCAACCGTGGCGCGGTCGGCAATATCGCCGCGCACAAATTTGAAATTGGGATAGGGCTTGAGTTGTTCGAGGCGAGCCAGCTTGAGTTTGGGGTCGTAATAGTCGTTCAGGTTATCGATACCGACGACGGTATCGCCGCGTTTGAGCAAAATTTGCGCGACGTGCATCCCAATAAAACCTGCCGCGCCAGTGACTAAGACTTTCATTGCTTGCCCCCCTAAATGAGGCGTCGGATATTAGACGCCGATCGACAGGCTGTCACTAGGGTTACACACAGCACTTCAGCAGATTCGAGAGCGCTTCAGCGTTTACGAATTCGGCGCACTCGCAAGGAGTGCAATAACATCCGCTCCATGCGACTGCTCTACTCCCTGGCCTGGCTCCTGCTGCTGCCATTTGCTTTTCTATACCTTGTCTGGCGCGCTCGTCGGCAACCGGAATATTTGCGCCATTGGCCTGAGCGCCTGGGCTGGATTCGGGCCTGGCGTGGCGGAAAACGCCTCTGGATACATGCGGTTTCGGTCGGAGAAACGCGCGCGGCGGCGCCATTGATTTCCGCTTGGCGGGCGCGGCATCCCGAATGCGCCATCCTGCTGACTCACGGCACGCCAACCGGTCGCGAAACAGGCAGAGCCCTGTATGCCGACTCCAGTGACCGGTCGAACGACACAAAAATCGAACAAGCCTATCTGCCCTATGACTTCCCGCCGCTGGTCTGGCTGTTTCTAAAGCGCGCGCGTCCGAGCATGGGCGTGATCATGGAAACCGAAATTTGGCCGAATCTGTTTGTCGCCAGCCGGAAACGCAATTTGCCCATCTTTCTGGTCAATGCGCGTCTTTCCGAACGCTCGGCGCGTAACTATGCGCGCTTTGGCAGACTGGCTGCATTGGCGGTGCAGTCATTGCGCGGCGTGGCGGCGCAAACCTCGGATGATGGCAATCGCCTGGCGGCGCTGGGCGCGGATTCAATCCGCGTCACCGGCAATCTCAAATTCGATGTCGGCGCGCCAGCCAAAACCGAACACAGCGCATTGGAATTACGCCAGCGCTTTGGTGACCGTTTTGTCTGGCTGGCCGCAAGTACACGCCAGGGCGAAGAGGCGCTGCTGCTCGATGCACTCGACCGGCTCGCGCTGCCGGATGTTTTGTTGGTTCTGGTGCCACGCCACCCTCAGCGCTTCGAGGAGGTCGCTCAACTGATCGCGGCGCGAAACGCGCCTTGGGCGCGCCGCAGTAAAGCCGGCGACAACCATCTCGGCAACGTATTTCTCGGCGACAGCATGGGGGAAATGGCGGCTTATTACGCCTCGGCGGACATTGCCTACGTTGGCGGCAGCCTGTTGCCATTTGGCGGACAAAATCTGATCGAGGCGGCTGCGGCGGGATGCCCGGCCCTGATTGGCCCGCATACGTGGAATTTCAGTGAAGCCGCGACTGAAGCGGTATTGGCTGGCGCGGCGCGGCGCGTGGAAGATAGCGCGGCGCTCGTGGCAGAACTGCGTTTACTGCATGACGACATGGCAAGCCGGCATGCCATGTCGGTGGCGGGCAGACAATTCGCCGAGAAGAACCGTGGCGCCACGGAACGGACGCTTGAATTGATCGAGACCGCCTGGACAGATGCCGCGTAGGCGCGGCCCATGCCCCGCTACTTGAGCAAAGCGTCTATCGCCTTGAAATCGTCTTCGCTCAATCGACCCGCGGCAGCCTTGAGCTGCAGACCGGCAATCAACGTTTGATAGCGCGCAGCGGCCAGATCTCGCCGGGTGGTAAACAATTGCTGCTGCGCGTTGAGCACATCGACGCGGGTACGTACCCCCACTTCCAGGCCAAGCTTGGTTGATTTCAACTGCGCCTCGCTGGAAACCAGCGCCTGCTCGAGCGCCGTGACCTGCGCATCCCCCGAGAGCACGCCCAGAAAACCCTGCCGGGCATCAAGCCGGGCCTGACGACGCGAATTATCGAGTTCGTAGCGCGCTTTTTCCCGCAGCGCGACCGCCTCGCGAACGCGGGAATCGACAATCCCCCCCTGATAGAGCAACCAGCCCAATTCAAGCCCTATCGAACCGGCGCGACTCGATGCGATCGTTGAAGACGGATTGCGGCTATCGCTATAGTTTGCGGATAAATCCAGCGTGGGATGATGGCCGCCACGCTGGCGCAACACATCGCGGCGCGCAAGCTCCAGGGCGGACTGGCCTAGATGCACGGAAACGCTGTCTTCTTCCGCCTGTTTGACCCAGGCATCCATGTTGTTGGGTTCTGGCAGCACAAGCTTGGCCTCGGTCACCAATCCAGCCAGTTCCGGAGTTTCCCGGCTGATGATTTTTTCCAAAGACCGACGCTTAACCTCAAGGTCATTCTGTGCCGCAATTTCCTGCGCGGTAGTCAGGTCATAACGCGCCTGGGCTTCGTGGGTGTCGGTGATGGTGACGGTGCCCACCTCAAAACCCTTACGCGCCTGAGCCAGTT
This sequence comes from Hydrogenophilales bacterium 28-61-23, assembly GCA_002281555.1. Classification (GTDB taxonomy): domain Bacteria; phylum Pseudomonadota; class Gammaproteobacteria; order Burkholderiales; family Thiobacillaceae; genus PFJX01. Next base: position 157,331 of record NCGJ01000004.1, read on the forward strand.
GCTCCGCATACGCTTGTTTTTGGGACTGCGCGGTTGCGAGCACATCCTGCGCCTGCAACACCGCGAAATACGCTTGCGCTACCGACAACAACAGATTCTGTTCCGCCAATTTCAACTGCTGCTCCGACAGCAACGCCTGCACCTTGGATTGTTCAAAAGCCTCCAGATTCTGCTTGCGGTACAGCGGCTGGGTGAACGTAAGCGAGAGGCTGCGCGAATCGTAGCTGGTAGAAGGGGAGATGCTGCTGCGAGCCTGGTTGTAACGGGCATTTGCGCCCAGGCTGATGGTCGGCAACAAACCGGCCCGGCCCTGAGGAATCTTTTCCTGGCCGGCCTTGAAACTCTCGCGGGCCGCGGCGTATTCGGCATCGTTCTCGAGCGCCATTTGATACAGCGCGCTCAGGTTCGCGCTACCGGCCCAGGCGGGGAAAGCACAGGTCAAGGCGAAACATACAAAGGATTTGTAAACGAAGGTCTTGCGTATCATTTTTGCGCTTCTTCAGTATGTGGGCATCTGATGATCGACCTCTTTTGCCCAGGCATCGACGCCTCCGGACAGGTTGATCACATTGTTGAAACCGTTGTGCTCAAGAAAACGTGCAACATGAAAACTGCGCACCCCATGGTGGCAAATCACCACCGTCTCCTGCTCCGGGTCGAGTTGAGCCAGATTCGACTGAATCTGGCTCATGGGCAACAACTTCGCTCCGCCGATGTGACAACGATCGAACTCCCAGGGTTCGCGCACATCGAGCAACAGCGGCCGGATGCGCTGTGGGTCATCAAGCCAGGACTTGAGTTCGGCGGGGCGGAGTTGGCGCATCCGGTTTGCAACTATCAGAAGCTGAATCGTTCCGGTTCCAACGCATTCTTCAATGCCGAGACATGCGTTTCGAACAAGCGGTCTGTGTGGAAGACCCCATGCGTTGTACAAGTCACCAAGGTAGCTTGCATCGCATCGCCTTCCCCCACGATGGCAAACAAACGGCCACCGGGGCTGAGGCGTTTCAGGAAGGCATCCGGCGGCATCGGCGTGGATCCGGTCAGCACGATAACGTCGAAACTGGCATCCTCGGCCCAGTCGCGCGCCGCGTCACCCAGACGACACTGAATATTGACCAGACCATGCGCCTTGAATTTTCGCTCCGCGTCTTCCTTCAGATCGGCGCGCAACTCAACACTCACCACCAGACCCGCCTGTTGTGCCAACAAGGCGGTGAAATAACCGCTGCCGGTACCCACTTCAAGCACACGCTCGTGTTTTTTCAGCTGCAAAGCTTGCAAAACACGCGCTTCGGTTTTTGGCGCCCACATCAACTCGCCGCCACCCAGCGGAATTTCCATGTCGACAAAAGCCAGAGATCGGTAAACCTCCGGCACATAATCTTCACGTTTGACCTTGTAAAGCAGATCCAATACGTTGGGATCGAGAACCTCCCAGGGCCGAATCTGCTGTTCCACCATATTGAAGCGCGCTTGTTGGATGTCCATTTCCCGTTTGCTCGAGTTGAATTGAAACTATCCGGTATCTTAGCCGATCTGCCCGCGGCAAATTATTTTTGCCCAGCTGTTTAGCTCTCTGGCCTACGGCAACATTGGTCATTTCCTTGTTCCGTGACCGGATCGGCGCCACTGCAGTATTCTCGGTCTAACCTTCTTTTCCATTGAAACATTCATGAACTTCTTTCGCCGCCGCAGTCCCGGCCATGCACCGGTTGAAATCAGTGAGCGCAACGACACCCGCTTTCTGCACCTGGGCGGCCCAGCCGTGCAAAGCGCGATGCGCATCAAGGAACCTTATGCGCTGGATCTGGAGTACACCCGGGCGATGATGGCGTTTTTGCTTTTTTGTCGGGAACCCGAGGACATTGCGCTGATCGGTCTGGGTGGCGGCTCCATCGCAAAATATATCCATCGACATCTACCGGAAAGTCGACTTACCGCGCTGGAAATCAACCCGGAAGTAGTCGCCGCCGCGCGCGCCTATTTCATGTTGCCGCAGGATGATGAACGGCTTTCCGTCATCACCGGAGACGGCGCGGCATTCGTGCACGAAAACCCGGATAGCCAGGATGTATTGCTGGTCGATGGTTATGACGCCAAACGCATCGTCGATGCGCTCGCCAGCCCCGAGTTCTATCGCGCCTGCAAGGCCATGTTGCGGCCGGGCGGTGTGGCCGTGTTCAACCTCTGGGGCTCCGACGAATATTACCCACGTTATTTCGATCGGCTCGCGCGTGCTTTTGGCGAACATGTGCTGCAACTGCCGGCGGAGAAAAAGGGCAACATTATTGTTTTCGCCTTTCGCAAACCACTGCCTATAGTCACGATGGCGCCATTGCTAAGAGAAGCGCACCGCCTGGAAGCCGAGCTGGGTCTTGAATTCGAGGCATTCGTTACGCGCATGCGTAACTGGAACCCCACCTCCACCGACAACTTCATCGTCTGATCGAATCAGCAAAGCGGTTCGAATCACGATGCTTTTCATCCCCATTGAAGGGTGGGAAAATTCCAATCAGTTAAGTATTGATTCGAGGCGGCCATGATCGACAAAGACGGTTACCGGCCAAACGTGGGCATCGTCATCTGCAATGCGCGCAACGAAGTATTCTGGGGCAAGCGAATTCGCCAGAACTCTTGGCAATTTCCCCAAGGCGGCATCAAGCACGGCGAAAGTCCCGAGCAGGCCATGTATCGCGAACTGATGGAAGAAGTAGGGCTCGCCCAGGAACACGTCCGAATTCTTGGACGCACCCGCAACTGGATGCGCTATGACGTTCCGCGCGACTGGATGAAACGGGAATGGCGCGGACATTACCGCGGTCAGAAGCAAATCTGGTTTTTGCTTCGACTGGTCGGTCGTGAATGCGATGTCAAGTTACGCGCGTCCGAGCATCCCGAGTTCGACGCATGGCGCTGGCATAAGTACTGGGCGCCGGCTGAAGATGTTGTCGAATTCAAACGCGAGGTCTACCGTACAGCGTTGAGTGAGTTGGAGCGCTATTTGAGCGTCGGAGCGGAACAGCCCAGAGTTTGTCATCCCTACATGCTGGCCATGCGCGCCAACGGGATAGGCCGCACCTGATTCGACGAACATAACGCCACCAGTTAACGGCACTTGCCACTCCAACCAGTCCATTTCTCTGGTCTATCGACCCTGCAACTCATACAGTGAGCCATATCGTGAGCAGAAACTTTACCGTCATCCCCAATTCCCCGCTGCATAAGGGCGCCACTTTCCACAAACCCAGGCAAGCTCTGCCTGAGTCGGTAGGGCTTGAACAGCGCGCATCCACGGTAATGACCGATTTCACCATCGTCACCGCATACACCATTTTTCCATTGGAAACGATCGAAGCGGCACGCGCCAAAATGATTCACCGTGGTGTGCGGATGTTGCTGGTCGTTGACGACCAGAACCATATTCTGGGGCTGATCACCTCAACCGACCTGTCCAGCGAAAGGCCCATGCAGGTCGTGCGAACCCAAGGCATACGGCATTCCGATGTCATGGTAAAGGACGTCATGACGCCACGGGAAAAGCTTCAGGTTTTGTGTATGAATGAACTTGAAAAAGCTTGCGTCGGCGACATTGTCGCCACCCTCAGTGCGCATGGCCGGCAGCACGCACTGGCAGTGGAACGCGCTCAAGACAACAGCCAGATCATTCGCGGCATGTTCTCGATCACCCAAATCAGCCGCCAACTCGGAACACAGGTGGAAACCGCCGGGGTGGCCGGCTCATTCGCCGAATTGGGCGTCGAACTCGGCCGCTAGCGTGAGACTCGCCACCCGCAATCAGTCGCTGCCAAGCGGCATCGGACGGTGGGTGAGTGGCGAACCATTATGGAAACTGGCGCCTACGCGTGACAGCGAAGGCCGCGCGTACACCGATTTCATGTTGCTGGCGCCAGGTTTGAAAAAACGCCCAGCACATGAAATTGAATGTTTGATGCACATTATTCAAGGCGTGTTGAGCCGGTTTGATGCTTGGGTGGTGTTTGCCGATTTCAATCTGAAGCTCAATGTGCTCTGGATTTCCTTGAAATATTGCCCTGGCATCATGTCTGAAATAGTCGTTGCATTACGCAATGCGGCGCCGGAACTGAAGCTGATAGCACATAACCCAGATCCACGGGCATGAAATGGCTGCGCTGCGCGGATTGATCCCTATCGCAATCGCTCTGTTCTCCGCAACGGCATTGGCACAAACCGGCGCATCGCCACAACCCGTACCAGCCGCACACCCCATATTCTGGCCGGTGATCATTTTTTGGCCGGTACCGCAAGCATGGCCGGCCGTGCCTCAAGCGCCAGCCCAAGCGCCAACCCAAACGCCACCCCAGCCAATCCCCTTTCCAACGCCTTTCTGGCTCTGGCCCGTGCCTGTTTGGAGCCCACCCCAGAAGGAGTCTTTGCCCGCCCCCCCCGCCGCCGCAGTCAATACGCCAAGCCAGGAAACACCTCAGCCTGGCGAGGCAGCAGGCAAAAGCAATGCGATTCCGGATGTTTCCGCCGCACCGTTCAACGAGACAGGAATACCGAAAAATCCGACCGTTCAAACCAGTGAACCAGCCACGGCATCGCCAACAATATCGCCCCAACAGGCTGTATTACCCCTTCCCACCCCCGGCATCACACCTAGGCCGACCAAGGTCGACAAATCGCCAAACCGGACCTCGGCAATACCCAAGACAATCAAAAAGCCCCCCGCCAAGAGCAAGTCCAACAAGAAACTGCGCAAGCTGTGCTGGAAGGATGGGCGGCTTGATGTGTGTCCCTGAATCGCCGAGATAGCCTGTTCGGCCGCCACGCTACCCTTCTGGGTAGGATGGGCCTCAGGCTAACCCGAGTAAAATAATCGGGTAATGTGGACTTTGACAAAATGATGGCCTTGAAATGAGGGTGATCAACATCATTTAGACACGAGATTCAAAACCCCACCCGCTTTTCAACCCCCCTTTTCCAACTCAGAGGTCAAACCATGTCGGTTTCCGTCGAACAAGTGCAAGCCGCACTCAAAGAACTCATTGATCCCAACACTCAGAAAGATTTCATCGCCACGAAATCCGCGCGCAACATCAAGATAGATGGCGGCAAAGTCAGCCTTGATGTCGTTCTGCCCTACCCCGCCAAGATGGTCATGGCCGGAATCGGCAAGATGATCGATGACAAGATCAAAATGCTGGCCGGCGTGGAAAGCGTGCAAACCAACCTGTCCTGGAAGATCGTCGCGCACAGCGTGCAAAAGGGCGTCAAGCTGATCCCAGGCGTCAAGAACATCATCGCGGTCGCTTCCGGCAAAGGCGGCGTCGGCAAATCCACCACCGCCGTGAACCTGGCTTTGGCGCTGGCCGCCGAAGGCGCCAATGTCGGCATGCTCGACGCCGATATCTACGGCCCGTCGCAACCCATGATGCTGGGCATTCACGGTCGCCCGGAATCGCCGGACGGCCAGAATCTGGAACCCATGATCGGCCACGGCCTGCAAGCCATGTCCATCGGTTTCCTGATCGACGTCGAAACCCCGATGGTCTGGCGCGGCCCGATGGTCACCCAGGCGCTGGAGCAACTCCTCAACAACACCAAGTGGAAAGACCTCGATTACCTGGTCATCGACCTCCCGCCCGGCACCGGCGACATCCAGCTCACGTTGGCGCAGCGCGTCCCGGTCACTGGCGCGGTGATCGTCACCACCCCACAGGACATCGCCCTGATCGATGCCCGCAAGGGTCTGAAGATGTTCGAAAAAGTCGGCGTGCCCATCCTCGGCGTGGTGGAAAACATGAGCCTGCACATCTGTTCCCAGTGCGGCCACGAAGAGCGCATCTTCGGCGAGGGCGGCGGCGAGCGCATGTGCAAGGACTACGGCAACGAATTCCTGGGCGCGCTGCCGCTGGACATCCGCATCCGTGAAGAAACCGACTCCGGCAAACCGACCGTGGTTGCCGAACCGGAATCGCGCATCGCTGAAATCTATCGTCAGATCGCACGTCGTGTCGCGGTCAAGGTCGGCGACCTGGCGGTTGACCACTCCTCGAAATTCCCCAGCATCGTGATTCAGAACACCTGATCCTTTCGCTTCACATCAAAAAAACGCCAGCGAGTTGTTTGCTGGCGTTTTTTTATGTCCGCGGGAAACGGGTATCGATAGCCCCTGGCGCTAAGTAACCAATGTCACTGAGTTGAACAAAGCGGACGGATAATCTGCGCGCGTTCCCATCGGGAGCAAAATCCTGATCCACTTATTTGGAGAATTATCATGAATGCAAACGTCGGCGGTATCGATCGCATTTTGCGTATTGTTGTGGGCCTGGCTTTACTGGGTGCCGCGCTTGCGGGCATCGCGACCCCATGGACCTGGATCGGTGTGGTTCCTCTGGCGACCGGCCTGTTCCAGTTCTGCCCGCTCTACCCGCTGCTGGGCATGAGCACCTGCCCAATCAAAAAAGACTGAGCTCTGCCCCCCGCGCCATGAAAAAAACGCCCCGAGGGGCGTTTTTTCATTTCAGGAACAGAGCGTAGGCCGGATTACGCGATTCGTTCCAATAGCGATAGCCAAGGCCATCGAGGAAAGACTGGAACTCCTCTTTTTGCTCCGGCAGAACCTGAATGCCGGCCAAAACGCGGCCGTAGTCCGCGCCGTGATTGCGGTAGTGGAACAGGCTGATATTCCAGGCATGGCTCATGCTGTTGAGAAATTTCATCAGCGCACCGGGACGCTCCGGGAATTCAAAGCGATACAACACCTCGTTATCCGCCTGCGGCGCGCGTCCACCAACGAGATGGCGGATATGCAGCTTGGCCATTTCGTTTTCCGACAAATCGAGCACCGGTAGCTCGTGTTCGGTCAAAGTGGCGAGCAACTTGTCCACTTCGGACTGATCCGGCACCTGCACACCGACAAAGATATGCGCCACGCTGGGATCGGCGAACCGGTAATTGAATTCGGTAATCGCACGCGCGCCCAGCAAGGAACAGAACTGTTTGAAGCTGCCCGGTTTTTCCGGAATCGATACCGCCAACACGGCCTCGCGCTTCTCGCCCAATTCCGCGCGCTCGGCGACAAATTCCAGACGATCGAAATTCATGTTGGCGCCGCTGGCAATGGCAACCAGATTCTTGCCCATTACTTTTTCACGCTCGACCCAGAACTTTGCGCCTGCCACCCCGAGCGCGCCGGCGGGTTCGAGAATCGAACGGGTATCCTCAAACACATCCTTGATCGCCGCGCAGATGGCGTCGTTACTGACCCGGATGACTTCATCCACATAAAGCTGACAGAGACGGAAGGTTTCCTCGCCGACCAGTTTCACCGCGACGCCATCGGCAAAGATGCCCACCTGCTGCAAGGTGATGCGTTCCTTCTTGCACAGGCTGCGCGCCATCGCATCGGCATCCTCCGGTTCCACGCCGATGATCTTGATCTCTGGCCGCAGACGTTTGATATAGGCGCCGATGCCGGCGATCAAACCGCCGCCGCCGACCGGGACAAAGATCGCGTCTATCGGCGTACGCGCCTGGCGCAGCAATTCCATGCCTATCGTGCCCTGGCCGGCGATGACTTCCGGGTCATCGTACGGATGCACAAAAACCTTACCCTCAGCCTCCGAAATCTCCTTGCCACGCTTGTAGGCGTCATCGTACGAATCGCCATGCAACACCACCATGGCGCCCCGTTTGGCGACGGCATCCACCTTGATAGCCGGCGTCGTGGCCGGCATCACGATGGTGGCTTCGCAGCCCAGAACCTGTGCCGCCAGAGCAACGCCCTGGGCATGATTGCCGGCGCTGGCGGCAACCACGCCACGATTGAGCTGTTCACGCGTCAGGCCAGCCATCTTGTTGTACGCGCCACGCAATTTGAACGAGAACACCGGCTGCATGTCCTCGCGCTTCAGCAGGACGGTGTTGCCCAATCGACGCGACAGATTGGCCGCCGTATCGAGCGGAGATTCGATCGCCACGTCATAAACACGGGCGAGGAGGATGCGTTCCAGATAATCGATCATGCTGTTTGCCGTTCTTCAGGTGGATAGATAAACATGACGTTTGATAGGGCCGGGAAAGCTCGTTATTCTCGGGCCTAATCAGCCAACTTCAAACACGCAACTTCAAACCGCAAACGACAAAGAGAAACACATCATGATGACCCAAGACGAAATGAAACAAGCCACCGCGCGCGCCGCGATCGAATACGTTCCCGCCGGCATCATCGGCGTCGGCACCGGTTCCACCGCCAATTTTTTCATCGATGCCCTCGCCGATATCAAAGGCCGCATCGACGCCGCCGTCGCCTCATCGGTCGCCACCGCCGAACGTCTGAAGAAAGTCGGTATTCGTGTAATCGACCTGAATGAAGCCGGAGAAATGGAAGTCTATGTCGATGGCGCCGACGAAATCACGCAACACATGGCCATGATCAAGGGCGGCGGCGGCGCGCTGACGCGGGAAAAGATCGTCGCGGCCTGCGCGAAAAAATTCGTCTGCATCATTGACCAGAGCAAGCTGGTCGATGTGATGGGCAAGTTCCCACTACCGGTTGAAGTCATCCCGATGGCGCGTTCCTACGTGGCGCGACAACTGGTCAAGATGGGCGGCAACCCGGTACTGCGTAGCGGTTTCACCACCGACAACGGCAACGTCATCCTGGATGTGCATGGCATGAGCATCCTCGACCCGGTGGCGATGGAAACCGAGATCAACCAGATCGTCGGCGTGGTAACGGTCGGCTTGTTCGCTCGCCGCGGCGCCGATGTCTGCCTGATGGGCACGCAAGACGGCGTGCAAACGTTCAAACGCTGAGCGCGGACAACGGCCCTGCCGGTTCAGGGTCGCTCGACATCATCCTCGAAAGTACCCTGTTCGGCTGGCACCTTGTAGTTCTCATTCGCCCACGCGCCCAAGTCAATCAGCTTGCAGCGTTCGCCGCAAAACGGGCGAAAAGCGTTTTCCGGACGCCATTCCACTTCTTTGCCACAGGTCGGACAGGCTACTTTGGTGAATTTCTCTGCCATGCTGATTCCAACTTGAAAATAAAAAAGGCGGCTTGCGCCGCCCATCCGGATTGTCTGAAGTTCAGACCGAGAATGAAGAGCCGCAGCCGCAGGTCGATTGGGCGTTCGGGTTCTTGATGACGAATTGAGCGCCCTCCAGACCTTCGGTGTAATCGACTTCAGCGCCCATCATGTACTGCATGCTCATCGGGTCGACCAGCAAGGTGACCCCGTTTTTTTCCATGATCATGTCGTCTTCGTTGGTCACTTCATCGAAGGTAAAACCGTACTGGAAGCCGGAACAGCCGCCACCGGTAACAAATACGCGCAGTTTCAGTTCAGGGTTTCCTTCTTCTTCAATCAGGGACTTCACCTTGTTGGCGGCACTGTCGGTGAAGTTGAAGGGGGTCATTTCGGCAACGGCATTCATAAGATATTCCTTTCAAATCGAATCGGTATGCGGGGCATTATTGGCGCCGGACAGGGCACCGTCAACCACGCCATAGGTGGGGCTTAGCATTAATTAATCAAGGCATTACCGGAATCTGGCTGAGCGCCATGTTTTCCGGCAGGTCAAACAGCAGATTCATGTTCTGCACCGCCTGCCCCGCCGCGCCCTTGACCAGATTGTCGATCACCGAAAGCACCACCACAGTATCGCCGCCCTGGGGCCGATGCACCGCGACGCGGCACATGTTGGACGCGCGTACAGAGCGCGTTTCAGGGTGCGACTTGGCGGGCATCACGTCGACAAAATACTCGTTGGCATAACGCGCCTCGAACAAGGCCTGCAAATCGACATCCTTGCTCAGCTTGGCATAAAGCGTGGCCTGGATACCGCGAATCAGCGGCGTCAAATGCGGCACGAAGGTCAAACCGACCTCATGTCCAGCCATGCGCGCCACACCTTGCCGTATCTCCGGTAAATGCCGATGCCCGGCAACCGCATAAGCCTTGAAGGAATCGGAACATTCAGCGAACAAGGCGCCGATCTCGGCCTTGCGCCCGGCGCCGGAAACGCCGGACTTGCAGTCGGCCACCATCCAGCCGGTGTCGATCACGCCAGCCTCGACCAAAGGCAGAAAACCAAGTTGCACGGCGGTGGGATAACAACCTGGATTGGCAATCAGGCGCGCGCCCTTGATCTTTTCACGGTTGACCTCGGGCAGGCCATAGACCGCTTCGGCCACCAGATCCGGGCAGGCGTGTTCCATGCCGTACCACTTGGACCACTCCGCGACGTCCTGGATGCGGAAATCGGCCGCCAGATCGATGACTTTCACGCCGGCATCGAGCAATTCCCGCGTCTGCTGCATCGCGACCCCGTTCGGGGTGGCGAAGAACACCACATCGCAAGACTTGAGCGGAGCTTCATCGGGCGTTGAAAACGCCAGGGAAACCCGGCCGCGCAGCGAGGGAAACATCTCGGCCACCGGCATCCCCGCCTCTTTGCGCGAGGTGATCGCGGTCAATTCCACTTCTGGATGCTGGGCGAGAAGCCTGAGAAGTTCGACGCCGGTATAGCCCGTTCCGCCGACGATGCCTGCCTTGATCATGAATTTTCTCCTTGAAGAAAACAAAAAGCCGCCCTGATAGGCGGCTTTTTGAACATCCAAACCCGATAAATCAGCGCTTGGAGAACTGCTTACGACGACGCGCCTTGTGGAAGCCGACTTTCTTACGTTCGACTTCGCGAGCATCGCGGGTCACCAAGCCAGCTTTCTTCAGCGTGCCTTTGAGACCTGCGTCATATTCGATCAGCGCGCGGGTGATGCCGTGGCGAACCGCGCCGGCCTGACCCGTTTCGCCACCACCGTTGACGTTGACCATGATGTCGAAATTGGCGACACGCTCGGTCAGCACCAGAGGTTGGCGAACGATCATGCGGCCGGTCTCGCGCGAGAAATAAATATCGACCGGCTTGCCGTTTACGACGATGTTGCCGGAACCCGCTTTGATGAACACGCGCGCCACAGAACTTTTGCGGCGGCCAGTGCCGTAGTAGTAATCACCGATCATGGGCGTGTTCCTCAGATTTCCAGAATTTGCGGTTGCTGCGCGGCGTGCGGATGTTCGCCACCGGCATAAACCTTGAGTTTTTTGATCATTGCGTAACCCAGGGGACCCTTGGGCAGCATGCCTTTGACCGCCTTCTCAAGCGCGCGACCGGGGAAACGATCCTGCATCTTGGAGAAGTTGGTTTCCTTGACGCCGCCAGGATAACCGGTGTGGCGGTAATACTTCTTGTCCTCCGCCTTGTTGCCGGTAACGCGGAGCTTATCGACGTTCACAACGACGATGTAATCACCGGTATCAACGTGGGGGGTGAAGATGGCCTTGTGCTTGCCACGCAAGCGGCGGGCGATCTCGGAGGCCATACGGCCCAGCACTTTGTCGGTGCCGTCCACCAGATACCAGCCGTGCTGGACCTCGTGCGACTTGGCGGAGAAAGTTTTCATGTTGCGATCCAAAGGGGGACTACAGAAAAGCCGTGGATTTTATGGGGGGAACCCGGCGCTGTCAAACGGGCTTTCATGTCCGAGACAAGTTACAGAGCGTTAGGCGATAAATCAGGGATGTCCCGGGCTGCAAAAGCTGGAAAGTCCGGCGTGGATAAGCAGGAAAGTGCTGGGGGGTAAAAGCAGGATAATCCGGATATGTCGACAACCTGGCTGATCACCAACTTCATCGCGGCTTTCCTGTTGCCGCCGCTGTCTTTGATCATTCTCGGCCTGCTCGGCCTGGGACTACTCAAACGCAGGCGCAACCTCGGTCAAACCTTGATTGCATCCAGCCTGATCTCGATCGTGTTGCTGTCCACACCGATTGTCGCCGGTTTCCTGCTCGATAGCCTGAAACCGGCACCCGTCGCCTTCACCGGCAAAGAAGCCGACGCCATTGTCATCCTCGGCGGTGGCCGGATTTCCGACTCGGTCGAATTCGGCGGCGATACTTTGGGGCGTTTTACCTTGGAGCGTGTGCGCTATGGCGCTTGGCTCGCCAGGAAGTTGCACAAACCGCTTCTGGTCACCGGCGGCGCGCCCGATGGCGGTATCCCGGAAGGTGAAATGATGCGCGCCAGCCTGGACCGGGAATTCGGAATCAAGGATGTTCGCTGGGTCGAAGCCGCCTCCAACAACACCCGCGAGAACGCACGCTACTCCGCGCGTCTGCTCAAGGACTCCGGCATCGATCGCATCTATCTGGTCACCCACGCCTGGCACCTGGCCCGCGCCATACCCGAGTTCGAAGCCCTGGGTTTGCGCGTCATCCCGGCCGGCACAGGCTATTCGTTGTCCGTACCAGCCATTCCGCTCGATTTCCTGCCCAACGCCAAGGCGCTGCAGGACAGCACGTTGGCCACGCATGAATGGATCGGCCTGCTCTGGTACCGTATCCGTACCTGAACCATTGGAGACATCTCGATGAAAACACGCGTCAAATGGGTTGAAAACGTCTGCTTCATGGCCGAATCCGAAAGCGGCCACGCCATGATCATGGATGGTTCGCCGGATATCGGCGGCCGCAACATGGGGCCGCGACCGATGGAAATGCTGCTGATGGGCACCGGCGGCTGCACCTCGGTCGATGTCGTGATGATCCTGCAAAAGAGTCGTCAGGATGTCACCGGCTGCGAAGTCGAGGTCAGCGCCGAACGCGCGACCGACCATCCCAAGGTATTCACCAAAATCCACATGCATTTCACCGTGCGCGGCCGCAATCTGAAGCCGGAAATCGTCGACCGCGCGATCAAGCTGTCGGCCGAAAAATACTGCTCCGCCAGCATCATCCTGGGCAAGACGGCCGAGATGACGCACGACTTCGAAATCATCGAAGAAGCGGCCGGCTGCGCCTGAACAGCGACGAAATTCCGGCCTGCCGCGCGAGCGACAGGCCGTGACGTTATCCCTCTTGCAGCCACTCCATGGCCATGCCGGGATCGTCGAACACGCGCAACTCCGCGTCGACGAACAAACGATTCAGCCAGGAAATCCACACCATCCATTCGTCGGCGGTCACCACCGCGATCTTGCGGAAATCGTAGCGATGCTCGCGCGCAAAGCGGATTTCCTCCCAGACCACATCCAGCGTGTAACTCACCATGTCGCGCAAATCCAGCAACAGATTCACGCCGCCCTGGAACTCGATACTGTGCTCGATGTGTTGCTCGAACTCCTGATAGTCCGCCAAGGTGAACTCACCCATTACGGATGCGGAAATCAGATTGTTCTGGCTGTTGATAGCGATCATTTTGAGACCCTTTCGTTAAACCGCGCCGCCTGCACACCAGACAGCACGGTGATAAAAATTCCGACCCAAGCCAATATCGGCATCTTCTCATCGAAGAGCAAGGCATCCAGAATACTGGCGTAGACCACCGTGCTGTAGGCGAAGCTGGCCACCACGACAGTCTGTCCGGCGCGATAGGCGCGCGTCATCGCGAGTTGCCCAAGCGTGGCGAACACGCCCAACGCCAACAGCAATGCCGCCTGATCGAAACTGACCGCGCCATGCCAGCCGCCATCCACGCTGGCCAGCACACTGGCGCCGAGCGCGCAAACCAGTGCGAACCAGAACACCGTGCGCCATTCCGGCTCATGCAAACGACCCAGTTTGCTGACATGGATATACGCAAACGCCGCCATGACTCCGGAAAACAACCCAACCAGGCCGGCAACCAGATCGCTGGCCGGAGTTTGCCAGGGCCGCAACAACAGCAACACACCGACGAATCCGGCCGCCACCGTCACGTACTGCGCGCGACTCGGACGCTCGCCCAATTGCCAGGGCATCAACACAGCCAGGAACAAGGGCGAGGTGTAGTTGAGCGTCATGGCCACGGAAAGCGGCAGCCGAGTCAGCGCGTAAAAAAAAGCCACCAGCGCGACGAAACCGATCAGCCCACGCCGTATCTGCAATCCGGTATTCGGGCCGAGTAATTTGACTTCGCCCCGCATGCCCCGATGCAACGCAATCCCCACCGCCAACAACAGCAAACCGACCAGCGAGCGGTAGAACACCAGTTCGTGGCTGGAAAACCAGGCCCCGCCCAGCTTGACGAATACCCCCATGAGCGCGAAACACGCCCCGGCGAGCAGCATCCAGGCCGAACCCATGCTTATTCGGCTGGAGGAAGCGTGGCAACCAGTTCCGGCGCCTGCACAGCGCGCGTCGCCTGATCGACCAAAAAGCAGTCCGGCAGCGACTTGCCTTCCGGCGCCACCTGCAAGTCCTCGAACTTGCGCGCGGTCACCAGCACCCGCGTTTCCAGCGAGCCGGTCGCGTCGTTGTAAGCCTTCACCGCCTGGCCCAGGTTTTTGCCGACGCTGTTCCAGTGTTCGCCCAACTTGGACAAGCGCTCATACAGCAGCGCGCCGAGATCGCCGACCTGGCGCGCGTTATCGGCCAGCGCCTCCTGCCGCCAGCCGTAATACACCGCCTTCAACAAGGCCAGCAGCGTGGTCGGCGTGGCCAGAATGACTTTCTGCGCGCTGGCGTATTCGATCAGTTCCGGGTCTTGCTGCAAGGCGGCGCTGAAAAACGCCTCGCCGGGCAGAAACATGACCACGAATTCCGGCGACTGCTCGAACTGATCCCAATAACTTTTCGCCGCCAACTGCTGGATATGTGTGCGCACATGCTGGACGAAGCGCACCAGGGCGCGGCCGCGCGCGTCCTCGTGTTCCGCCTCCACCGCTTCAAGATACGCCGCCACAGGCGCTTTCGAATCCAGCACCACGGTCTTGCCGCCGGGCAGGCGCACCAGCATGTCCGGGCGACGGCCATTTTCGCCGCCACTGCCAACAGTCTCCTGCTCGAAGAAATCGCAGTGATCCAGCATGCCGGCCATTTCCACCACCCGTTTCAACTGCACCTCGCCCCAGCGTCCGCGCACCTCGGGCCGGCGCAACGCGGAAACCAGACGACCGGTTTCCTGCTTGAGTTCCTGCTGCGCGCCGAACAAATTCCGCACCTGCTCGCTGAGCTGTCCGTAACTCTCGGCGCGCGCTTTTTCCAGCGCCTGAGTCTGCCCGGCCAGCTTGGCCAGTTCCTCGGACAGGGGCTGCACCAAGCCCGCCACCGCCTGCTGCCGCGCCGCCAGATCGCCCTTGGCCGCTTCCTGGAACACGGCCAGATTCTGCGTCGCCAGATCGAGAAACGCCTGGTTGTTGCGCGCCAGGGCTTGAGCCGAAAGCGCGTTGAAGGCGTCTGAAAAACGTTTTTCCGTGCTATCCAGCAAAGCCTGTTTTTCCGATTCCAGCCGCTCGGACTGCGCCAATTGCGCCGACAAACTGGACGCTTCCGCCCGCAGGGTTGCCAGTTGCGCCAACCAATGTCCGCGCTGCCAAAGCAACGCCAGCAAGCCAAGCGCCAAGCCGGCAAGCGCGGCAAACAGCATTTCCATGCAAATCTCCCAAAGTCGGCGCGATGATACCCGTCAAATAACACCGGTCGCGGGTTGAACTGGGCCGCATCCTCAGTCACGATGCGGGCTGTCTTGCCCAAATCCCCCACCGTGTCAGATCACTTCGATATCGTCATTCTTGGCGGCGGCCTTAACGGCGCCGCGCTGGCCAGCGCACTCAAAAACGGGCCGCACAGCATCGCTCTGGTCGAACCGCACCCGCCCTCCCCGCCGGGCGCCGAGGCCACCTGGGATAGCCGCATTTATGCCTACAGCCCAGGCAACGTCGAATGGCTGCAATCCCTGGGGGCATGGCGCGATCCCGTCCGGGCGCAAGCGGTTTATGCGATGAAGATTCACGGCGACGCAAGCGGACGCCTGAGCTTCGACGCCATCGACGCCGGCCTGTCGGAACTGGCCTGGATCGCCGAGAACGGACGCCTGCAATCGGCGCTCTGGCAAACGCTGGCCGGACAACCCAACGTGCGCATCATCCAGGCGCCGGCCAGCGCGGTGACCTGGGACGCGGGGACAAACCCGCGCCACCGGCTGCACCTGGCGAATGGCGACAGCATCACCGCCGACCTGTTGATCGGCGCCGACGGCGCGCAGTCCTGGCTACGCACCCAAGCCGGCATCGGCTTCGACGAGGAGGACTACAAACACATCGGCGTGGTCGCCAATTTCGAAACCGAAAAACCGCATCGCGGCAGCGCGTTTCAATGGTTCCGCGCCGATGGCGTACTGGCTTACCTGCCGCTGCCGGGCAATCGCATTTCGATGGTCTGGTCGACGCCGCCGGAACATGCCGCCGAATTGCAGGCGCTACCGCCGGGGGAACTCGCCCGGCGCGCGACCGAAGCCGGCAAAGGCGTATTGGGCCACTTGCGCTGCATTACCCCGGCGGCCGGTTTTCCGCTCAAACGCCGGCGCGCGCATGAGTGGGTTCGGCCCGGCCTGGTCTTGATCGGCGATGCCGCCCACACCGTGCACCCGCTCGCCGGCCAGGGCGTCAACCTGGGCTTCCGCGATTCGCGACTGCTCGCCGAAGTCCTTGCCAGCGGTGGCAACCCGGGCGAAATCGGCCGTCTGAGCGCATACGCCGCCCGGCGCATGGAAGATGTCGCCTCGATGCAATTCACCACCGGCAGCCTGAAGAAACTTTTTGCCCGCGAAGACAGCCTCACTCGCGCAATGCGCAATTGGGGCATGAGCCTCGCCAATCAAATCCAACCGGTCAATCAGGCGTTGACGCGCCACGCCGTGTTGTAACACTCACTTTATTCATTACCTTGGGGCACCCATGAAACACCTTTTGAGCGCGATGTTGATCGCATTGATTTCCACATCGGCGCTGGCTGGCGATAACGAAATCCGCAAATCCATCGAGACCAGCTTCCCTGGCACCAAAATCACCAGCATCACCAAAGCGCCGCTCAACGGCCTGTTCGAAGTGGTTACCGAAAGCCCGCAAGGTCCGCTGGTGCTCTATGCCGACAGCAAGGGCGAATATGTGATGCTGGGCGAGCTGCTCAGCGTGGCGAGCAAACGCAACTTGACCCGCGAGCGCATGGACAAGTTAACGGAAGTTAAGTGGGACAGTCTGCCGCTGAATAACGCGATCAAGGTCGTCAGGGGCAATGGCGCGCGCAAGCTGGCGGTATTTACCGATCCGGACTGCCCTTACTGCAAAAAAGCCGAAGTTGAATTGAACAAACTCGACAACGTCACGGTTTACAACTTTGCCTACCCGCTACCGATGCATCCCGATGCCGGACGCAAGGCCAAGCTGGTCTGGTGCAGCAAAGACCGCGCCAAGGCCTGGCAGGATCTGATGCTGAAAAACATCTTGCCGACGGGAAAATCGGATTGCGACAACCCGATTGATGAGAATCTGGCTTTAGGCGCGAAGCTTCGCATCGACGGCACCCCGGCGCTGATCTTCCCGAACGGAAAGCGCGTCCCCGGCTATGTCGACGCCAACAGGCTGGAAGCCATGTTGAGTTCGATGCCGGGCGGCAACAACAAGGGCACCGCCAAGAACTGAGCCTGTCCGCGCGACGATGCGGCCACATCGCCGCGCGGGAATTTCAGCGCTCGATGACTACAGGCGTTCGTCCATCGGCGACTGTTCCCGAATCAGCTTTTGCGCTTCTTTTGCCACCGCCCGCAACACCGTGGTTGCCGTTTGCATGCCTTCCGCCGCCATGCCGCTAACGACCGGAACCAACTTGGCCGCGAGTTGTTTGGCATCGATATTTTGTCCGAGCGAACAACCATCGCCGCCTGAAGCCTTGCCGGCGCGATTGCCTTCCAGGAAGCCGCGTTGAAACTGCACGGCTTCCCATTGCTCGCGCATCAGCTTGCCGGCCTGCATCGGTGAAATCTGGCCGCCGCGCAGCCCTTGTTCGATGCGCTCCAACTGCTGATTCAGGCGCGCCTCCATCGAGTTCAACATCATCTGCTCGCCGGCGTCATTCGCGCTGGCGAGCATTGCCGGCGCGGTCGTTTGTGTATTCATTTGCGCATTCATTTGCGTATTGGATCCGAGCAGACAAGAACCGTTATCGGCACTTGCCAGACCTGCGCCGCTAGCCAAAGCAACAAGCGCGCCGATACGCAGCGTTTTCAACATCGAAGTGGTTTTCATGACAAGACTCCTGGATAAATCCCGCTCGCGGGCTGCGAAGCGGGTAAATCCAGTCTAGGGAGACGATGTAAGCCAGACGTTTGCGCTCTGTAGTTGATTTGTAATGATACGTTTCAACCAAAAAACAAAGCCGTTCCGGCAACCGGGAATGGCCCGCGCCGCGACTCAGCGCCCCGCCCTGCCCACCCGCGCGGCGTTGAGTATGCCGCGCCAGATAGCCACCTCTTCCTTCTCAAGACCGGCCCGGGCAAAAAAACGGCGCAGACGCGGCATCAAGCGCTTGGGATTGCCCGGATCGAGAAAGCCGATTTCCACCAATACGTTTTCCATCTCGACCAGCAGGCTTTCCTGAGCGGCATGCGGCGCCGCGTCGAAGTCTGGCAGCGGCAACACGGTGTCCTCCAGGGTGCAACGCAGCTCGTAAGCCAGCACCTGGACGGCGGAGCCCAGATTGAGCGATGCGTAGTCCGGATTGGCCGGGATATTCAATAACCAGCGACATTTCATCAGTTGTTCGTTGGACAAACCGTAGGTTTCCGAACCGAACACCACCGCCACCGGCCCGCCGCGCGCCGTCGCCAACAATTCCGGCGCGGCCTGGCGCGGCGTAAAGGCGGGATGCGGCAAATCGCGGCGGCGCGAGGTACATGCCGCCGCCAGCACCGTATCGGCCAAGGCTTCGTCCAGACTGGCGCAAATACGCGCCTTCTCCAGCACATCCGCCGCGCCGGACGCGCGCGCGCGGGCTTCATCGTCGATAGCGCATTTCGGATCGACCAGCACCAGATCGGTCAATCCCATCACCTTCATGGCCCGCGCGACCGCGCCCAGATTGCCGGGATGACTGGTTTGCACCAGCACGATGCGGACTTGAGAGAGAGATATGGCTGTGTTCAAGGTAAAATCCAGTCTGAATTCATTGCTCTTTGGAAAATCATGCTCCCGATGCTCAACACTGCGGTCAAGGCCGCCCGGCGCGCTGGCGCCATCATCAACCGCGCCTCCAACGACGTGGACCGCTTGACGGTCCACTCCAAAGGAGAAAACGACTTTGTCAGCGAAGTCGATCAAAAAGCGGAACAAGCCATTATTCAGACCCTGCTCGACGCTTATCCGAAGCACGCGATTTTAGCCGAGGAGTCGGGCGCTTCCGGCGAACCGGGCGACTCCGAATATCAGTGGATCATCGACCCGCTCGATGGCACCACCAACTTCCTGCATGGCTTTCCGCAATATGCGGTCTCCATCGCCCTGCTCTATCGGGAGCAACTTTCCGTGGCGGTGATCTACGACCCGGTGCGTAACGACCTGTTCACCGCCACGCGCGGCGCGGGCGCATTCCTGAACGAACGGCGCATCCGGGTTTCCAAGCGCGACAAACTGCAGGGCGCGCTGATCGGCACCGGTTTCCCGTACCGCGATTTCACCCATCTCGACGCCTACACCGCGATGTTCAAAGACCTGGTGCAAAAAACCTCCGGCCTGCGTCGCCCCGGATCGGCCGCGCTGGATCTGGCCTGGCTGGCCGCCGGCCGCATCGATGGCTTCTTCGAAATCGGCCTCAATGCCTGGGACATCGCCGCCGGCTGCCTGTTGATTCAGGAAGCGGGTGGATTGGTGAGCGACTTCGCGGGCGCGGAAAACTACCTGCGCTCCGGCAACGTGGTGGCGGGCAATCCCAAGGTATTCGTGCAGTTGCTGCAGACCATCACGCCGCATCTGACCGACGCCTTACGCGATCAGGCTTGAAGCGGCGGGCCTGAGGCCGGCGGCATGATCGACTGACGATTCACTGCTCGCTCCATGTCGCATGGCCACGAAACCTACCAGGCCCCGTTCTGGCTGCCCGGCGGCAATCTGCAAACCATCTGGGGCGCGCTGATCCGCGCGCCCAAGGTCGATTACCGGCGCGAGCGCTGGGAATTGCCGGACGGCGACTTCATCGATCTCGACTGGCTCGACGGACACGCCGAAGCGCCCTTGGTCGTGCTGTTTCATGGTCTCGAGGGCGATTCGCGCAGCGTTTACGCCTTGCACCTGATGGCGGCCGTAAAACAACTGGGCTGGCGCGGCGTCGTGCCGCATTTCCGTGGCTGTTCCGGCGAAGCCAACCGCCTGCCGCGCGCCTATTTCGCCGGCGACAGCGCGGAAATCGGCCAGATCCTGCGCCGCCTGCGTCATGCCAACAGCCATGCCAACGGCCACGCGCCGATCTATGCCGCCGGGGTCTCGCTGGGCGGCAATGCCCTGCTGAAATGGCTGGGTGAACAGGGCGAATCGGCGCTTGAAGTGGTCCGCGCCGCCGCCGCGATCTCCGCGCCGCTCGACCTGCCGGCAGCCGGCGCGGCGCTGGATCGCGGCTTCTGCCGGGTCTACACGGCGCGCTTCCTGAAAACCCTGAAGTCGAAAACGCTGGCAAAACTGGATCGCCACCCCGGCCTGTGGGAGCGCGCGGCGATTGCCCGCGTCCATAGCATCAAAGCCTTCGACACGCTGGTGACCGCGCCGCTGCATGGTTATCGCGACGCCGACGATTACTGGGCGCAAGCGGCCAGCAAACCCGGACTCGGATCGATCGTCGTGCCCACCTTGCTCATCAACGCCCGTAACGACCCGTTCATGCCGGGCGACACGCTGCCCGGGCCAGATCAGGTCTCACCCTGGGTGACGCTGGACTTCCCGGACACTGGCGGGCATGTCGGCTTCGTCACCGGGCCATTCCCCGGCGCTTCCAACTGGCTGCCCAAACGTTTGCTGGACCACTTCGCGGCACCCGCGTGACCGGTTCAGTCCGCGCCCTGAATCGAACTCAAGGGCGGGCGATCACCGGCAAACGCCTGATCGCGGCCGCATTGCTCCAGGAAAAACATTTCTCCGCCGCCTGCTCGAACGGCAGCCAGAGCTGGCTCAAATGTTCGCGCTCCGCCAAGCTGACCGTCAGGGCCCGCGGCAACATCAAACCGAATACGTGCTCGCTGTTCGTCGTCACGCCAGGCGCATAGCGATGGCGCCAGCGCGGGAAAATTTCATACTGGTTGCGCATCCGCCAATCGGTCAATTTGAACGCCTCGGCGGCCAGGCCGGTTTCCTCCCGCACTTCCCGAATCGCCGTTTCGCGCAAGGATTCTCCCCGCTCCTGGCTGCCGGTCACCGATTGCCAGAAACCTGGCGCATCGGCGCGCTCCAGCATCAACACGCGCAGATCGACGCTATGAATCACGACCAGAACCGAGACGGGAATTTTGAACATGGAAATCGACGAAATCAGTGGGCTAACGATTTTCCACCGGCGATTCGCGCCTCAATCAGAACAATTCGATATCCGACGAGCTGCCGGCTTGCTCCTGCTTCAGCATCACGTATTCATCCAGAGCAGACTGGACATCGCCGGTTTCGATCAGTTTGTCGAACATCAGCTTCTCGTCTTCCATCGTGTATTTGGCGCGGATTTTCTGTTGCAGGGCATGCCAGGAGAAGGGGTTGTAGAGCCGGGCGGGATCGCTTACGATGCCGGTCAGTTCATCCAGGCTGCGGCAGGCATGGGATAAACGCTGCGACAAACGGTCATAAAACTGGAACGCGACAATCACATCCTGCATCTGGCCTGAAACCACCGCGCCGCTTTCTTCGATGGACTGCTTGACCGGCGAATCCGGCAATGCATGCGCGGCTTGTACCAACGCCATCAAATTGCCATACATGCCGGTAAACGAGTTGGTGAGCACATCGACCGAACCGCTGGATTCCTTCAAGGCCATCTCGATTTGCGCGATGGCAAGATTCAACATCAGGATGGTTTCCCGTATCTGGCTCCAGTCCAGATCGGGTCGCGCGGCGGTGGAAGGCGGTAGTGCGATATTTTGTGGCGTATCCATGATGACTCCCATTCGGAGGGTGCTGGTTATAGCGTCTCTGCGCTGTTTTCTACTGCATTTCAAGATAAATCATGCGTCCAAGCCATCGAACAACCCGTTCAAGGCAAGGTTCCCAAGTAACTGGCAAGAGCGGCAATCTCCGCATCGGATAGCCTTTGGGCGACCCCGGTCATGCGCGGATCCGCGCGCAGACCACTGCCGCTGCGGTAATTCTTCAACGTCGTCATCAGATATCCGTTCCGCTGTCCGGCCAAACGCGCGACCTCGCGCGTGCCATGTCCCTGGGCGCCATGGCAGCCGACACAAGCGCGCGCAAAATGGCTGGCGCCGGAAGCGGCCTGGGCCGGATTTTTCGCCGGGGTTGGCGGCACCGCCTGGTTGGCATAAAAAACGGCGAGGTTGAAACGCTCATCCGGCTTCAGCACCTTGACCAGACCGGACATGAAAGCATCTTTGCGCCGGCCATCGCCAAATTTATCGATCTGCACCAACAGGTAGTAAGCGTTCTGCCCGGCCAGATTCGGCACATCCTGCAACGCGCTCACCCCGCTATCGCCGTGGCAATTGACGCAAAAAAAGGCGGCGCGCCTGCCCGCCGCGATTGCCGACTTGTGTCCGTCCGGGTCGGCCTGAAGCCTGGACAGGCGGGCTTCTATCTCTTGCCGCGGCGCGGAGGGCATCCAGCCCTGGACGGCCTGGGCCGGCGTCGCGGCAAACCAGATCAATGACATCAACAACAGCAGTGAAGTGCGCGGACTCATATCAGAGCTCCAGAAACAGGACGATCCAGTCAAAAACCAGGCGATATCCGCAGCGCCATCAGCCGCGCTCGGCGCCCACACCCGCATAACGCGTTCAGCCGAGCCGAAAGAAATCGACCGGTTTGAATTTCTGCTCCAGAAATGCGCCGTTTTCAGCCAGCGCGCGGGCGTCATCCCGCAAAGCGTTGGCCAGCATCTGGCGCATCTGTTCATCGAGCAAGCCAAGCTGATCCAGCAACATGGACTGCGCTGTCTTGCCGTCTTTCAAAGTGTGCATGCGGGCAAAGGCGGGCGGCAAGCGCAGATAATTTTCCAGCGTCGCGGGCAGGTAATCGCGCACGGTTTTTTCCACGTTGTGGCCTTCCTGGGAAAACACCGTGTTGTCGGCCAGCCGGGGCAGCAGTTCGGCCAGGGTCTGGCGCAGCCTTTGCAGCAAGACCTGGGCTTCGCGCGGCAGGTGTTTGTGCACCCGCTTGACCAGCTGTTCGAGTTCGCCCAGCAAAGCCTCGGCGCGCACCTCGCGGGCGATTTCCAGATGCATTTCGCGCGGCGCGAACTGCCAGGCCAGCAACCAGCCCAGGCCATACAGGCCGGCGACGATGTAAGGCCAGCCCGGGCCGATGATGCCCAGAAAAAACAGCGCCAGGCCGACCAGCCCCAGTACCGAACCGGCGATGTTCGGGTAGCCGTAGAGGAACAGCCAGAAGCGAAGCGAGAGTGGCAAACCCGGCAAATGCGGCAACGACGGCATGATTACTGATAACCCCGGATGCTCTTGAACATCCTGGACAGAGACGTCTTGCGGCTGTCGAACATATGGCCGCCGGTGAGTTCGGCCAGCGTTTTCATTTCGGCCGGATCGCCGTCGCCAAACAGCACGGTAAACACCCGGACCTGGCGCACGTCTGGCGGCAGGCTGGCATGGAAACGCTTGAACTCCTCCAGCGTCATGCCGGTATTGGACTCGCCATCGGTCATCGCGACGATGGTGTAGTAACGCTGCGGATCGGCCTGCATCGCCAGCGCGGCCTGGCGATAGGCTTCGGCCACCGCATCGTAAAGCGCGGTGCCGCCGCGAACGCCCAGTTGGCCGGCGTAAGAACGGATCTGATTCAGGGTTTTATCGTTTTCCGGCTCCGATTTGCCCATGTCGGCGGCCAGCAGCAGGTCTTGCTCGACGCCGCTGGAGAACGGGATCAGGCTGATCCGTTCACGGTTCTGGAAACGGGCGAAGCGGCCGGTCAGACTGGTATCGCCGCCGGCCAGGCTGGTCAGCGCGGCGCGCAACCCTTGCAGGCGCTCGCCTTCCATCGAACCGGAAATATCGAGCACAAAGAACGCATGCGCCGGGCGACGCTGGTCGTTGAGATAGGAGAACAACAGCTTGTTGACGACCTCGATCCGGTTCGGGAAGGGCAGTTCGGACAGCAACGCATCCGGGAACAAGCCTTTGGCGGGAACCACCGTCGGATTCACCGGCCGGCGCCGGGTGTCATTCATCAACGCCTGCTGTGTCGCCGGGCTTTTCAGCCAGGCGACGACCTTGTCGTAAGCGGCGCGTTTGGCATCGTTGAGCAACAGCAGCGGGTAATCGGCCGTGACGATGCCGTCGCGCGGGTAAACCAGATGCAGCTTGTCCTTCAGCGGCGCGAGATTCGGCGCGCCCGCATTCAGGCCGAGCAACACCGATTCATAGTTGATCATGCCGTCCAGACGATCCGCCTCGGCCAGATAACGCTCCGCCAGCCAGCCGGAGCTGCCGGCGGTGAGCTTCAGGCCTTTGAACAAGCCGGTCAGATCGAGCTGGGCGACATCCTGTTCGGTCAACGCATCGGCCTTGCCGGCAAACGCGGCGGCCACGCCCATCAGCGCGGAGAAACCGGTATTGCTGGAAGTGGGGTTGGTCATGGCGTAGCTGAACTGGCCGGACGCCGCCGCCTGGGCGATATCTTTCCAGGTCAGATCGGGGTTTTTATCCCAGCCCAAGGCCTTGAATTTGCTTTCCTTGACGCCCAGCACCACCGGCGAAAGCATGATTTTTTCCGACGCCTTGACCTTGGCGTGGGTGGTCGGATCGAGCATCAGATACTTGGCGTGCGAGAACCAGGCCGCGTCGAACGCTTCGCCGGCCTGCAAGCGCTCGACGCCATCCAGCGTGCCGGAATATTCGAACTTGAGGCGGATGCCGGTTTCGGCTTCCAGCTTGGGCAACAGCGGCTCGACGTCCTTCAATTCGGAACCGGCCAGCACGGTCAGCATGCGTTCGGGCGGCAACGCTTCCTGGCCGCCCTCCCCGCACGCGGCGAGCAGCACGGCCAGCGCCGGCAGGATGAACAGTGTTTTCAGCCAGTGGCGCATGTCGATCTCCGTGTTATTGATATTCCAAGCGAAGCGAAACCGGCTTAAAGCCTGACCACGCCATCCGAAGTCGCCGCCACCCGGGTCGCGCTGCGGGCTTCGTCTTCACGCACCTGATCGAGATATTTCTGCGCGCGGCTCATCTGGCCGCTGAGCGCCTCGACCGTCTGCTTCATGCTGTCCAGCGCCTGCACCTTGTAGTCGCTGATCATATCCATGGTGGCGAACACGTTGTCGAACGACTGCTGCAGTTTCTCGACGCCGATCATGCTGCCGCTGGCCTGCTGGTGGATTTCCGCGCTCTGGGTTTTCAACAGCTCGCTGGTCGCCACGATCATGTCCTCGGTGGTGCTGTTGAGCGCCTTGACCTGCTCCAGCACCAGCTTCTGGTTGGTCAGCGCCTGCGCCACCATCACCGCCGTGCGCAGCGCCGAGATGGTCGTGGTGGAGGCGCGATCGACGCCTTTCGACAGCTCCAGATTGTTCTTGCGGATCATGTCCAAGGCCAGATAGCCCTGCACGCTGACCGCCTGCTGGGTCAGCAGATCGGTGACTTTCTGGCGGGTATAGAACAGCAACTCTTCCTTGACGATGCGCGCCTTGTCCGGGTCGGACGCCTCGATTTCGCCGATGCGCTCGGACAGCTTGGCGTCCAGGTGTTTGCCGATGTAGACGAACTGTTCAAGCCGCTGCATGGTCTCCCACAGCGCCACTTTTTCCTGTTCGATGGCGACGTTGTCGCGCAGCAGCTCGTCCTTGCCGTCAGCCAGGCTTTCCAGTATCGAATTGATATGGCTCTGCGCGGAGTGGTACTTGTCGAAATAATCCTCGATCTTGCTGCCGAACGGAATGAAACCGAGCAACTTGCGCGGCTGGAATAAATCGCCCTGTTTGGCCGGATTCAATTCCTCCACCTTGCGGCGCAGGTCGACCAGGCCCTTGCCGATGCCGGAACCTTCGCTGAACAAACCGTCTTTCATCAGCCGCACCGGCCGCTCCAGCATCCGGTTGCTGACGCTGGCGGACTTGACCACATCGGCGTTGCCCATGTGATGAATGCTTTCCACCCGCTCCTTGAAACCGGCGCTGTTCTTGTCCAGGGTCAACGTATCGGTGATGAACTGCTCGACCTGGGCATCCAGTTCCGGAATCAGCTTGGCATCGACCTGCACCATGCCGCCGGCCTGTTCCGGCTCGATCACCGCCACTGGGGCGGGTGGTGTCAACGCGGGCGGCGTCAGAATGACTGGGGGCGTGAGGACGGTTGTTTCGCTCATGACTAGCTCCTGAGTAGGGGGTGTACGGAAAACTTGGCGTTCTGGAATGAACCTACTTGGCCATCTGCTGTTCGATCGCCGTGATCATCTTTTCCAGAATCTCGTAGGCCGGCGGATCGATCACATCGAGCAGGTTGTCCGGCGCTTCAATGCCACGCGCCTGATTGACCTCGCGGAACAGATTCGGATTGTTGACCCGATAGCCATATTCCACCGCCAGACGCTGCAACGTCGCGTCATTGGCCAGCAATTCGCCCAGGCGACGGCCCTTGTCGTTCAGCGGCGTCAGCACGTGTTTGGTGTAAACGGTGGGCTCCGGATAGAGCAGGACCATGTCCGGATTGCGCGCCGCCTTGGGCGTCTTGGCCAGGTATTCGATGAACTGCGACTCATACACCAGCACCAGCGGCGCCTTGCCCATGCCCATCGAAACATAGTCCTCGAACGGCCCGGCGGATGACGACTCCTGATAGCCCTGCTTCAAAAACAGCGGCGTCACCAGTGGCAAGACCTGATGCAACTGTGCCTCGTCCTGCACCACGTTGCGCTCGTTGGCCAGATAGCTCAGCAAGGACAGATACATCGCGGCGGAGTTCGACGTGCGCACATCGGTGGTGGAAACCAGAATGCTCTTGCCGACCGGGTATTGGCTATTGCCGGGGATGTCGCGCCAGCGCTTGCCTTCTTCCATCCAGCGCATCAGCTTCATCATGTCGACGATGTACCAAGCCTTGCCGCGTTGCTCGACGATGCCGTTCGCCTGCAACACCGCCACCACCGGTTTCCACGACGCCAGCGCCATCGGCGTGAAGAAGGTCGGGTAGGTCTGCCGGATGTTCTGTTCCTTTTGCAGCTTGGTCGCGGCCGGAACGCCGGCGGGATAGGCGTAATCGAATTGCTTCAGGTCCGGCCGCAGCGCGATCTCGCGCGAACCCGCCTTCATCGCCTCCAGCCTGATGCCCTGCTTTTCCAGATAAGCCAACACGCGCGGGGCTTGCAGAAAGGGCAGCTTCTCCGATCCGGTCAGGCCCTTGACCGTCACCATCGCCGCCGCCCTTTCGGCCACCTTGTCCGCCTCCAGCTTGTCCGTCGAGGAATACCAGATGCCCGTGCCAACGCCAGCCACCAACAACAGCGTGAGCAAGGGGCCAACAAATTTGCGTACCGAATCCGCTGCGAACATGCGCTTCCTTTCCCGAAACGCGGCAATCGTAACACCGGCGCGCCGCCCGATTTTTCCAGATTTATGACATTGCACAGCTTGGCGCCACCGATTGAAACGCATGGCCAATTCGGTTCAAACCCGGCGTTGCGTACAAGTAGAATTCAGCCGATTCAATACGTTCCCGCCCACGCAGTTGCCCAACCCCGACACCCCCGCCCAACAAACCCCGATGATGCAGCAGTACCTGCGCATCAAGGCCGAGCATCCCGGCATGTTGCTGTTCTATCGCATGGGCGATTTTTACGAGTTGTTCCATGACGACGCCGAAAAAGCCGCGCGCCTGCTCGATATCACCTTGACCTCGCGCGGCGCCTCGGCCGGGCAGCCGATCCGCATGGCCGGCGTGCCCTACCACGCGGCCGAGCAATACCTTGCCAAGTTGTCGCGTCTGGGCGAATCGGTCGCAATCTGCGAACAGATCGGCGATCCAAAAACCAGCAAGGGGCCGGTCGAACGCAAGGTGATGCGCATCGTCACGCCCGGCACGGTCACCGACGAAGCCCTGCTGGACGACAAGCGCGACGCGGTGATGCTGGCTTTGCTGCCCCTCTCCCTAACCCTCTCCCCCGGGGGGCGAGGGGATAAAAACATGGCGCTGGCCTGGCTGACGCTTTCCAGCGGCCGTTTCGCCGCGAAAACCATCCCGGCCGACCGTTTGGGCGCCGAACTGGTGCGCCTGAATCCGAGCGAGATTCTGCTGCCGGAAGGCTACGTTCACGCCGACTTGAACAACCTGAAATGCGCCCTCACGCGTCGCCCGGACTGGCAGTTCGACGCGGAACGCGGGCGGCGTCTGTTGCTGGACCAATTCGGCGTCGGCGATCTGGCAGCGTTCGGCATCGAAGACCAGCCCGCGCTGCAAGCCGCCGCCGGCCTGCTGCTGGAATACGCCCGCCATACACAAAACACCAGCCAGCAAGCCGCCCTGCCCCACATCGCCAGCCTGGCGCTGGAACAGGACAGCGAATACGTGCTGCTCGACGCCGCCGCGCGGCGCACGCTGGAAATCAGCGAAACGTTGCGCGGCGAGCCAGCCCCGACGCTGTTTTCCGAACTCGACACTTGCGCCACAGCCCCAGGCAGCCGGCGCCTGAAACACTGGCTGCATCATCCGCTGCGCGACCGCGCCGTGCTGCGCCGGCGCCACGCCGCCATCGCCGCGTTGATCGCCGCGCCGGACGCGATACGCGGCGCGGGTGCTGCCTTGAAAGGTATGGCCGATCTGGAACGCATCGCCGCCCGCATCGCGCTGAAGAGCGCCCGCCCGCGCGATCTTTCCGGCCTGCGCGACAGCCTGTTGCGCCTGCCCGCGTTGCAGGACGCGCTGCTGCTGGCCGGCCCCGATCTGGCCAGACTGATCGAACGCCTGATCTACCCGGCCGAATCGATCGATCATCTGGCGCGCGCATTGAAACCGGAACCCGGCGTGGTGTTGCGCGAAGGCGGCGTCATCAATGATGGCTACGACGCCGAGCTCGACGAACTGCGCGCGCTGCAATCCGATTGCGGCAGCTTTCTGATCGACATGGAAACGCGCGAACGGGCGCGCACCGGCATTGCCACCTTGCGCGTCGAATACAACCGCGTGTCCGGTTTTTTCATCGAAGTCGGCCGCGCCCAGGCCGACAAGATTCCGGCCGACTATCACCGCCGGCAGACCTTGAAGAACGTCGAGCGCTATCTGACGCCGGAACTGAAAGCCTTCGAGGACAAGTTCCTGTCCGCCGCCGAACGCTCGCTGGCGCGGGAAAAATGGCTTTACGACGCGCTGCTCGACCACCTCGCCAGCCACCTCGGCGCGCTGCAACAGGTCGCCGATGCCGTCGCCGAGGCCGATGTCTTGAGCGGCCATGCCCGGTTGGCCGGCGAACGCCGCTACAGCGCGCCTGAGTTCTCCGCGCAATGGGGCATCCAGATCCAGGCCGGCCGCCATCCGGTCGTGGAAACCCGCGTCGATGCGTTCATCCCGAACGACCTCCAGCTCGACCCGACCCGCCGCATGCTGCTGATCACCGGCCCCAACATGGGCGGCAAATCGACCTACATGCGCCAGATCGCGCACATCGTTCTGCTCGCCTGCTGCGGCCTGTATGTGCCGGCGAAAGCGGCGACGATCGGCCCGGTCGACCAGATTTTCACCCGCGTCGGCTCATCGGACGACCTTGCCGGCGGCCGCTCTACCTTCATGGTGGAAATGACCGAAACCGCCGGCATCCTGCACGGCGCCACCGAATACAGCCTGATCCTGATGGACGAGATCGGCCGCGGCACTTCCACCTTCGACGGCATCAGCATCGCCTGGGCGGTGGCCCGGCACATGGCCGAGAAGACGCGCGCCTACACGCTGTTCGCGACGCATTATTTCGAGCTGACCCAGCTCAACCAGGAATTCCGCACGCTGGCCAACGTGCATCTGGACGCCGTTGAAACCGCCGCCGGCCTGACTTTCCTGCACGCGGTGGAAGACGGCCCCGCCTCGCAGAGTTACGGCCTGCAGGTCGCCAAACTGGCCGGTGTGCCCGGCCAAGTCATCAACGCAGCCCGGCGCAAGCTGGTGCTGCTGGAAAACCAGCAGATAACCCCTTCCGGCCAGGGCGATTTATTCGCCCCCGCCGCCCCGGCGCCGGAACCCACGCCAAGCCCCGCGCTGGAACGCCTGGCGGAAATAGAACCGGATGAACTCAGCCCGAAGCAGGCGCTGGAAGCTTTGTACGAATTGCGTCGGCTGCTTTAATGCGGTCGTCACCTTTTAAAGACAATAAAGCTGACATACGCTCCGCTACCAGCGCCGATAACCGATGAAAAATTCAACCATGCCGCTGCCGCGCCACGCCTTGCCACACACCGGACACACACGATCCGCACAGCAAAACGAAGCATCCCTGCGCAGTTTGCAGCACACTTTTTTGCTCGTCCTGGTCGTCGTTTATCTGCTCGCCGTTTACGTCATCTGGCAAGAGACGCTGCGCGACACCCGAATCCAGCTGACCCACGTCACCGCGACCCTCGCCCAGGGCGTGCGCAACACGCTGAAGCAACACGAACTCCTGCTGCGCGGCCTGGGCAGCGAGTTGCTGATACTGGATGCGCTCAACCATCCCGAAAACGGGCGTGGCCTGATCGAGCGCATGCGCGCCATCGATACCGGCATGGCCGGGTTTGCGCTGGCCAGAACCGATGGACAGCTTGTCCTGGTGAGTCAGATCCCTGCCGGCAAAGCGCTGCCGAACCTGGCGCGGACCCCGGAATCTGCGGACAGCTTCCAGCTCGCCGTCGCCCGCAAACAGATGGTTCTTGGACCGCCCTACCTGATGCCGGCTCTGGGTCGCTGGGTGGCGCCGATACGCCAGCCGCTGCTGGATGTTTCAGGCCGGGTAAGCGCGGTGATGATCGCCGGCTATGACCTCCAGGACGGCTCGTCGACATGGGCGCAGCCGGAGCAACCCGAGGGGGTCGAAACCGCCATCGTCATCGAACGCAGCGGTCGGCCGGTACACCTCAACCCGATACCGAAACAATTGAGTCTGGCCCAGATTTACGGCCGCCCTCTCGCCGATTCGACGCGCAAGAAAATCGCCGAAAGCAACACGGACAAGGGGTTTCTGAACCTGTTTTTCCCGCGCGTGAACGGCAGTTACTACCTTGCCTTCGAACGGCTGAACGAATACGGCCTGATCGTCAGCAGCATGAAAACGCAACGCACCGTGGTCATGCTCTGGCTGGAACGGCTGATCATTCCGACCGCGCTGCTGCTGCTGTTTTTGCTCGCATCGAATCTGACCTATCGGCGCGCCGCCCACAGGCAGGCCAAGGCCGACCAGGACATCGCGGCCCTCACGGTGTGGCAGCAGACCGTGCTGGACAGCGCCGACTACAGCATCATCTCGACGGACACCAACGGCACCATCGTCAGCTTCAATACCGCCGCGCAGAGAATGTTCGGTTACAGCGCAAAGGACGTGATCGGAAAGCTCACGCCGGTACGCTTCCACGACCCGAATGAAATCGCCCAACGCGCGGCCGAACTCAGCCACGAGCTAAACCGCGCGGTCACGCCCGGCTTCGAGGCGATCGTCGGCCAATGCCGCCTGGGCATACCGGAAGAACGCGAGTGGACCTGCTTGCGCAAGGATGGCAGCCGCTTCCCGGTGCGCCTGTCGGTGTCGGCATTGCGCGGCGCCAATGAGGCCGTAACCGGTTTTGTCGGCATCGCGGCGGACATCACCGAACGCAACCGCGCCGCCGCCGATCAGGCCTTCCACGCGCATCACGACGCCCTCACCCGCTTGGCCAACCGCAATCTTCTGCAAATCACGCTGGACCATTACATCGCCACCGAGACGCCGCTAACCCTGATGCTGCTCGATCTCGACCGCTTCAAGGAAGTCAACGATACCCTCGGCCACCCGATCGGCGATGCGCTGCTGTGCCAGATCGCGCCCCGGCTGGAATCCGCGCTGACCGGTTGCAACGCCTTGATCGCCCGCCTGGGCGGCGACGAATTCACCGTGCTGATCCCCGGCCGGGATCATCAAGCCGAGGCCGAAACCTTTGCCCGCGGCCTGCTCGCCAACCTCGCCGTTCCGTTCCAGGTCGAACAGATGCACCTGGAAATCAGCGCCAGCATCGGTATCGCCTTTTACCCGAAGGACAGCACGGACCCGCATACCTTGCTGCGCTTTGCCGACGTGGCCATGTACCACGCCAAAAAGCGCGGCAACCATATCGAGTGTTACGACCCGGCCTACGACGAACACACGCCGCAGCGACTCGCGCTGATGGCAGAACTGGGCAACGCAATCCAGCAACAGCAACTGGAACTGCACTACCAGCCCAAGCTGGATCTGCACACCGACCGGATCTGCGGCGTGGAAGCGCTGATTCGCTGGCGGCATCCGACCCAGGGCCTGATCTACCCGGACGCATTCATCCCGCTGGCCGAGGTCAGCGACGTCATCCACCCGCTGACGCGCGAAGTGCTGCGCCAGGCGCTACGACAACAGCGTGACTGGAAGCGGATGTTCGACACGCCGATGCCGGTTTCGGTCAATCTGTCCGCTCGCAACCTGATCGACGAACGCTGCGTTGTCGCCGTCAGCGAGGCGCTGGCTGAATTCGACGCCAACCCGGGCGATCTGGTGCTGGAAATCACCGAAACCGCGCTGATGCACGAGCCGGAACGGGCCGCGCAACTGCTGAACGATATCGCGGCTCTGGGCGTCAAGCTTTCGATTGACGACTTCGGCACCGGCTACTCCTCGCTCGGCTACCTGCGCCGCCTGCCGATCGGCGAATTGAAGATCGACCGTCTGTTTGTGCAGGACATGGTCGGCAACGAACAGGACGCGGTCATCGTGCGCTCCACCATCGGCCTGGCGCACAACCTCAATCTCAAGGTGGTCGCCGAAGGCGTCGAAGACGCCGCCACACTGGACATGCTCCGGCAAATGGGTTGCGACCAGATTCAGGGCTACCACATCGGCCGTCCGCTCGCCGCCGAGGCGCTGGAAAAACTGGGCTTTCCCGATTTACGGATTCCTTGAGCCGCGCCTTCCCGAAATCGCCCCGATCAGAACTCGAACAAACGCCGCCCGTCTTGCTTGAGTTGCGCAATCACTCAATCATTGAGCCAAAGCCTTTGATCGGGGTTGTGGGCCTCTGTTAATTTGCTTCACACTTGTTTGTGCATTCTTTTGTACATACACTAACCGACATGGAGATTGAATTCGACCCGGAGAAAGCTGCCGCCAACCCGCTGAACCATGAGGGGGTAACCTTCGATGAAGCGAAGGCAGTGCTACTTGATCCTTATGCGCTGACGCGCGAAGACCCGGATGCCGATAGCGAACAGCGTTTTGTATCGTTGGGCATGGGCGGCAAGGGGCGGATTCTGCTGGTGGTATGGACGCTGCGAGGCGACACCCCCCGTCTAATTTCCGCATGGAAAGCCAACCAACCTCAACGGAGACGCTATGAGCAACAGTTCTGACCCGATGTTCGACCGCTACGTCGACATGGACTTTACCGATGCAAAGCCGGTCACCCAAGTGCCCGCTCTTGCAAAACTGCAAGCCGAGCACGGCGGTAAGTCGCGCATCACCATACGGGTGGATAACGCTACGCTGGCCGTGTTCAAGGCGCGCGCCGAAATGAGCGGTGGTAACTACCAGACCCTGATGAATGAGGCACTGAGCCAGGTTGCCCAAGGACAAACGCTGGCCGACGTAGTGCGCGAAACGATCCGTCAGGAACTTCGCCATGCGTGAAAACAACCCGCAACGCGCACGTTCCACCTCAACCGCTCTTGCCTCCAACCGCCCCGATCAGAACTCGAACAAACGCCGCCCGTCTTGCTTGAGTTGCGCCCGCAGGCGCAAATAATCCGGACATAGACGCTCCACCTCGCGCCAGAACGCCGCCGAGTGGTTGCGCTGGCGGAAATGGGCCAGTTCGTGGCAAACCACATAATCCAGTTGTTCCGGGCTGGCCTTGATCAAACGCCAGTTGAGGCTGACCACGCCTCTGGATGACAGGCTGCCCCAGCGCGTGCGGGCATTCGACAAGCGCAGCGGCGGCGGCGGCAAACCGGCGCGGGCGGCGTGGTGCGCCAGTCGTTCCGCCAGCAGCGCGCGCGCCTGGCGTTGATACCAATGCCGAACCGCCGCTTCGATTTCATGCGCGCCGGCCGCGCAGATCAACTGGTCGTCCCGCAAGCGCAGGCTAGGCCGTCCGGACGCTTCCAGCACCAGCAGATTGAGCGCGCCGCCCAGCCAGGGCAGCACCATGCCGCTATGCCACTGAATACCGCCCGGACTGGCCGCCGCCAAGCGTTCGCGCAGCCAGTCGGCATGGCGCAGCAAAAAACAGTCGATTTCCTTCTGCGCGATACGCAGCGGCGCATTGACGGCGATCTCGCCCCGGTCGGTGACGCGCAAGGCCAGCGTTTTGCGGGCGGAACTGCGCTTCAGACAGTATTCGCCGGCTAGCCCGAGCAGCGGCAGCGGCAAGGTTTCCTGCCGCCGTATCGGCGGAGAACGTTTACGAAACAGGAACATGAGGCTTGCCGTTACGGGCGTGTTGCTGATTCAACCCGGGCTCAAAGATCGAGCATCGCGTCGGTAATCCAGTTTTCGCTCTCGGCCAGAACCTGCGCGGCTTTGCGGCCGGTGGTGGAGATGGGCGGGCCGATCCTGACCACGATTTCGCCGGGATATTTCCGGAAGCCGTTCTTCGGCCAGAGCCGGCCGGCATTGTGCGCGACCGGAACGACCGGCACACCGGCCTTGACCGCCAGCCAGGCGCCGCCGATCTGGAAGCGGCCCATCTCACCGGGCGGCATGCGCGTGCCTTCCGGGAAGATCAGCACCCAGAAACCGGATTTCAGGCGCTTCCCGCCCTGGACTTCGATCTGCTTCAAGGCCTCGCGGCCGGCGGTGCGATTGATCGCAATCGGGCTGAACAGGGCCAAGCCCCAGCCGAAGAACGGAATGAACAGCAGGCTTTTTTTCAGCACGAACGAGAGCGGCGGAAATATCTGCTGGAAAACGATGGTTTCCCAGGCCGATTGATGTTTGGCCAGGATGACCGCCGGCCCGGCCGGCAGGTTTTCCAGCCCCTCGACGCGATAGCGGATACCGACGATGACGCGCGCCAGCCAGGTCACCACCCAGCTCCATTTCGCGATCACCCGATAACGCGCCATCGCCGGCAGCGGGAAGGTCATCAAGGTCATCAAACTGAATGGGACGGTCAGAATCGCTTTGACCAACAGAAAAAGCAGGGAACGAAGAAAGATCATGGCGGGCGCTATTTTCAGCTCGGTATAGCGACGATGACATTCACCGCATGGGCCAGGTTTTCGTAAACCGGCACCTCGGCGGGCAGTTGGCCGCCTTCCAGCGTGAGCAGGCCTTTTCCGGTCTTGACCAGCATCGGGCGGGCTCCGACGCTGATCGCGGCCTGGGCGTCGCGCAAGGCATCGCCGACGGAGTAGACGTTGCGCAGGTCGATATGGAAACGCTCGGCGATGTCCAGGAACAGGCCGGACTTCGGCTTGCGGCATTGACAGCGCGAATCGGCCGCGTGCGGACACAAAAACACGGCATCGATGCGGCCGCCGGCCTGCGCGACCAGTTTGTGCATCTTGGCGTGGATGCTGTTGAGCGTGGACATATCGAACAAGCCGCGTCCGACGCCGGACTGGTTGGTCGCCACCACGACGCGGAAGCCGGCCTGGTTGAGCAGCGCGATGGCTTCCAGGCTGCCCGGAATCGGATTCCATTCACGCGGGCTCTTGATGAACTGGTCGGAGTCGAAATTGATGACGCCATCGCGATCAAGAATGACAAGTTTCATGCGACCTCCAATACACGTAGATGCGCGTAGATGCGCGGCGTCCCGATCACGCCGCCAGCCGGGACAAATCCGCCACCCGGTTCATTGCGCGGCGCAAGCGCGCCAACAGCCCGAGCCGGTTGGCGCGCAGATTCGGGTCTTCCGCGTTGACCATGACACCGTCGAAGAATGCATCCACCGGCGCTTTCAGCGCGGCCAGCGATTTCAGCGAGGCGGTGTAATCGCCCGCGTCGAACGCCGCATCGGCGACCGGCTCGACCTCGCCCAGCGCGGCGTTGAGCGCGATCTCCGCCGCTTCCTGAAACAGGTAGGGACTGGTCACCGGCTCCACCTCGCCGTCGACCTTTTTCAGGATG
This sequence comes from Hydrogenophilales bacterium 28-61-23, assembly GCA_002281555.1. Classification (GTDB taxonomy): domain Bacteria; phylum Pseudomonadota; class Gammaproteobacteria; order Burkholderiales; family Thiobacillaceae; genus PFJX01. The sequence continues at coordinate 193,590 of NCGJ01000004.1, forward strand.
TTCTGGATGCGCTTGTTGGCGGCGGCCAGAGCGGCGGCTTCGGGCAGCGCGTTGAATTCGCGCACGGCGGCAAGCCGTAACGCATGCTCAATCGGCAGATGCGTCGCTTCCAGCACCGCATCGACCATTTGTTCCGAATAGCCCTTTTCCTTCCAGTAACCCACCGCGCGCTCGTTGATGTAAATGTCGACCAGCTTCCACAGCGGCCCCCCCTCTTTGCCACCGTCCTTGCCACTCTCCTTGGCGATCAGCGTATCCGGGAAAGCGTCGACCGCCGCCTGCAGCAATTCGCTTTGCGCCAGCTTCAGCTCCGCCTCGACCAGCATGCGCACCACGCCCAGCGCGTGACGGCGTAGCGCGAACGGGTCCTTGTCGCCGGTCGGCGTCTGGCCGATGCCGAACAGTCCGACCAGGGTTTCCAGCTTGTCCGCCAGCGCCACGGCCAGGCCGACCGGATTGCGCGGCAGCGCGTCGCCGGCGAAGCGCGGTTTGTAGTGATCCTCGATGGCATCGGCGATCTCGCCGGACAGGCCGTCGTGCAGCGCGTAATAACGCCCCATGATGCCTTGCAGTTCCGGGAATTCGCCGACCATGTCGGTGAGCAGATCGGCTTTCGCCAACAGCGCCGCCTGTTCAGCCCGCAACGCCAGCGCCTCGCCGCCCAGCTTCTTGCCTATCGCCTTGGCGATGGCGCAGACGCGCTGGACGCGCTCGCCCTGGGTGCCCAGTTTGTTGTGGTAAACCACCTTGGCCAGCGCCAGAACGCGCGATTCCAGCGTCTTCTTGCAATCCTGATCGAAGAAGAACTTGGCATCGGCCAGACGCGGACGCACCACCCGCTCATTGCCGCCGATGACCTTGGACGGATCGGCCGGGCTGATGTTGGATACGATCAGGAACTGGTTGGTCAGGCGACCAGCAGCATCCAGCAGGGGGAAATACTTCTGGTTCGCCTGCATGGTCAGAATCAGGCATTCCTGCGGCACTTGCAGGAACTCCGGCTCGAACTGGCACAGCAACACGTTGGGCCGTTCGACCAGCGCGGTGACTTCGTCCAGCAAGGCATCGTCGGCCAGCGGTTGGACACCGCCGCCCACCTTGGCTGCCGCCGCATTCAACTGGCGCTCGATCTCAGCGCGACGTTCGGCGAAGCAGGGAATGACCGCGCCCTCGGCCCGCATCTGCGCGGCATAGCTGTCGGCGTCGCGGATGGAGATCGGATCGATGGCCGCCTCGAAACGATGCCCCCGGGTCTCGCGCCCGGCGTCCAGGCCGAGCACGCTCACGTGCACGATCTTGGCGCCGTGCAGGGCCAGCAGGCTGTGGGCCGGGCGCACGAAGTTCACCGAGCTCCAGCCGTCGGCCAACTGGTAGGTCATGACCTTGGGGATGGGCAGCTTGGCCAGGGCATCTTCTAGCGCACCTTGCAATCCAACTTGAAGGCTCGTGCCTTTTGCCAATGACCGCAGAAAAACGGCGTCGGACTTACCATCATTCGCGATAAAGAGCCGATCCGGACCATCCTCTTCCTTCGGCCACATGTCTGCCATTTCGGCTCGCCCTACCTTGGCCAATCTTTTTCGCAGGGCCTCAGTAGGTTTCCCCTCCTTATCCAATGCGATCGAAATCGGCATCAGCTTCTCATTGACTTCCTGATCCGGGGCGGTGGAAAGGACATCGGAAATGTGCACTGCCAATCGGCGGGGTGAGGCGAATGGGATCACGCCGGCGTCGGCATTCACCAATTTTTTTTCCTTGAGTCCTTCGGACAAAGCAGTGGCAAACGCCTCACCCAACTTTTTCAGCGCCTTGGGCGGCAGTTCCTCGACAAATAGTTCAACCAGCAGATTCTTTGTCGTCATGCTCATGCCGCCTTCTTCTCGGTTTGCTTCTCGATCTGCGCCAGCACTTCTTCCGCCCACGCTTTCGGCGCCATCGGGAAACCCAGCCGCGCGCGCGAATCGAGGTAGCTTTGCGCCACGGCGCGCGCCAGGTTGCGGATGCGGCCGATGTAGGCGGCGCGCTCGGTCACCGAGATGGCGCCGCGCGCGTCGAGCAGGTTGAAGCTGTGGCCGGCTTTCAGCACCTGTTCATACGCCGGCAAGGCGAGCTGGCTTTCCATCAGCGACTTGGCCTGTTTTTCATAGGCGGTGAATGCGGTGAGCAGGAATTCGACGTCGCTGTGCTCGAAGTTGTAGGTGGATTGCTCGACCTCGTTCTGGTGGAACACGTCGCCGTAGCTGACGCCGGGCGAATATTCCAGGTCGAACACGTTATCGACGCCTTGCAGATACATTGCCAGGCGTTCCAGGCCGTAGGTGATCTCGCCGGTGATCGGCTTGCAATTGATGCCGCCGACCTGCTGGAAATAGGTGAACTGGGTCACTTCCATGCCGTTCAGCCAGACTTCCCAGCCCAGGCCCCAGGCGCCCAGGGTCGGGTTTTCCCAGTCGTCCTCGACGAAGCGGATGTCGTTCTGCTTGAGGTCGAAACCGAGCGCTTCGAGCGAGGCGAGATACAACTCCAGGATGTTCTCCGGCGCCGGTTTCAGCACCACCTGAAACTGGTAGTAATGCTGCAAACGGTTCGGGTTTTCGCCGTAACGGCCATCCTTGGGCCGGCGCGAAGGTTGCACGTAGGCGGCCTTCCAGGGTTCCGGCCCGAGCGAGCGCAAGAACGTGGCGGTATGGCTGGTGCCGGCGCCGACTTCAAGATCGTAGGGTTGCAGCAAGGTGCAGCCCTGTTCGCCCCAGAAGCGCTGGAGGGTGAGGATGATGTCCTGGAAAGCGGGCATGAGGAGTGACGAATCGATAAAGGGAGCGCGGATTTTACCCGTCAGTTGCGACCTGCCGAGCATCGGAATCGATGATGCGAAACGGCCTCGCCGCAAGAAGGGCGTCATTCGGGGCAAGCTTGCTTTTTTCCTGCCGAATCTCCAACAGCCTGTTTCGGGTTTCGCCATTCGTAATCTGTAAAAAATCTCGGCAGCCGCGACTGGCGCGGGATCTGGCTGGAATTCGGCACGGCACGCGGATTGCAAAGAGTCATGCGTAAACGGAGAAAGCCATGACCCTCAACCTGACCCCCAGCCTGACCATCCGCATCCGCAAGGCGACCGATGCCGCCAGCCATATCATCCGCACCGAGACGCGGCGTTTATCGATCACCAGCATGTCGTTCATGCGGCTGGAAGTTTTGGTATTCAGATACCGCGTGAAATGATCAAGCTGGCGTTCAGCCCGCCGCCGGCGCGATCGGACAACTCGATCTTCCAACCATAGGCATCGGCCATCTGGCGCGCAATCGCCAGGCCCAGGCCGCTGCCGCCGGCGCCGTCTCGGCTACGCGAAGTTTCCAGACGGGTAAACGGCCGAAACACCGCCTCGCGTTGCTCGACCGGAATGCCGGGGCCGCGATCCAGCACGGCAATCCGCACCTCCACCGCACCGCATTCCAACTCCAGCCGCACCGGCGCGCCGGCTCCGTAGCGACGCGCGTTGTCGAGCAGATTGCCGACGATGCGGCGCAGCGCCGACTCGCCCAGACGCGCGATGCAGGGCGGCCCGGCCCGCCATTCGAGCGGCCCCAAGAGCGCGGCCTGTGCGGCGAGTTCGTCGAGCACGCGGGTCAGATCGCAATCGCGCAGGGCTTCGACCTTGAGCGACCGGGCGAATACCAGCATGTCGCCGATCAAGCGGTTCATTTCGTCCAGATCGCGTTCCATGCGCCGAACCAGTTCGGGGTCGGCGTCTTCCAGCAAAGACAGCGCCAGGCGCAGCCGGGTGATCGGCGTGCGCAGATCGTGGCTGACCCCGGCCAGCAGCACGGTGCGGTTTTCCAGCAGCGCCTGCACTTCCCCGGCCATGCGATTGAACGCGGCGGTCAGTTCGCGCAATTCGCGCGCGCCGGTTTCCGGCAGCAGTTCGGGCGCGCGCCCCTGGCCGATTTCGGCGGCCTTGCGCGCCAGGCTGTTCATGCGTCGGCTGGCCTGGCGCACCATGAACAGCGCGGTCAACACGGTCAGCAACGCGCCGAGCAGAAACACGCCGACCGCCGCCAGCGGCGCTTCCAGCGCGTAGCGCTGGCGGTCGAAACCGACCCGTAATAATTTGTCGGCGACCTGGATTTCCAGCCAGTCCCAGTTCGGCTCGGCGCCGCGCTTGAGGCTGATGTCCTGTCTGGCGCGCCGGGTCAGCGCGGCGGCGATCAGATCGCCGAAGTAATTCGCTTCGGCGGCCCGCGACAGACGGGTCTTCACCTCGGCCAGAGCCAGGTCGTGGCGGAAGGCGAGTTCCATTTCGTAATCGGCGCGCGTATTCGGCGGCAGTTCGACCCAGGTTTGCGCGGAGAGCAGGATTTTTGCCGCCAGATCGTCGGCCGAACGTTCCGCCAGCGGACGGATCAGCATGAACCAGACGACGCCGAAAGCGATGGCCTCAAAGACCAGAAACGCCGCCAGCAAGGCCGCCGCGGCGCGCCCGAACAAGGTTTCCGGCCACAGCTTCGACAACAATCTCAAACCGTTTTTCCCTTCGGCGAGAACAGATAGCCCTGGCCCCAGACGGTGCGGATATAGACCGGGCTGGCCGGATCGTCCTCCAGCTTCTTGCGCAAGCGGGTGACGCGCACGTCGATGGAAATTCGGCTTGCGAAAGCGGAATCTCGGCGCCATCGCGCGACAGCACTTGCGCGGCCAGATCGAGCGAGAACGGGCCGAAGCGGGCGACCTCGTTGCCGCCCCGGTCGGCGTTGCCGGCGGAGTCGGCCTTCGTATTGCCGCGCCGCAGCACGGCGCGAATGCGCGCCAGCAATTCGCGCGGATTGAACGGTTTCGGCAGATAGTCGTCGGCGCCGACTTCCAGACCGACGATGCGGTCGATATCCTCGCCGCGCGCCGACAGCATGATCACCGGCACATCGCGCCCGGCCGCATTGCTTGAAGCTTTAATGCGGCGGGTCAGGCTCAGGCCATCCTCGCCCGGCAGCATCAGATCCATCACGATCAGATCGGGCGCGAGCCCCTGGCCCAGCTCCGCCAGTCGCTGATCCATTTCCTTGCCGTCGCGCGCGGTGGTCACGCACATGCCTTGCTTGGCCAGATAATCGGCCAGCAAATCGCGGATGCCGGCATCGTCGTCCACGATCAGGACATTCGGGTTCTCACTCAAAGCCATGTCTGAAGCCTTCTCTCCGAAACACATTGTTACAAATCAGTCCGCGCGGGAAACCCCATGGTCACGCCATCCGTCTAGCATGACGGCATGAAACCAGGCAAAACGATGAATCCCATGACGATCCGAACCCTGAGCGCCCTGCTGCTGACGCTGGCGACTCTACCCGCTCTCGCCGGCCAAGCCGATAGCACGATGTTCAATCCGCCCTCGATCAAGCTGGCTCAACTCAGTCCGGATGAACGTCGCGCGCTGCGCGAACGCTGGGAACAGGCCACGCCGGAAGAACGCATTCAACTGCGCAAGCTCTTTCTGGAGCGAGTGCGGCGAATGCCCTCATTCCCGCTTCCGCCGGAAGCCCATGAAGCGATGCAGCTCCCGTTTCCTGGCCGCGCGCCGCATGAACGCGAGCAGCGCGAGGACGTTCGCGGCGGAAAAGCCGAGGCGCCGGATGCCAGCTTTGGCTTCGGTTTTGAAAACCGCCGCCAGGAGATCGACCGGCCCGAGGCCCCGACGCGGCCGGAGCGCCCGGCGCGGCCCGAGCTGCAACGACCCGAGCGCGATGGGCACCGTTAAACCGGAACCGTCGCGAAGGCGAATCCATCGCCCAATTTGAATCCGGCTCCGGCACAAGGGTACAGTGCGCACCTTCTTCAACGCCTCATGGGCATGCGCCCGGGTTTGCCCCAGTGAATTTTCTTCCCCTAGTCCCCTTCCTTTTCCGCACACCCTTCCTTTTCCGCATTCTGAGTCTGATTCTGGTCGCCGTTTTTGGCGCTGTCGGCACCGCCCAGGCTTCGCTCGACGCCGACTTCCAGAACGCGCGCGATGCCTTTCAGAAAGGCAAGTTCGAGCGTTTCTACAAGATCGCGGCCCGGTTTCCGAATGACCATCTGCTGACGCCCTACCTCCGCTTCTGGCAAATCAAGGCGAATTCCGCCGCCAACGCCGAACAACAGGCGTTCATCCTGCAATACGCCGATTCGCCGCTCTCCAACCGCCTGCGCGCCGATCTCGCCCGCCAATATGGCCGCGATTCGAACTGGCCAGCCTTTCTCGACAGCTACCGCAATCTGGTCAAGCCGGATCAGGAACTGCGTTGTTACGAATTGCGGGCGCGCTCGAATCAGGGCGAAGCCCAGGCCGATTCCGCCGGCATTGCGCTCTGGCGCACCGCGCGCGACCTGCCATCGAGTTGCGATGCCTTGTTCGCCGAATTGGCCGAACGCGGCCTGTTGACCCTGGAAGACCGCCTGACCCGATTCCGGCTTGCGCTGGATGACGGCAACCTGCGCCTCGCGCGCGAGCTGGACGCCCGGCTGCCCGACGATGCGCGCATGTCGGCGGATGCCATCGGCCTGGCCCAACGCAACCCGATGGTATTGATCTCGGCGAACGACCCGCAGCGCGCGCAACGTGAAGTCGCCGTGTATGGGCTGGCCCAGATCGCCAAGAACGATCCCGAACAAGCCGCCCGCATCTGGGAACAGCACCATGACAAATTTTCCCCGTCCGAACAGCGCCACGGCTGGGGCCAGATCGGCGTGCATGCCGCGCGCCGGCACGATGCCCGCGCCTTGGTCTGGTTTCAACGCGCCGGCGGCACCGACAGCGAACTCCAGGCCGGCTGGAAAGTGCGCGCCGCCCTGCGCGCCGGCAAATGGCTGGAGGTTTATCGCGGCATCGAAGCGATGCCGGAGGAAATGCAAGGCGAAGCGGTCTGGCGCTACTGGAAAGCGCGCTCGCTCAAAGCCCTGAACGCCACTTACCCGGCCAACCTGCTGTTCGCCAAACTGTCGCGCGAGATTCACTACTACGGTTTGCTGGCGGAAGAAGAACTGCCCACCAAACTGGAAGCGCGCCCGGCCAACTACAAAGTCACGCCGAACGACCTGAAACAGGCGGAAAACCATGCCGGCCTGCAACGCGCGCTGTTGCTGCGCAAGCTGGGCGATAGCGGCAACGCCCTGGCGGAATGGGAATGGGCGCTGCGCGACATGGATGACCACGCCCTGCTGGCGGCGGCCGAGCTGGCGCGACGCAACAACTGGAATGACCGCGCCATCGCCACCGCCGAGAAAACACGGGAAATCCACGATTTCGACTTGCGCTACATCGCCCCATACCGCGACCTGGCCAGCGATTACGCCCAGGAAAACGGCCTCGACGAAGCCTGGGTGTACGGCCTGATGCGGCAGGAATCGCGTTTCGTCGATTACGCCCGTTCCGGCGTCGGCGCGCAGGGTCTGATGCAGATCATGCCGGCCACCGCCAGCTGGATTTCACGCCAGCTCGGCCTGGGCAAAAAGGCACAGGCCGGCGTCGGCAAACCGGAAACCAACATCCGCTTCGGCACCTTCTACCTCAAACATATTTTCGACTCGCTCAGCCAATCGCCGGTGCTCGCCACGGCGGGCTACAACGCCGGCCCCGGCCGCGCGCGCAGATGGCAGGCCGAAACGCCGCTGGAAGGCGCGATCTATGTGGAAAACATCCCGTATTCGGAAACGCGCGACTACGTCAAGAAAGTGCTCGCCAACGCCATGTTCTACCGCAGCCGATTCGGCGGCGCCTCAACGCCGCTGAAGGAGCGGCTCGGCATGATTCCGGCCCGCGCGAACGCGCAGCCCGCCCTGCCGGACGACGCGGCGGCTGGCGTTGGCGGCGGGGCGGAATAAGCCAGACTGGCCGCAGTCGCCGCTCAGAAACCAGCCAGAAACCCGGATCGATCGTTCCGGCCGAACATTTCGCCGTGCGCGCTGTCTTGGGAGATTCATGTCTGTGGGCTAGCATGATCCGGTAGCCCAGGCATCTGAAACGGCGGATGCCGCGCATCTTCAGCAATCCCATCGATATTCGAAAAGGAGGCGGCCATGATCCATTTCACCGTCAACGGCAAACCCCACAGCGTGGATGTGCCCAAGGACACCCCCCTGCTCTGGGTCCTGCGCGACCACCTGCGACTCACCGGCACCAAGTTCGGCTGCGGCGAATCCTTCTGCGGTGCCTGCACCGTCCATATCGACGGCAAGCCGGCCAAGGCCTGCTCGGTGGAAGTGGGCGGGATGGCCGGGAAAAGCGTCACCACCATCGAGGGCATCCAGGGGGCGGTCATCGAAGCCCTGCGCGCCACCTGGGCGGAGCTGGACGTGCCCCAGTGCGGCTACTGCCACTCGGGCCAGCTCATGCGCGCCGCCGCGCTGCTGGCTGGCAATCCTAAACCCAGCGACGAGCAGATCGACACGGCCATGAACGGCAACCTGTGCCGCTGCGCCACCTACCAGCGCATCCGCGACGGCATCCATGCCGCCGCCCAGCGTTTGAGCGCCTGACCGGGAGACTGATCATGAACACCCTCCAAGATCCTGCCCGCCGCGACTTCATCAAGGCCGGCGCCGCCCTCGGGGCCGGCCTGACCCTGGGCTTCCACCTCAACTCCGCCCGCGCCGCCAAGCTCTCCCTGCCGACCCCGGCTGGCGAGGCCTTCGCCCCCAACGCCTTCATCCGCATCACCCCGGACGGCGCCGTCACCGTGCTCGTCAAGCATCTGGAGATGGGCCAGGGCGTGAATACCGGCCTGCCCGCCCTGGTGGCCGAGGAACTGGAAGTGCCCTGGAAGGACATCCGCGTGGAAAGCGCCCCCGCCGACCACACTCTCTACAACAACCTGCTCTGGGGCCCCATGCAGGGCACCGGCGGCAGCACCGCCATGGCCAACTCCTACGCGCAGTTGCGCAAGGCCGGCGCCACGGCGCGGGAGATGCTGAAGGAAGCCGCCGCGCAATCCTGGAAGGTGGATCGCGCGGGCCTCAAGGCCGAGGCGGGCTTCGTCATCGACCCGGCTTCCGGCCGGCGCCTGTCCTACGGCCAGTTGGCGCAAGCGGCGGCCCTGCTGGAAGTGCCGGATCAGGTGGAACTCAAGGCCGCCAAGGACTTCAAGGTGATCGGCAAGGGCTTCAAGCGCACCGACACCCAGGCCAAGTCCGACGGCAGCGCCCTGTTCGGCCTGGACCTGTACCTGGACGGCATGCTCACCGCCGTCGTGGCCCGCCCGGCGCGGTTCGGCGACAAGCTCAAGTCCTTCAACACCGACAAAGCCCTGGCTGTGCCCGGCGTGAAGGCCGTGTTCGCCACCCCGGCCGGCGTCGCCGTGGTGGCGACGGACACCTGGTCCGCCATCAAGGGCCGTGAGGCCCTCACCCTGGAATGGGAACCCGGCCCGGGCGCCGGCCTGTCCACCGAATCCATCTTCGCGTCCTACCGGGACCTGGCGAAGAAACCCGGCGCGGTGGCCCGCGACGACGGCGACGCCACGAAAGCCTTGGCGGGCGCAGCGAAAAAGATCGGCGCCGAATTCGAGGTGCCCTATCTGGCCCACGCCCCCATGGAACCCCTGAACTGCGTGGCCCATGTGAAGGAGGATGGCTGCGACATCTGGACCGGCGACCAGTTCCAGACCGGCGACCAGCGCAACGCCGCCCAGGTCCTGGGCATCGCTCCGGAAAAGGTGCGCATCCACACGATGTTCGCCGGCGGCAGCTTCGGCCGCCGCGCCAACACCCAGTCCGACTACATCGTCGAGGGGGTAGCCATCGCCAAGCGCATGGGTGTGCCGGTGAAAACGATGTGGACCCGGGAGGACGACATCCACGGCGGCTTCTACCGGCCCTGCTACCTGCATACCCTGGAAGCAGGCCTGGATGACAAAGGCCATCCCGTCGCCTGGAAACACCGCATCGTCGGTCAGTCCATCGTTGCCGGAACCTCCTTCGAGGGCGGCATGGTGAAGAACGGCGTCGACCACACCTCGGTCGAAGGCGCCTCCAGCCTGCCCTATGCCATTGCCAACCTGCACGTTGACCTGCATTCGCCCAAGCTGCCGGTACCCGTGCTGTGGTGGCGTTCGGTGGGCAGCACCCACACCGCTTTCGCCACGGAAGTATTCCTGGACGAACTGGCCCACGCCGCCGGCGCCGACCCGGTGGAATTCCGCAGGAAGCTGCTCAAGGAGCATCCGCGCCACCTGGGCGTATTGAATCTCGCCGCCGACAAGGCTGGCTGGGGCAAACCGCTGCCGACGGGCTGGGGCCGGGGCGTGGCGGTGCACGAGTCGTTCAACAGCTATGTGGCCGAAGTGGTCGAGGTGAGCGTCAAGCCGGACGGCGAGTTCAAGGTGGAGCGGGTGGTCTGCGCCGTGGACTGCGGCATCGCCGTCACCCCGGACGTGGTGAAGGCCCAGATGGAAGGCGGCATCGGCTTCGGCCTGGCCGCCGCTCTGCACAGCGCGGTCACCCTCAAGGACGGCCGCGCGGTGCAGTCCAACTTCGACGACTACCGGGTCCTGCGCATGAAGGAAATGCCCCGGGTGGAAGTGCATATCGTCGCCAGCGAAGCCCCGCCCACCGGCGTCGGCGAGCCCGGCGTGCCGCCCATCGCCCCGGCCGTGACCAACGCCCTGTTTGCCGCCACCGGCAAGCGCCTGCGCAAGCTGCCTTTGGGTACCAAGGTGGTCTGACGCCGGCCCCATGCAAAGCGCCGACCTGGAAGTCCTGCAAGCCGCCCAGAGCTGGCTCGCCCAGGGCCGGCGCGTGGCCCTGGTCACGGTGGTGCGCACCTTCGGCAGCGCGCCACGGCCCGAGGGCGCCCTGCTGGCCCTGTCCGATCATGGCCTGCTGACCGGCTCGGTGTCCGGCGGCTGCATCGAGGCCGATCTGCTGGAGCGGATGCGCGCGGATTTCCCCGACCGTCCCGTGCTGGTGAGCTACGGTGTCGAGACCGGCACCGCGCGCCGCTTCGGCCTGCCCTGCGGCGGCATCCTGGAACTGGTGCTGGAACCCCTGTCCGGAACCGATGCCCTGGCCCCCGTCCTCACCGCCCTGGCCGAGCGGCGTTGCCTGCGCCGTAGCCTGGATATGGAAACCGGCCGGGTGGATTTCGCTGCAGGCGAATCCCTGGACCATTGCAGTTTCGACGGCCGCCGTTTGAGCCGCGTGTTCGGCCCCCGCTGGCGCCTGCTGGCCATCGGTGCCGGCCAGATCACCCGCTTCCTGGCGGACATGGCCGGGGCTCTGGATTACGAGGTTCTGGTGTGCGAACCGCGCGAGGAATACCGCGCCTCCTGGAAAGACGACGGCGTCACCCGGCTGCTCGCCGGCATGCCCGACGACATGGCGCGGGAACTGGCGGCGGACGGCCGCACACTGGTGGTGGCCCTGACCCACGATCCCAAGCTGGACGACCTGGCCCTGATGGAAGCCCTCGTCTCGCCGGCTTTCTACGTGGGCGCCCTGGGTTCCCGGCGCAACCAGGCCAAGCGACGGGAACGCCTATTGGAAATGGGGCTCTCGCAGGAACAAGTGGACCGCCTGCACGGCCCGGTGGGCCTGAACCTGGGCGGCAAGACCCCGGCGGAAATCGCGCTCGCCATCCTGGCCGAGGTCACCGCCCTGCGCCATGGTCTGACCCTGACCGTCTCCGAGCCTGTTCGGGCCGCCGTTGCGGCCTGCGCCTGATGCAAGCCATCCTGCTCGCCGCCGGCCGGGGCACCCGCTTCGGCGCCGACAAACTGCTCCACAGCCTGGATGACGGCACGCCCATGGCCATGGCCGCCGCACGCAACCTGAAAGCGGCAATCCCCGACGTCCTCGCCGTGGTCAACGGCGAGAACCCGGAACTCATGGCCCTGCTGGAAGAGATGGGCGTGGGGGTCAGTGTCTGCCCCAACGCGGCGCAAGGCATGGGCGCCAGCCTGGCCTGGGGCGTGGCCCGAACCCGGCAGGCGGACGGCTGGCTCATCGCCCTGGCGGACATGCCCTGGATCAGGCCGGAGACCATCCGTGCCGTGGCCGAAACGGTAACCGGCACTAGCGTCATCGTCGCGCCGGTGTACCAGGGAAGGCGCGGCCACCCTGTGGCCTTCGGCCGGGATCACGGCCCGGCGCTCATGGCGTTGTCGGGGGATGAAGGCGCCCGGCGGCTGCTTGCCGGCTTTGCCCGGGAAGTGATCCTGCTGCCCTGTGAGGATTCAGGCGTTGTCCGGGACATCGATTTGCCAGAAGGGAGCGCAGGCTGACCGCGTGAAGAGCAGGGCGAAATACCATGTCAGCGTTGCTTGCCTGGCTGTTTTCAACACCCGCTCCCGGTTATCCATAAAATCCAGCTCTTCTGTTCCGATCACCAGCGAGACGCCGATTTATCCGCCACCTCCAGCGTCTCCGGGTGGCAGTATTGGAATAATTCAACCCTTCTCCGGCTCAACACCGAAACGACCATGACCCTACAAAATGTTTGCATCCTCGGCGGCGGCGGTTTCGTCGGCCACCATCTGGCCGCGCTGCTGGTTGCGCGCGGTCTTAACGTGCGCGTGCCCGCCCGGCGGCGCGATGCGGTCAAAGACCTGGGCGTGCTGCCCACGCTTGAAATCGTGGAAACCGATATTCACGACCCGGCCAGCCTGAACGCGCTGTTCGACGGCATGGACGCGGTCATCAATCTGGTCGGCCTGCTGCATGAATCGGGTTCCGGCAAAGGCGATGGGCCGCGGGCGCGGCGCGGCAGTTTCCAGCACGCCCATGTCGAATTGCCGCGCAAGGTGGTGCAAGCCTGCAAGGACTCGGGCGTGCGCCGCCTGCTGCACATGAGCGCGCTGGGCGCGGAAGCGAACTCGCGCAGCGCCTATCAGCGCAGCAAGGCGGCCGGCGAAGCGCTGGTGCTGCAGTCGGGACTCGACGTCACCGTGTTCCGGCCTTCGGTCATTTTCGGCCCCGGCGACAGCTTTCTGACTCTATTCGCCGACCTGCTCAAACTGGCGCCGGTTGTACCGCTGGCCGACGGCAACGCGCGCTTCCAGCCGGTTTTCGTCGGCGATGTCGCGCGCGCTTTCGCCGACGCGTTGGCCCTGCCGGAAAGCGTGGGCCAGCGCTACAACCTGTGCGGGCCGAAGGTATACACACTGGCCGAACTGGTCCGGCTGACCGCCGCCAGCCTGGGCATGCGACGGCTGATCCTGCCGCTGGGCCCGACCCGCTCGTACTGGTTCGCGCGCCTGATGGAATTGAAGCCGGGCGCGAAAATCATGACCCGCGACAACCACTACGCCATGCTCACCGACAACGTCTGCCCGGACGGCTTTCCGGCCTTGTTCGGTCGGGCGACGGCGTTGGAAAGCGTGATCGGCTACATCAAGGAGGCCGATCCGCGCGGCGGCTATTCGGCCTATCGCACGCATGCGGGTCGCTGAGGGCGCGCCCGTGCGCTTTCCGGCCCATATCCAGGTTTACGTTGTCGGCGGCGCGGTGCGCGACCGCCTGCTCGGCCTGGACGTGCGCGACCGCGATCATGTCGTGGTCGGCGCGACGCCGGAGGAAATGACCGCGCTGGGGTTTCAACCGGTCGGCAAGGATTTCCCGGTGTTCCTGCACCCGCGCACGCACGAGGAATACGCGCTGGCGCGCACCGAACGCAAGACGGCGCGCGGCTACAAGGGTTTCCAGGTTTACGCGACTCCCGATGTGACGCTGGAAGAAGACCTGCGCCGGCGCGATCTGACCATCAACGCGATGGCGGAAAACGAAGCCGGCGAGCTGTTCGATCCCTACGGCGGTCGCGCCGATCTGGCCGCGCGCGTATTCCGCCATGTCAGCGAGGCGTTCCCGGAAGACCCGGTGCGCATCCTGCGCGTGGCCCGTTTCGCCGCCCGCTTCGGCGAGTTCTCGGTCGCGCCGGAAACGCTGGGCCTGATGCAGGCGATGGCCGCCAACGGCGAAGTCGATGCGCTGGTGCCGGAACGGGTCTGGCAGGAACTGTCACGCGGCTTGATGGAATCGCGGCCGTCGCGCATGTTTTTGTTGCTGCGCGAATGCGGCGCACTGGCCAAATTGCTGCCGGAACTCGACACGCTGTTCGGCGTGCCGCAGAACCCCAAAAGTCACCCGGAAATCGACACCGGCGACCACGTCATGCGCGTCATCGACCAGGCCGCGGCCGACTCAACCGCCCTGCCCGTCCGCTATGCCGCGCTGTTGCACGATCTGGGCAAGGGCCTGACGCCGCCGGAGAACTGGCCGAATCATGGCGGCCACGAGGCGGCCGGGCTCGAATTGGTCAAGCAGGTCGGCCAGCGCCTGCGCGCGCCGGCCGATTGCGCCGGCCTGGCGCAGATCGTCGCGCGCTGGCATGGCCAGGCGCACAACGCCGACAAGATGGGCGCGGCCGGCCTGCTCGATCTGCTCGAACAAACCGACGCCTTCCGCCGTCCGGAACGATTCGGCGAGTTTCTGCAGGCTTGCGCCGCCGATTTCCACGGCCGTCCCGGCTGGGAAGCGCGGCCGTTCTCTCAGGCCGAACGTCTGCGCCGCGCGTTGACGGCGGCGCGCCAGGTCGATGCCGGCGCGGTGGCGCAACAATCGGCGCCGGCCGAAATTCCGCGCGCGATACACGACGCGCGCTTGCGGGCGATTGCCGGCGCGGTGCTGAAAGTCTGATGCATCCCTCTGTTCCGATTCTGTTTCCCGCATTGACCGACCTGCCCGCGCCGCTGTTGGCCGAGTTCGAACGTCATGCCCTGCCGATGCGCGCGCCGGCCGGAACCGTTTTGTTCGATGCCGGCCTCGCCTGCCAGGCGCTGCCGCTGGTCTTGAGCGGCGGCATCCGAGTCAGCAAACGCGCCGAGAACGGGCGCGAGATTCGGCTCTACAGCGTCAATCCGGGCGAACTGTGCATCGTCACGCTGAGTTGCCTGTTGGGCGCCAGCGCCTATCCGGCGACCGGAATCGCGGAAACCGAAGTGTCCGCGCTGGCGCTGCCGCGCCAGTTGTTCATGCGTTTGACGGCGGAACATCCAGCCTTCCGCGCCGTGGTTTTCGGGCTGTTCGCCGATCGCCTGACCGGCTTGATGACGCTGGTCGAGGAAGTCGCCTTTCACAAGCTCGATCAGCGCCTTGCCGCATGGCTGCTCGAGCGCGGGCCGATCATCCCGGCCTCGCATCAGGCCATCGCGCTGGAACTCGGCAGCGTGCGCGAAATCGTTTCGCGGCTATTGAAGCAGTTTGAGGATCAGCACTTCGTCCGCCTGGGCCGCGAGCGCATCGAAACGCTGGATCCGACCGGCTTGAAAAAGCTGGCCGAGGGCGGCTGAATAACGTCAGTCGGGCGGCACCATGCCGGTACGTATGGCGTAGCGGGTCAAACTGGCGACGTCATGAATATCGAGGCGATGCATAAGCTGCGCACGGTGGCTCTCAATGGTTTTCACGCTGACATGCAACTGGACGGCGATCTCGCGCGTGGCATAACCGCGCGCGATCAAATGCAGTATCTCGCGCTGGCGCGGGGTCAGCCGCACATCCCGAACATGATTCCGGCCCGGCTCTTCGGTGCGCAGATAGTCTTCGATGACCACGACCGCGCCCTTCAGATTCGACAATACGGAGCGATGTTTCTCGCTGGCCTGGCGCAAGCCATCCAGAGCTTGTTTATGGCTGGTGACATCCATGCAACAGCCGATAAAACCGAGCAGAGCGCCGCTCTTCTCGTCGAAATAGGGCTGGCCGGTCTTGTGCAGCCAACGATAGCGTCCATCGCGCCGACGCAAACGGCACTCGACCGAAAACGGCTGCCTGCTGGCAATGGCCTGGCCAATCTGTTCCGGCCAGGCGGCGGCGTCTTCCGGATGCATCGCGCTCAACCAGCCATCGCCGATCGAGTCCTCCAGCTTTCGGCCGGAAAATTCTCGCCAGGCCCGGTTGACCAGCAGACATCGCCCGTCCGCATCGGAAACCCAGATGATCGCGGGCACCCAATCCAGCGCCTGGATCATGTCCGGTGTGAGTGGCCTGCCGACAGATTTCATCATCATTCTTTACGCTCCTCGACCGAGTGGAGCCCCCCTGGCCCGTTACTCGAATCCTTGAAATTGCTTGAGTATTCACCGCAGGCCCAAGTATCGGGAAAAATCCGATTTTTTTCTGTAGAAACGCGTGGCGAAGAAAATGCGGGAAAATGCGCCCTTATCGTCGTTGCTCCGGCCGGCGCGGAACATGAAACCAATCAAGAGGCTGTGAATATGAGCATCAAATCCGACAAATGGATCCGTCGCATGGCGGTGGAACACGGCATGATCGAGCCGTTCGAGCCGGGTCAGGTCAAGAACGTCAACGGCGAGAAAATCGTCTCCTACGGCACCTCGAGCTACGGCTACGACGTGCGTTGCGCGAACGAATTCAAGCTGTTCACCAACATCAATTCGTCGATAGTCGATCCCAAGCACTTCGACCCGAGTTCGTTCGTCGAAGTCGATGGCGACTCCTGCATCATCCCGCCCAATTCCTTCGCGCTGGCGCGCACCGTCGAATTCTTCCGCATTCCGCGCAGCGTGCTGACCATCTGCCTGGGCAAAAGCACCTATGCGCGCTGCGGCATCATCGTCAACGTGACGCCGCTGGAACCCGAATGGGAAGGCCACGTCACGCTGGAGTTTTCCAACACCACGCCGCTGCCGGCAAAGATTTACGCCAACGAAGGCATCGCCCAGATGCTGTTCTTCGAATCCGACGAGATCTGCGAAACCTCGTACCGGGATCGCGGCGGCAAATACCAGGGCCAGACCGGCGTGACGTTGCCGAAGATCTGACGGCGTTGAGCGACGGGGACTCTAGCCAACCTATTGATTCGGCCAGGTTTGTCCATGAAACCGTAGGGTGCGCCATGCGCACCGATCGGCTGAATGGTGCGCACGGCGCACCCTACGACCCGGCGGGCAATCTCGGATAAATCGGGCCGAATCAATAGGTTCAAACGTTGCCAAACAGGATTTCAAACATGCGCCGCCGTTTTTCGGCATCAAGTCCGCGCAGCACGTTGATGGCTTTTTCTGCGACGCGCGGATCCCTGGAGACCGAATATTCAATAATCAGCTTGCGCCACGCATCGGCCAGGCCCGGCTCGCTGACGCTCAATTTCTGCAGCGCCTGAGTGACACCGGCCACACCCTTCTGGGCAAGGAAGGTCAGACTCAGGTTGTGCCAGGCCGGAATATAGTTCGGGTCGATCTGCACAGCCTCCCGGTAGGCTGAGCTGGCTTCGCGAAGCTGTTTGTTGTCGCGGTAGAGGTTGCCGAGATTGTTCAAAGCGAAGATATCGGCAGGATCAATCGCCAAATCCTGCCGATAGGCCGCGATGGCTTCCGCGGAGCGATTCAGCTTGCCGTAGGCCAGGCCCAGGACGAACCAAGCGCTGGCATTGGAAGATTCGGTCTGAGTCCATTGTCGGCCCCAATCCAGCAAGCCATGCCAGTCCTGACGCCGTTCAAGGTAGGTCGCGTGAGTGAGCCAGTCCGTCTGCCTGGCTGCAGCAGGTTGGGTCGTGTCGGAGGCTCCAAGGGCCGAAGCTGAGTTTGCGTAGACGCAAGCAACCAAAACAAGCAGGAGAAAAGATAAGCGAGACTTCACTGGATACCGATAGAGGAGGTGCATGGGAACCGACAGATTATCCCGATAGTCCAGCCAATACATCGGCTGCAACCTAAGCGGTGCTTTGGCGACCGAAGGTTTTTGACCCTTTTCGAACCTTTGCTTCCAGGGTTTGTGTGGCCGGAGTTCGGCCTGAACCACTGTTGGCCGGCACCAGGGATTTTTGTCGAATGACCGCAATGGTGAAATCGACTGAATTCACACTCTCGGCCAAGTTGAGACGTTCGGTGGGCCATGTTTGAATGTCTCCCATGGAACTCTGAACGGCCATTTACACCCCGGCGGATCATCCCTGACCGGTCATTGATCCCTGCCGAGAGAAATATCTGTTCTGCCACGACCAAGATATGCAAGAGAATCAAGCCACTGGAGAGAGCCATGACCCGAAACAGACTCGAACGTATCACCCTGGAGCCCGGAAAATGTGGGGGGCGTCCCTGTATCCGCGGCTATCGCATCCGCGTGAGTGACATCCTTGGGCTGCTCGGTGCGGGCGCTTCCCATGCCG
Organism: Hydrogenophilales bacterium 28-61-23; assembly: GCA_002281555.1. GTDB lineage: Bacteria > Pseudomonadota > Gammaproteobacteria > Burkholderiales > Thiobacillaceae > PFJX01. The sequence goes on from NCGJ01000004.1 coordinate 211,736, forward strand.
AAATCCTTGAGGATTATCCCTTCCTCGAAGATGAAGACATCCTCGCCGCCCTCGACTACGCGGCCATCCAAACCAACCACCCCATCCTGATCGCGGCATGAAGCTGCTGGTGGACAACCAGTTGCCTTTGGCCCTGGCGCGTTTCCTCGCCGCCAGTGGCTTCGATTGCCAGCATGTCCAGGACATCGGCATGGGCGCGACGGATGATCGGGTGATATGGAAACATGCGAAAACGCATGGCATGGTCATCGTCACCAAGGACGAAGACTTCCCATTGATGGCGGACAGGCAGGGCAGCATCCCGCCACAAGTTGTCTGGGTGCGTTTGGGTAATTGCCGCAAGGCCGCCTTGCTGCAAGCTTTCGCTGCACTACTGCCCGATTTGCGTGCTTTGCTGGAACAGGGCGGCAGCGTCATCGAGATTCGCTAACCCTGGCGATACCGAAATGGATTTCACCTTGGCCGAGGCCAGGAAAACCTATGCAGTTCACTCCGGGCCGGCAAATAGCCGAAATCGGGAAATTCCCGACCTTCTGCAAGCGTGAATAACCTGGACTTATGAGCGAGCCACAAGCTTCCGAGGGCGTGCGACACGAATCCAGACACCGAAAATCAAGCCATTCGTAAGCGCCAATAGTGCAGCTCAAGATTTAACAATCGGCGGTACCGCCGCCCAATAATTCGCGCGAATATTTTTCCAACTTTCCGACTTGGGAACAGCCGCGCTTCAGCTTTCCCGCCGTCATCATTGACGAAGACTTCCGTTCCGAGAACGCTTCCGGGCTGGGCATCCGCGCCCTGGCCAAGGCGCTGGAAGTGGAGGGCATGGAAATCCTCGGCGTCACCAGTTACGGCGGCCAGTCCGTGCAGTGCCCGTTAACCCGGCCAGGAACGATCTCGATAAAACCCGATTCGCCGCGCCTGCGGCGATTTGCCACATTCCGACGGGGACATATTTTCCATAGGATGCACCGCCGTTGCTGGTGTCGCGGGCATGCCTCAGGGGCTGCCGGCTTAAACACAAAACATCACAAAACATGAACTTCGATGCGGCTCGGTTTTGAACCGCGCACGGCCGCGCCGAAGATTTTTTACCCCTATCTTCATAAGGCTTCCGAAATGAAAGTGTTCAAGCTTCTTGCCTCCCTTGTCGTCACAACGCTCTCCGCAACCGGTATCGCGCAAGCAGATTCCTATTCCCCGGAAGCAATCGGCGACCTGCGTTACATGATCGAGGAAGAAAAACTGGCCGGCGACGTGTACCGGTCCTTCGGTGTCCTCTACCCCGCGATAAAGCCATTCATCAACATTCCGAAATCCGAAGACCAGCATCAAGCGGCGCTGGTCGGGCAGGCCAACCTTATCGGCATCGACGTCAGCGATCTGACCTCTTTGGCGGCAGGGAATTTCCAGAATACGACCCTGCAGACGCTCTATGGAAACCTGCTGGCACAAGGCGCCACCTCCAGCTTTGCCGCGCTGACCGTCGGCAAAAACATCGAACTTCTCGACATCGACGATCTCAGCGCCGCCATGGCGCAGGTTCCCGCGAACTCTTCGCTCTACGTGGTCTATGACGGCTTGCGAAGCGCGTCATATAAGCACCTGAACGCATTCAACACCTGGCTGGCCGTGACGCCCCCGCCGCCGGTGCCGGAACCCGAAACCTACGCCATGTTGCTGACCGGACTGGGTTTGCTTGGCGCGATGGTTCACCGCCAGAAAGTACGTATTGGCGGTTCACGATCGTGAGTTAACCGTAAAACGGCGCGCGGCGCCGCTGCGCGGGCGGGCCGCCAGCGCCGCCGTTGCCGTCCGCCCCCGTCTGTTGCTTCGATTCCGAATTCAGAAATTCAGATTCAGCGCGACATTGACTGAGCGCCCCTTGCCCGGCACGGACATTCCCCATGGCACACCGTTGCTGGTCATCGAGTTCCCCTGACCCAGATAGGCGCCGCCCAGAGGCAGCAGATAGAACGTGTCAAATACGTTTTCGACGCCGATATCGATACGGGCATGTTTCCACTCGTAGCTGCTGCGCAGATTGAACAGCGAGTACTCTCCCGTCGGCACCTCGTTCCTGACCTGCGACACCTTTGTCTTGTCGGCGACCCACTGAATTTCGGCGCTTGTCGTCCAGCCGTCCAGCCGATGCACCAGGGCAAGTTTCGCGTTCAGCGGCATCATGTGATACAGGTTGTCGCCGGTGCTGCGGTTCTCGCCTCGGACGTAATTCAAGCCACCGGTTCCGGTGAAACTGCCTGAATTGCCACTCCGAACCAGGAGACGATGACCAGAAATGTCCAGTCCGTAGAGCCGGGCCGACTGATTGACATACTGCAGCGAGACATAGCCATTGGTTTTGGTCAGGTTCGTCGCGCCGCCGCAGCCGGAGAGGCTGCAGCGCTTGGCATCGATAAAATCGTCTACTTGGGTGACGTAACCCGTCGCCTTGATGCCCCAGGTCTTTCGCTCTGCGCCATGCCAGTCGACCGTGGCACTGAAGGCATGGGCCACTTCCGGCATCAGATCGAGATTACCAATATAGGCATTGCCGTCGCCGACGAAATTGTTCATCAAGGCCGCCATCGAGAAAGCCGACCAGGGATAGCGCTCATAGAGATTCGGCGAGCGGGATTTTCGGGAAAATCCAGCCTCATAGGTCTGCATCGCATTCGGCGTGTAACGCGCCAACAGCGTCCAGTCCAGGTTGTGATCGATGCGCTGGCGATCGAGCGCATTGAAGGCCGCCGAGTCGGCCGCGTAATTCCCGGCGACGGTGGAATAGCCCTGCACCTGCCCCGCATCGGATTTGACGGTGTCGCTACGAATACCGACCAGCGTCAACCATTCCGGGGCCCAACGTGCTTCCCATTCGGCGAAGATGCCGACCCGGTCCCGCTTGCCGTCCCGGATATTCCAGAAATCGTCGCAGCACATCGATCCGGGCGCAGTGCCGATTGGCGGCCACCAGTCGTCCAGGCGATAACGCTGGAAGTCGCTTCCCAGCCGCAGCGTATCTGTTGCGGAAAGGTCGATGCCGCCCTTGATTAGCCCGCCTACAGTCGTCGCCTCAGTGTCCATCGGCATCAGCATGCCGAAGAACCTGTCCTGGATCATGTCCATGTGATGCCGGAGGTCTTGCCGAAAAACCCGCGCTTCCAGTTCACCCCACTGGTACTGCCCGGTGTAGCCCAAATTGACCAGCTTGTTGATGTTGGAAGGCTGGTTTTTGTCGACGATGTATCCGCCAGGATTGCTCGGGTCGGGCACGCTGGCGATCATGTCCATGCGCTGGTTGGGAAAGCCTTCATAGTCGAGCCTTTGCTCGCTCACGGTCAGCTTGAGCAGATGCTCCGCCAAGCGTAATCCCAGCCCGAGACTTCGATCCCGCGAGCCGCCGTATTCGCTCGACCCCACCTCGTTCCCCGGCAGTACGTGCTCACCCATGCTTTGCCAGAGACCGGGCAGCTTGAAGTCAGCCGCCGCCCGGTAGTTGTCGGATTCGGAAATCGACTCGGCGTATGTCAGGTTCAGCTGCCGGCCCGCCAGCGTGACGCCGAAATTGTTGCCCCGAGCATTGCCATTACTTCGATAAAAAATGCCGGCCCGCGCCTCGGTGAGAAGTCCTGCGTCGGCTTTGGCAAATTTTGGCGGCGCGGATTTCACTTGGATCGTGCCGCCGATGCTGTCGCCGCCAAGGCTCACCGGCGTAATGCCGGCAAAAACCTCGACGCTGGCGACGCTCGTCGGGTCGATGAAGGACAGCGCGGAGTTCATGTGGTTAGGGCAGGCCGTCATCAGATCCATGCCATCTACCTGGGTGCGCAAGCGGTCGTCCGCCAGGCCGTGGATCGCCGGCAGGCTCGAAATGCCGCCCGCGCCATAGAGGCTCAAGCCAGGAATGTCCTCGAGCAGGCGCGCGGTGTCGCTGGTGCTGGCGCGTTTAGCCGGTAGAGCCTGCTTATCGAGCCTGGCAGCAAACGGAGACGATACATCGGGCTTGCTGGCTGTGACGACTATCGTATCGAGCAGCGTTTCCTGCGCCATCGCAGCCAGAGAAATGGCGGCAAGATAGGCCGCCAGAGAATTGACGAGGAGTTTTCTGATCACGGTCTTGGATGCTTGGCGCATAGAAAAAGCGCGACCCCTTTTCGGGGCCGCGCGCAGGGTTGTGTCGACTGGCAAAAGCGGCCGGAAATACCGGTGGCTTGCCGCGCTTACCTTAACCCGCAGCCTGGCGCCGATTTCGGGCGACGAAGCCCAGCATGCCCAGTCCGGCCAGCATCATGGCGTAGGTTTCGGGTTCAGGAACGGGCGCGGCGGTTATGAATTGGGAGACCGGAACACCGCTCATCGTGCCGATGGAACCATAGCCCGCAACCGACGTTCCCGTCATGCACACCGCGCCCATCATGCCGCCCGGGGCGCAATCTGCGTAGGCCAGTTTGTCGATCTGGGCTTGCGTCAACGATGCCAGAGGATTCGTGGTGTTGACGAAGATCATGGCGTAGGCGTTTCCGGGGTTTTTTGCCGGCTTCGGCCAGCCGAAGTAGACCCCGCCATTATCGACACCTGATTGCGGTGACCAGCCGTCACCGCCTCCGGCATTGGTAAACGTGTTGGTGTTGTCGTTCAGGAAAGTCGTGACCAACAAGCCGCCCAGTGTCGCGTCGTACACCGATGACAACTGGTGCGTCAGGTTCAGCCAGGTCATGCCATAGTCGCCATCGACTCCGGGCGCTCCAGGATTACCGGTCATGGATTCAGATAGCCAGCCTTGCAGGTTCGTCACCGACTGGGTGACGTTGTCGAAATCAAACGTACCTTTGAAGATCGAATCCCTGGGCTGGGTATCCGGCTCAAAGAACGTCTCGACGACGTTGTAGGTCGTGACGGCGGCCTGAGCCACCTGAACACCGGTAGCCATCAGGAACAGCACGGGTATCAGAAGTGATTTTTTCATTTCGATTTCTCCTTGGTTTTACTCCCGCGCGCCATGAACCCGACCAAACCCAGACCGGCCAGCATCAGGGCGTAGGTTTCGGGTTCCGGCACCGCCGCTGTGATCGACTGGGTGATGGGGTAAGTGCCTTTCATGGTGCCGCCTGCCGTGCCATCGGCCTTGAGCCAGCCGGCCATGCAGATGGTGCCCGACCCGTTGCGCGGCATCAGCCCCGCCGGGGTACAGTCGCCATAAGCCAGTTTGCCGATTTGCGCCGGGGTCAAGGCTGCCGTGGGATCGCCCAGCGGAACGTAGATCGAGGCAAAGGCGTTGTAATTGCCATAGGTATAAACCGGCGCCATCGCCCCGGAGCTGGCAAAGCCCCCGCCAGCAAACACATCGGTCGTGTTCTCCTTGAACACCGTGACCACCAGACCATCCATGCCATCCGCCACCGAAGACAACTGATAGTTGAGCGGCACCCAGGTGGTATTGCCATCCATGGCCTGGGACAGCGAACCTGTCAGGTTGGATACCGTGTGGGTGTCTGTGTCGAAATCGAAGCTGCCGGTGAAGATCGTGTCCCAATCGGGGTGGCTGACGTTGTAGACAACCTGATTAAACGTTTCAGTGACGTTGTAAGTGGTCACGGCCGCCTGTGCCGTCTGAACAGCTGCGCTCAATGACAATGCAGCGCCGATATATGCCAGTTTCCTCATCTTCCGATCCCTCGAAAACCATCGATAATTGGGCCGCAGCCCACCTGGTTTCCAATGTGTCCGAAAAGGCATTTCCTTGGAATGCGACACGATGTCGCACCATTTACCCGCATCGAAGAATTCACACTCGGTCGCTGCCCGGCTCCCTATAATCCGCGCGACCAAGCATTCCTCCGCTACTTCTTTTTCCTTTTTCCCACTTCAACTTTCCGCCCGAGAAACAGTCATGCGCTTCCGCTTTCCCGTCGTCATCATCGACGAAGACTTCCGTTCCGAGAACGCTTCCGGGCTGGGCATCCGCGCCTTGGCCAAGGCGCTGGAAGAGGAGGGCATGGAAATCCTCGGCGTCACCAGTTACGGCGACCTGTCCTCCTTCGCGCAGCAACAGAGCCGCGCTTCCGGCTTCATCCTGTCGGTCGACGACGACGATTTCTCTTCCGACGAAGCCGACGAAACCATCGCCGAATTGCGCGCCTTCGTGAAGGAAATCCGGCACCGCAACACCGACATCCCGATCTTCCTTTACGGCGAGACGCGCACCAGCCGGCACATCCCGAACGACGTGCTGCGCGAGCTGCACGGCTTCATCCACATGTTCGAGGACACGCCGGAGTTCGTCGCCCGCCTGATCGTGCGCGAGACCAAGGCCTATCTGGATTCGCTGCCGCCGCCCTTCTTCCGCGCGCTGACCCATTACGCGGCGGACGGCTCCTACTCCTGGCACTGCCCCGGCCATTCCGGCGGCGTCGCGTTCCTGAAGAGCCCGGTCGGCCAGATGTTTCACCAGTTCTTCGGCGAGAACATGCTGCGCGCCGACGTCTGCAACGCGGTCGACGAACTCGGCCAACTGCTCGACCACACCGGCCCGGTGGCGGCCTCGGAACGCAACGCCGGGCGCATTTTCAAGTGCGACCACCTGTTCTTCGTCACCAACGGCACCTCCACCTCGAACAAGATCGTCTGGCATTCCACCGTGGCGCCGAACGACATCGTCGTGGTCGACCGCAACTGCCATAAATCCATCCTGCACGCGATCATCATGACCGGCGCGATTCCGGTATTCCTGATGCCGACGCGCAATAACTTCGGCATCATCGGGCCGATTCCGCGTTCCGAATTCAACTGGGAAAACATCCAGCGCAAGATCGCCGCGCACCCGTTCGCGCCGGACAAAAATGCCAAACCGCGCGTGCTGACCATCACCCAGAGCACCTACGACGGCATTCTCTACAACGTGGAAGAGATCAAGGCGGAACTCGACGGCAAGATCGACACCCTGCATTTCGACGAAGCCTGGCTGCCGCATGCCACCTTCCACAGCTTCTATCGCGGCATGCACGCCATCGGCGCGGATCGTCCGCGCTGCAAGGATTCGATGGTGTTCGCCACCCAATCCACGCACAAACTGCTGGCCGGTTTGAGCCAGGCCTCGCAGATCCTGGTGCAGGAGTCGGAGAACCGCAAACTCGACCGCGACGTGTTCAACGAAGCTTTCCTGATGCACACCTCGACCAGCCCGCAGTACGCGATCATCGCCAGTTGCGACGTGGCGGCGGCGATGATGGAGGAGCCGGGCGGCACCGCGCTGGTGGAGGAATCCATCGCCGAAGCGCTGGATTTCCGCCGCGCCATGCGCAAGGTCGGCGCGGAAATGGAAACCGATCCCGGCACCGACTGGTGGTTCAAGGTTTGGGGCCCGGAAGAACTGGCCGAGGAAGGCATGGGCGACCGTGAGGACTGGATGCTGCGCGCTGGCGAACGCTGGCACGGCTTCGGCGATCTGGCGCCGGAATTCAACCTGCTCGACCCGATCAAGGCCACCATCATCACCCCCGGCCTCGATGTCGGCGGCGACTTCGCCGACTGGGGCATCCCGGCCGCCATCCTGACCAAATACCTGGCCGAGCATGGCGTCATCGTCGAGAAGACCGGGCTCTACTCGTTCTTCATCATGTTCACCATCGGCATCACCAAGGGCCGCTGGAACACCATGGTGACCGAGCTGCAGCAGTTCAAGGACGACTACGACCGCAACCAGCCGCTGTGGCGGATCATGCCGGACTTCGTCGCCAAGCATCCGTTCTACGAGCGCATCGGCCTGCAAGACCTGTGCACGGAAATCCATGAGGTTTACAAAACCAACGACGTTGCCCGCCTGACCACCGAGATGTATCTGTCCGAGATGGTGCCGGCCATGCGCCCGGCCGACGCCTTCGCCCGCATGGCGCACCGCGACATCGAACGGGTCGAAATCGACAACCTGGAAGGCCGCATCACCTCCATCCTGCTGACGCCCTACCCGCCCGGCATCCCGCTGCTGATTCCGGGCGAGCGCTTCAACGAGACCATCGTGCGTTTCCTGAAATTCACCCGCGCATTCAACGAGAAATTCCCCGGTTTCGAAACCGATGTACACGGTCTGGTGAAGGAAAAAGCCAACAGCCACATGCGCTATTTCGTCGATTGCGTGGCGTAGGGCATCAAGCTTTATCCGATTGGCAAGCTGCCTCAGCCCGCATGCCAATCGCGCGGCAAGTCCCCGCCGAGAGAAGGAGGGTCGGCTGAGTAAATTGCACGACTGTAGGGCGGCAATCCCTTGCCGCCTCCACACTCAAACCGCCTTTTGGACTGGCGGCGTTTAGCTGAGGCAGCTTGCCAAGCAGGAAGCTTTAAGCACTACAGGGAGGGAAAAATGGGTCTGTTCGATTTTGTTGCAAAGCAGTTCGTCGACGTCATCCAGTGGACGGAGGACGAAGCCGGCGTGCTGGCCTGGCGCTACCCGATGGCGGGCATGGAAATCCAGAACGGCGCCCAGCTTGTGGTGCGGGAAACCCAGGCGGCGGTGTTCATCGACGAGGGCCGCGTTTCCACCCAGTTCGCCGACCGGTTCGACGCCGGCACCTACACGCTCGACACCAACACCCTGCCGGTGCTGACCTACCTGAAGAACTGGGACAAATTCTTCGAATCGCCATTCAAGTCCGATGTCTACTTCTTCAGCCTGCGCGAACAGATCGACCGCAAGTGGGGCTCGACCCAGCCGATCACCGTGCGCGACAAGGAGTTCGGCCCGCTGCGCATCCGCGCGTTCGGCTCCTATTCCTACCGCATCGCCGACCTGGAGCCGTTCTGGCGCAAGCTGTCCGGCACCGCCGAGCGCTACACGGTGGACGACCTGGACGGCCAGTTGCGCGCCATCGTCCTCACCGCCCTGGGCAGCTATCTGGGCGGCAGCGATGTCGCCTTTGTCGACATGGCCGCCAATCAGGCCGAGTTTTCCGCCCGCCTGAAAGAAGCCGTCGCCCCGGCCTTCCGCGAATACGGCCTGGAACTGGCCAGCTTCTTCCTGCAAAGCCTGTCGCTGCCGGAAGAACTGGAAAAGCATCTGGACCGCGCCGCCGCGCAGCGCATGGTCGGCGATCTCGGCCAATACACCCGTTTCCAGACCGCCGACGCGCTGCCCATCGCGGCGGAAAACCCGGGCGGCATCGCCGGCATCGGCGCGGGCATGGGCGCCGGCCTGGCCATGGCGCAAGCGATGACGCCGAACCTGGCGCAGGCCGCGCCCGGCGCCGCGACCGCCCAGCCTCAAGCGGCGGAAGACGCGCTGGCGCTGATCGAAAAACTCGGCGACCTGCTCGCCAAGGGCCTGCTCACCCAGGCCGAATTCGACGCCAAAAAAGCCGAACTGCTGGCCCGCATTCGCTGAGGCCACGGCGATGCGGAGTTACACCTGCCCCGCCTGCGGCGCGCCGGGGACGTTTCAGTCCAGCGTCTCGGTCTACGCCGTCTGCGCCTACTGCCAGAGCATGATCCTGCGCCGCAATGTGGATGTGGAAGCCTTCGGCAAGATGGCCGCCCTGCCGCCGGACATGAGCCCGCTCCGGGTCGGCGCGCGCGGCATGCTCGACGGCGTCGGTTTCGCTTTGCTCGGGCGGGTCAAGATCGGCTGGAAGGACGGCGTCTGGAACGAATGGTTCATGCTCACCGAAGACGCGCGCCGAGGCTGGCTGGCCGAGGCGCAGGGGTTTTTCGCCGCCTGTTTCGAACTGCCCCTGGCAAGCGATGGCCGCGCCCTGATCAACCGCAATTTCGCCACCTGGAAACCGAAGCCGGGCGAACGCGTGAACATCGGCGCACAAGCCTACGAGGTTGCCGACATCAAGCACACCGTCTGCCTGGGCAGCGAGGGCGAACTGCCCTTCCTGGCCAATCGCGGCCGCAAGGCGCTGTCGATCGATCTGGCAGGTTCGGGCGGTTTCGCCACGCTGGAAATCCACCAGGACGAGACCCGCCTGTACCAGGGCCGCTATGTCGGCTGGGACGAATTGAAATTGAGCGACACCCGGCCGCTGGAGGGTTGGTAGATGGACGCGCCAACCGCCCCGCCGGCCGCTCCACCAGGCAAACCGCGCCTGCTCGACTGCCCGGTTTGCGGCGGCGCCATCACGCTGCGCGCGGTCGGCCACAGCGTCAACGTCGCCTGCATGCAGTGCAACTCCCTGCTCGACGTGGCGCTGGAGGAAGTCAAAATCCTCAAAAAAGCCCACGAGAAACAACGCGACCTGTCGATTCCGCTCGGCGCGCGCGGCAAGCTGGACGGCATCGAATGGGAAGCGGTCGGCTACCAGGAACGTAGCAGCGGCAGCGGCTCGGACCGCTACGTGTGGGACGAAACCCTGCTGTTCAACCCGTACCACGGCTTCCGCTTCCTGGCCCAGGCGCAAGGCCACTGGAGTCTGTATCGGGTCATCAAGAGCGGCACCGCGCTACCGGCGGGCACCCGTTTTGCCCGTTTCTTCAGCGGCCAGACGCAAACGGACTACGTGCTGGGCGAGTTCTACTGGCGGGCCAGGATGGGCGACCAGGTCCACGTCACCGATTCGATCTCGCCGCCTTACGTGATGTCGACGGAAAAAAACGGCGAGGAAATCAACGTCTCCCTGGGCGCCTACCTCGCACGCGAGGAAGTCGCCGCCGCGTTCGGCCTCGACCCCGGCAAACTGCCGCGGCTGCAAGGCATCGCCCCCAACCAGCCATCGCCCTTCGCCGCGCGCGTCCCCGGCGTGTTGCGCGCCAGCCTGCTGGCCGTGGCGCTGGCCACCGGCATCCAGTTGGTCCAGGCCTACAGCGCGAAGAATCAGGTCGTCCATAACGAGCACCTCACCGTCACCACGACCACGCGCGACGAAGCACGGGTGACGATGCCATTCGAGCTGGAGCCGCCGCAAGCCAATGTCTGCCTGGAAAGCGCGGCCATACTCGACAACAACTGGGCCGAACTCAGCGTCACCCTGGTCGACGCAAGCAGCCAGGAACGGCGCAGCCTGAACCAGGGCATGGAGTCCTACTCCGGCGTCGACTCCGGCGAAGCCTGGCGCGAAGGCGACAACATCGCCAACGACTGCTTCCCCGCCGTGCCGGGCGGGCAGTACCGTTTGATTTTCAATGCCGAGGCCGGTGCGCTGGGCTGGGGCGCAGATCAACGGCAGATCTTCTACATCCAGGCGCGCCGCGACGTGCCGATCTGGTCGAACTGGTTCGCCCTGCTGCTGGCGCTGCTGCCCTACCCGTTCTACCTCTGGCTGCGCCACCACAGCTTCGAGTACACGCGCTGGTCGGACAGCGACTTCATGCCGGAGAGCTATGCCAGCATCCGGAATTCGTTGAACGGCGAGGAAGAATAAAACCATGAACAAACCGCCCCGCCTGTTCCAGATTTTCGCCCTCGGCCTGATCGTCGCCATGGCCTGGGCCAACCATCGCGGCCACATGATTTCCAGCTTTTTCAACACCCCGGACCCGGCCAGCCGATCCGCTTCCGGCCAAGTCAGCCACAAATAGGAGCTTCAAATGGAAGACGCCATCCACTGGAATTTCGTCATCAACGCCATCCTGTTTTCCGCCATCGGCGTCGGCGTCTTCGCCCTCTGCTTCGGCATCCTGGAGTTCTTCACGCCCAAGGTCGATCTGTGGGACGAACTCACCCAGAAACAGAACACCGCCCTGGCCATCTTCCTGGGCGCGGTCATGCTGGGCATCGCCATCATCATCGGCTCGGCGGTGCATGGCTGAGGCGGGCATGGCGTGACCAGCATCGTCCTGATCCACGGCATGGGCCGCACGCCCTTGTCGATGCAGATTTTGCGGTTGCGCCTGGTCAAACAAGGCTACCGGGTCTTGCTGTTCGGCTATTCCCAGACCTTCGAGTCGCTTGAAACGGTCAGCCGCCGGCTGGTCAGCCTGATCCGGCATCGAATCGGCGCGGAACCGTATGTGCTGGCGGGACATTCCCTGGGCACGGTCATCATCCGCAACACGCTGTCCGCGTTGGAAGACAGCCCGCCCGCCGCCTGTTTCTTCTTCGCCCCGCCGATCCGGGCATGCAAGGTGGCGCGCCACTTTGCCGGCTGGCGCTTCTATCGTCTGCTGACCGGAGAAATGGGCCAGCTCCTGGCCAATGCCGATTTCATGGACAACCTGCCGATGCCCAGGATGCCGACCCGAATCTACGCCGGCACCGCCGGCCCGCGCGCCAATGGCTGGTACGCGCCGTTCGGCGACGAATTGAACGATGGCATCCTGACGCTGGCGGAAGCCTCTTCCGAGGCCGCGCCGGTGCTGCAAGTCGCGTCCATGCACACCTTCATCATGAACTCGCGCGAAGTGAGCCGGGACATGCTGAACACGCTGGCCGCGCTGGGCCTGAATTGCGGCAAGTTGACTTTCAGTCACTTAAAAGATTCGGGGCCTTCCGCTCGCTCTGAATCCCGCCATGACAGCTAGAAACCATTTTTTTACGAAAGTCACCGTTCGAGGGTGGCACGTCCGGCCTTATAAAATGGAAAAACAATGAAATATCCTCTGGGGACTCTGCTGCTCGCACTACTACCCGCTCTAACCCATGCATCCGATGCAAACCGGACTGACGATGAATTTCTTTCAACCTGCAAGGCTGAAGTCCATCAACGTGTAGTGAACTCTATTTTTCCAAATATGGGCTGGAAATCTTCGCAATCAATGCCCAATGAATTGGCTGGACGTTTGGAAAAACTGATGTCCCCAATGATTAATCTGTGCATTTGCCAGAAAAAGACACATCACATGCCAATCGGCGCTCAATTAAAGGCGAAAAAGAATGATAAATATATGGCCACGAACACTAACGAAAGCAGTTGCCGCCTTCCAGATGAAGATGCAACTCGGCGCATAATCAATAGATTGATACTATTCGCTCGACCTGAACAGGCACACGTAGCAATTCCACGCAAACCGTTTACTGTGAGAATGCCTGGAAATGGCGAACCTTCATTATTTGCCAGCTTGCAACCTCCACCAGATTTTTTTCCACTAGTGGTTTTCCTGCAATCAGGAACTGGAATGGCATGCCCAGCGGGGGAATTGTGCATTGATGATGGCAATTTGATATCCGTATTTCCTGATGAACTTTCGGAAAAACAGAAAAAGGCAGGGGGAATGGAACTCGCTCGGTCACTTGAGCAAACGACCCATAAGTTGGGCGCAGATTTTCAAATCGTATTTAGCGGTCGGAATTACACGAATTTCCATTTTGATAAATCGAGTAGGCAGTATGTATATGAAGTTGTGACCATCGATGGCATCCCGATAGAAAAATCGGGTTTCAAAAAAATCTGGCTTATTCAATTTAATGAGGAGCCGAATATCAACCCACGTTCGTCTGATCTGCGTATGGCGGCTACAAAAATCATAGAACTGGAATTCATAGACGAAGATATGCCTCACCACTGAAATAATTAATGCGGCAGCCGGTTCTCGTTGCCTCAGCAAGCTCGCTACTAAATTGGTTACGTCTCGAGTGCATGGAAGCCAGTTCGCTACAAAGCAACCCACACTAACAACATCCGATAGACATGCCCGTGGCCCCGCTCCTTCTCGTCTCCGTCTTCGTCATCGCCACCTGCGGGCTGGTCTATGAGCTCATCGCCGGCACGCTGGCAAGTTATCTGCTGGGCGATTCGGTCACCCAGTTTTCCACCATCATCGGCGCTTATCTTTCCGCCATGGGCATCGGTTCCTGGCTGTCGCGCTATGTGAAGCGCAATCTGGTCGGCGTCTTCGTGCAGGTGGAAATCCTGGTCGGCGCGCTCGGCGGCGCGTCGGCGGCCATGTTGTTCATGCTGTTCGAACAGGTCGAGTCGTTCCGCGTCATCCTCTACGCCGACGTACTCGCGGTGGGCATACTGGTCGGCATCGAGATTCCGCTCTTGCTGCGCATCCTGAAAGACCGCTTCGAGTTCAGCGATCTGGTCTCGCGCGTGTTCACCTTCGATTACGCCGGCGCGCTGTTCGCCTCGATACTTTTTCCACTGCTGCTGGTGCCGCATCTGGGCCTGATCCAGACCGGCTTTCTGTTCGGCATGATGAACGTGCTGGTCGCGCTATGGCTGCTCTACGCGGCGCCGGACGCCATTCCCGGCGCGCGCTGGCAACGCGGCATGGCGCTGGCGGTGTTGCTGGCGCTGCTGGCCGGCTTCATCCACGCCGAGGACATCACCGGCACGGCGGAAGCCGCCACCTATCCCGGCAAGGTGATCCACGCCCAGTCCACGCCCTACCAGCGCATCGTGCTGACCCGCGCAGGTCAGGACTTGCGCCTGTACCTGAACGGCAATCTGCAATTTTCCAGCCTGGACGAATACCGCTATCACGAAGCCCTGGTGCATCCCGCGCTGGCCTCGCTCGACCGACCCAGGCGCGTGCTGATCGTCGGCGGCGGCGACGGCCTGGCGCTGCGCGAGGTGTGGAAATATCCGTCGGTGGCGCGGGTCGACCTGGTCGATCTCGACCCGGCCATGACCCGGCTGTTCACCGGCAACAACCTGCTCACCGACCTGAACCGCGACGCGCTCAAATCGCCCCGGTTGAAGATCGTCAACCAGGACGCCTACACCTGGGTGCGGGAAACGGTGGCGGCCGGCGCCCAGCCCTACGACGCCATCGTCATCGACCTGCCCGATCCGTCCAACTACTCCATCGGCAAACTCTATTCGCTGAGCTTTTACCGCGCCTTGAAAGGCCTCACCCACGCCGACACCCGCATCGTCGTGCAGAGCACCTCGCCGCTGGTGGCGCGCAAATCCTACTGGTGCGTGCGCGACACCCTGGCCGCGGCCGGTTTCCAGGTCACGCCCTACCACGCCTACGTGCCCGCCTTCGGCGAATGGGGCTTTCTGCTCGCCGGCCAGCGGCCCTGGACGCCGCCCAGCCGCTACCCGGAAGGCCTGCGCTACGCCAGCGTCGAAGAAACCGCGCGCATGCTGCACTTCCCGGCCGACATGGCCTATGTGAACAGCGGCGTGCAACGCCTGGATAACCAGTTGCTGGTGCGCTATTTCGATGAGGAATGGGGGGCTTATGCGGGTAACTGAACACAACCCCCTCACGCGCCGCCGTTTTTACGCCAAACTCGCGCCATGAAATCCGCCAACCACTCGAAACCCGCCAAGCACTCGGAGAAGAACATAGAGGCGCCCGCGCCTCTTGAACGTCGCCCCGAGGCGCGGGCATTCAAAGTTGAGGATCTGATCGCCGAGTTACGGCTGGGTCGAGTACGCATTCCCTCCTTTCAGCGCGGCTTCAAATGGAAAAGGGAGGATGCCGCGAAATTGTTCGACAGCCTGTATCGCGGATTTCCGGTCGGCACGCTGCTGTTCTGGGAAACCCGTGCCGAAGCGGGCGAGGTCACTTTCGGCGCGGTCCGCGTCAGCGCCGGCGCGCGCAGCGATGCCCTCTGGGTCGTGGACGGCCAACAACGATTGGTCTCGCTGGCGCGCGTGCTGCTGGCACGGCAGCCGGACAAGGATGCATTCGCGCTGTATTTCGATCTGGACTCAGGCCGTTTCGTGCCACCGCCAAGCGACCTTGGCGACGACCCTTCGCGATGGCTGCCGATGACCGAAGTACTCGAATCCGAGCAACTGATGCAGTGGGTTTTTGCACATACCGCCGACAACAAACCCAGGCGCGAGCGCGCATTCACTCTGGGCACGCGTATCCGGGATTACGAAATTCCCGCCTATCTGGTGCGTACCGACAATGAGGACACCTTGCGTGAGGTGTTCGGGCGTATCAACTCGACTGGCAAAAAGCTCCAGCAATCCGAAGTCTTCGACGCCTTGCACGGCGCATGGTCGCCCAACCGTACGGCAACGATTCCGCAGATCGCGCTTGAGTTGGAATTACTCGATTTCGGTCGCGTGGAAGAAAAATTGCTGTATCGACTGCTACGGGTACTTCAGGGTGAGGATGTGGTTGAACGGTCGGATGACGGGCCGCTGCGCCTGTCCGAAATCGAGGCAGAAAAGGCCTATCGGCAGACCACGGATGCCGCAAAGCGCGTGATTCAGTTCCTGATGGAGGATGCCGGCATTCCACGTTACGACCTGTTGCCTTACAAGCAACCCTTCGTGTTGCTCGGCAAGTTTTTCCACCTCTACCCCAGTCCCCAACCACGTTCGCGCGAACTGCTGGCGCGCTGGGTGTGGCGCGGTGCGCTCAACGGCGTTCACAGCGGCGATACGGCATCGACCCGCGCCAATCTGGAGCGCATCGTTTCCGATGGCGAGGAGGCCTCGGTGCAGCGTTTGCTGGAAATGGTTGCCCGTAAGCCGAAAGAGCTGCCGGAGGTCGACAGTCCGTTCAACTTCCGCCATGCGGACAGCAAGTTGCAGGTCATTGCACTGCTCGATCTGGGACCGCGCAGCCTGGAAGCCGGAGAAGCGCTTTACGTGGGACATGGATTCGGCCTTGTTTTCAATGAAGACACGCCAATACCCCTTCCCGCGTTGATCCAGAGTCATCACCAAGGGCTAGAGCAATCCGTTGCCAATCGCTTGATCCATCCGAAACAGACCAAGCTCCGACAGCGGTTAACCCAAGTGAGCGACCCAGCCATTCTGGCCTCACACGGCATTCCTGAAACAGCGATGATCGCCCTGCGCAACGGCGATGCCGCGCGTTTTCTTGCCGAACGCGCAAAATTCCTGCGCGATCACTTTCAACGCTTCTTCTCTCGCCACGCGCGCTGGGACGAGAGCGACCGTCCTTCAATCAAGTCCTTGCTGGAAGCGACTGAGGAGGACTGATGGCAAGCAGGCTGCGCGTTCTTCTGCATGGAATCCCCATCGGCGTTCTGAGTCTGGATCAACGCGAGGGCAGCGAATTCCGATTGCTCGAATCCTATAAACAGGCCTACCCGCGCCCGGTGCTGGGACAGGTCTTCCTCGACGATCTCGAACAGGTACAGCGCACGCGTGCCCGTGTGCCGGCCTGGTTTTCCAACCTCTTGCCGGAAGGGCCGCTCCGCGATCTGGTGGCCAAACAAGCTGGTGTACATGCATCTCGCGAATTCTTCCTGCTACGCCACTTGGGCGAGGATCTACCCGGCGCGGTACGTATCGTTCCAGACGATCTTGCCGGCGAGTTGGATCCGGAAGAGGTGCGGTACGAAGAACGGGAACGGGAGGAAGCGCAAGACACCTGGCATTTCTCCCTTGCCGGCGTGCAACTCAAATTTTCCGCGCGCAAATCGGAACGCGGTTTGACCATTCCCGCCAGCGGACGCGGCGGCGACTGGATACTCAAACTCCCCGATAGCCGTTACCCCAAAGTCCCGGAAAACGAATACGCCACCATGCTCTGGGCGCGCAAAAGCGGCATTCGGGTGCCGGATGTGGAATTGGTCGATACCTCTAACATCACCGGTCTGCCGGCAACCTATGGCCAATACACGGAACGGCATGCCCTGGCGATCCGCCGCTTCGACCGCCGCTTCGATAGCCCATTCGACAACCCATCACCGGATCGGCGCATCCACATGGAGGACTTTGCGCAAATCCTCGGCCTTTACCCGGAAGAAAAGTACGACAAATACAGCTATGAAAACCTGGCCCGGCTGATCCAAGCACTTGCTGGCGAAGCCGGCCTGGATGAATTCATCCGCCGCCTGATTTTCGTCATCGTTTCAGGCAACGGTGATGCGCATCACAAGAACTGGAGCCTGCTTTACCCCGACGGCGTCCACGCCGAGCTTTCCCCCGCCTATGACTTGGTATCGACCATCCAATACCAAGCCGAGGACAAGCTGGCGCTGAACCTGGGTGGTTCGAAACTTTGGCAGGACATGACTGCGAAAACATTTCTCCGATTAGCCCGCAAGCTCGATGAACCTGAGTCGTGCATGGCCGCTCGGGTTGAAGCCGCACTGGATGCGGTGCTTGGGGCATGGCGGGAGGCGAGCGCCGATTTCGGTTTCGATGCCCGCGAGCGGGAACGCATGGCTTCTCACTTCGCCCGCATTCCGCTGATCCGCTACCGCTGAACCGCAAGGTGGGAGCCCGTTCGATTTCTTTCACCCCGGCATGACTGTCCACCCCGCCCGCCGCCGCCTGATCCTCGGCGCGGCCGGTCTGGCCGCCGCCGGTCTGGGCGCGCGCTACTGGCCGCAATCCACTCCAGACAGCGCGTTGTCCAGCGCGTTGTCCAGCATCCCTGGCGACCTGCTCGGCGCCGATGCCGCGCTCGGCCATCGGCTGCGTGCAGGCCGCTTTCCGGCGCCATCGAAAACGCTGGAAACCGATGTACTGATCGTCGGCGGCGGCATAAGCGGACTGGCAGCGGGGCTGCGGCTGCACGACGCGGGGCGCGATTTTCTGCTCGCGGAAATGGAAGACGCCATCGGTGGCAATTCGCGCGCCGGCATCAACGCCATTTCCGCCTATCCCTGGGGCGCGCATTACGTGCCCTTGCCGAGCGAGGAATCGACGGAAGTGCGCCGACTGTTCGAGCGCCTGGGCGTCATCCAGGGCTACGACCCGGCCGGTCTGCCGATCTACGACGATTACGCGCTCTGCGCCGACCCGGACGAACGTCTGCTCATGTACGGCCAATGGCAGGAAGGCCTGTTGCCGCAACTGGGCGTCAGCGCCGCCGAACGCGCCGAATACCGGCGTTTCTTCGCCCAGATAGCCGAGTTCAAAGCCCGGCGCGGCAAGGATGGCCGGCGCGCCTTCTGCATCCCCATCGACGCCAGTTCCAGCGACCCGGAACTGCGCGCGCTGGATCGAATTTCCTTCCGCGCCTGGCTCAGCCAACAAGGCTACGGCGGAGAACACCTGCTCTGGCTGCTCGACTACAGTTGCCGCGACGACTACGGCGCCGGCCTGGACGCGGTCTCCGCCTGGGCTGGCATCCACTACTTCGCCGCGCGCAACGGCCAAGCCGCCAACGCCAAAAGCGACACCGTGCTGACCTGGCCGGAAGGCAACGGCTGGCTGGTCGAGCGCATGCGCGCGCCCATCGCCAAACACATCCACACCCGCGCCCTGGCCGTGCGCGTGCGGGACGGTGCCCGCCCGGTCACCGATGTCTACCTGCCGGACGCAGACAAAGTGCTGCGCGTGCACTCCCGCGCCGTGATCCTGGCCGTGCCCCGCTTCGTCGCCGCGCGCATCGTCCAATCGACCCGCTTCCGTCTCGATGCCACAGCCTTCCACTACTCGCCCTGGCTGGTCGCCAACCTCACGCTCGACCGCCTGCCCGCCGGCCCCGGCGCCGACCTGGCCTGGGACAACGTCGCCTATGGCGGCGACATGCTCGGCTACGTCGTCGCCACCCATCAGCACCTGGACATGAACCCGCACCAGACCGTCATCACCGCCTACTGGCCGCTCGACCGCCTGCCACCGGCCCAAGCGCGCGCGGAAGCACTGGCGCGCAACGCGGAAAGCTGGAAGGCGCTGGTCGCGGCGGAGATTTTGCGCATGCAACCCGACCTGGCCGGCGCCATCCGCCGCATCGATCTGCGCCTGTGGGGCCACGCCATGATCCGCCCCCGCCCCGGTTTCATCTGGGGCGCGGCCCGGCGCGAAGCACTAAAACAGCATCCGCCGCTGTACTTCGCCCACTCGGATATGGCCGGCGTTTCCATCTTCGAAGAGGCGTACACCTACGGCGTCAGGGCGGCGGAAGCGGTGCTGGGGGACGGGTAGAAGAACGGCTACAGCATCCCGTTGCGGGGTTCTGTCCTACTTGCGCCGCATGCGCTTAAACTTCGCGCGAACAAGAAGACGCAGCAATGACAGAACAAGGCGCACCAGTGAAGCAATTCACATTTCAGATACGCTTAACAACCGGGGATAGAAGCAATGAAAACAATGGGTTACTCGTCTCCAATAGAGACTATCTGGCATTTCGCGCCAGGCTGCACAGCATTTTTTCTATCGACATTACGTTATGCGTAATCGGCGGGCGCCATGAACAAGTGGAAGGTGTCATTCTTTGTGATCTTGGCGTTGTTCACGGCCACGAATATTTTCTGGGCCTACAACACGATTGACGCTGGAATCACATACACATATCAGCAAGTGACACTTGATGAGAAATCAAGGGCAGTGCAAATGCTTGGCGCATTGGTAGTCAAAGGCGG
The DNA here is from genome assembly GCA_002281555.1 of Hydrogenophilales bacterium 28-61-23. Taxonomy (GTDB): domain Bacteria; phylum Pseudomonadota; class Gammaproteobacteria; order Burkholderiales; family Thiobacillaceae; genus PFJX01. Next base: position 231,867 of record NCGJ01000004.1, read on the forward strand.
GCAGCAATACAGCAAGAAAGACATCCTCCATATCCTGCGTCAATTGAACAAGAATGCCTTCATAGTGGAGGAAGAGAATCTTGTTGACGCCGAGGGCGTGAAGTTCATTTTCGTAAACGGCAAACTGTCAGAGGTCAAAGGGTGAATACGCATAACCCTACAGTCGAGGGGACGCGCCGCGATGAAGCCGCGTCGCGCCCCTCACTTCCACGTTGGGCGTCGCAAGGCCATGCCTGATCCGAACTTCATTTACCAGAACTCGCGGTTCTTCGAGAACCTACTGGAGCATCGCTTCCTGTTCGACCTTCGGCGTCATCTGGTACTCGACTCGACGCCTCGCCTCGTCAATGTGTTGAAGTCGGAGGTTGACGCTTATGGCTTCGATCTGGTTCTTTCCGTGGCAGCCCGCGTAGGATGGGTTGAGCCTGCGAAACCCATCAATCCCGACCGAGCCACGATGGGTTTCGCTGCGCTCTACCCATCCTACGGTTGATCTTTTCAAACGGGCCACGGGAAACAGGCGTCAAACCCTCATTGACGCGCGGGCCGCGAGGCTACCGAGGCTGGATGCGCCGCGCTTATCCACCCTGCCGTGTTCAAATCCGCGCGGGACACTTGCCGAGACTAACCATGAAACGATCCATCCGCATTATCGGCGTGGCCAGCGGCCTGGGCGCGCAGGATGAAGGCTGCGAGGACGGCCCGGTCGCTTTTCACCATTCGCAGGTCTGGCATGAACTGGCGCGCCATCCGGACGTGGACTGGGGCCGCACGCTGTTTCCTTCCGACAACCAGAGCCATACGCCGGCGACGCGGATTGCCGAGCTATGCCGGCATCTCGCCGACGAGGTCGATCAGGCCCTGAACGCGGGCGAATTTCCGGTCGTGCTGGGCGGCGATCATTCCATCGCGGCGGGCACCTGGAGCGGCGTGGCGCGCCATGCCGGGGCGCCGATCGGGTTGCTCTGGATCGATGCGCATCTGGACAGCCATACGCTGGAGACGTCGTATTCCGGCGCGATCCACGGCATGCCGCTGGCGTTTTTGCTCGGCCGCGGCGACAAGCGGCTGCTTGAACTCGGCCTGCCCGGCGGGCAACTGGTTCCGGCGCATAGCGTGGTGTTCGGCGCGCGCAGCTTCGAGCCGGAGGAGGTGGAATTCCTGGCCGGCATGCGGGTGCGCGTGATCGGCCGGGGGGAGATCGAACAGCGCGGTTTTCAGGCCGCGTTTGAGGAGGCCTTGGCCATCGTTGCCGGCGCGCCGATGGGTTTCGGCGTTTCGTTCGATCTGGATGCGCTCGATCCGGCCACGGCGCCCGGCGTCGGCAGTCCGGAACCGTATGGCCTGGCGGCGAACGATGTGTTGAACGGGCTGCACCGGCTGGTGCGCACCCCCGGCCTGCGTTGCCTGGAAATCGTCGAATACAACCCGGATCGGGATCGGCAGGGGCGAACCGCGCGGCTGATCGGTGACTTGATAGGCGTCCTGGTCGAACGTTTTGTTCACCGCTGAGCAGGGTGGCGGCAAAGGATTGCCGCCCTACGGCCGTGCAATTTCATCCATAGGGCGGCAATCCTTTGCCGCCTGCTCTTCTCACGGCGGGGTTCGCCGCCCGATCGCTCGATCATTGCCGCAAACCCGGCGACTGAAACATTCCCCCGCGCTTGCCTTGCTATAAAGAACCAGCGGCCTGTTTCCCAGGCTTGTGCAAGGTATTGCGAGCTTTCCCATGACTGAAAAATCTTTGATAGTCAGTGCCCTCGGCGAGGAAAAGCTGTTGCTTCCCTCTTTGGTCAACGCCGCTTTGACCGCCAATGACCGGGTCAAATACCTGTTCACCCTGCTGCAGACCGCGCGTTCCCACGCCGACCACCCCAATGCGCCGGTTTCCTCGCTCAGCGCCGAACGCCTGGCCGCCGGGGTGACCGATCCCAGTTTCGATGCCGCCGTGGCCGGGGCGCAGAAACTGCCCGACGGGCGCTACCAGATTCCGCGCGCCGACGCGGCATTGAAGATGATCGTGGAGGATCTCGGTCAGATGCTGGCGCCGCTGGTTCTTGCGGCGGGGAATCAGGGCGGCGATTTTTCCGCCCGCCATCAGGCCCTGGCTGACGATCCCGGTCTGGCCGAACTGCGCACGCCCGGTTCGGACACGTTACGCGGCGACAGTATCGAGGCGATGACCTCGGGCGATCGCGGTCGCGGCGATTCGCCGCACTTGCTGGTGATGGACATGCACAAGGCGCTGAACCGGCTGCAGGTCGAAGTCGCCGGCGAGACCATCGACGGCGCCAGCGCCTATGACATCCGCCCCGGCGACCGCGCGCTGATCGCCGCCTTCATGGATGGCGTCGCGGCGACCCGGCCGCTGAAATTCGAGCATCCCGGCCTCGCCACCACGGCGACCCGGGTCGGCCGCAAACTGGTGTTGCAGAACGATATCGGCACCACCGACGCCCATGTACTGGTGGTTCACGTCGTCGGCCGCGAGGTCAGCGTCACCTATACCGATGTGCATCTGCCGCGACTGCAATTTTTCCAGAGCCTGTTCAAAGGCAAGGGCGCGTTGAATGGCCAGGGCATGATCTGGGAAGACACCCGCGCGCGCCAGGACAGCGGCATGGAAAGCGGCGTTTATCACCTCGGCCTCGGCCGCATCGCCTTGGCCAGCGCACAGGCGCTGCGCGACTTTCTGCGCTTCCTCGGTTCGCGCCTGGTGTTTCTGATCGACTGGAACCGGGCGCGCAAACGTCTGCGCCTGTTCCTGCCGAAAGCGGAAACGCTGGCGCTGCTGAAATGGGCGGCGGACGAAAACATCGGCCATATGGCCTTTTTGAAAGCCGGCGGCGAGACGCTGGTCTATAACGCGATGGAATTCGCGCTGGCCGGCCGCATCCACCTGGGCGAGACGCTGTCGGATGCGCTCGGCCGCGAGCGCGCGCTGGAATTCATGCGCACCCTGTTCCGCGTCGCCACCCGCTATCTGCTGGACGGACGGCCGGTCTCCCTGGTCGAGGACGAGGTGAAGGCGGAGCTGGCCGGTTATGTCAGCAGCGCGCAGGAAGACATGCTGGATATCGCGGTGGATCACGCCGGCTATCTGGTCGAACTCGCCAGCGGCATCCGCGACAGCATGGTCAGGGCGCGCGGTTCCGACCCGGCCCAGGTGCTCGCGGCCAACGCCGAACGCGCCAAGGAATGGGAATCGCGCGCCGACGAACTGCTCAATGCCGCCCGCGCCGCCGCGCGTCGGGCCGATGGCATGAGTTTCTTCGCCGCGCTGATCGAAAGCGCCGACGACGTCGCCGACGATCTGGAGGATGCCGCTTTCAACCTGACCCTGTCGGCCGGCCAGAGTCTCGATCATGGGCAAAGCAAGATCCCGCCACCGCTGGCCGAACTGGCCGGCCACCTGGTTCAGGGCGCGCGCGAATACGTCATGCTGCTGGAAACGGCGCGCCACATCCGGCGCGGCGGCTCGCGCGAGGACACGCAGGATTTCCTCGAGGCCTTCCATCGCATCGCCAGCCTGGAACATCTCTGCGACGATGCCCAGCGGGTGCTGAAGCGGACGCTGCTGGCCGAGACCGGCCGTTTCGCCGAGCTCTACGGCGCGCTGGAGGCGGGGCGCAAGCTGGAACACGCTTCCGACCATCTGCTGCGGGTCGCCATCACGCTGCGCGACCACATATTCGGGCAAGTCGTGGCAGGCGGCTGATCATGCTGAAACGTCATCACACCCCGCTGCAAGCGATCTACCCCATCGGCCGAAGTCTCCGTGGCAGCGACGTGGCCGATCCGGCCAGCGTCGGCTTCAAGGCCTACAACCTGATGCGGATGAGCGCCATCGGCCTGCCGGTGCCGCACGGCTTTGTGCTCGGCACCGCCCACTGCCGCGCTTTCCTGAAGCACAAATTGCCCGAACTGCGCGACCTGCTCGCCAGCCAGGTACGCAGCCTGGAAGCGGGCACCGGACTGGTCTTCGGCGGCGAGCGCAAGCCGCTGCTGCTGTCGGTGCGCTCCGGCGCGCCGGTTTCAATGCCGGGCATGCTGGATACCGTGCTCGATGTCGGCCTCAACAGCACCACGCTGCGCGGCTTCCTGCGCATGACCGGCAATCCGCGCCTGGTCTGGGATTCGTGGCGACGCCTGATCCAGTCCTTCGCCGAAGTGGTGCATGGCGTCGGGGGCGGCGTTGCAGGCGGCGTTGCGGGTGCCGACTTCGACCGTCTGCTGGCCGCAGCCCTGGCTGACGCTTTTGCCGAACCTCGCCTGGCGACCAGCCGCGACCTGGATTTTCATCAGATGAAGAATCTGGCTACGGCCTATCTCGACCTCTACGCCCGCCTGGTCGGCGCGCCATTCCCGCAAGACCCGCTCGATCAACTCGAAGCCGCCACGCGCGCGGTGTTCCGCTCCTGGAATTCGGACAAGGCCGTGGCCTACCGGCGCATCAACGGCCTGGCCGACGACCTGGGCACCGCCGTGACCGTGCAGCGCATGGTGTTCGGCAACGCCGGCGGCACCTCCGGCTCCGGCGTCGGCTTCAGCCGCGACCCGGCCAGCGGCGAAAACACGCTCTATCTGGATTTCCTCGCCAACGCCCAGGGCGAGGACATCGTCTCCGGCCGTCGCGCGCTCTCGGCCAGCGACGATCTGGCCAGCCTGTTGCCGCCGGTCTATCGGGAGATCGTCCAAGTCGCGCAACGACTGGAACACGAATTCCGCGACACCCAGGAATTCGAATTCACCGTCCAGGACGGCACGCTCCATCTGCTGCAAACCCGCACCGGCAAACGCACGCCGCTGGCTGCGCTGCGCATGGCTGTGGAACAGGTCAAAGAAGGCCTGATCGAACCTGCCGCCGCACTGGCTCGGCTGGCGCGCCTGGATCTGGACGCCATCGAATCGCCGCGCCTGGTGCTCGACGCCGACACCCCGCTGCTGGCCACGGCCAACTCCGCCAGTCTCGGCGTCGCCAGCGGCCGCATCGCGCTGGACGTGGATGCGGCCCGGCGCATGGCTGAAAACGGCGAACCGGTGATTCTGGTACGCATGGAAATCGCCACCGACGACATCGCCGGCATCGACGTCGCCGCCGGCCTGCTCACCGCCTTCGGCGGCCGCACCTCGCACGCCGCCGTGGTCGCGCGCGAACGCAACAAGGTCTGCCTGGTCGGCTGCGCCAGCCTCGGCATCGACCTGGCCAAACGCAAAATCACTTTGGGCGAACACACCCTGGCGGAAGGCGACACGATCTGCCTGGATGGCGAATCCGGCCAGATCTACGCCGGCAGCCCGCGCATCGAACACGAACGCCCGCTGGCGCTGCTGGCGGAAGTTGAGCGCTGGAAAGCGGCCACGTAGGATGGGTTGAGCCTGCGAAACCCATCGATCCCAACTTGCTCCCGCGCGCGATGGGTTTCGCTGCGCTCAACCCATCCTACCGTTGATCCTTTTCTGCCCATGCCATGACCCAATACCGGCGGCATTTCCAACCCGGCGGTTCCTATTTCTTCACCGTCAATCTGGCGAATCGCGGGCAAGGTTTGTTGATCGAGCATATCGATGCTCTGCGCGCCGCATTCCGCTACACGCTGGATCGGCGGCCGTTTACGCTGGCTGCAATTGTGGTGTTGCCGGAACATCTGCACACCATCTGGACGCTACCGACGGGAGACGCGGATTTCGCGACGCGTTGGCGTCTGATCAAAAGCCACTTTTCACGCGCCCTGCCTTTGGGCGAACAACGATCCGCGAGCCGCCTGGACAAAGGCGAGCGCGGCATCTGGCAGCGCCGCTATTGGGAACACACCTTGCGCGACGAAACGGATTTCGCGCGGCACGCGGATTACCTGCATTTCAACCCTGTGAAACACGGCCATGTGAGCCGTGTAGCCGAATGGCCGTACTCCTCTTTTCACCGCTTTGTGCGCTTGGGCTTTTACACGCCGGATTGGGGCGGGGGTGCGGCGGATGCGATAACGGCCGAGGTCGGAGAAGCTGTGTAGGATGGGTAGAGCGCAGCGAAACCCATCGCGCGGTGGAGGTTGGGATCGATGGGTTTCGCAAGCTCAACCCATCCTACGATCCCCGTTTCCCGTGCCATTTCGTGGACGCATTCACGAACCCCATCACTTCACCGTCACGAACATCGCATCCACGCTTTTGCCGTCCGCCGTTTGCAGGCTGATCCGATGCGGGCCGGGGCTGAGCGGCCAGAGCAGGCTGCCGTCGGCATCCAGCCAGGCCGGGTCGGCGGGTTTGTCGTCGACAAGCCAGATCAGGCCTTGGCCTGCGCCGGCGATGCTGAAGCGGACTTTCTGGCGCTCGGCCGGGATGTCGGGGTCGCGCGCCAGGATGGCGCCGTTGCCGGGGCCTTCGATGCGCACCGGCAGCGTTTCGCTTTGCGGCATGACGATGCGATCCAGCGCGGTGCCGGCCAGGAACAGTTCGCGCCGTTCCGGTTCTATCGGCGGTTCGAACCGCACCAGTCGGCTTTCCACACCGGGCGGCATTTTCGGTGGCTTGGCCGGTCGGCCGCTTTGCAGGCGGTTCATCACGGCTTGCCAGATCGGGGCGGCGCCGCTGATGCCGGAGACGTCGCGCATCGGCGTGCCAGATGCGTTGCCGACCCAGACGCCGACCGTGTAGCGATCCGTGTAGCCCAGGCACCAGTTGTCGCGCATGTCTTTGCTGGTGCCGGTTTTGACGGCGGCGTGGCCGATGGTTTCGAGCGGGCTGGACAGGCCGAAGGTGAGGCCGCGCGCGGATTTGTCGGCCAGGATGTCGCCGACGATGTAGGCGCTGGCCTTCGATATCACGCGCTGGCCGCCAGCCTTCGCATTCTGGTTTGGCAGCCAGACCACCGGGCGCAGGACGCCGCCATTGGCCAGGCTGCGATAGGCGTTGGTCAGTTCCAGCAAGGTGACTTCGCCGCCACCCAGGGCGAGCGAGTAGCCGTAGAAGTCGCTGTCATGACTGAGGCTGGCGAGGCCCATGCGCTTGAGGCCGGCATGAAAGCGTTCCACGCCGAGCAGCAGCAGGGTGCGCACCGCCGGCACGTTGAGCGACGCGCCGAGGGCGGTGCGCGCGCTGACCCAGCCTTTGAAGTCACGTTCGTAGTTCTGCGGCACGTATTGGCCGATCGGCGTATCCAGCGCCAGCGGGCTGTCTTCCAGCGGCGAGGCGGCAGTGAGCAATCGACGTTCGATGGCCAGGCCGTACAGGAAGGGTTTCAGCGTCGAACCGGGCAGGCGCGGCGCGCTGACGCCATCCACCTCGGCGGCCTGCGACGTGGTATCGCTGGAACCGGCCCAAGCCAGCACTTCGCCGCTGGCGTTGTCCAGCACCAGCACGGCGCCGTCCTCGACCTGGCGCTCGCGCAGCTCGACCAGGTGGCGCTTGAGTGTGTCGAGCACGAAGGCTTGCAGATCGGCATCCAGACTGGTGCGCAGGCTTTGGCCGGGCGCCAGGGTGACTCGCCGGGCCAGATGCGGCGCGAGTTGGTGGTCCATCTCAAGATGCGGACGCCGAACCAGCGCCGACAAGGCAACGCTGGAAACCAGCCGGCAATCGGTTCGGCCGATCTGGTGCGCCACGCCGCAGGCTCGCTTGGCGACCAGATTCGGCTTGGCGTTGGGGCCGCGCAGCAAGGCGGCCAACACGCTGGCTTCGGCCCGGTCGAGCCCGGACGGATGTTTGCCGAACAGGCCGCGCGAGGCGGCGGCGATGCCGGCCAGTTCGCCCCGGAAGTTGGCCAGGTTGAGGTAGGCCTCCAGGATCTGTTCCTTGCTCCAGCGTTTTTCCAGCTCGCGCGCCGCGCCGATCTGGCGCCATTTCTGATCCAGGCTGCGGCCGTCGGCGGCGCGATGCAGAGTCGGGTCGATCAGGCCGACCAGTTGCATGGTCAGCGTCGAAGCGCCGCGCTGCCGATGCTCGACCAGATTGGTCCAGATCGCGCCGACCATCGCCTTCCAGTCGACCCCGGCGTGGCTCATGAAACGCTTGTCCTCGGACGCGATCAGCGCGGCGATCATGGCCGGCGAAAGATCGGCCAGACCGACCCAGGGCAGCCGCCGGCGCTCCTTGTCCACCCGCACGCTTTGCAGCAAATGGCCGCGCCGGTCGAGCACCCAGGCCTCGGAAGAGATATGCGCGGCGCGCACTTCGGCGAAGCTGGGCTGGGCGGCCCGGGCCAGCGGCGCGGCAAGGCCGATGAACAGCAAAAACAAAACGAGCCAGTATGTAGGGCGGGAATCCCTTCCCGCCTGCAACGTCCGATTGCCTTTTTTGATCGGTCGGCCAAAGCCGCCAGGGGGTAGTCGGCAAAGGGCAGCGGAGTCGTAGCGCCTTGGCGCGTACGAATCCGGCGTACCCCTTGCGGGTATTGCCGACCTACGCTGGGTGGCGGCGGCGGGCGCGCATAGGCCGTACAAATCCGTAGGGCGGGAATCCCTTCCCGCCGTCAACGTCTGATTGCCTTTTTTGATCGGTCGGCCAAAGCCGCCAGGGGGTAGTCGGCAAAGGGCAGCGGAGTCGTAGCGCCTTGGCGCGTACGAATCCGGCATACCCCTTGCGGGTATTGCCGACCTTCGACAAGCGGGTTCATCGGCGGCGCGAAGACTGAAGCCGGTCACGGCCGCACTTCCATATCCGCCAGCGGCATTTCGCCGAACAGTTCCGGCGCATACATGGCTTCGACCCGCGCGCTGGGCAGGTTGAAGCGGCCTTCGTTGTTCAGGCGCAGGGTGTATTCGAGCGTGAACTGGCCTTTCGGCACGAAGCTGTAATAGGCGCGGAAGCTGTCGTGGGTGCGTTCTTCATACGCCGGCCAGACCCAGCCCTCGCGTTTCTCGCCTTGCGCCAGCAGCGCGGATTCGCCGCCCAGGCCGGTGCCGAGAATGGTGGCGCCGGACGGGATCGGATCGAGCAGCGCGACCCAGCCCATGTCGGTCTGGGCATCCACGCTCAGCGTCACCCGCAGCACGTCGCCGCGATGCCAGACGCCGGGCTGGCGCTGCTCGATCGGCGTCACCGCGCGGGCGATGCGGTAGCCGGCATTGAGCGGCAGTTTGAGCGGGATGGCGGCCTGGCTGGACAGCGTCAGCCACGGCTTGCCCTGGCCCTGATGGTTCGCTTTCAGCATCTGCTGGCCGACCGGCCAGGGCAGCAGGCCGGTGCCGCTGGCGGATTTGCCCCAATCCTGCCGGTCGCTCTTTTCGCCCAGGCTGACTTGGGTGACACCGCTGACGGCAACCTTTTCCAGCTTTTCCGAGAAGCGCTTGGTCGCCAGCACGCCCCAGGCGTTGGCTACCGTGGTGTTCCAGTAGCCATGCCGCTGGCGCGCCAGCGAGCCGCGCATCAGCCGGCCCAGGTCGGCGGCCGACCAGGCTTCGTCGCCCAGCGCCGCCAGGATCATGCGGTTGGCATTGCTGTCACCGTTGACCATCAGCCACCACCAGTTGTCGGTGCGCTCGCTGGAGAAGCCCATCGCGGTGCCGGAGAAATTGAGCCGGGCGCGCAGGATGCCGCGCGCTTCCTTGAGGCGCTGGTCGCGTTCCGGCAGGTTCGCGTTGCGCGCCAGCAGATTGGCCCAGTCGATCACGGCCGAGGTCGGCCACAGGTTGGGCGTCAGGCTGAAGCTGTCCAGCCAGTTGGGCTGGATTTCCGCGTTGGCGTCCACCCCGGCGTAGCGCGACAGCGCTTCCATGGCGGCCAGCTTGCGCACCGCCAGATCGGCGGTCTTGAGCGCGGAATCGCGCAGCACGCGGCCTTCGATGAAGCCCTTCAGGCCTTCGCTCATGCGCGCGCGGCTGGCCTCGGGAATTTCATAGCCGGCTTCGGCGCTGACCGCGAGCAGATAGGCGGTCAGCGTATCGCTGCCCTCGCGCAGGTCGGGCCAGAATTTGGCCAGGCCGTCGGCGTCCAGATAGGCCGGCAGACTGGCGGCGATGGCCCGCCAAGCGGCTTCATCCTCGCGCGCAATGGCCTTGGAGGTTTGCTGTTCCAGACAAGTCCACGGGTAGTAATCCATGAACTCGCGCACGCCGGCCAGATCGCCGGCCAGGCTGGCCTGGTACTTGAGGCCGATGCCGCCGCGCCCCGGAATCGCGTCGTCCGGACGCTGCACCGGCACATTCCAGGCTTCGCCCAATTGCGCCAGCGTGGCCTGGAAAGTGCGCACCGGCACCGCTTCCTTGACCATTTGTTTGATGCGCAGCCGGTCCGTGGCTCCTTTGCCGGGTTCCGCGCCACGCTCGCTGGCGACCAGTTCCCAGTCCAGCTTGTCGACATTGAACGGCACTTCCACCGGCAGGGCGACCTCGCGGCCCTGGCCGGGATCGAGGTGTTCGCCGCGCGTGGCCAGGGTCTGGCCGTTCAGGCGCGGCGCCAGGTCGACATCCATGGCGCGGTCGCTGGTGTTGCGCAGCGTGAAATAGACCTTGAGCCGGTCGCCTTCGCGCACCAGCGGCGCCGCGCCGGACAGGATTTGCAGGTCTTGCGTCACCGCGACAGCGGTTTCGCCGCTGCCGAAACGGCCGACATTGGCGTTGGCCACGGCGACGATGCGGAAGCGGGTCAGGCTGTCGTTGAGCGGCACCTCGACCTGGGCTTCGCCCTGTTCGTCGAGCTTGACCCGCGCGCGCCAGAAAATGCGCGTATCGAACAGTTCGCGCGCCGGGCCGCTGGCGCCGCCGCCGCCGCCGGTCGCCACCGCCTTGCGGCCGTAGTGGCGTTTGCCGACCACCTGCATCTGCGCGGTGCTGGTGGTCACCGCGATGCCGCGCCGCTGCATCATCGCGTCGAGCAGTTTCCAGCTGGTATTGGGCGCCAGTTCGAGCAGGCCTTCATCCACCGCCGCCAGCGCGATCTCCGCGTTCTTGCCGGGCAGACTGCCGTCAGGTCGGCGCACCTGCACCTTCACTTTGACCTTCTCGCGGGTGCGATAGCTGGCTTTGTCCGTCTCCAGTTTGACCTTGAGCGCATAGCCCGACCAGCCGGTCTGGATTTCGGCCACGCCCATGCGGAAAGCGGGTTTGCCCAGATCGACCATGGCGGTCGGCTGCACGCCGCCGACGCGGCCGCGCACGGCCAGAGCGCTGACGAAGATGTTGGGGCCGTACTCCGGTTTGAGCGGCACTTCGATCACCGGGTTATCGCGCTTGACCTCGACGACCCAGGCGTCCAGCACGCCCTCGCGCTCGACGCTGACCAGCACATGCGCGGCGGGGAACGGCATGCGCAGATGGAAACGGGCCACAACCGGGTGCTCCTTATCGCCGATCTCGTAATGGCGCCGCTCGGGGATCAGATCCATGCGGTCGTTGTCGGAGGCGTCGACCCAGCCGTCGCCGTCCGGCACCCAGAAATCGCGCTGGGCGTAGCTCGGGCTGTTGTCGGCGTCTTTCGCCTCGGCCTCGAAGATCAGGCTGCCGGTGGCGGCGCTCTTCGTCTCGCAGAAGAACAGGCCGCGCGCGTCGGTGATGCCGGCGCAGGTTTCCGGCAGGGCCTTGATTTCCTCGCCGTGTTCGTAGGCGTAGAAGCCGCCGATCACCCGTTTGCGATACGAATACCAGTTGCGCTGATACAGCCGGCCCTGCACCGCGACGCCGGCCTGAAGCTTGCCGGCGCTATCCAGCGCGATGATGCGGAAACGCTGCTCGGCCTTGGCCTGCACCCAGGAATCGGGCTGCACGCCGAGCAGCAGCTTGGACGGATAGATCGGCACGCGCACGGCGGCGCTGCGGGTTTCGCCGTTGGCGTCGCGATATTCGGCCTCGGCGCGCAGTTCGCGCGGCGTGTCGGAGCGCGGCAGATCCCGCCAACCGGCGCGGACGCCGCCGCTGGCGTCGAGCTTCAGTTTCAGCGTTTTCAGTGGCTTGATGCCGGCAATGGCGGCCGGCGACGGCATGTCCTCATCAGTCTCGTAGTTGCCGATCATCCATTCGGCATGTTCGTCCTGCCGGCCGACCTTGACCCGGCCGTTGGCGAAGCTGGCGTCTTCGTAGTCGGGGAAATTCGGCTGGAACGGCTGCAACTGGCCGCGCAGCGTCACCGGCATCTGGCTGGCCGCGCCGCCGGCCAGATATTCGGCCTGCAGGTCGAGCTTGATCTCGCTCGGGTTGACCGCCTGGGCCGGGCCGCTCAGGCGGGCACGCACGGTCGGCACCCGGTAGCTGGCGACGCGGAATTCGCCGGCATTGAGTTGTTCCTGCTCGCGGCCACGAAGTTTGTGCGGTATCAGGATGTCGTAGCGGCCCTGTTTGGCCTCCTTGGGCAGGCTGTACTTCAGCTCGGCGATGCCCTGTCCATCCCACTTCACCGGCAGCTTGACCTCCTCGCCGCTGCCCTGGTGGCGCAGGATGATCTCGTCGCCCAGGCGGGGCGCATCGACATAGCCGAAGCCGAGCGACTTCTTGCGCCGCACGAAAAACTTCATCGCGACTTCCTCGCCGGGCCGGAACAGGCTGCGGTCGAGCACCGCGTGGGCGACGAACGGGCCCTGCCAGTCGGCCTGGTACAGATTGAAACGCCAGGGCGAGATGCCCTCGCCCCAGTTCGACAACAGGAAACTGAAATCGCCCGCCTTACTGGCGGTGACGAAGAACTGCCGGTCGTATTGATCCACGCAACCGGGCAGGCTGCCCTCCTCCGGCAATTCCTCCTTGATGCGCAAAATACCCTGCGCATCGGTGCGCCCTTTGGCATGGATGCGGTTCGAGCAATCGCGCACCGCCACCTCCGCGTCGGCCACCGGCTGGCCGCTATCCAGATGGGTGACCCAGACCAGGGAAGATTCGTCGCCGCGTTTGAAATGCACGGCAAGGTTGGTGACCAGCGCGGTGGCGCGCACATGGTAGGGCTTGCGCCGGTCCATCAGCGCTTCGCCCAAGCGCGGGCTGGCCACCTCGACGATATGGAAACCGGCGCCGGGCAGCGGAATGCCCATGACTTCGGTTTCCTTGTCCGGCAACGGCTTGGGCAAGGCATAGGCGGTGATCTTGTGGCGCGGCTCGAAGATCGAATCCTCGGCGCCGAAATGAGCGATCGGGGTGTAATCCTTTTCCTTGTCGAGGTCGCCGTAAGTGTTCACGGCCATCGCATTGATGCGCCGCATCCATTCGATGATCTCGACCGGGTTTTGCGTGATCAGGCGCTCGGCGTTGAACTGGGCGCGGCGCTGGCTGAGCGTGTCGACATAGCGCACCGTCAGTGGCAAGAGCGGCTCGGCATTGAGTTCGTAGATGCCGAAATCGCTGGCGAACCTGGCCAGCGGCGGCGCCAGATCGGTCTTCAGTTTGAGCGGAAAACTGCCCGCGTTGACCAGGCCGCGGCCGTCCTGGTCTTTCAATTTTGCCGGCAGACTGAGCACGAAATTGGCGTATTCGGGGAACGGCCCGGAGAAGCTGAGCGACTGGGTGTAGCCGGATTTACGGTCGTCATCGCTAATCTTGCCGCGCCAGACTTTCTTGCCGCTGGTGAGCTTGATCGACGCGGCGGTTTTCACGGCGACCGGCGCGGAAAATTCCAGCCGCATCGGCAACACCGGCAGACACGGACGACGCGGATTCAGCTTGTCGCAATGCAGACGGGCGCTGAAATCAGGCCGCGTCCGAAACGCCAAAGTCTGCTCTGCGCTACTGGCAATGCCGGTGGACGACACAATGCCCGCCGCCCAGACCAGGCTGACCACCTTGTTCGCCGGCAGACGCCGGCCACAGCGGGCGACCAGCACCGGCGCATCCGGCTTGGTGGCCGCGCGCAACAGCGTCTCACGGCTGCTGCCAGTGCGGGCGTCGACCAGATACAGGCTATGGCGCTCGGCCAGCACCGAAAGATAGCCCTGGAAGAAGTTCTGGCTGGCCGCCAGCACCTTGGCCTTGTCTTCCCCGGTCAGCAACTGGGCCGGAATTTTCTCCGCCACACCCTCCGCCACGCACCAGAAATGGCCGCCGATGCTGGCCTCGCGCACCGGCGCATCCAGGCCCAGCATGAACACCTGATCCTCGCCGATCTGTTCGCCCTCGGACGGAATCGTCAGCAGAATCGCCGGCCCGCCGGTGGAAAAACCGAATTTCGCCGGCACCAGCGCCTCGCCGGCCAGGCCCTTGGCGTCCTTCGCCAGGCTGAAGCTGCATTCGACGCCGGCCGGCAGATCGTGCTCGAAGTCGTAGACCCAATTGCGGTTGTCGATCCAACGGCCCTTGCCTGGGATTTTGTTATTGGCTGCGCAATCGACCTGAAACGGATCGGCCAGACGCGGATCGCCCAGCGGCACCATATCGACATCGAAGCGCGCGCTGACCTGACGCACGCCCTTGACCTCGCCCTGCGGAGAAAATGACTCGACCCCGGCGGCCCCGGCTAGCGCGGGGATCAGACTGGCAAGAAAAATCGACGATAAAAAAACCGAAACGACGCGACGAAACATGAACCACTCCCTGGTATGTAACAGCCTCGACAAAGCATATCAGAGCCCGGCGTCAGGCTGGATGCGGCGAAACACGCCGAATGAAGGTGTTCTTCCGCACCCCGATCAAGGCAGTGACTGACACGCCACAGGCTTGGCCGCCGTTCACTTGAACATGAGCAGCCCTACACCCAGGACGATCGCGGCGGCGCCGAGGGCTTGAGTGAGCCCTAGCTGCTCACCCAGGATAAAGTAGGCGAGGAGCGCCGCCACCAAGGGATAGGCCCCGGATACAGCCAGGACAACGCCGGAGCTAAGACCGGGGAATGACATGGCTTTTATCAAAAAGATGTTTCCTACCGCTCCACTCACGGCGACTAGGACAAGCCACGGAATATTTCCGCCGATCTTCTCGAGCGGAAACGCTTCTGCGCGGGCCAGCGCGATCAATGCAGATATGGCCGCGCCAAAGAGCATGATCAAAGAAACTGCCCACTCCCCCTGGATTTCCTTGATCGACAGCAGCTTGAACGAAAATCCCCATATGCCATAGAGCAGCAGGGATAGCAGGGCTAGCGTTAATCCTTGAGTCATTCCCGATCCATACCAAATTCAGAAGCCCGCCTGAGTAGCACGAAGACTCCGAAACACGCAATCAGACGTGGAGACTCGGCCTCATCCGGCAGGGTACCAACGCCACCGGCGTCAGGTCCCGGATTACGTACTGCGGTGGATGACGATGGACCCGGTTAATGCAAGCCGACGCGCGGCGCCTTCCGCGCTACACGCGCCAACGACGGGCAGCGAAACTTACCAAGCCGATTCCGGCCAGCATCAAGGCATAAGTTTCAGGCTCAGGCACGGCGGCAACGGCTACGAGATGGTATTCGAACACGCCTTGAACGGCGCTAAAGTCGGTAGGCAAGGCAGGAGGTTCGACCGTGCCAGGCAAGCTCAGCACCATCGGGGAAAAATAACTGGAAACCAAACCGTGTACAGCCAGAATATTTCCTTGCAGGGTACCGTTATCTTCCCGAGTCGGCCCCCTTTGCCAACCTGAACATGATGAACTCCAACCTGGGGGATCAGCGAAATTGTGATCAAAACAAGGGTTGCTGCTGTAGCTGACTGCCTGCCCGAATTGAGCAAAGAAGGTGGGCAAGCCGAACGCCGCATAACTCGGGGCATCTGTGGCGATCTGTATCTGCGAAGTGAAAAGACGACTCCGGTCCCAATCCCATTCGGATGGAACGGTTTCCATATTGAAAGCGCCAGCCAGACTGAAGGTGGTCTGCGTCCAGTGCAACTCCAAATTGAAGGCCGCCGGTTGCGGCTCGCCACCTTCAACAGTGAAAATCGGTTCACTGCCGCTGCCCTTCGTCCAGTTGGCAACATAGGCTTTCACGTAGCTCTGTGAAGGATCAATGACGAACGTTTCCGTATGGGAAGGCCGAGAAAGTGGAACCGGGGTGAAGTCGGGAAACTGCGGCAGTGGGGGTAGAGCAAAACCGGACTGCTCTGCATGAACCGGCAGTGTGAGGCAGGATATCGCTGCAAAAAGAATGATGTGTTTCATGACTAAGCTCCCTGTTTCGCTTTGAGTTAAGGCGGCAGCGGCCTGCCAGCCAATGTTGAAAGTATATCGATCGAAAATGATTGTTTTGTTTCAAGCCAAGCATCGGTTTTTCCATTACAGCCCATGCGTTAAGGCAGCGTAGTTACCGACCAGATGGACCAGACGCTATTCGATGCAATGCGCCGACGGTGGGACGGGCGCCGGATTCTGTAGACAGGGCCGAATGGCCGCTGACGATTCCAGAGTCCGACGACTGCTAGGATGCCGCTCTGTTCCACAACTTCCGCCGCCTTGCAGGTTCACCCCACCATGACCCAGCCCTGGATCCACTCCGCCCGTCTCGATGGCGCATTCATTCTGGCGCCGGCTTTCGTCATTACCGGTCTGGTGCTGTTGCTGGGCGAGCGTGTCGAGGCCATCGCCGAGACGCCGCCGATATTGTGGTTGTTGCTGATCGTCGGGCTGGATGTGGGCCATGTCTGGAGCACGATTTTCCGCACTTATCTGGATCGCAACGAGTTGCGCGCGCGCCAGGCTTTGTATGTGCTGACGCCGGTGCTCGGGCTGGTGCTGGGCGTGGTGTTGTACCGGCTCGGCGATATGGTGTTCTGGCGCGCGCTGGCTTATCTGGCGGCGTTTCATTTCGTGCGCCAGCAATTTGGTTTCGTGATGATTTACCGGCGCGCGGAAGCGGCCGATCCGGCTTGGGCGAAGCGGCTCGATCAGGCGCTGATCTACGCCGCCAGCGTGTATCCACTGATTGCCTGGCATTGCCAGCCGCGCCAGTTCAACTGGTTCGTGCCGGGCGATTTTCTGGCTTTCGACGCGCCCGCCGCGGCGACCGGCGCGGGCTGGCTGTATGCGGCGCTGATCGTCGCTTATGTCGCCAAGGAGGCGCGTTTCGCGCTACGCCGAGGCTGGCTCAATCTGCCCAAGAATCTGATCATGCTGGGTACCGGCGTGTCCTGGTACGTGGGCATCCTGGCGTTCGACAACGATCTGGCTTTCACCGCCACCAACGTCATCGCGCATGGCGTGCCCTACCTGGCGCTGATCTGGATTTACGGGCGCAACCGGCAACGCCTGGAAGCGGGTCGGGGCGACTATCTGCTGCCCATCCGGGGACTGTTCCGGGCGCGCGCGCTGCCGCTGTTCGCGGCCGCGTTGTTCATCGTCGCCTATATCGAGGAAGGCCTTTGGGATGGGCTGGTCTGGCGCGACCACGCCGGCTTGTTCCCGGCTTTCGCGCATCTGCCCGCCATCGACAACCCCACGCTATTGTCCTGGCTGGTGCCGCTGCTGGCGCTGCCGCAGATCACCCATTATTTGCTCGACGCCTTTATCTGGCGCATGGGCGGGCCGGATAATCCCTGGAAACGCACCCTGTTCCTTCACCATGAATGACGCCTACGCCCCCGGCCAACACCTGCTCATCGACTTCTGGCAGGCCGCTCAACCCACCGACCTCGCCCAGGTCGAGCGCTTGCTGCGCGCGGCGGCGGCGGCGTGCGGCGCCAGCGTGCTGGATGTGCGCCTGCATGGTTTCGGCGCGGCCGGCGGCATCACCGGCGTAGCCATCCTGGCCGAGTCGCACATCAGCCTGCACACCTGGCCGGAGCGGGATTTCATCGCGCTGGACATCTTCCTGTGCGGCCAGCGCGACCCGCTGCTGGCGCTGGAAGTGTTACGCGCCGCCTTGCGGCCGGGCCGGGTGGCAGTCAGCGCGCATCGGCGCGGCGCGGCGTCCGAAGCGGACTGATCAGAGCCGTTCCAGCAACACTTTCTCCAGCTTGACCTGATCGACCGTGAAGTTGCGGATGCCTTCGGCCAGTTTTTCCGTGGCCATGGCGTCTTCGTTCAGGTCCCAGCGGAACTGGGCTTCGGTCATCGCCGCCGGACGCGGCAACAGCGGGCCGTCGTAGCGTAGGTGGCGTTCCACAGGCTCGGTGCTGGCGTCGAGTTCGTCGAGCAGATTCGGGCTGATGGTCAGGCGGTCGCAGCCGGCCAGGGCGAGGATTTCGCCGATGTTGCGGAAGGACGCGCCCATGACCGTGGTCGGGTAGCCATGCTGCTTGAAGTATTGATAAATGGCCTGCACCGAGCGCACGCCGGGGTCGTTTTCCGGCGCCACGTTGGCATCGCCGCCGTGCGACTTGCTCCAGTCGAAAATACGGCCGACGAAGGGCGAAATCAGCGTCACCCCCGCCTCGGCGCAAGCACGCGCCTGGCCGAAGCCGAACAGCAGGGTCAGGTTGCAGTGGATGCCCTCGCGTTCGAGGATTTCGCCGGCGCGGATGCCTTCCCAGGTCGAGGCGATCTTGACCAGCACCCGCTTGCGGTCGATGCCGGCCGCCGCGTACAGCTCGATCAGCCGATGCGCCTTGGCCACGGTCGCGGCGGTATCGAAGGACAGGCGCGCGTCCGCTTCGGTGGAGACCCGGCCCGGCACATGCTTGAGGATTTCCACCCCGGCATTCACCGCGACTTTGTCCAGCGCGTTGACCAGTTGCCGGTCACGCTCGCCGCCCTGGCCGCGCGCCCAGGCCACGGCCTCGTCCAGCAGCGGCGCATAGCGGGCCGAGGCGGCGGCTTTGAGCAGCAACGAGGGATTGGTGGTGGCGTCTTCCGGACGGTGCTGGGCGATGGCGTCGATATCGCCGGTGTCGGCGACGATGGCGGTCATGGTTTTGAGTTGCTGGAGTTGGCTGGTCATGTCGTTTCCTGTTTGAACTGACTGTGAATAACAAGAACAAAGGAGCGATGCGCGCATCGATGCTCAGCTTAGCCTATCTCAGCGGCCCGCCACCGATACCGGAACGACTTTCCAGATTTGCTCGGCGTACTCGCGGATGGCGCGGTCGGACGAAAACTTGCCGATGCGCGCGACGTTGAGGATAGACATGCGCGTCCACTGTTCCGCGTCGCGGTACTGTTCGCCGGCCCGATCCTGGCAATCCAGATAGGTGCGGTAATCGGCGCAAACCAGGAAAGGATCGTGGCCGCGCAGATTGCCGGTGAGCGGCGCGAACATCTGCCGGTCGCCATGCGAGAACAGGCCGGAGTCGATCAGATCGAGCGCATGGCGCAGTTCCGGGTCGCTTTCAATGATCGGCCAGGGCTGATAGCCGCCATCCAGGCATTGCCGTACCTCCGCCGCGGTGAGGCCGAACAGGAAGAAGTTTTCCTCGCCCACCGCCTCGCGTATCTCGACATTGGCGCCGTCCAGCGTGCCGATGGTGAGCGCGCCGTTCATCGAGAACTTCATGTTGCCGGTGCCGGAGGCTTCCTTGCCGGCGGTGGAAATCTGTTCGGACAGGTCGGCGGCGGGATAGATGCGCTGGGCGTTCTGGACGTTGAAGTCGGGCACGAACACGATTTTCAGCGTCCGCCGCATCTGGGGGTCGTGGTTGACCACCTCGGCCACCGAGTGGATCAGTTTGATGATCAGCTTGGCCATGTGGTAACCCGGCGCCGCCTTGCCGCCGAAGATGAAGGTGCGCGGGGTGACCTCCAGATTCGGGCTGTTTTTCAGGCGGCAATACAGGCTGATGATGTGCAACAGGTTGAGGTGCTGGCGCTTGTATTCGTGGATGCGCTTGGCCTGGATGTCGAACAGAGAATCCGGATCGACGGACAGCTTCAGCGTCTTGCCGATGTGGTCGGACAACAACCGCTTGGCGCCGAGCTTGACCTCGCGCCATTGCGTCTGGAAACCGGCATCGTCGGCAAACGGTTCGAGACGCTTCAACGACTCCAGATTGCGCAGCCAGTCGTTATCGATGGTCGCTTCGATCAGCGCTGCCAGGGGCCGGTTGGCCAGGGCGATGAAGCGGCGCGGGGTGACGCCGTTGGTCTTGTTGCTGAATTTTTCCGGCCACAGCTCGAAGAAATCGCGCATCACGGTTTCCTTCAGCAACGCGCTGTGCAGCGCCGCGACGCCATTGATGGCGAAGCTGCCGACGGCGGCGAGATGGGCCATGCGCACGCGCCGGTGCGGGCCTTCGGCGATCAGCGACATGCGCATCAGGCGTTGCTCGTCGCCGAAAAAGCGCATGCGCACTTCATCGAGAAAGCGTTGATTGATTTCGTAAATGATCTCCAGATGGCGCGGCAGGATGCGCTGGAACAGATCCAGCGGCCAGGTTTCCAGCGCTTCCGGCAATAGCGTGTGGTTGGTGTAGGCGAAGGTCTTGCCGGTGATGTCCCAGGCCTGTTCCCAGCGCAAACCGTGTTCGTCGATCAGCAGACGCATCAGTTCCGGCACCGCGATGGCGGGATGGGTGTCGTTGAGCTGGGCGACGAATTTGTCGGCGAATCGGGCCAGGTCGCCCAGGTCGCGCAGCGTGATGCGCACCATGTCCTGCAACGAGCAGGAAACGAAGAAGTACTGCTGCTTCAGGCGCAGTTCCTTGCCGACTTCCGGTTCGTCGTTGGGGTAAAGCACCTTGGTCAGGTTTTCCGCCGCCACCATTTCATCCACCGCGCCGTAGTAATCGCCCAGGTTGAATGCGTGGAAGTCGAAGGCATCGCGCGCCTCCGATTTCCACAGGCGCAGCAGGTTCACGTTGACCACGCCGTAGCCGAGGATGGGGGTGTCGAAAGCGACGCCATACACCGTGGTGCCGGCCACCCATCTGACCCGCAGGCGGCCATTGTCGTCGCTGTATTTCTCGGTATGGCCGCCCAGCTTGACCGGATAGCGCCGCTGCCGGTTGGGCAATTCCCAGGGATTGCCGTCGCGCAGCCAGGCATCGGTCACTTCCACCTGCCAGCCATCCTTGATGAGCTGGTCGAACAGGCCGAACTCGTAGCGGATGCCATAGCCGATGGCGGGCAGTTCCAGCGTGGCCAGGGAATCCATGTAACACGCCGCCAGTCGGCCCAGGCCGCCGTTGCCGAGGCCGGGTTCCTGTTCCTGTTGCAGGATCGCTTCCATATCCAGGCCCATCCTGCGCATGGCTTCGGCCAGGTTGTCCCACAGGCCCAGATTGAGGATGTTGTTGCCCAGATGCGGGCCGAGCAGAAATTCGGCGGAAAAGTAGCAGACCGTCCTGGCCTTGCTCCGCTTGTAGTTGTCGGCGGTGCTGATGAAGCGCTCCAGCATGCGGTCGCGCACGGTATGGGCCAGCGCGGTGTAGAGATCGACCGGCGCCGCCTTCTGCAGGGAGTGTCCGGTGACGTAATACAGATTGTCGATGAACGAACGGTGCAGGGCTTCGATGGAACGCGCGGCGCGGGTATGCAGGGCTCTTTCGGCGATGTCGGACATCGTGTGTATTCCTCTTTCTGCCGCCTCAATATGGCCAGACCCAGGCATCCGCCGACGGCAGATCGACGCCGTTTTCGTAGGCGTAATTGCGGCATTCGATCTGCATGTCGCGCAGCTTTTCTTTGACATGGGCGCCGGCCACGCGCAGGGCGGGGATGCGGTCGATGACATCGATGGCCAGGCTGAAACGGTCGATTTCGTTCTGTATCGCCAGTTCCAGCGGCGTGTTGATGCTGCCTTTTTCCTTGTAGCCGCGCACGTGCATGTTGGCATGGTTGTGGCGGCGATAGGCCAGGCGGTGGATCAGCCAGGGATAGCCGTGGAAGTTGAAAATAACCGGTTTGTCGAGCGTGAACAGGCTGTCGAAATCCTTGTCCGACAGCCCGTGCGGGTGCTCGCTGGACGGAGTCAGCTTGTACAGGTCGACCACGTTGACGAAGCGCACTTTCAGGTCGGGGAAGTTCTCGCGCAGCAGCACGGTGGCGGCCAGCGCTTCCTTGGTCGGAATGTCGCCGGCGCTGGCCATCACCACATCCGGCTCGCTGCCGGCGTCGTTGCTGGCCCACTCCCAGATGCCGATGCCCTTGGTGCAATGTTTGATCGCCGCGTCCATGTCCAGGTACTGCAAGTGCTTCTGTTTGTCGCACACGATGACGTTGATGTAATCCGTGCTGTTCAGGCAGTGCGCGGCGGTGGCCAGCAGCGTGTTCACATCGGCCGGCAGATAGATGCGGGTGACTTCCGGGCTCTTGTTCACCACCACGTCGAGGAAACCGGGATCCTGATGCGTGAAGCCGTTGTGATCCTGGCGCCAGACCGTGGAGGTAATCAGCAGATTGAGCGACGACACCGGCGCCCGCCAGGGCACTTCCTTGGACATCGCCAGCCACTTGGCGTGCTGGTTGAACATCGAATCGATGACGTGGACGAAGGCTTCGTAGGTCGAGAAGAAACCATGCCGGCCGGACAGCAGATAGCCTTCCAGCCAGCCTTCCAGCGTGTGTTCGGACAACATTTCCATGACCCGGCCGTCGGGCGACAGTTCGCTGCCGCCGGCGTCTTCCGGGTAAATGTCGGCCAGCCAGGTTTTCTTGCTGACTTCGTAGATGTTGTCGAGTTTGTTGGAGGCGTTTTCGTCCGGGCCGAAGACGCGGAAGTTGTTCATGTTCTGCGCCATCACATCGCGCAGCAGCTTGCCCAGCGGGCGGGTGTTTTCCGCCGTGACTTTGCCCGGGCCGGGCAGCTCGGCGGCATATTCGCGGAAATCCGGCATACGCAACGCGCGCCGCAGCAGGCCGCCGTTGGCATGCGGGTTGGCGCTCATGCGGCGCGCACCCTTCGGCGCCAGCGCCTTCAGTTCAGGCAGCAGATGGCCGGTGGCGTCGAACAATTCCTCTGGCTTGTAGCTGCGCAGCCAGGTTTCCAGTTGCTGCAGATGCGCCGG
Source organism: Hydrogenophilales bacterium 28-61-23 (assembly GCA_002281555.1). Lineage (GTDB taxonomy): Bacteria > Pseudomonadota > Gammaproteobacteria > Burkholderiales > Thiobacillaceae > PFJX01. The sequence continues at coordinate 254,569 of NCGJ01000004.1, forward strand.
GTTGTTACGCACATCGGCGATGGGCACCTGATGCGAACGCCAGAAACCTTCCACTTTTTTGCCGTCCACCTCGGCCGGGCCGGTCCAGCCCTTGGGCGAACGCAGCACGATCATCGGCCAGCGCGGCCGCGATGCGATGCCGCTGGCGCGCGCCTCGGCCTGCACGCGGCGGATTTCCAGCACGCACTGCTCCAGCACGTCGGCCATCAGCGCGTGCATGGTCATCGGATCGGAACCCTCGACGAAATACGGCGTCCAGCCGTAGCCCTTGAACAGGTTCTCCAGTTCCTCGCGCGAGATGCGCGCCAGCAGCGTCGGGTTGTTGATCTTGTAGCCGTTGAGATGAAGGATGGGCAGCACCGCGCCATCGCGGATCGGATTGAGAAACTTGTTGGAATGCCAGGACGTGGCCAACGGCGCGGTTTCCGCCTCGCCGTCGCCGACCATCACCGCCACCAGCAGATCCGGGTTGTCGTAGGCCGCGCCGAAGGCGTGTGAAACGCTGTAGCCGAGCTCGCCGCCTTCGTGGATCGAGCCGGGCGTTTCCGGCGTGCAATGGCTGCCGATGCCGCCGGGGAAGGAGAACTCCTTGAAAAACTGGCGCATCCCATCTTCATCCTCGCTCTTGTTCGGGTAAACCTCGCTGTAGAAGCCTTCCAGGTACACCGGCGCCAGCACGCCGGGCGCGCCATGGCCGGGGCCGGCCATGAAGATCGTGTCCAGGTCGTACTTGTTGATCAGCCGGTTCAGGTGCACCCAGGCGAAGCTCAAACCCGGACTGGCGCCCCAGTGGCCGAGCAGCCGACGTTTCACATGCTCGGCTTGCAGCGGCTCGCGCAACAGGGGGTTGTCGCGCAGGAAAATCATCCCCGCTGCCAGGTAATTGCAGGCGCGCCAGTAGGCGTTGAGCTTGACGAGTTCGTCGGCGGTTAGATTGGAAGTCGGAACGGAGAGAGGCATACATTTCCTTTCAGTCGAGTCAGGCGAGCGGGGCGGACTGATTCTTCGCCGACGAAGTTACAGATTTGCTACCGATAGGCCCTGGAAAGAGGCACTGGATTGGGCGCGGGCGTGGAAGGGCTCGCCTGGACCGGTCAGAACAGCGTCTCCCTGTAGCCCCCCCGACCGTCGAACAGCACCGCCAGTATGCCGGCCTTGACGCGCCGGTCTATGGTCACAAGGATGGAGACTTTCTCGCCGCCAGGCCTTTTTGCGCTTTCTTTGCGGCACTATTCACCCGCGCTCAGCGCCCACGCATAGCGAGCTATCACCTGCTCCTCGTTGGTCGGAATGACCCAGACCGAGACCGGGCTGCCTGCCTGGCTGATGCGCGGGCCATGCCCCGCGTTGGCGGTTTCGTCCAGGCGCAGGCCGAGCCAGGCCAAGCGTCGGCAGATGGCGGCGCGAACCGGAGCGGCGTGCTCGCCGATGCCGGCGGTGAACACCAGTGCGTCGATGCCTTCCAGCGCAACGGCGTGGCTGGCGATGGCCTGGCTGGCGCGATAGGCGAACAGCTCGAGCGCCTCTGCGGCATGCGGGTCGGCGCTGGCCTGCAACTCGCGTACGTCGCCGCTGATGCCGGAGACGCCGAGCAGGCCGCCGCGGTGATTGAGCAGCATGTCGAGTTGTTCCACGCTCATTCCTTCCTCGCGCAACAGATAGAGCAGCACGCCGGGGTCGAGGGCGCCGCAGCGGCTGCCCATGGGAATGCCGTCGAGGGGGGTGAAGCTCATCGAGGTTTCCACGCTCCGCCGTTGCCGCAGCGCGCACAGGCTGGCGCCGTTGCCGAGGTGAGCGACGATGACGCGGCCTTCGGCGTTGTCGCCGAGATGGTCGGGCAGCACGCTGGCGATGTATTCATAGGACAGGCCGTGGAAGCCGTAACGGCGGATGCCGCGTTCATACAGTTCGCGCGGCAGCGCAAAGCGTCGGGCGACGCTGGGCAGTGTGTGATGAAAGGCGGTATCGAAGCAGGCGATCTGCACCAAATCAGGACGCAGCCGGGCCAACGCGCGGATGGCGCCGAGGCTGTGCGGCTGATGCAGCGGGCTGAGTGGAATCAACTTTTCCAGCCGGGCCAACACCGCTGCGTCGATCCGCACCGGTCGGCTGAATTCGGCGCCGCCATGCACCACGCGATGGCCAGCGGCACGCAGCTCCAGGCCGGGATGGCGCGATTCCAGCCAATCCAGGACTAGCCGCAAAGCCTGTTCATGACTCTTCGCGGTGACCGGCCGATCATGCGGAACGTCCGCGCCCTGAAACACTTGGAAGCGTCCGCTGCCGCCGATTTCATCTATCGAACCGCGATATTCGGCTTGCAACGCCCCGGTGGAATCGGTCCGATAAACAGCGAATTTCAGGCTGGAAGAACCGGCATTGAGTATCAGCAGAGCGGCGTTCATATCGTTTCCCGCGAGTGGCATGAGGATGAATCGACTCCTCAAACAAAGAGGCGACGAGGATAGTGGTTTGATGTTAATTCGTTTTCGAATACAATCCCGCGCCTCTCCGAGCCCGCTATGGGAATGATCCCAAGCGGGCTCGGCTTTTCCGCCTTGCCATACTCCGCACGCACGGAGATGGCCATTGCCCACAAGGAGTTTCGATGCGTCACTACGAGATCGTATTCATCGTGCACCCGGATCAAAGCGAGCAAGTGCCCGCCATGATCGAGCGCTACAAAGCCGTAATCGCCGCCAAGGGCGGTCACATCCATCGCCTGGAAGACTGGGGCCGCCTGCAACTGGCCTACACCATCCAGAAAATGCACAAAGCCCATTACATCCTGATGAACATCGAGATCGACCAGGAAACCCTGGACGAGCTGGAGCACGGTTTCCGCTTCAACGATGCCATCCTGCGCCACCTGACGCTGGTGCGTGACGAAGCCGTCACCACCCCGTCGCCGCAGATGAAGGGTGAAAAAGCCCGCAACCTGCTGCTGCCGCAGACCGACGAACCCGCGCCGGCGCCTGTTGCCGAACCCGCGGCGGCCGCGGCCTGAACCGGTTCGAACTGGTCGGTGTTCCGATGGCGACATCGGGACCGCGCACCACACCGGCAGGCATGCCTGTCCTGCGCTTCCAGGTGCAACACACCTCGGCGCAGGAGGAAGCAGGCAGAACCCGGCCGGTGCAGGTTGAAACGGAACTGGTGGCTTACGGCAAAGTGGCACAGGAACTGGCGCATGAATTTGCGTCTCTCAAGCCTGGCGACAGCCTCAAGTTCACCGGCTTCATCGACCGAAAAGGCGCGCGCAATCCGCAACTTGAATTGCATGTGACCGGTTTTGAGACCATGACTGAATTTGTAATACCGGATCCGGCTTAATTGAAAACCCGCCGGAACCGTCTCGATCAAGGAGTACTGAAATGGCGTTCATCAAACGCAAGCCCCGCCCCAAGAATCCCAACGGCGCAGCCCTGTTCCGCCGCCGCAAGTTCTGCCGCTTCACCGCCGAAAAGGTCAAGGAAGTGGACTACAAGGATGTCGACGTGCTGAAGGACTTCGTCAACGAACTGGGCAAGATCATCCCCGCCCGGATCACCGGCACCAAAGCCAAGTATCAGCGTCAGTTGTCGGTCGCCATCGAGCGCGCCCGCTTCCTGGCCCTGCTGCCGTACACCGACCAACACAACCTCTGATCAGGAGCACGACATGGAAATCATCCTGATGGATAAAGTGGCCAACCTGGGCAACCTGGGCGATGTGGTCAAAGTCAAACACGGTTACGCGCGCAACTACCTGATTCCTCAGGGCATGGCCAAGCGCGCCACCAAAATCAACGTCGCCGCGTTCGAAGTGCGCAAGGCCGAACTGGAAAAGGTCGCCGCTGAAAAACTGGCTTCCGCTCAAGGCCGTGCAGACAAGATGAACGGCATCAGCGTCAAGATCAGCCAGAAAGCCGGCGTCGATGGCCGCCTGTTCGGTTCCATCACCAACGTCGACATCGCCGCCGCGCTGACCGCGCAAGGCTTCGAAGTCGCCAAGGCGGAAGTGCGCATGCCGGACGGCCCGTTCAAGGCCGTCGGCGAATACAGCGTCACCCTGTCGCTGCACACCGACGTCACCACCGACGTCAATGTGGTTGTGGTGGGCGAACACTAAGCTTCGTCTCGATTGACAAAAAAGGCCGCGCAAGCGGCCTTTTTTTCGTCTGCGGGGACAAATGATTGCCGCCCTACCGCCTTAAGCGCCGCCGACTCCAACCATGTCGATGCCCGCATCGGCATACAAATCCGCCAGCGGAAGCGTGAGATCGACGGAGGCGAATCGAACCTCTTCGCCCGCCTCGTAGACCTCCTGCATCCAGCCGGCCGGGGTACGGCGGTAAACCTCCACCCAGGCCTTGTTCTGGTCGATCAGAACGTATTCCTCCAGGCTTTCCAGGCGGCGGTAAGACAACAGCTTCTCGCGCCGATCCACCGGTTCGGTGGAATCGGACAACACTTCCAGCACCAGCTTGGGCGCTTCGACGTAATCATTGGGCGCGTCCGGACTCAGATCGCCGCCGGCGCAGGTCACCACCACATCCGGGTAGTAATAAGCCGAATCCGCCCGCACCCGCACCTTCATGTCGGCCATCCAGACGCCGCAAGGCTTGCCGCGCAGATGTTGACGCAGCGCGATGAAGGCATTGCCGGCCAAGGTGCCGTGCGTCTTCGATGCGCCGGCCATGGCGAACACCTCGCCGGCGACATATTCGTGCTTGATCTGCGCCGCGCGCTCGGCGGCCAAGTAGTCGGTCTCGTTGAAATACGGGATGAAAGCCTGTTGCATGGCGCATGCCTCCGGAAAACTTGCTCGATTATGGCATGGCGATGCCTGGGCTCCAGGGCCTCCAGAACAGCCAAATAGGCTGAATCGCCCGGCGCAATTACAATGCCGCCTCTCCAAAGAAACTACCCCATGTCCTCCGTCTTCGATCCCGAACTGACCGCCCTGAAACTGCCGCCGCATTCGGTCGAGGCGGAGCAATCCGTGCTGGGCGGGTTGATGCTGGAGAACACCGCCTGGGAGCGGGTGGCGGATCTGATCAACGAGCAGGACTTCTACCGCGCCGACCATCGCGCCATCTGGCGCCAGATCACGCGTCTGATCGACGCCAACAAGCCGGCCGATGTGGTCACCGTGGCGGAAGCACTGGAGTCGTTCGGCAAACTCGATGAAACCGGTGGGCTGGCCTACCTTGCCGCGCTGGCGCAGAACACGCCTTCCGCCGCCAACATCCGCCGTTATGCCGAAATCGTGCGCGAACGCGCGGTGCTGCGCAAACTGGTCGAAGTCGGCGCCGAGATTTCCGAATCCGCGTTCAGCCCGGCCGGGCGCAGCGCCGCGGAAATCCTCGACCAGGCCGAAGCCAAGGTGTTCGAGATCAAGGAAGCCGGCGCCAGAACCACGCAGGGTTTCCAGGCGGTGCAGCCGCTGCTGATGGAAGTGGTCACCCGCATCGACGAGCTTTACAACCGCGACAATCCGAGCGAAGTCACCGGCGTCGCCACCGGTTTCACCGACCTCGACACCAAGACCTCCGGCCTGCAGCCGGGCGACCTGATCATCGTCGCGGGGCGGCCCTCGATGGGCAAGACCGCGTTCAGCCTGAACATCGCCGAAAACGTCGCGCTCGACGCCAATATGTCGGTCGCCGTGTTCAGTATGGAAATGGGCGCGGCGCAACTGGTCATGCGGATGCTGGGTTCGGTCGGCCGGCTCGATCAGCACAAACTGCGCACCGGCCGCATCGGCGAGGACGACTGGCCGCGCCTGACCCACGCGCTCGGCCGGCTCAACGAAGTGCCATTCTTCATCGACGAATCGCCCGGCCTGACCGCGATGGAGGTGCGCGCCCGCGCCCGCCGTCTGGCGCGTCAGTGCAAGGAAGATCGCCCGCTCGGCCTGATCGTCATCGACTACATCCAATTGATGTCCGGCAGCAGCGGCGGCCAGAGCGAGAACAGGGCGACGGAAATCTCCGAAATCTCGCGTTCGCTGAAGGGCCTGGCGAAAGAGTTGCATGTGCCGGTGATCGCGCTGTCGCAGCTCAACCGCTCGCTGGAACAACGGCCCAACAAGCGTCCGATCATGTCCGATCTGCGCGAATCCGGCGCTATCGAGCAGGATGCCGACGTGATCCTGTTCATCTACCGCGACGAGGTCTACAACCCGGACAGCCCGGACAAGGGCACCGCCGAAATCATCATCGGCAAACAACGTAACGGCCCGATCGGCACGGTTCGCCTGACCTTCCTGGGCGAATACACCAAGTTCGAGAGCTACGCCGGCGGCGGTGGCGGAGGATATGGCGATTAACTCGGCCGCCTTGGGTTTGTCGTGACCCGCCCGCTGATCGCCCGCGTCGACAGCGCCGCCCTCGCCCACAACCTGGGCGTGGCGCGCGCGGCCGCGCCGCATTCCAAGATTCTGGCGGTGGTCAAGGCCGATGCTTACGGCCACGGCTTGACGCGAACCGCGCGCGCGCTGCGCGGGGCGGACGCTTTCGCCGTGCTGCGCGTCGAAGAAGCGGCGCAACTGCGCGGCGAGGGGTATTCCCATCCCATTGTGTTGCTGGAAGGTTTTTTTCATCCCGACGAACTGCCGGAAATCGCCCGTCTGCGTTTGCGCCCGGTCATCCACCGCGCCGACCAGGCCGACATTTTGGCCAGAACCAAACTGAATCAGCGCGTCGATGTCTGGCTCAAGCTCAACACCGGCATGAATCGGCTCGGCATCGACCCGAAACGGCTGCCGGAAACGCTGACCACGCTGCGCGCAGCGCCCCATGTCGGCAGCATTACCCTGATGACCCACTTCGCCAGCGCGGATGAGGAAAACGATAGCGTCGAGCGGCAGTTGGCGCGGTTTCAAGAGGCAACCCGGAATCTCGGCCTGCCGGCCAGCCTGGCCAACTCCGCCGCCCTGCTGCGCCACCCGCAAAGCCATGCCGACTGGGTGCGACCCGGCATCATGCTGTATGGCGCTTCGCCCTTCGCGTCTTCAACACTCGCCGACCAGACCGGTGAAGACATTGGCCTGCTGCCGGCGATGACGCTGGAAAGCAAGCTGATTGGCATCCAGTTCGTCCACCGTGGCGAAGGCGTCGGCTACGGCGCGCGCTACATCGCCGAACGCGACATGAAAATCGGCGTTGTAGCCTGCGGCTATGCCGACGGTTATCCGCGCCACGCCGATACCGGCACGCCGATCCTGGTCGACAACCAGCTCACGCGCACGCTGGGCCGCGTTTCGATGGACATGCTCAATGTCGATCTGACCCCGATCCCCACCGCGCATGTCGGCAGTCCGGTCACGCTCTGGGGCAGCGGAGCCGTTGGCGGCTCTGCCGACTTACGGAACCGGCGTGCCCCTTGCGGGTGCAGCGGCCTGCCGGTCGAACACGTCGCCGCCGCCGCCGGCACCCTTTCCTACGAACTCCTGACCGCCCTGGCGCCGCGCGTGCGGGTGGAGGAAACATGACAGACGAACGTATCCCATAGGATGGGCCAAGCGCAGCGGGCCCATCGCCGCCGCACATTGATGGGCCCGCTGCGCTTGGCCCATCCTACGATTTCACCCTTCACCCTTCACCCTTCACCCGAAAGCCATGTCCGACATCCTCGACAAAATCCTCGCCACCAAAGCCGTTGAAATCGCTGCAGCCCGCCGCGCCGAACCCCTGGAAGCCGTGCGCGAAGCCGCCGAATGGATGCCGCCGACGCGCGATTTCGTCGGCGCCCTGCGCGCCAAACAGGTGGCGGGCCTGCCGGCGATCATCGCCGAAATCAAAAAGGCCAGCCCGAGCAAAGGCGTGATCCGGGAAGACTTTCGGCCGGCCGAGATCGCCGCCAGCTATGCCGCCGGGGGGGCCGCGTGTCTGTCAGTGCTGACTGACCGGGAATATTTCCAGGGCGCGCCGGAATACCTGAAAGCCGCCCGCGACGCCTGCGATCTGCCGGTGCTGCGCAAGGATTTCATGATCGACCCGTATCAGGTCTACGAAGCGCGCGCGATGGGCGCCGACTGCATCCTGCTCATCGTCTCCGCGCTGAGTCTGGCGCAGATGCGGGAACTGGAAGAAATCGCGTTGAGCCTGGGCATGGCGGTGCTGGTGGAAAGCCACGATGGCGAAGAACTGGACATGGCGTTGCAACTGAAGACGCCGCTGATCGGCATCAACAACCGCAACCTGCGCAGCTTCGAAACCCGTCTGGAAACCACCATCGACCTGATCGAATTCGTTCCGGCCGACCGCATCATCGTCACCGAAAGCGGCATTCTTTCGCCGGCCTCGGTCGCCATCATGCGGGCGCACGAAGTCGATACTTTCCTGGTCGGCGAAGCCTTCATGCGCGCCGATGACCCGGGCGCGGAACTCGCCCGCCTGTTCGCAAGTCAGGCAAAGAACGCATAAACACTTTCACCCATGACCTCCCGCAAGCGCTGGCTGTTCACCGTTACCCTCCTCGCCATCGCCGCTGCAGGGGCGTTCTTCTGGCAACCCTGGCAAAAATCGCAATCCGGCCCGCAATACCGGCTGGCCAAGATCGAGCGCGGCGCGCTTTCCGCCGCGGTTTCCGCCAGCGGCACGCTCAGCGCGCTGGTCACGGTGCAGGTCGGCTCGCAGGTTTCCGGGCTGATCAAGGAAATCAAGGCCGATTTCAACAGCCCGGTCAAACAGGGCCAGATCATCGCCCGGCTCGATCCGGAAACGTTCGAATCGCGTGTCGCCCAGGCCGAGGCCGACCTGAACGCCGCCACGAGCGCGACCGAAGTCGCGCGCGGCAACCTCGGCGTGCGCCAGGCCGAGGTCAACAAGGCGCAGATCGCGCTGGATGAAGCGCTGCGCAATCTGGAACGCAAACGCAGCCTGATCGCGCAGGGCTTTCTGTCCGCCGCCGAACTCGACAGCGCCCAGAGCGCCGCCGCAACCGCGCGCGAGCAACTGCGTCTGGCGCGCGCCGATGCCGGCGTCGCCAACGCCCAGGTCGCCAACACGCAAGCGCAAGCCGGCCAACGCCGCGCCGCGTTGAATCAGGCCCGCATCGAACTCGACCGCACGGTGATCCGCTCGCCGGTGGACGGCGTCGTCATCAGCCGCAACGTCGATGTCGGCCAGACCGTCGCCGCCTCGTTCCAGGCGCCGGTGCTGTTCACCATCGCGCGCGATCTGCGCAAGATGGAAGTCAACGTCGCGGTGGACGAAGCCGATGTCGGCCGCGTACAGACCGGCCAGAAGATGCGCTTCACCGTCGATGCATTCCCCGGCGAGCGTTTCACCGCCCAGGTCACCCAGATCCGCAAAGCGCCGCAGACCAGCAACAACGTGGTGACTTACAGCGTCATGGCGACGCTGGACAACCCCGACCTGAAACTGTTGCCCGGCATGACCGCCAGCGCCCGCATCCTTACCGAAGAGCGCAAGGACGTGCTGAAACTGCCCAACGAAGCGTTGCGCTTCCGGCCGGTGCAGGCCGACGGCGCGCCGATCAAGCTGGAAGTGCGCGGCCGCGAGGAAGGCCCCGGCATTCCCGGCCGCGTATGGCTGCTGAAGGACGGCCAGCCCGTCCCGGTTTCTGTGCGGCTGGGGGTCAGCGACGGCAAGAACACCGAAATGCTGAAGGGCGAGTTTGGCAAAAACAGTGCGGAAAACGCGGAAATCATTCTCGGCCAGGTGGAAGGCAACGGCGCGAAAAACGCCAAATCGACGCGGCCGTTCGGCATGGGGATGTAGGTCGTGAAGGGTGATGCGGCTGCGCCGCTTGTGAAGGGTGAAGGGACCGCGCCTGCGGCGCTCAAGGATGAAGGGGTTACCCCGCCACCCTTCACCCGTCACCCTGCACAGTCCTTGATCCAGGTCAGCGACCTCGCCCGCCACTACCAGATTGGCGAAGTCAGCGTGCCGGCGTTGCAAGGCGTCAGCCTCAGCATCGAGCAGGGCGAATTCGTCGCCGTCATGGGGCCGTCCGGCTCCGGCAAATCCACCTTCATGAATCTACTCGGCTGTCTGGATGTGCCAAGCAGTGGGCGTTACCGGCTGGCCGGCGAGGATGTCACCGGCCTCGATCCCGACCAGCTTGCCCACATCCGCAACCGGCGCATGGGCTTCGTGTTCCAAAACTTCAATCTGTTGAGCCGCGCCAGCGCGCAGGAAAACGTCGAATTACCGCTGCTCTACGCCAACGTGCCGGCGGCGGAGCGGCATCGCCGCGCGCGCGAAAAACTGGCCAAGGTCGGCCTGGCGGAACGCGCCCAGCATCGGCCGATGCAACTCTCCGGCGGCCAGCAACAGCGCGTCGCCATCGCGCGCGCGCTGGTCAACGAACCGCCGCTGATCCTGGCCGACGAACCGACCGGCGCGCTCGACACCCACACCAGCCTGGAGCTGATGGCGCTGTTGCAGGCACTCAACGACAGCGGCATCACGCTGGTGCTGGTCACGCACGAAGCGGACATCGCCGCGTTCGCCAAACGCGTGCTGCTGTTTCGCGACGGCCGCGTGGTCGAAGACCGGTTGAACGAGACACCGCAGCGGGCGGCGGAGATGTTATGAACCCGCTCGACACCACCCGCTCCGCGCTGCGCTCGCTGCGCGCCAACAAGCTGCGCAGCGCGCTGACCGCGCTCGGCATCATCATCGGCGTGGCGGCGGTGATCACCATGCTGGCGGTGGGCGAAGGCGCCAAGTTGAAAGTCGCCGAACAACTGAAAAGCCTCGGCTCCAACCTGATGATCGTACTGCCCGGCGCGGTCACCAGCAGCGGCGTTCGCCTGGGTTCCGGCAGCCGCAACACGCTGACCGAGAACGACGCCGAGGCCATCGCCAGCGAGCTGCCCGGCGTGTTGGCGAGCGCACCGGCGATGCGCGGCAGCGGCCAGATCGTCAACGGCAACCTGAACTGGTCGACGCAGATTTTCGGCGTCACTCCGGACTATCTGGCCGCGCGCGAATGGCGCGTGGCACGCGGCCGCGCCATCGACGAGGCCGACACGCGCGGCTCGGCCAAGGTGGCGCTGGTCGGCCAGACCGTGGCCGACATGCTGTTTGGCGGCACCGACCCGACCGGACAGATCATCCGGGTCAAATACGTGCCGTTCACCGTGGTCGGCCTGCTCGCGCCGAAAGGCCAGAATTTCAGCGGCCAGGATCAGGACGATGTCGTGTTGATCCCGCTCGGCACCGCGCGCGGCCGCATCCTCGGCCAGGCGCAAGGCCGCTTGCGCACGGTCGGCCACATCAGCGTCAAGATGATGGATGGCGTCGATATGAAAACGGCCGAAGGTCAGGTGCGCGAATTGCTGCGCCAGCGCCACCGATTGCAACCGGAACAGGACGACGACTTCAACATCCGCAACCTGTCCGAAATCGTCGCCGCCGAACAGGCCGCCTCGCAGGTGTTGTCCAGCCTGCTCGCCGCCGTCGCCTCGGTGTCGCTGCTGGTCGGCGGCATCGGCATCATGAACATCATGCTGGTGTCGGTCACCGAGCGCACCCGCGAAATCGGCCTGCGCCTGGCCGTGGGCGCGCGCCAGCGCGACATCCTGACCCAGTTCCTGGCCGAAGCGGTGATCCTGTCACTGGTCGGCGCGCTCACCGGCGTCGCCCTTGGCATCGGCGGCACCCAGGCGCTGGCCCACTTCGCCGACTGGCAAGTCGTGTTGCAAGCGAACGCCATCCTCATTTCCGTCGCCTCCGCCGGCATCGTCGGCGTGTTCTTCGGCTGGTATCCGGCGCGCAAGGCGGCGCGCATGGCGCCGATCGAGGCGTTGCGCTACGAGTAATTCCATCCGGACGAACACCGAAATCGAGCAATTGGCGGGATAGAATCGGTCGGTTGACTTGCTCACTGCCGTTAAATGCCCCGCCTGCCCGAATTCACCCTGTCCGACATCACCCGCTGGTTCGGCGAACATGAAATAGAAAAGGCGCAAGCCTATCTCGACGCCGTCAGCCATCTGGAAGTGCGGCCGCCGCGCGTCACCGCCAGCGTTCAGGGCGGCGGGCCGTTTCCGTATCGGGTCGCCATCGGCCTCGATCTCGACAAGCTGGGCAAACCGCGCGCCGTGGCCGGTTGCAGTTGCCCGGTCGGCTGGATGTGCAAGCACGCGGCGGCGGTGATGCTGCATCTGCTCAATCAGGGCAAAGCGCAGCCCAAGGTGCGCCCGGACGTGCTGGAGTGGCTGGATAACTTCCGCGAATCGCTGCAAACGCCGGAAGCAAAAAAACCCGGCAAGAAGCCGGGCAAAAGCGGCGCCGCGCGCGAAGCCTTGTTCTATGTGCTGTATTCGGCCTGGGGCAATGGCCAGGACTGGTCGGTACGCTTCATCAAAGCGCGCCGCGACGAGCAGGGCATGGCCACCGGCACGCTGACCGAATGGAACAACGTCGAACGCGCGTTGATCCAGCCGCCACGCTTCGTCAGCGAGGAAGATCTGGTCATCCTGCGTCTGCTCTGGTCGCATCGCTCGAAGGCGCGCTACACGGTCGACTTTCCTTTGCGCGGTCGCGCCGGCGAGGAAACCCTGCAATACATGCTGGACAGCGGTCGCCTGCTTGCCGACCAAACCAGTTCCGCGCCGTTGCATGCCGGCCAGCCGCGCGCCGCACAGCTCGATTGGCGCTATGAACAGGACGGCAGCATGCGGCCGGAATTGAAGTCCGAGCCGGCCATCGACGCCACCTTACCGCTCGACGACCTCTGGTATCTGGATACGGAGCGGTGCGAAATCGGCCCCTTGCAACTCGATTTTCCCGCCAGCCAGATTGCGCGCCTGCTTGCCATGCCGGCGCTCAACCCGGCGGAGGTGCCGCTGGTCGCCAGCGCGCTGGCCGAACTGGCGCCGCAATTGCCCGCCCCCGCCGCCGCGCAATTGCGCATCATCGATGTCGCCCCGACACCGATCCTGAGCATGGACACGCTGGATGTGCTCGATGTCGGCCGTTACCGCCGCTATGGCTACAACGAGCGCAAATTCGACTACCTGTTGCCGGCGTTTCAGTACGACGAAGTGCGCGTGGAAGCGCACGGCAAACAGGAATACGTCGCCACCGCCAGCGGCGAAACCGTGCATATCAAACGTCGCCTGGACGACGAAAAACGTTGGCTGAAGGATCTCGAAAGCCACGGCATCGCGCATGTGCCGGCCAACACGCTGTACGCCAGCCGGCCGCGTCCGCCCCATCTTTACGGCCTGGAAAGCCCGGCGCACTGGCCGGAGTTCATGGCCGAACACCTGCCCGCGCTGCGCGATGCCGGCTGGCAGATCCAGGTCGCCGCCGCATTCCGGCATCTGGTGCTGGAAGCCGAGGACTGGGATGCCGAACTCAGCGAGGATGCCGGCGGCTGGTTCAACCTGAACATGGGCGTGATGGTGCAAGGCCAGCGCCTGCCGCTCGCCCCCCTGCTCCACGATCTGTTCCACAGCGATGCGCGCTGGCTCGATGCCGCCAAGGTCAAAGCCATGCCCGACCAAGCGGCGGTCATCCTGACCACGCCGTCCGGCTCGCGCCTGCGCGTGCCGGCCGGGCGCATCAAGCCGCTGGCGCTGACCTTGATCGACCTGTTCGACGCGCAGCCGAGCAGCGGCGAGCTGCGTTTGTCGAAACTGGATGCGCCGCGTCTGGCCGCGATGGCTGCGACGATGGCGGACATGCAGCGCTGGCAATTCAAGGGCGCCGACGCCGTCACGCAAATGGCGAAGCAACTGCAGCACAGCGACGGCATCCACCCGGCCGAACCGCCCGTCGGCCTGGCCCTGACCCTGCGCCCATACCAGCTCGAAGGCCTGGCCTGGCTGCAATACCTGCGCGAACACGATCTCGCCGGCATCCTCGCCGACGACATGGGCTTGGGCAAAACCGCGCAGACGCTGGCGCATCTGCTGCTGGAAAAAGAAGCCGGCCGGATGGATCGCCCGTGTCTGGTCATCCTGCCGACCTCGCTGATCTTCAACTGGAAGCGCGAAGCCGAACGCTTCGCGCCGTCTCTGCGCGTGCTCTCGCTGCACGGCAAGGAACGCGCCGAACGTTTCGACCAGATCGCCGAGCACGACGTCGTGATGACCACCTACCCGCTGCTCTGGCGCGACGAGGAAGTGCTCGCCGCACAGGAATACCACCTGCTCATTCTGGACGAGGCGCAAACCGTCAAGAACGCCGCCAGCCATGCCGCCCAGGTGGTGCGCAAACTGCGCGCCCGGCATCGTTTGTGCCTGACCGGCACGCCGCTGGAAAACCATCTCGGCGAACTCTGGGCGCAGTTCGATTTCCTGCTGCCCGGCTTCCTGGCCGACAGCAAATCGTTCACCAAAACCTGGCGCACGCCGATCGAAAAACACGGCGACAGCGGCCGCCGCGACATCCTCGCCGCGCGCGTCCGGCCGTTCATCCTGCGCCGGCGCAAGGAAGACGTGGCGAAGGAACTGCCGGAAAAAACCATCATCGTGCGCACGGTGGAACTGGAAGGCTCGCAACGCGATTTGTACGAAACGGTGCGCAGCGCGATGGACGCGAAAGTGCGCGAAGCCATCGCCGACAAAGGCTTCGCGCGCAGCCACATCGTCATCCTCGACGCGCTGTTGAAGCTGCGTCAGGTCTGCTGCGACCCGCGCCTGGTCAAGCTGGAAAGCGCGCAAAAGGTGAAGGAACGCGCCAAGCTGGATCAACTGATGGACATGCTGCCGGAACTGGTCGACGAAGGCCGCCGTGTGCTGGTGTTCTCGCAATTCACCTCGATGCTCGCGCTGATCGAGCAGGAGCTGATCAAGCTGGGTCTGGGCTACGTCAAGCTCACCGGTGAAACGCAGGATCGCGAAGGCGTCATCGGCCGCTTCCAGGATGAGGGCGTGCCGATCTTCCTGATCAGCCTGAAAGCCGGCGGCGTCGGCCTCAACCTGACTGCGGCCGATACCGTGATCCACTACGACCCGTGGTGGAACCCGGCGGTGGAAAACCAGGCCACCGACCGCGCCCACCGCATCGGCCAGAAAAACAAGGTGTTCGTCTACAAACTGGTCGTCGCCGGCAGCATCGAGGAAAAAATCCTCGTGCTGCAGGAAAAGAAAGCCGAGCTCGCCGCCGGCGTGCTCAGCGAGGACGCCGCAGCGATGAGTAAATTCGGCGAATCCGACCTGCGCGCGCTGCTGGCGCCGCTGCCGGTGGCGAAAGAAGGCGGGCACGGGTGAGTTTTGCGGCCGCTCGGCAAGGGATTGCCGCCCTGCTGGCCAACCTTGCCAACAACTGGCACGCAAACCATGCCGACTTGCTAACATCAAAGCTCCTCGCCTTTTGTGATCGCCATGACTTACTCGTTGTTTCGTCTCCCTCTGCTGGCGCTTCTCGCGGGCCTTGCGCTGCCGATCCATGCCCAGCAGCAAAATGGCTATGGCGCGCAACCGTCAGTGCCCGTTGCGCCGAATGGCAAAGCCGCACCGTCAACCTGGGGTGGCAATGGCGCAACAAGTGTTTCACCGCCGCAAGTCGTGCTACCGAATGGCACAGCCGCACCGGATGTCGCCCCGAAAAATATCGACCCCAGCGCCTCTGCTCCGCCCGCCCCGACCCTGTCCGATCTGGGCCGCTCGCTGCGCAATTACTTCACCGAGGATGAACTCGGCCTGCTGTTTCAGTACATGCAAGAGTCGGTCATCGCCTCGTTCAAAGGCGAGGAAGTCAACTTGCCGCCGGATCTGTCGTTCAAGCTGGAAATTCTGCTGGTGCGACTTAAAAAGGAAAGCGGGCATTACATGGACAATCTGATCCAGCAGTTGGAACAGGATTTGAAACGCGGCCTGAAAGAAAAGCTGACGCCGCCGCCGATCAAGGAACAGCCCTACAACCCCTGGTTTCCAATGCAATAACCATGAGCCATTGGGAAGAAAAATACCGCGCCAAAACCATTCCGTGGGATCGCGGCGCGGCCAGCCCGGCCTTGCCAGGCTGGCTTGAACAGGGCGTTTTAGCCTCCGGACGGGATCCGCGTGTGCTGATCCCCGGCTGCGGGCGCGGCCATGAGGCGCTGGAACTGGCACGGCGCGGCTTTCAGGTCACCGCGCTGGATATCGCGCCGACCGCGCTGGAACATCTGGCGGCGGAACTTGACGCGGCCGGCGTCGACGCCGAGCGGGTTTGCGCCGATGCGCTGAGCTGGCAGCCGGCGCAGCCGTTCGACGCCATCTACGAACAAACCTGTTTGTGCGCGCTCGACCCAGCCCACTGGGCGGCGTACGAACGGCAATTGTTCGCCTGGCTGCGCCCCGGCGGCCAGTTGTTCGCGCTGTTCATGCAAACGGACCGCCCCGGCGGGCCGCCCTTCCACTGCGCGTTGTCGGAGATGCGCTCGCTCTTCGCCGACGAACACTGGCGGTGGCCTGAGACCGCGCCCGCCCGGGTCGCGCATCCCAACGGTTGGTTCGAGTTTGCGACGGTGCTGACCCGCCTGGGCTGATTCCAGCAACCATGAGTCCGGATTTCCTGCTCCAGCTCCTGCTCCAGGTCTGGCTGCCTATCGCCCTGCTGGTCGGGGCGGGCGGGCTCTGGGTGCGCTTTCGGCCCGACTTTCCGGCCGCCAATTTGCGCGTCAATCTGAACCGCATGGTGGTCGATGTGTTCGCGCCGCCATTGTTGTTCGCACTCTCGGCGCAGGCGGAAATCAGCCACCAGATGCTGACCGTGCCAATGCTCACCATCGCCGGCATCGCCATCGGTTTCGCGCTGCTCTACCCACTGCTCTGGCATACCCGCGTCGGGCGCGGCCTGGCACGCGAGACACGCGCCGCCATCCTGCTCGCCGGCATCTTCGGCAACGTGCTGTTCATGGGCTACCCGACGCTGACTTTTTTGTATGGCGACATCGGCGGCAGTTACGCCGCCTTCGCCGATGTGCTGGCTTCGACGCCGCTGGTGTGGACTTTCGGCGTCTGGATCGCGACCCGCCTGGGCCACGAAGGCGGCCAGGGCACCAGCCTGCTGCGCACGATGTTGTCGCTGCCACCGATCTGGGGTTTCGTGCTTGGCTTCGCGGTCAACCTCTCCGGCATCGATGTCGCGCCGCTGGTCAAGGCCGCCAAGTTCATCGGCCAGGCCACCATTCCGGTCATGATGTTCACCCTGGGCCTGTCGATTCCCTGGGGCGCGTTGAAGCCGAGCCGCCCGGTGCTCGCCGCCGTGGCGGTGAAACTGGTGATTACGCCGCTGCTGGTGTTCGCCCTGGCCCGTTCCATGTTCGACGAACTGAAACCGCCGCAAACCGCCGCCATTCTGGAAGTCGCCATGCCCACCATGCTGATGGCCGCCAGCTTCGCCGACCGTTTCAAGCTCGACGTGCGCGCGGCGGCGCTGACCGCAAGCTGGACCAGCCTGACCTTTCTGGTCACGCTGCCACTCTGGATTGCGCTGCTGGGGCGCTAAAGTCCGGCCAGCTCACCGCATCCAAAAACAGGAATTCATCATGTCGGCTCTCGGATTCATCGGCCTCGGCGTCATGGGCCAGCCCATGGCGCTCAATCTGTGCAAAGCCGGACAACGGCTGAATGTTTTCGCGCGTAACCCGGCGCAAAGCGCGCCGTTGCGCGAAGCCGGCGCGGCCGTGCTCGACTCGCCGGTCGCCGTGGCGAAGGCGTCCGCTATCCTGTTCGTCAACGTCTCCGACGATGCCGCGCTGGAAGCCGTGCTGTTCGGGCCGGATGGAGCGGCAAATGGCCTGGCTGCCAGCGCGATCGTCGTCGATATGGGCACGACCTCGCCGACCTATACCCGCCACCTCGCCAGCCGACTCGGTGAACGCGGCATCGAACTTATCGACGCGCCGGTTTCCGGCGGCGAGGCGGGCGCCATCGCCGGCACGCTGTCGATCATGGCGGGCGGGACGGAAGCGGCATTCCAGCGCGTGCTGCCGTTGTTCCAGGCCATCGGCGGCAACATCGTGCATGTCGGCGCAAGCGGCGCCGGCCAGATCGCCAAGGCGTGCAATCAGATCGTCGTCTCGGCCGCCTTGCTGGGCGTGGCCGAAGCGCTGACCTTCGCCGCGCGCCAGGGCGTCGATGCCGGCAAGGTGCGGCAGGCGCTGCTGGGCGGCTCGGCTTACAGCAAGATTCTGGAAATCCACGGCCAGCGCATGCTGGAACGTAATTTCAAGCCGGGCTTCAAAGCCAGACTGCACCAGAAAGACCTCGGCATCGTGTTGGCGGAGGCACAGCAGGCCGGCATGGCATTGCCAGCTACGGCATTGGCTGCGCAGTTGATGAATGCGCTGGTTGGCTCGGGCGGAGGTGAACAAGACTCCGCCGCGCTGGTCGAAATGCTCGAACAACTCAACCGGATCACGCCATGATTACCAAGGAATACATCGTCTTTCTCGACCGCGCGACACTGCTGGCCGAACTGCGACCGCCGTCTTTCGAGCATAGCTGGGTGGAGCACCCGGCCTGCCCGCCGGAAGATGCGGCCGATTTTCTCTGGCGCGCCAGCATCGCCATCACCAATAAGGCCCCGATCACCCGCGAATTGCTGGCGGCCTGCCCCAAGCTGCGCCTGATTGCGGTGGCGGCGACTGGCACCAATAACGTCGATCTGGACGCCTGCCGGGAACGCGGCGTCGCGGTCTGCAACATTCGCGCCTACGCTGAACACACGGTGCCGGAACACGTTTTCATGCTGTTGCTGGCGCTGCGCCGCAATCTGCTGGCCTGGCGCGATTCGTTGCGACAAGGCGCATGGCGGAAGGCCACTCAGTTTTGCCTGTTCGACCACGAAATCCATGATCTGCACGGCTCGACACTGGGCTTGATCGGTTACGGCAATGTCGGCGCCGGTGTGGAACGCCTGGCGCATGCATTCGGCATGAACGTGCTGATAGCCGAACACAAGGGCGCCGCCGAGATTCGCCCCGGCCGCGTCGCGTTCGACGAAGTCCTCGCCCGCGCCGACCAGATCAGCCTGCATACGCCGTTGGTCGAAGAACCCCGCGAAGCCACGCGCAACCTGATCGGCGCGCGCGAATTCGGCTTGATGAAACGCAACGCCGTTCTGATCAATACCGCGCGCGGCGGCTTGGTCGACGAAGCCGCGCTGGTCACGGCGCTGGCCACCCGGCGCATTGCCGGCGCCGGTTTCGATGTTTTGTCCGTTGAACCTCCCAGCGCGGGCAACCCGTTGCTGGAACTGAAACTGCCCAACTTTCTGCTCACCCCGCATGTCGCCTGGTCGAGCCGGGAAGCCATGCAAAGATTGGCCGATCAGTTGATGGACAACATCGAGGCATTCGTGCGCGGCGAACAACGCAATCGCGTGGTTTGACCTGAACCCGACAGCGACAAACCATGCGCACCCGCTTCATCATCCCACCCGACGAGGTCGAAATCAGCGCCATCCGGGCGCAAGGCGCGGGTGGGCAGAACGTCAACAAGGTGTCCAATGCCGTGCATCTGCGCTTCAACATCGCCAACTCGTCGTTGCCGGAAGCGATCCGCGAACGCCTGCTGAAACTGAATGACCAGCGCATCAGCAAGGACGGCGTCGTCGTCATCAAGGCGCAAGCGTTTCGCAGCCTGGAAAAAAACCGGGCCGAGGCGCTGCGCCGCCTGGAAGATCTGGTCGCCAGCGCGGCCTTTGTGCCCAAACCACGCCGGCCGACCAAACCGAGCCGAGGCGCGGTTGCCCGACGGCTGGACAGCAAAACGCGGCATTCAACACTGAAGGCGGGACGCGGCAAAATCGGCGAGTAAGCTTGCCGTTTCCCGGTTCAACCCGCCCCCTTCGCATGCCCCTGCGCGCCCTTCTGCTCGACTTCAATTCCTACTTCGCCTCGGTTGAGCAACAACTGCGGCCGGAATTGCGCGGCCGGCCGGTCGGCGTCTTGCCGGTGATGGCGGAAACAACCTGCTGTATCGCGGCGAGTTACCAGGCCAAACGGTTCGGCATCAAGACCGGCACGTCGGTCATGGAGGCGCGCGAACTTTGCCCGGAAGTGGTGTTCGTGGCAGCCAGGCCGGCGGTTTATGTCGAGATGCACCACCGCCTGATGGATGTGGTGAACAGCGTCATCGCGATCACCGAAGTGCTCTCCATCGACGAAGTCGTGTGTGACCTGACCGGCAGTTGGCAGCGCGAAGAAGTGGCGGTGAAGCTGGCAAAAACGGCCAAGACAAAGATACTCGCCGAGGTTGGCGAGTGTTTGACCAGCTCGGTCGGCATCGGCCCGAACCGCTTCATCGCCAAAATGGCGTCCAACATGCAGAAGCCGGACGGGCTCACCGTGGTGCATGGCGAAGACCTGCCGCAAGCGCTGTACCGACTGAAACTGGGCGACCTGCACGGCGTCGGCCGAGCCATGCTGGCCAGACTGGAAAACACCGGCATTCACAGCGTCGAAGCGCTTTGCCAGCTTGATCGCGCCAGTCTGCGCCGGGTCTGGGGTAGCGTCGAAGGTGAGCGCATGTACGACCGCCTGCGCGGCGAGGATGTATCGACGCCGCCATCCCGGCGCGGCAGCATCGGCCATTCCCATGTGCTGCCGCCCAATCTGCGCACCGACCAGGGCGCTTACGCGGTGCTGTCCAAACTGACCCAGAAAGCGACCCGGCGCATGCGCGCGGAAGGTTTTCTGGCCAAGCGACTGGAGGTCTGGGTCGATTATCGGCAGCGCGCGCCCTGGGTTGCGGAAGGCCACATCAACGCGATGAGCGACACGCTGGGCTTTTTGCGCATGCTCGATACGCTCTGGGCGGAACGTCCGCGCGGACGCGAACCGATCAAGGTCGGCATGGTGCTGAAAGACCTGACCCGCGCGGATCAGGCTGCCCTGCCGCTATTCCCGACACCTTCCGCCGCGCCCGGGCTGGATGCGGTGCTGGACAAGCTGCACCGGCGTTTCGGCAACGACGCGGTCTATTTCGGCGGCGCTTTTCAGGCCATCGGCGCCGCGCCAGCGCGCATTTCATTCACGCATATCCCGGATATGAATCTGGAGTGAGTTTCTATTCCTCGAATTGCGCGCCGCATTCACGCATCAAGCTGAGCATCGCCGCCGCCTTGTCCAGGCATTCCCGATACTCCGCATCGGCCCGAGAATCCGCCACGATGCCGCCACCGGCCCAGAACTGAAGTTCATTGTCGGCGCTGACCAGGGTGCGAATCGCGATGTTGCTATCCATGTCGCCATTGAAACCGAGCCAACCGATCGCGCCACAGTAGACACCGCGCCGATCCGGCTCCAGTTCCTCGATGATCTGCATGGCGCGCAGCTTGGGCGCGCCGGTTATCGAGCCGCCCGGAAACGCCGCGCGCAGCAATTCGACCGCATCGCAACCTTCGGCCAGGCGACCAGCGACCGTGCTGACCAGATGATGCACGGTGGCAAAACTTTCAATCTCGAACAGGCGAGGCACAGCTACCGTACCCGGCACGCAGACCTTGCCCAGATCGTTGCGCAGGAGATCGACGATCATCAAATTCTCGGCCCTATCCTTTTCACTGGCCCGCAGTTCACGCGCCAATTCAACATCCGCCTCGAGGTCGGTGGCGCGTGGGCGCGTGCCCTTGATCGGCCTGGTTTCGACCACCCCCTGCCGCACCGACAGAAAACGTTCCGGCGACGACGACAGAATCCGCACGCCAGGCAGGTTGAGATAGGCGGAATAAGGCGCCGGATTGAGTCGACGCAACGCGTGGTAACCGAGCCAGTGATCGCCGGCAACCGGCGCGGAAAAGCGTTGCGCCAGATTGACCTGATAACAATCGCCCGCGTTGATATAGCGCTGAATCCGCGCGAATGCCTGGTAATAGGTTTCTGGCGTGAAATTGCACTTGACCGCGCCAACCCTGAACGGGGATCGGTTGAAAGCTTGTTCGATCTTCGACGGCGGCGCGCTGAACAAGGCAACCAGATCGTCCCAGATCGCCGCTGTTTGCGCATCCCGCCCCGCGCCGACCAACCAGCTTTCGCGCTGTTCGTGATCGACAACGACAGCCCAGTCGTAGATACCCACCGCCATATCCGGGATGGAGCCGGCCTCGACATCTGGACGGCTGGCCAGCCGTTCGATGCGCCGGGCGAGGTCATAACCAAAGTAGCCAATCGCGCCGCCGCTAAAGGGCAGGGGCGACAGCCCGGCATCCACGTCCAGATATTGACGCAGCAGATCGAACGGGTCGGCCGGCGAGCGAGTCACCATGCCGGCCCGCTCAATTTCGGTCAGACCGCCCCGCGTAACCAGGGTAATGAAAGGGCGCGCGACCAGGATGTCGAAACGACCCGCGTGGTCTCTAGTCTGGTGACTGGCGTGGCGGTCAAATCGCGCGCGTGGATTTCCGCTATCCAGAAAAATCGCCCAAGGTTCGGATTCAATCGCCGCGAAGAGTTCAGTGCTGTCGGCACGGTAGGGAACGGGGATCAGGCGCATGCTGAATGACCACCTTGTCGGGAGTCGAGTCCTGCCCGTTTTATTGAATAACCATCAGAAGGACTTTCTCCCCAAAATCGTCCGTTGACGTCTTGATGGATGTGTCCGTGCATTACGCCGCCTATCTATCCAGTTCGCATGCCCCGAGCCCTTTCGGCTCGTCTGGAATTGGTGCCCCCGAAAGGAGTTGAACCCTCGACCTTCGCATTACAAGTGCGCTGCTCTACCAACTGAGCTACAGGGGCTTAAAACGATCGCCATAGTCAATGACTTTTAAATCGGACAGCTTTCTGACTATGCCGCTGAGTTAACTGAAACTATTAATTTCATTAATGCCTAACGGATTTAACGAAATGTTGCAACCAAAACCACCATCAACAGTTTGATTTGCTTTCACGGCGGTTGCTATAGCCACCGAGCGCGTTACCGGCGGTCGTGATGCAATTATCTTACTTGACCACCTTAAGCTGCGGCCGACCTCTGGGTGGCGGCGGCCCATCGTCGTCCTGGGCAATATTTTGTGGTGAAACAGAATCCGAAGCCGCGCCTTCGGGAGCGGACATCATGGATTCATCGAAAGCCATGCCCTCTCCAGTTTCACGCGCATAAATCGCAACCACATTGCCGACGGGAACCTCGATTTGTTGCGAAACGCCACCAAATCGCGCGGAAAAGGTAACGTACTCATTGTCCATATGAATATTTCTTACCGCGCTGGCCCCCACATTGAGGACAACAAACCCGTCTTTGACATAGGCCTGGGGCACCCGCGTGTGCTTATCCACACGCACGGTGATATAGGGCGTATGACCACTATCCAAGCACCATTCATATAACGCACGGAGAAGGTAAGGTTGTTGTGAAGGCAAGCTCAATTAGCAACACTCACTTTCGCATCGCTTTTTCAACCGGGGTCAACGCCTCGATAAAAGCGGGGCGAGCAAAAAGTCGCTCGGCATATTTAAGCAACGGCGTCGCCTGCTTGGGCAGTTGAATCGCATAGTGGTCAATACGCCACAGCAACGGAGCGATAGCGACATCCAGCATGGAGTAATCGTCGCCCAGCATATATTTCTGTTTATTGAAGATGGGGGCGATTTGAGTCAGATTGTCGCGCACGATAATGCGAGCCTTTTCAGCCACCTTGGGCGTTCCATGCACGATGTCGCTCAAGTGCGCAAAAAGATCCCGCTCGAAGTTATGCAGAAACAAACGAGCACGCGCTCTCATCACGGGGTCCGCGGGCATAAGCTGAGGATGAGGAAAACGTTCATCGATGTATTCGTTGATGATATTTGATTCGTATAAAGTCAATTCCCGTTCAACCAAAATCGGGCTTTGGTTGTACGGATTCATCGCGGCAATTTCATCCGCCTTTTCTAACGAATCGATATCTTTT
>NCGJ01000030.1 GCA_002281555.1 Hydrogenophilales bacterium 28-61-23
TTTGCCAACTCGGAAGTCGTACCATCCGGCGCTTCGGTATTCTTCGCTCGTGACCCAGTATCCATACGGTTGCGCTTTGAATACGTAAACCTTGCCCTGCCCCAGTCCGTCCAGGTCAAACGCGATCTTTCCCGCTGCGTCCGTGATCCCGCTCTTCTTCCACACCAGAATGCCGTCCGCGCCCTTCTCCCAGGCTTGTACTTCTTGTCCTACCAGCACGCCATTGCTGATCTGGTCCTTTAGCCATAGCGTCAAACCGGCTCCGCCAACCTTGAATTGGTAGCTGCCTCCCTGCTCGTAGACCGCGCTGTCCCGATCCGTGCCGTCCACCAGACTCGGCGCACGCACTACGTATCCCTGGACGCCCAGGTGCGCAGGATCTAGACGAAGCCGCCCTTCTCCATCGGTCGCGTAGTCACCCTGCGGCGACAGAACGCCGTTGTTTCCTTGTTCCAGCAAATGCACCGTCCGCCAGGCGTAGGAGCCGCCCGTGCGACCGTCAAGCACTTGAACCTGCAATTTGCCCGCTTTCAGTAATTGTTCGCCCACTCCGGTAAGCTCGCCGCTCTCTACGCTCTGCAAGTAGGGTTGGCTCTTCAGATGGTATTTGCGGCCGGTTCCCACTCCGTCCAGGTCGAACTTCGTCAATCCGTTCGCGTCCGTCGCGCGCTTGGCTACCAGGACCAGACTGCCGTTCGCCAGTGTCTCCCAGGCTTCCACAATCTTGCCGCTCAGTGCCGCACCACTTACTGCGTCTTCGACTTTTCCGATCACCGCTGCGTTGCCCAGGACAAACGTGTATGGCCCGGAACCTCGGTAAACTTCGCTCGCCTTCGATTGCCCGTCCGTGGGACTCTGCGCGCTCACCAGGTAGCTTTCTTGCCCAACCAGCGGCGGGTCTAGCTTCAACCATCCTTGGGCGTCAGTCCGCACGCTCATCACGACCGTGTGGTGGCCGTCCGCCTGCCAACGCTGTAACAATACCGCTTGGTCCGCTCGGCCTTGCCCCGTCTGGCCGTCCAATACCCGTATCTGGAGTTTGCCAACTCGGAAGTCGTACCATCCGGCGCTTCGGTATTCTTCGCTCGTGACCCAGTATCCATACGGTTGCGCTTTGAATACGTAAACCTTGCCCTG
>NCGJ01000016.1 GCA_002281555.1 Hydrogenophilales bacterium 28-61-23
TCTCCTCAAGATCATCCTGCTCGCCTACAGTCGCGGCATCGTCTCCAGCCGCAAGATCGAAGCCGCCTGCCGCGACAACGTCGTGTTCATCGCCGTCTCGGGCGATTCGCAACCCAACTTCACCACCCTGGCCGCCTTCGTCTCCGAACTGGGCGACCTGACCGCCAAGTTGTTTGCCCAGGTGCTTACGGTGTGTGACCGGCAAGGCCTGATTGGCCGCGAGATGTTCGCCAATTGATCATTTCGCGACGCGGCGCGTGCTGGGCTGAAAAAAATTCGGCTTGGGGCGCGGTGGGGGTGCGGTATGGGGTTTTTCTACAGCGTCGTTGACGCTGTAGAAAATCCCCCAAACCCGCCTCACCCCCCGATGATTTCGCCCGACTCGGGTTGCCATGCCGATGAGTGGATGACGCCTTAGGCCGAGCAAGCGTCACCCGGTGGCCTGCCTGAATGACTGTAGCGGGTCGGCTACGGTCACTGAAGTTTTCGCTTCAGGCTCGCCACGGTTTCCCTATTTCAGACAGCATTCCTCCCCCTTTTTCACGGGGAAGACCACCTCAATCGTCGTCATCGTCATCCGCCATCTGCCGTCTTGGCACGGTGGCGGGGTCGGCGATGATGGCGCGGTAGATTTCGACGCGGTCGCCGGGGTTGAGTCCGGCATCGAGTTTGACCAGCTTGCCGAAGATGCCGACCGCGCGTTCGGTCAGATCGAGGTCGGGGAACTGGCGCAGCAGGCCGGATTTGACGATGGCCTGTTCCACCGTGGCGTCCTCGGGCACTTCGATGCGCAGCCAGATCTGCTGCGTGGGTTCGGCGTAGGCGACGGCGACTTGCATGGCGTTCTCCCTTTCAACCTGCGACGGGCTCAGGCATAGCAGCCGGCGCCACGCGCCTTTCTGCCAGGCGCTTGTCCAGAATCCGCTTGCCGGCGAGCAGGAAGCCCAGCACCAGGAAGCCGCCCGGCGGCAGGATCATCAGCAGATAGCCTTTGTAATCGGTAATGACCGTGGTCTCCAGGAAGGCGAAGGCCGGCCCGAGCAGCAGGTGGGCGTTGGAGAACAGGGTGCCGCTGCCGATCACTTCGCGGATGCCGCCGATCAAGGTCAGCGCGAAGGTGAAGCCGAGGCCCATCATCAGGCCGTCGGCCGCCGCCGGCAGCATGCCGACTTTCTGCGCGTAGGCCTCGGCGCGGCCGAGCACCGCGCAGTTGGCGACGATCAGCGCGATATACAGGCCGAGCACCTTGTACAGATCATGCGCCCAGGCGTTGATGCTGACGTCGACCAGGGTGACCAGGGTGGCGATCAGCACGATGTAGACCGGGATGCGCACGTCCGGGGTGACCACGTTGCGCACCATCGAAACCAGCGCGTTGGAGGCGACCATCACGGCGGTGGTGGCCAGGCCCATGCCGAGACCGTTGGTGGCGCTGCCGGTGACTGCCATGGTCGGGCACATGCCGAGGATCTGGGCGAACACGATGTTGTTGTCCCAGAGACCGTCCTTGGTGATGCGGGTGTATTCGTTGCTCATGGCTGGACTCCATCCTCAAGTAATCGCGTTTTCTCCTTGGCGAAAAACGCCAGGCCGCCCTTGACCGACTTCACCACCGCGCGCGGCGTGATGGTTGCACCGGCGAACTGGTCGAACACGCCGCCGTCCTTCTTGACGGCGAATTTCTCGGCCGGCGGGTCGCCCAGGAATTTGCCTTCGAAACTGTGTATCCACTCGCCCTTGGCCGGTTCGATCTTGTCGCCCAGGCCCGGCGTCTCGGTGTGTTTGATGACCCGCACGCCGAGCATCTTCCCGTCCCGGTCGACGCCCATCATGCTGACGATCGGACCGGCGTAGCCGCGCGCCTGCACCTTGAACACCACGGCGACCACCTTGCCGCCCTGGCGCGCGCGATAGACCGTGAGTTCACCATCCGGGCCGGGCAACACCACGGTGTCCTTGAGCAGATCGTTTTCATACTTGCCGGGCAGCACCTGGGTCAGCGACTGTTGCATGTCCAGGTCCTGGGCGGCCTTGATGTCCTCCAGCGTGGCCCGGTCGGCCAGCGCCAGCGCGCCGCTGGTGAGCAGACCGATGCCGCCGAGAACCGCGCCGGGATAGCCCAGCATGGCGCGCAGTTTTTCGAGCTTCCCGAGTTGTTTGAGCGTCATTTCGCACTCCCCTTCGCTTCGATCTGCAGCGACTGGCCCTTGCGGTCGCGGCCGTAGATGCGCGGTTTGACGTAGCGGTCGATGATCGGCGCCAGCGAATTCATGATCATCACCGCGAACGCGACGCCCTCCGGATAGCCGCCCCAGGAGCGGATGATCCAGGTCAGCAGGCCGCACAGCAGGCCGAACACGAACATGCCGGCCGGGGTGTTGGGCGAAGTGACCGGGTCGGTGACGATGAAGAAGGCGGCCAGCATCAGCCCGCCCGAGAGCAGGTGCGGCATCACGCCGAGGTAATGAGTCGGGTCGATGGCGTTCGCGATCAGCGCGGGCGCGGCGACGCCCAGCAACATGGCCACCGGCGCATGCCAGGTGATGACTTTGCGCACGATCAGGAAGATGCCTCCCGCCAACAACAACAGCCCGGCGGTTTCGCCCAGGCTGCCGGCCCGGCTGCCCCAGGCGGCGTCCATCATGCCGCCGTGCACGGCGGCGAAGTGCGCCGGCAGGCTGGTGGCGAGATCGACGCCGCGGGTGAACTCGGTCTTGACGTGGCCGAGCAGGGAAGCGCTGGCCATGCCGTCCCACTGTGCGCCGCCGAAGGTGATCGCCAGTCCCTGCATGAAACCGGGCGCCTGCGCGGCGGTGATCGGCATCGGCGCCGCCCACATGGTCATCTCGACCGGGAAGGAGATCAGCAACATCACCCGCGCCGCCATGGCCGGGTTGAATACGTTCTGGCCGAGGCCGCCGAACACCTGCTTGGCGATGACGATGGCGAACACCGAGCCGATGGCGGCGACCCACCAGGGCGCGAACGGCGGCAGGGAAACCGCCAGCAGCCAGGCGGTGAGCGCGGCGGAACCGTCCAGCAGCGCCGGTTTGGCGGCGCGGCCTTGCAGCCACACCGAGACCGCTTCCGCCAGCAGCGCCGTGCCCATCGCCACCGCCCACAGGAAGATGGCCGGCCAGCCGTACAGCCAGAAACCGTAAAGCGTGGCGGGCGTGAGCGCCAGCATCACCGTGACCATGACCTGGCCGACGGTCATCGGCGCATGCGCGTGGGGGGCGTGGTTGAGGGAGATCATGGCGCGTACTCGGTTAAGGGTTGGCCCCCTCTCCCGCAAGCGGGAGAGGGCTGGGGAGAGGGCAAGAGGGTCGAGTAGGCAAATTGGCGTTGACAAGACCGATGTTTGGCCGGGGTGCGTGGTTCAATCTTCTGCGCAAGTGTTGTCCGTGTTCCCTCTCCCCGGCCCTCTGATGGAACTACCAGCCAACCGACTAGGCCGCCAAAAGACGTCGGCCAAGTCCCTGGCTGTCCCGCTCGCGGGATAAGCAGAGACTTGGCAGGCGCTTTCTGCCTGCCTAGCCGGTTGCTTAGAAGCTTTATCAGAGGGGGAAAAACATGGGGTCTCATGCCGCCACCTCCGTTTTTTCAGCTGCCGCCTTCGCAGCCTCAGCCGCCGCTTTCTTCGCCGCATCGGCGGCGGCTTTCTTGGCGGCGCGTAGTTTTGCGGCTTCCTCGCGTTCGCGAACGATGCGCTGCATGCGTTCCTGGCGGGTGTCGGCCAGTTTTTTGGTCGCTTCGTTGCGCAGCTTGGCTTTCTCCAGCGCGGCCAGTTCGCCCTTGGCGTAGTTGAAGAAATGCACCAGCGGGATATGGGCCGGGCAGACGTAGGAGCAGGAGCCGCAGCCGATGCAGTCCTTCAGGCCCAGGCCGACGGCGGAGGCCAGGTCGGCGGCGCGGATGTGGGCGGCCATTTCCAGCGGCAACAGGCCGGCCGGGCAGGCGCGCACACAGGACGAGCAGCGGATGCAGGGCGCCGGTGTCGGCAGGCCGATTTCCTTGCCGGTCAACGCCAGCAGGCCGCTGCTGCCTTTCACCATCGGCACGTTCAGGTGCGGCATCTGGGCGCCCATCATCGGCCCGCCCAGCACCAGGCGCGCCGGGTCGCTCGACAGACCGCCGCAGGCCTTGATCAGATCGGCCGCAAGCGCGCCGATGGGGACTTCCAGGTTGCCAGGGGCGGTTACCGCCGCGCCGCTGACCGTGACCACGCGCGAAACCAGCGGGCGGCCGAAGCGGATCGCTTCGCGCACGGCCCAGGCGGTGGCGACGTTATGCACCAGCACGCCGATTTCGGCGCTGCGGCCTTCCGCCGGCACTTCCTTGCCGGTCAGCACCTGGATCATCTGTTTGTCCCAGCCCATCGGGTACATGGCCGGCACGACCTTGATCTGAACCTCGGTGCCCTGCGCCGCCTTGCGCATGGCGGCGATGGCTTCCGGCTTGTTGTCCTCGATGCCGACCAGCATCTCTTTCGCGCCAGCCGCGTAGGCGATCAGCCGAATGCCTTCGACGATGCCGTCGGCGCGTTCGCGCATCAAACGGTCGTCGCAGGTCAGGTAGGGCTCGCACTCGCCGCCGTTGATGATCAACGTCGAAATGCCGCTCTTGCGCGAAAGATTCAGTTTCACCGCCGACGGGAAAGTCGCGCCGCCCAGGCCGACGATGCCGGCAGCGCCGACCCGCGCGGAGATTTCCTCGGGCGACAGGCTGAACGGATCGTCCGGCAGGCTGACTTCGATCCAGCGATCCGCGCCGTCCGGCTCTATCGTGATGGTGGCGCTGGGCAGGCCGGAGGGATGCGGCGAAGGAAAGTCGCCGATGGCGGTTATCCGACCGGAAGTCGGCGCATGCACCGGCGCCGAGATGTTGCCGCCGCTGGCGCCAATCAACTGGCCCTTCAAAACCTGATCGCCGACCACGACCGAGAGCCGGGCTGGCGCGCCGACGTGCTGTTGCAGCGGCACATACAGGAATTCCGGCATCGGCAGGATGCGGATCGGCGGCTCGGCGGATAAATCCTTGCGTCCGTCCGGATGCACGCCGCCGCGCGGGCGGAAACTTGAGAACAATCGGGAGAGCGGATTCACGCTGTCACTCCTTCCAGCGCGGAGGTCGGGATGTCGGCAAGGGATTGCCGACCTACGGTAATGGTTTTCATAGCGCCATCTCCGGTTTGGTCCAGTACCAGGACTGCAAAGTCACCGGTACCGGAATCAAACGCGTCGCCTCGGTCGGGCAGACATCCACGCACTTGCCGCAAGCTGTACAGGCCTCCCTGAACACCGCGTGTATCTGTTTCGCCGCGCCCATGATGGCGTCGGTGGGGCAGGCCTTGTAGCACTTGGTACAACCGATGCAGAGTTCCTCCTGGACTTCGGCGATCTGCGGCACGCTGTCCTTGACCTCGGAAAGATTGACCTCCACGCCCAGCTTGGCCGCCAGCAGGGCCACCACTTCGCGGCCGCCGGGTGGGCACAGGGTCACCGGTGCGGCGCCGTCGGCCAGGGCCTGCGCCGCGCCGGCGCAGCCGGGAAAGCCGCACTGGCCGCATTGCGAGCCGGGCAGGATGGCCTGGATTTCCTCGACCAACGGGTTGCCTTCCACTTTGAGACGCCGCGCGGCATAGCCCAGGAACAAGCCCAGGGCGCTGCCCATGACGGTGAGGCTGAAGATGGCGATGAACATGTGCGTAATCTCCTCAAACAAGTCCGGCGAAGCCCATGAAGGCCAGGGCCAGCAGGCTGGCGGTGATGAAACCGATCGGCGCGCCGACGAATGCCCCCGGCACCTGGGCGATGGCCAGCCGCTCGCGCAAGCCGGCGAACAGGGCCAGCACCATCGAGAAGCCGACCGCCGAGCCGAAGCCGTACAGCAGGCTATGGACGAAGGGCAGGTTTTCCTGCGTGGTCAGCAGCGGGATGCCGAGCACCGCGCAGTTGGTGGTAATCAGCGGCAGGTAGATGCCGAGCACCTGATAGAGCGCGGGATTGGTCTTGCGCACCACCATCTCGGTGAACTGCACGACGACCGCGATCACCAGGATGTAGACCAGGATGCGCAGATACATCATGCCCAACGGGATCAGCAGCCAGTGTTCCAGCGCCCAGCATGACGCCGAGGCCATGGTCATCACGAAAGTGGTGGCCAGCCCCATGCTGACGGCGGTGTCCACTTTCTTGGAAATGCCCATGAACGGGCACAGGCCAAGAAATTTCACCAGCACCACGTTGTTGACGATGGCGGTGCTCAGAAGCAGTAACAGGTATTCGCTCATGGATTCGATCTCCTGGCTGCTCTATCGCAAGGGCTGTGCCAAGCCGGAACCCAGGGCGTGGTGCACGCAAAATCAGGGCTTTACGCCCCCTTGCACCCTTGTGGTGCAAATTCGGCTTGTCGCAGTTGGGGCGGCTGCCGGTTTTGTGTGGGGAATGCGACAAGCGGAGAATGTTCGTAGGGCGGAAAACGAAGTTTCGGCGTAGCCAAAAGAGCGGCGCCTTCCGCCATTTCGCGGCTCATTCGGTGGAAGGCGCCGCGCGTTTCCGCCCCACCTTTTCGCGCCGGCCTTAGTTCCGGCATGGATATTGCAAGGCAAGGATCGAATCCACGCTTAAAAGACCGCCATGTCCGCGTCACCCGATCTTCCTCATCAGGTATTCCGCCTCGCCGTCGAGCAATCCGCGCTGGCTATTTCGATTACCGACGCCAAGGCCAACATCCTCTACGCCAACCCTGCGTTCGAGCGGGTGACCGGCTACGGCGAGGCGGAAATCGTCGGCCAGAACGAATCGCTCCTGTCTTATAAAGTCACGCCCAAGCTGGTCTATGAAACGCTGTGGGCGCAACTCAAGCGGCAACGCGCCTGGAACGGCCTGCTGGTGAACCGCCGGCGCGACGGCAGCCGCTATCTGGCGGAACTCACCATCACCCCGGTGGTCGACGGCGACGGCCACACCAGCCATTACCTGGGCATGCACCGCGACGTGACCGAGGTGCATCGCCTGGAACGCCAGGTGCAGAACCAGAAGGCGATGATCGAATCGGTGGTCGACGCGGCCCAGGTGGCGATCTGCCTGCTCGACGAAAACGACCGCGTGGTGATCGACAACCAGGAATACAAGAAGCTGATCGGCGATCTCGGCCGCGAACCCGCCGCCACTCTGCTGGGCTTGTTGCGCGAGCAGATGGGCGAAGAGTTCGACTCGGCGCGCGCGCGCCGCCGCGCCATCCAGCAGCGCGAGGTGCGGGTTGAACGGCCCAGCCGCCGACCCGACCAGGCCGCGCGCTGGTTCGCTTGCGCCGTGTCCTGGGTCGAGGAACAGGATGTCAGCGCCGAAGCCTTCTACGAGCCGGTGCGGCGCCATTACCTGCTGCTGACCGCGCAGGACATCAGCGAACTCAAACGCCAGCAGGAGGCCATCCGCATCAACAGCCTGGCCGTGCTGCTGGCCGAACAGGAGCGCATCCAGGGGCTGCGCGAAACCC
Organism: Hydrogenophilales bacterium 28-61-23; assembly: GCA_002281555.1. Classification (GTDB taxonomy): domain Bacteria; phylum Pseudomonadota; class Gammaproteobacteria; order Burkholderiales; family Thiobacillaceae; genus PFJX01. Next base: position 7,501 of record NCGJ01000016.1, read on the forward strand.
TGGCCGGGGCGATTTTCCAACTGGAAGGCCCGCTCAATACGATGACGGCGGCGGTGCGCCTGCTCGAACGGCGCCGGGGCGGCGAGGGCGGCGGCGGCAACGGCGAGGAAGCCATCGACACGGCGATGGAAACCGCGCTGCGCGACAGCCGCGCCGCCCTCGACACGCTGCGCGCCTGCATGCCCAACCAGACGGTGGAAGCGATCCAGCCGCTGAACCTGAACGAGGTGCTGCGCGATGTGCTGAAGATGAGCACCGCCGCGCTGCTCGGCGCCGGCGTCATCGTCGAATGGCAGCCGGCGCCGGTATTGCCGGCGGTTCCCGGCGGCGCCACCCAGATTGCCGCGTTGTTCCGGCAACTGCTGACAAACGCCATCGAAGCGATCAACGAGCGGCGCGCGAGCGACCCGAAAAAGGAACGCGTGGTGCGCCTGTCGACGTTGCCGTATCCCGATCATGTCGAAGTCATCCTGGAAGATTCCGGCCCCGGCATCCCGGCCGAATGGCGCTACAAGGTGTTCGAACCGTTTTTCACCACCAAGGGTGCCGATCGCCAGCACCTCGGCATGGGTTTGAGCATGGCGCAGGACACCGTGGTGCGCCACGGCGGCCTGATCGACATCGACCCCGATTTCCGCGCCGGCTGTCGGGTGCGCGTGCAACTTCCCTGCGCCAAGGGAGGTTGAAATGGACAACCACGAACTCGAACTGGAACTGCTGCGCACCGAACTGGAGACGCTGTACAAGGTCAGCCAGGTGCTGTCGCGTTCGCTCGACCTGAAAGAAACGCTGACCGCAGTGCTGCGCGTACTGCACGACGGCGTCGGCCTGGAACGCGGCATGGTCAGCCTGGTGGAGCCGGAAACCGGCGAACTCCAGGTCTCCGTCGCGCATGGCCTGGCCGATGTCTTCACCGAGGAAATCCGCTACCGTCCCGGCGAAGGCGTGGTCGGCATGATTCTGGAGGAGGGCGAGCCGATCGCCGTCGAGCGCATCGCCGACGAACCGCGCTTCCTGGGCAAACTCGGCCTCTACGACCCGGAACGTGGCTTCGTCGGCGTGCCCATCCGCAGCGGCCGCCAGGTCATCGGCGTACTGGCGGCGCAGACCACCGAAGGCGCGGAAATCCTGCTCGACGAATACACCCAGTTCATGGAAATGGTCGCCAACCTGATCGGCCAGACCGTGCGCCTCTCCGCCGACGTGCAGAAGGAACGCCAGGAACTCACCGAGGAACGCGACACCCTGCGCCGCACCGTGCGCGGGCAATACGGCTTCGACAACATCATCGGCCACACCCAGCCGATGCGGCGCGTGTTCGAACAGGCGCGCCTGGTCGCCAAGTGGAACACCACCGTGCTGATCCGGGGCGAAACCGGCACCGGCAAGGAACTCATCGCCAACGCCATCCACTACAACTCGCCGCGCGCCAAAGCCCCGTTCGTCAAACTCAACTGCGCCGCGCTGCCGGAGAATCTGCTCGAAAGCGAATTGTTCGGCCACGAAAAGGGCGCCTTCACCGGCGCCATGACCCAGCGCAAGGGCCGCTTCGAGCAGGCCGACGGCGGCACCCTGTTCCTCGATGAAGTCGGCGAGGTTTCCGCCGCCTTCCAGTCCAAACTGCTGCGCGTGTTGCAGGAAGGCGAGATGGAACGGGTCGGCGGCAACCGCACCATCAAGGTGGATGTGCGCGTCATCGCCGCAACCCACCGCGACCTGGAAGGCGAAGTCGAGGCCGGCCGCTTCCGCGAAGACTTGTACTACCGCCTCAACGTGATGCCGATCTACCTGCCGGCGCTGCGCGAACGGCTGGAAGACATCCCCGACATCGCCCGCTTCCTGGTCGAAAAGATCGCCGGCCAGCAAGCCCGTCCGCTCAGCCTCACCGACGCCGCGCTGCGCGTGCTGATGCACCACGCCTGGCCCGGCAACGTGCGCGAACTGGAAAACTGCCTGGAACGCGCCGCCGTGCTGACCGAAGCCGAAGTCATCGACCGCGACGCCATCCTGCTCACCGGCATCGAGGAACAGGTCAGCCTGAGCCGAGGCGCGATACAGGCGGTCGACCTCGACGACCCCAATCTGGACGACCGCGAACGTGTCATCGCCGCGCTGGAACAGGCCGGCTGGGTGCAGGCCAAGGCGGCCAGATTGCTCGACATGACGCCGAGGCAGATCGCCTACCGCATCCAGACCCTGAACATCAAAGTGAAGCAGATCTGATGAGCGACAACGCACCCGCACAACGCCGCTATTTCACCACCTACACCGGCGTCAAACTCCCGTTCAAACTGGTCAACGCCCTCGACGCGGGCGAAGTGGAAAACCGCAACACCTACTTCCTCGGCTATTTCGACGCCGAGGAACGCCTGACCGGTTTCGACAAGTTGGTTTACGGTGAAATCGAACTGGCGCACCGCTACGTCTACCACGCCAACGGCGCGCTCCAACAAGCCGAAATCACCGACATCGACGGCGAGATCAGCCTGCTGAATTACGCCGAAGACGGCAGTCAGATCACGTCATGACGATGTTCACCCCCTGCCAAGGCAAAACCGCCTGCCGCGACGACGGCGAACGCTGCATCACCTGCGGCCGCGGCTTCGCCGAGATCGAACAGACCCGAAACCTGATCGACGCCCTGGCCGAACTGGCGGTACAGCAGGGCTATGACAACGTCGAGGAATTCGCCAACTACGTGGCGGGGAAAGTGGTGAAGAAGGTCAAGCACCGGCGCGAGCAAACATAAGGACTGCCAGACGCGGCGAGGGCGGAAAAGCGCAGCGCACCCGCAAGGGGCGCGCCGGATTTGTAAGCTGCTAAAGCAGCAACGACTCCGCTGCCTTCCGCCGAATGCAGCGTATCCGCAAAACCAACTCATGCCCGACTACCGTAGCGCCCATATTTCCGGACGGGCCGACTACTTCAAGGTTCTCATCACACCTGCTCGAACGCAGAAACACCTTGCTGGTCGGCCCGCTTCTGCCTGGATTGGTCTGAGCCGGTATCGGAGATGCGGAAGTCCATTAGCGCCTCATCATTTCGGTCTCTTGGCCGGCAAACGCTTCACCATCTGGTCGAAATCCGATTCAAAACGCTGGTCGTCCAGCACCCGGAATTTGTCGAACTCCAGCTCGGCGTGAGCCTTCGCCAGATCGGCCGACACCTTGCCGGCGCCCTGAAGAATCTCGCGGTCATTCAGGGTCAGAAAGCCCTCCAGCTTGGTAATCCAGTCCTGCATGGTCATGGCGATGCGCCGCGTCGCCTGGCCTTCGGCAAAAATCAGATACTGCTCAGCCAGGTTGTTGAGAGCGCGCAGTTCTTCCTCATTCAGGTAATTCTTGGCAATGCTCACATCTGCCTTGCGGATACGCGCACCGTCCCAGGTCGTCAGCCCCATGTTCGGCTGGCTGCTGTCGGCACGGCTGGCGATCAGCTCGGCGGCAGTCTGTCCATGGATGGCGAAATGCACCTTGTTCTGCACAGTGGCGAAAAAGGTCTGAGTGAGCGGATGGCGCGCGTCGTAATCCACGCTGGTCGCGTAGATGTCGGTGATCTTCTGGTAGAAACGCCGCTCGCTGGTGCGGATGTCTTGCAGGCGACGAGTCAGCTCATCGAAGTAATCGCGGCCCTTGCCAGGGTTCTTCAAGCGCTCGTCATCCAGCACGAAACCCTTGACGATGTATTCCTTCAGCTTGTCGTTGGCCCACTGGCGAAAGCGCACAGCGACCGGGCTGCGCACCCGGAAACCCAGGGCGAGAACCATGTCCAGGTTGTAGTGCTCGACCTCGCGACTGACCTCCCGGCCACCCTCGATTTGAACTGTTCGGAATAACCGAACAGTTGCCTCCGGGGCCAACTCATCATCCTCGAAGATGTGCTTGATGTGCTCGCTGATCGTGCCCTTGGCCTTGCCGAACAACTCGGTCAACTGCTTCTGGTTCAGCCAAAGGGTTTCCGCCTCCAGCATCACGTCGATGCGAGTGGAGCCGTCTTCGCTTTGGTAGATCAGGAATTGATGGGGGACGGTCATGGCGTGACTTTTGGAGAAATTCTCAAAGATGCGAAAGAGTCCATCAGTCGATAGCTACTGGCCGCTGAATCGCGGCGACTACGGCCCTATTGCTGCACAACACCTGCTCGACTAATACCTTCATGTGGCTCGTGGTTTCAGCATACGCACCAATGTAGCCAGATCTGAGCAGATCAAGAAAAGCGTTCTGCCGGAGATAGCGCCCAGAAAGACTTTCATAACTTACGCGCAGCCCACCTCGCGGGCCTTGGCAGACAGGGGAAACAAGTAGTTTTTCGAAGTGATCAAGTGGGGTGATGATGCTGCCGTTGCGGATAGAACCATCGCGCTTGACGAACTTGAGATAGAAAACAGAAGTATTGAGCCGGTACTCTTGTTGCCCTGGAGCGTGATCGACAGTGAACTTCTGCATTTTGGCGATTTGTTCCTTCAACTGGTCATCTGGCCGGTATATCCAGTCGGTATCAGCAGCATCCTTGCGTGAAGCCTCCAGCATTTTGTATTGAAGCATCACGATATTCTGTTTGGTCATGTTCAGATAAATCAAATCAACGCCAAAGACCTCCTCCAGATCACGCCGATTGGCCGTGAAAATCTCCAGCTGCTCTCCCTTGCTCTCAAAAATCGCACGCCCTGTCTGACCACTCTGGACAAGCTCATATCCAGGGAAACTCCTTGCGTCATGCTCGATAACGGAATCTTCCTTGATGCCGACCCGCCCCAGAGCTGTCTCACGCCCTGCCGCAAGTTCCAGCGATTTCGCCTGATGATCTGGAGCCAACCCAAACGCCATGAGCGCGGTGCGTACTGCATCCTCTTGTAAAGCGGCATTGCCACGAAAATACTTTGGAGTTGAAAGTGACTCCGCAACTGTCCGCATACCACCACGGTTGCTCTCTATGGATACAAGCCGCTCAAGCAGATGACTACTTAGCTTTGGTGATAAAGGAACAACGGAAGCCCCATCTTGTAACCGGTCTTTCAAGTTTTTCGCGTGTGGAACTTCCGTTATTAGCCGGCAGAGCTCAGCTTCCGAGTTCGGCTGAATTTGCACGACGCGCCGAACCTTGATGTGTGATTCGAGCGTGGTAACAGGATTTCGCGAAGCAATAAGCCCGAAATACAAGTGCTGTTGGCAGTCCTCACCACTGCCTTGGAAAAGGCAAGGTGTCGGTGCTTTTACGCAATCCAGCAACCCGTGTGGGCGGGCGAAAGTGAACTCGCTGATACCACGGCGTGATTCTTGCAAGTGCCACCACTCGTCGTCGCCAAACCGCAAAACGACTATTGGTTTCTTCTCAACGAGCTGTTTCAGTTGAACAAGCCAAGGCATTTCAATTAGCCAACCTTGAACACCTTCATCACCTCATCCCCCAGGTGATTGATCACCTTCACCGCGATGCGCCCTGACTTCGGTTTGTCGAACGGCCGTGAGGTGTCGCTGTTCAGCGTGGCCCAGGCTTCTTCGTCGATTTCGGCTTTCAGCGTGGTTTTCAGCGCCTTGTAGGGGGCGTAGGTGCCGAGGAAGTAGGCGTGGCGGACGAAGAAGGATTCCATGTTGTAGTCGGTGTCGATGAACCAGCAGGCGATGCCTTCGGCACAGTCCTTGAGCCGTGCCATTGTATTGCCAGACCCTGCCCAATTACCGGCGATATGCACACCGACCAGAAGTTCTTGTCCCGTGTCTTGTCCAGCTTGTGCAAGCTCATGTCCGGATTGGCTGGGTTCAGTTGCAGGTCGGCCTTCTGCTCCTCGCCGGTGAGCTTGGCGAGGCTGTCGGTGAAGGTGTCGGCGATGCGGAAGTCCAGGGGAGGGCCGTTTCAGCCAGGGGTGAATTCTGGGATGGCGCGAATCATGAATTCATCGAACAGCGGCACCGTGAACGCCATGTCGCCGTGCGCGGGGCTGTAAATCATTCCCTTCTTGATGAGTTTGGAACGTACCGGGCCTATCCCCTTGATCGACATGCCCAAGGCGGTGGCGATATCGCCGGTGCGCTGGTGTTCGGGGCCAAGATGGGCCATCGCGCGCAGAAAGTTTTTCTCCCCCGGCGTCAGGCGGTCGAAGCGCACTCGGAAAAAATTCTTGTCGAGCCGACGAGTCACCTCTGGCGTCGCAGTCTGCACGGTCTGCAAGGTAATCGGGCTCGCTGCCGCGATATTCCACGCTTGGTAACCCCATTCCTGGATGAAGTAGGGGTAGCCGTGTGTCAGGCGGAACACCTCTTGCAGCGCATCCTCCTTAAATTCGACGCCGGCATCGCGGGCGGGCTCGCGCAATGCTTTGGCCGCGTCCGCTTCCGACAGCGCCCCGATGTCCGGAAAATTGAACAGCCGTTCGGCATACGACTTCGATTCTCCCGCCATGCCGGGAAGCACCGGCAAACCGGCGGCGAGCAGCACCAGCGGCAACTGTTTCTGCTGCATCTTGTGCATGGCCATGATGAGGGCGCCCAGTTCCTTCTGACTCAGGTACTGGATTTCATCCATCAGGATGGCCACGGCGCTCTGGCGCTCTTCCGCCGCCTCGGCGATGGCCACGAACAGATTCGGCAGGTCGATTTCCAGGTCGCCACTATCGGCCGTGCCCTTGGCCGGCTCGATGTCCAGGCCCAGCGCCAGATCGCCCACCGTCAGCTTGATGCTGCCGATAAAGCTGCGCAGCACCGCCAGCCCGCGCTTGACCTTGTCGCCCACCCCAGCCACCCGGTCCAGTTCGTAAAGCAGGCTGCGCAGCGCTGGATAGATGAGCTCGCCCAGCGGCTTTTCCTCGTGCGCTTCGAGCAAGATCGTCTGATAGCCGACAGCCTTCGCCATCCGCTCGATGTCATTCAGCAGCACTGTCTTGCCCACACCGCGCAGCCCTGTCAGCAGCAGGCTCTTTTCCGGGCGTTTCTGCTTCACGCGCCCGAGAATGATGCGAGCCTGTTCGAGCAGCGGGTCGCGCCCGACCAACTCGGGCGGTGGCGCACCCGCACCGGGAGAAAAAGGATTTTTGATCGGGTCCATAGACGCCTCTGGCCAGTTCTAGCCGATTCTATCTAAAAACGGTTAGACATAACTAGATGTAGTTAGATATCATTAGACATGACTGGAAATACATCCGAATTCACGCCCTGAACACATTAATCCCAGCACAGGCGATCCATGACCTTCATCGCGGCCCGCCCGGGCTGCTGGCGATCCGCTCAGCGTGCCTGGCCTAGCTGCTGACGCAGGCTGTCCAAGGCCAGCGGATCGCCACGGACGCGAAAGAACGCGCCCGCATCGTCGGCATGCTCCGCCAGCACCTCGCAGCGCGCGAATATTTCCCCGCGCAACTGCTGTGCCGACCAGGGCAGAAAAAGCTCGGCCTCGACCTGATCGCGCTGGAAAAACGCGACGATCGCCTGGTGCAGCTTCGCGATGTCGTCAGGGCGTTTCGCGCTCATCACGATGCAGTCGGGGTAGCTGGCGCGCAGCGCCGCTTCGCATTCGGCTTGCGCCGCCGCGTCGCCAACGTGATCGATCTTGTTGAAGACGCGGATGCGCGGCACGTCTTGCGCATTGATCTCTTTGAGGACTTCGTCGGTGGTTTCGCGCTGCCGTTCAAAGCCGGGATCGCTCGCGTCGATGACGTGGAGCAGCAGCGACGCATCCAGCGCCTCCTCGAGCGTGGACTTGAACGACGCGACCAGACCGTGCGGCAGGTTCTTGATGAAGCCGACCGTGTCGCTGACCAGCACGCGCGGGATGCTTTCGGGGTAAAGGCTGCGCACGGTGGTGTCGAGCGTCGCGAACAGTTTGTCGGCGACCAGCACCTCGCTGCCGGTCAGCGCGCGCATCAGGGTGGATTTGCCCGCGTTGGTGTAGCCGACCAGCGCGACGCTGGCCAGGCCCTGGTTCGCCTGTCGCCGCGCGCGCTGGGTCTTGCGATCCGCGTCCATCGCGATGATTTCCTTCTGCAGTTCGGCGATGCGGTCGCGCAATTTGCGTTTGTCCAGTTCGGTGTGCGACTCGCCGGCGCCGCGTCCGCCCACGCCGCTGCGCTGCCGCCCTTGCGGTCCGGCCAGCTTCGCCGCTTCGCGCAGGCGCGGCGCCATGTAGCCGATGCGCGCGATTTCCACCTGCGCGCGCGCGGCCGGCGAACGTGCGTTGCGGTGGAATATCTCGAGGATGACCATGGTGCGATCCATGACCTGGCAGCCGACCTCCTTTTCAAGATTGCGCGCCTGCGACGGCGATATTTCGTGGTCGACGAAGAGGATGTCGATCTGCTCGGCCGAGACCTGGGCGTCGGCGTCGTTCCAGGCCTCGTCCTGGCTGGACAGGCGAGGCGGGAAATTCGGCGACGCGAGCTCGGACGCCGTTTCGTCGTCAGCTTCGTTGTTGACGAAGTGGCGTATCTCCTGCCGTTTTCCAATGCCCAGATACGCCGCCCTGTCGAAGCCGTTGCGTTTTTGCGTGAACGTGCGGGTGACCTTGAATCCCAGTGTTTTTGCGAGTTCGCGCAGCTCGGTCAGCGACGCCTCGAATTCAACGTCGCTCACGCCCGGCAACTGCACCGCTGCCGCGATGGCGTACTGGGGCTGGTCTTTGACTTCTCTTTGCATGCGGCGTTTGTTTCTGTTGAGTGGACGGGGCCAGATAGTACCCGCCAGCAAGCGGGTGAAGGCGGTTGTTCGGCGTCGCGGCGAATCCGGGCCGATCGCGCCAACCCGCCAGCCGGCAATGCCGACTTCCGCTTTTGCCTCGTTCAGCCGGACGCGCCACCAATCTCTACTAATCTGTTGTTAATTTAGTAGACATTGCCATGTTCGCCTGCCTATACTCATTTCTACTAATTTAATTGTAATTTAGTAGAAAATGCGCCTGCCTGAACCTGCCCCCTCATTGGAAAGCGTCTTCGCGCAACTCCTGCCGACTCGGATGGAAGCGGTCATCCAACATGTCAATCCGCTGCCCGCCGGGAAATATCTGCACTGGGACGAACTGCGCCGGCGTTCCGTCCCGGATGGGCTGACGCACGCGGAATGGTGGGCGGCGGTGACCTTGGCGCGCGTCTCCTCATTTCAACAACTGCCCTTGCTGGACAAAGACGGCGCGCCGTTTGTTTTTGCCACGCCCAGCCCGGTGGCCATCGACTTGCACCACATCGACCGCGATGCGGCCGGGCAGATACGCGCGGCGGGCGATGCGCCGCTTCAGGAGGACTCGCAACGCTACCTGATCGGCTCGTTGATCGAGGAGGCCATCACGTCCAGTCAGTTGGAGGGGGCGTCGACGACGCGCAAGGTGGCGGCGGCCATGCTGCGCAGCGGGCGCAAGCCGCGCGACCTGAGCGAAAAGATGATCTTCAACAACTACCGGGCCATGGCGCACCTGCGCTCACTGCGGGCGGTGAAACTCACGCCCGAACATGTGCTGGAACTGCATCGGATGCTGACGGAAGACACGCTGGAAGACCCGGAAGATGCCGGTCGCTATCGACGCGATGACGAGGTGCATGTCGTCGATGCGCGCGACAACACGTTGCTGCACGCCCCGCCGCCGCATGCCGAACTGCCGGAGCGCATGCGGCGGCTGTGCGATTTCGCCAATGCCGACGAGACGTCGCTGCCTTTCGTGCATCCGGTGCCGCGGGCGATCCTGCTGCATTTCATGATCGGCTACGACCACCCGTTCGCCGACGGCAACGGGCGCACGGCGCGTGCGCTGTTCTACTGGTCGATGGCGAAGAGCGGCTACTGGCTGATGGAATACACGTCGATCAGCCACATCCTGCGCAAGGCGCCGGCGCAGTACATGCGCGCCTATCTGCACACGGAAACCGACAAGAACGACACGACCTACTTTCTGCTGCACCAGTTGCAAACGATCCGCCAGGCCATCGCCGCCCTGCATGCTTACGTGGCGAAGAAGTCGCGCGAGCAGCAGGAAACCGAGCGCATGCTGGCCAGTTCGCCCAACCTGCGCGGGCGCTTCAACCACCGGCAAACGACGCTGCTGAACCATGCCTTGCGCAATGCCGGCGAGGCATATCGGGTGGACGCGCACCAGCGTTCGCACGCCGTGGTGTACCAGACCGCGCGCCAGGATTTGCTGGCGCTGGAAACGATGGGCCTGCTGGAGAAGACCAAGCAGGGCAATGCGTTTGTGTTTTATGCCCCCGCCGACCTGCGCGAACGGCTGGCCCGCCTCGCGCAATCGGGCACATGAGCTCGCGCGCCCACGGCGAAGGCAGGAGCGAAATTTCAGCGTTTACGCCCGGTCGGTCAGGCCAGCGCGTCGCGCAGCAAGACGGCGACATGCAGCGCCGCGCGCACGGCATTTGCCCCGGCTTGTTTGCCAATGCCGCACCGCCTACGCGGCGGACAAAATCGCGCTGACCCGCCAGTCGGCTATGCCGACTTCGCCGTTTTCCTCGTAGGCGGAAACAGCCCGGAGCCGCTCGCCTTCGCACAGCGCGCTGACCGACACGCCCGTTTCCGGCGTATAGACGATGCCGTGCATCGAGCAGCGCAGATAGAGGCCGGTCGGGTCGAAAACCAGGTCTTGCTCGCAGTCGAGCGGGCGCGGCATATGCACGCAGCGGTTGATGTAGGCGTAGCACTGGCCGTGGAAACGAATCAGCAGGCATTCCTCCTCGCGCGCTTCGAACATCATTTTCAGTTTGAGATGGCGGCCTTCCGCCAGCGCCGCACTGGCGCAGAAGGGAAACCTCGGCGGGTCGGCGCTCATGGCGCGCGCCTCCTACTGCCCCAAGCCACCCTGAAACTCCTTGCGGCCGTGCAGCGCGATCGGTACCGGCCGCACGTTCCAGATGTCGTCGCAGTAATCGCGGATCGATCGGTCGGACGAGAACTTGCCGCTGCGCGCGATGTTCAGGATGGCCATGCGCGACCAGTGTTCGACGTCGCACCAGGCCTGGCTGACCTGGGCCTGGCAGTCGACATAGCTGCGGAAATCGGCCAGCAGCATGTACGGGTCGTGGTGCAGCAGGTTGTCGATCAGCGGCTTGAACAGCTCGCGGTCGCCGCGCGAGAAATAGCCTTCGCGGATCAGGTCGAGCACAGCCTTGAGTTCGGGATTGCTGTGGTAGCAATCGCTCGGGCGGTAGCCGTTGTGTTTCAGTTCCTGGACTTCCTCGGTGCTGAGGCCGAACAGGAAGAAGTTTTCCGCGCCGGCCTCCTCGCGGATTTCGACGTTGGCGCCGTCCAGGGTGCCGATGGTGAGCGCGCCGTTCATCATGAATTTCATGTTGCCGGTGCCGGAGGCCTCTTTGCCGGCGGTGGAAATCTGCTCCGAAAGTTCCGCCGCCGGGTAGATGCGCTGGCCGTTGGTGACGTTGAAATTGGGCAGGTAGACCACCTTGAGCTGGTCGCGCAGCGCCGGGTCTTTGTTGACCATGTCGGCCACGCCGGTGATCAGCCGGATCATCAGCTTGGCCATGTGGTAGCCGGGCGCGGCCTTGCCGCCGAAGATGAAGGTGCGCGGCGTGATGGCCTGATTCGGGTTGTGCTTCAGTTTCAGATACAGGGCGATGATGTGCAGCACGTTGAGGTGCTGGCGCTTGTATTCGTGGATGCGTTTGACCTGCACGTCGAACAGGCTTTGCGGATCGACCGCGACGCCGACGCGGCGGCGCAAAAAATTGGCGAAGTCTTCCTTGGTGGCGCGCTTGAGATAGCGCCATTCGGAACGGAACGCGGCGTCGTCGGCAAACGGTTCCAGATTGCGCAGTTGCGCCAGGTCGCGCGCCCAGCCTTCGCCGATGCTCTGGTCGAGTAGCTTGCTCAGGCGCGGGTTGGCCAGTGAAATCCAGCGCCGGGGCGTGACGCCGTTGGTCTTGTTGCTGAACTTCTCCGGCCACAGGGCGTGGAAATCGGCCAGCACGTCGGCCTTGAGCAGCTCGGTATGCAGCGCCGCGACGCCGTTGATGGCGTGGCTGCCGACACAGGCCAGATGCGCCATGCGCACGTAGCGTTCGCCATGCTCGTTGATCAGCGACAGGCGGCCGAGGCGTTCGTGGTCGCCCAGGAAACGCAGGCGCACTTCATCGAGATGGCGGACGTTGATCTCGAAAATGATCTCCATGTGGCGCGGCAGGATGCGCGCGAACAAGTGCACCGGCCATTGCTCCAGCGCTTCCGGCAGCAAGGTGTGGTTGGTGTAGGCGAAGGTCTTGCGCGTGATGTCCCAGGCCAGCGCCCAGTCCATGCCGTTCTCGTCCACCAGCAGGCGCATCAGTTCGGCGATGGCCACGGCCGGATGGGTGTCGTTGAGCTGGACGGCGTACTTCTCGTGGAATTTCTCCAGCGGGATGTTCTGCCCCCGCATGATGCGCAACATGTCCTGCAGCGAGCAGGAGACGAAGAAATACTGCTGTTGCAGGCGCAGTTCCTTGCCCTGGATCTGCTCGTCGTTCGGGTAGAGCACCTTGGTGATGTTCTCCGACACCACCTTCTTGTTCACCGCGCCCCAGTAATCGCCCCGGTTGAAGGTGGACAGGTCGAACGACTCCGGCGCCTCCGCGCGCCACAGCCGCAGGGTGTTGGCGGTGTTGTTCAGGTAACCGAGGATGGGCGTGTCGTAAGGCGTGCCGATCACCGTCCAGGACGGCGTCCATTGGTGCCGGATGCGGCCCTGGTCATCGACGTAACGATGGGTATGGCCGCCGAGTTTGACCTCCACCGCCCATTCCGGACGCGGCAACTCCCACGGGTTGCCGAAACGTAGCCATTTGTCGGTCAGTTCCACCTGCTGCCCGTCGACGATGTCCTGGTTGAAGATGCCGAACTCGTAGCGGATGCCGTAGCCCAGCGCGGGGATTTCCTGTGTCGCGAGGGAATCGAGATAACACGCGGCCAGACGCCCGAGGCCGCCGTTGCCCAGTCCCGGCTCCTCCTCCTGCGCCAGCAGTTCTTCGTAGGACAAGCCCAGTTCGCGTATCGCCTGGCGCGCCGCCTGGTCGATGCCGAGATTGACCAGGTTGTTGCCGAGATGCGGCCCGAGCAGGAACTCGGCGGAGAAGTAGGCCACCGTGCGCGAGCCGAGCCGGGTGTAGGTCTCGGCGGTGCTGATCCAGCGCTGCAACATGCGGTCGCGCACCGTGAAGGCCAGCGCCATGTAGTAATCGTGCAAGGTCGACAGCGCCGGGAACTTGCCCTGGGCGTAGAGCAGGTTGTCGAGAAAATCGCGCTTCAGCGCATCCTTGTCCAGGCCGGTGCGCTGATCGGGGCCGTCGGCAGCGTTCATGGGTGAAATTCCGTGGTCGAGGACTATCGGCACTGCAAGAAGAGTGCCGGGCCACGGCTGGGCGGAAAGCCGCGCCAGCGCGCGCGGTCGAGCGCTCAAGACGATACGGCGCGCCCCGCGATGAGACGTTGCGCACCAGGCGAGTGCGCGGCTGGACGGGCGGGTGGGGTTTGCCATACTGGAAGCGTGGTCGGGCCTGGAGCCCGACGCATCGCATTGATCCGGAGGCTATCGTGTTCGCGCGTGTTTTCGTGAAATTGGGTTGCGTAATGTCATTGCTGGTGTTGGCTGTCGCGTTGCCCATGACGGGTTCTGCGTCGGCGCAGGCCAAGGAGGCGCGATCGGCCGGCGTCACCCGCATGCATCTGATCGTCGAGCCTTACCAGGCGGCTTTTTATCTGCTGATTCCGGAGGGCTGGCGCACCGAGGGCGGCATGCGGCCGAGCGGCGTGGCCTGGAACAAGCTGGATCTGGTGGAAAGCAACATCGGTTTTCGCGCCACGTCGCCCGATGGCCAGTCGCGCTTCGGCTGGTATCCGAGGTTCTATTTCGTCGACCCGGCCGTTTATGTCCGTTCCAGCGGCGGGATTTTGCATCCGGCGCTCGGTAGCGTGATGGACGGGGCATGGGTCTATCCGGCCATGGGGGTGGCCGACTTCGCCCGCCAAATCGTGTTTGGCCGGATCGCCCGCCAGGAACTGGGCCGAGCCCGTCTGGTCGGGCATTTCGTGGAAGTGCCGGCGCTACGAAAACTCGCGCCCCAGGTCGCCACCCAGGTTCAGGCCGGTTATGTGGATTTCGAGCTGGAAGAGGGCGGCAAACCGATGCGCGGTCGCCTCTACACCACGTTGTTTACGCTGGGGGATTCCGGCTTGTGGTCGAACATCGGCACCGCCGCCTGGATCGCGCCCGCCAGCCGGGTGCGGGAGGACAGTCGGCTGATGGAATACAGCCTGCGTACTTTTCGGCTCAATCCGGAATGGGTGAAGCAGGCCACGGCCGCGGAAATCAAACGCGGCGCGGAAATGGCCCGGGTGACGCGTGACATCAACGAGGCGGATCGACGCTGGCAGGCGGAACGGCTGGCCCGTTCCTCGGAGACCCAGACGGAGTTCTACAAGGTGCTGACTGGCCAGATCGAAACCCGCGATCCGGAAACCGGCAAGGAAAGCTGGCTACCCGCCTACAAGCACGCTTTCACCGATGGCCGCGGCAACTACGCGGTGACCGACAACGATTCCGCGGCCGCTCAGTTGCAATCGGGCAGCGACTGGCGTCCGTTGCGGATCATCGACCGGAATGCGCGCTGAGCGGACGGAGCGCATTCGCAAAGTAACCCGCATGAGCGGCGTTACTGGCGGTTTCCTGCTCGGCGAGCGCCAGATGCATCTGCTCGATCGCATTGACCAGGATGCGGATGTCCGTGCTGTGCAGGTGCGGGTAGGTTTCGTGGATGACGCGAAGGGCAAGAATGTCGATCGGAGTGCCCGCCCAGTCATGGCGGTTGTGGAACAGGTGGTCGATATGCGTGCGGGCTTGCGGATAGATGGCGCGCAAAAGAGGGTGGTGGCGGCGTTCGTTGGCGAGCTGTGGTTCGGTATGTGTGTCCATGATCGGTCTCCAGTTGGGTTCGAAGCCAGACATCCGGCGTATACCAGTCTAGTTTTTTTGTCGGATATTGCCAGGCTCGGCCATGCCCGCTACACGCGCCGTGGCGCGTGTCACTTCACCAGCACGAACAATTCCGGGTAAACGCGCTTGTA
The DNA here is from genome assembly GCA_002281555.1 of Hydrogenophilales bacterium 28-61-23. Taxonomy (GTDB): domain Bacteria; phylum Pseudomonadota; class Gammaproteobacteria; order Burkholderiales; family Thiobacillaceae; genus PFJX01. The sequence goes on from NCGJ01000016.1 coordinate 22,533, forward strand.
GTCAATCAGGTTTTGCACGGTCAGCGGCGTGAGTTCCTTGGCGGCAACCCAGATGCGTAAGGCGTTTTCGTTCGGTCGGGTCAGTGCGGCGGGCAGGGCGGCCCAGGCATCCCAGTCGATGGCCGACAATCGCGCGCGCACTTCCGCCGGCAGGTTGCGCGCGGTTTCCGCCAGCGTGCCGAGCAGTTGGAAGGTCTGCAGCCGGGTCAGGCGGCTGGCGAAAAACTCCCGGTCGTCGAGTTCCTCGGTCAGCACCAGGATGTCCAGTCCGGTCTGTTCCATCAGGCCCAGCATGGCGGCGGTCAGCATGCTTCGCTTTCCGGCCGCATCAAGGCCTCGACCACCGACGCGCCGCTGCCGTCTTCCGGGTCCAGCCGCAGCAGGCTGTCCAGGTAGGGCCGAGCGGCGATTTCGTGGCCGTCGCGCAAGGCGAGGAAGGCCAGGGCTTTGAGCGCGAGCAGCGCATCGCTGGCGAGCGGCGGGGCGATTTCCGCCCATTGGGCACGCGTCCAGCTTTCGAAATCTCCGCTCATGCCGGCCCGGCGCGCGGCCTCGGCCAGGGCGCGGGCGGCGAGGCCGCGAGCCAGGTCGAAGCGGCGCTGGCGGTTGTAGAACTTGTAGCCGATGCGCAGCAGCGGCAAGGGATCCGGGGCCTGGGCGCAGGCGCACTGGATCAGGAAATCGCTCCGCGTCGGGTCTTCCCGATAGCAGGCCATGGCCTCGGCCAGCAACGTTTCGGCGGGGAGGGACGTAGTCATGGCCGGTACTCACGCATAGGCGGGCAGAGTCAGCAGGCGGGCGTCGTCGACCGGCATGCCGATGGCGTAGTGGTAGATCACCTGCCAGCGGGTGTCGGTCAAGCCGAGCACCTCGTGAACGGCATCGTCGAAGAAACAGCCGATGCCGGTGCCGCGCCAGCCGGCGGCCTCCGCCTCCAGCGTGGCGCAGTGGCCCAGCATGCCCGCCTCCCAGTGCAGGTGGCGGTAAGCGGCGGGATCGGCGTCGATGGGGGCGTCGAACTCGGCGATGAACATCAGGGTGAAGGCGCTCATGGCGGCGATGTCCTGATGGCAGGACAGGTTGCGGGCGGTGCGTTCGGCGCGGGCGGAAATCAGGCGGTAGAGGGGCAGTTCCGCGTCGGCGCTGGCCCACTCGAACTCCTGGCGCAGCGCCGCGCCCAGGCCGGTCAGGCCGGACTCGGAACGGGGCAGGATGTAGAGCCCGGCGGGCAGCCCTTCGACGCGATGCGCCAGCAAGACCGGATGCACCCGTGGCGTGGCTTGCCACATGCGCCAGACCGGCCCGGCGCCGGTCGGCAGCAGGCTGGCGAGGATGCGGCGAAACACCGGCGCGGGCAGGATCGAGCCGCCATCGAAGGCCTGGGCGCTGCGGCGCTGGAGGAGTACCCGAGTGGCGGCAAGCTCATCCGCGCGCGCTTCCGGCGCCGGACGGTCCACTTCCGTTTGATGGAAAACGGGCAGCGGCCCCCGGCTTGCGGCGGCCACCTCGTCGATCACCGGCCATTGGTACAGGGGACGCGGGTCGAGCAGACTGGGGACACCGCTCCACTCGTCCCAGTTCAGGGGTGGGAAAAGTACGTCGCGGCTTTCCCCGGCGTGCAGGGCGACGATGACATCGGCCTCTTCCGCCTCCACCCCGGCGTAGTCTTCGGCCCGATCCGTGCCCAGGCAGTGCGCGACGGCTTCCGGCGGCAGCGACACCAGCCGGGCCTGCCAGCCGAACAGCGCGGCGGCGTGGGCGACGGCGGCGAGGACGTGACCCATGTCCAACTGACAGTAGCGGAACGCCCGCTCGCCGTATTTCCAGGCCTCGCGCCAGGTAATCGAGGAAAAACCCAGCCACAGGCCGGGCTGGTTCGAGGCGGTGACGCTGCTGGCACGCCATTCCAGGCTGTGGTCGCGGCATTGATAGTGGTAGAGCCCGTCCGCCAGACCGTCCACCCAGTAAGCGATGACCCAGGTTTCGGTCGGATGCAGGTTGCCGGAGGAGGGATGCGCCCGCAGCGCCCAGCGATTGCCGGCATATTCCTTCCAGGCGGTGATGGCGACGCAAAGGCGCAGGCAGGCGCTCAGGTTGTCCGTGTCGAACGGCTCCGGGGCGCGCTGCGCGGCCAGTGCCGACCAGGCGATCTGCCGCGCCGGTGTTTGTCGCGGCAGGCCGTACCAGCGCGTCCCGGCCCAAGTCCGGAACGGGTCCGGCTGGGCGTCCCAATCCAGGCTGCCGGGGCCTTCGGCATAGCGCTCGAACTGGTGTTTGGTGCGCTGGTGGTAGGCGCGAACCGTGCCGGTGGGCGCTGTGTTCGAATCTTTGTGCGGGTCTTTGTTCATCTCGCTTTCATAGCACGAATCGGCCCGATGACCAGGGCGGACCAGTCCGGAGCGGATGCGTCATGCGACCTCACACCGCGCCGTGATAGGCGCGCTTGGCGTCGGTGGCGCGGCTCAGCGCCTCCGCCAGGGGCACGCTTTCGTAGCTTGGGCGGTAATCCTGGTAGGCCTGGTACAGCGTGACGACCTTCTCGCCGCTGCTCTGGCCCTTGAAATCGCTCTTGTCCAGCTTCAGTTCGTCGATCAGTTCATTCCAGATCAGGCCATCGGACAGCGGCAGCAGGACAAAGCCGACGCCGGCCAGTTCGACCCGCATCGGCTTGGCGATGTTGACCACGAGAAGCAGCGCGCCCATGCCGGGGGTGAACCAAGCCTGGTACTTCTCGACGAAGGCGTTCAGTTGGGCGATTTCGTCAAGCGAGCCGGCAATGAATTTCAAATGTTCCGCGTCGGCCAGCAGCACGGCGCCGACCATGGTCGCCAGCGGCGGTTTGCGCCGGCCCATGGCGTCGGCGACCTCGCCCTCGATCAGAACCAGATCGCCGCGATAGGCTTGCAGGCCGGGGCCGGCGCTGTCCTTGAAATTGCTGTTGAAGAGCAGGCCTTGGGATTCGAAAGTGTCGAGCAGCATGGAAAGATTTCCCGGGTTGGCAAATAGCTGTTTCCTGCAATTTGCGGGCCATCAACAACGATGCCCGCAACAGCCCGGCCAAATGCGGCTTCGCGCGCGATGCGCAATCTGCCGGCGCTGTCGCAAAACTGACAACGCCCCGATGGCGTGGCGGATTCCGACCAAACTCCTCGGCGGCCGTCCCCTCTTGCCACGCCTTCATGCAGAATCCGGCCATTGTCCCAGCCACCTTCCCAGCCACGTTCTCCTAACGACATGAACCACAACACTCTCCGCGCCCGACTGGTCGTCTCATTCAAGGCAGAGACGCACGAACTCGAATCCATCGTCGACCTGGATCGCTGCCTCGCGGATGCCGGCGAAGAACCGAATTTCCATCTGCTGCTGGCTAAGGCGGGCGGGATCGATCCCTACTCCTATCTTTATGAAGCGCTGGAAGCCCACGACATCGAGTTCTCCGACCCCACCGGAATCGCGGCGCTAAGCTGCCGCGACGGCCAGTTCGACTGGCGGCAATTCGAGCAGCACAGACGCGAAGACCAGGGCTTGCAGGTGGTCAGGGCGATTGCGGAACGGACGCTGGGGGTGCGCGACCTGGATCAAAACCCGGATCTCAAGGCCGCCTTGCTGGCGGCGTATCGGGCGGGGAAGGGGGATGCGTGATGCATCGCAGATGCCATCATCGCTTCCAGCGCCATCGATCCACCCGATAATCTCGCGCCGCTGGGGGCTGCAAGCGACCTCAAGCGGGCAAAATAACGGGCATTATGGATATTCGACATGATCAAGAAATCCTTTCCGCTGGCCAAAGTCTACGCTTTGCTGGAGCCCGGGCCGGTCGTGTTGGTCACCACCGCCGGTGGCGAGCGCCCGAACATCATGACGCTGTCATGGCACACCATGATCGAGTTTGAGCCGCCGCTGGTGGGTTGCGTCATCAGCAATCGCAATTATTCCTTCGGCCTGTTGCAAGCGGCCGGCGAATGCGTCATCAACATTCCCAGCCAGGAACTCGCGCAAAAGGTCGTCGGTTGCGGCAATACGTCGGGGGTGGAGGTGGATAAATTCGAGCGGTTTAGCCTGACGCCGAAACCGGCCGCGCAAGTCGGTGCGCCACTGATCGAGGAGTGTTTTGCAAATCTCGAATGCCGTGTAGTCGACACGACGATGGTGGCCAAATATGGCTTGTTCGTTGTTGAAGTCGTCAAAGCATGGATCGACCCGACAGTGAAAATGCCGCGCACGATCCACCACCTTGGACACGGAAACTTCATGATTGCCGGTGAACGGGTCAGGCTGAAGTCGAAGATGAAATAGACCAGTTCACGACTTACGTTATCTGGCTGGCAGCATCCGCCCGAGAACTTCGAGCAGGTTGATTTTCTGAATTTCAGTCTCGATAGGTTTAGTGCCGCAGCTTGCGGCTTCCAGCGTATCGATCAACGCCGCCAGCCCATCCCCGTGCAGCGCATGCCGTTCGCGCCAGGTACCCAGGGTGGTGGGCACAAGGCTGAATCCGCGCATGGCCTGGGTCAGGGCGGGAAGGTCGTTGCTGTCGGCGATGCACTGGAGGTTCGGCTGGATCGCATGTTGGGAGAAGCGGTATGAGCGCTGTACAGGCTGAATCCGGGTCTTATGGTTTAACCCTGCTCAAACGGCGTTTGACCCTGTATTTGAATTGAATTGACTTCGTGCCACGACTTTCATTGCCACCTTGTTTATCCTTGTCGTTTCCTTGGCCGTCTCCGCCAGACGGGCTGGACGATCGGCCTGCTTGCGCTGGCGTGAAAAACGGGAAGGCGTCGTTCGATTTGGCTACCAGGCCAAGGGCTAAGCCTCGATTGCGGTTTTCTGATTTTTATCTGGTGAGGCGGTATCGGGCGGTATTCAGCGCTCGGTTGTCCAACCAGTCTTGTTTTGGAGCAAATCTATGCTGTCAGCCATACCTGCCCTCGCCACCCTTTATCCGAACCGGGCGCTCGGCTGAATTTTCATGTGCGAACTGTTCGGTCTTTCCGCCAACCGGCCCGTTGCCACCCGCGATACGCTGCTTGGCCGGTTTCCCCCACGCGGCGGTCAGGTGGCGGACAACCCGGACGGCTGGGGCCTGGCCTGGCGGGATTCCGTCGCGGCGGCGGACGCAGGGTTTCATCTGTCCAAGGAGCCGACGCCGGGCTGGCAAAGTCCCTTGTTCGCGCGTCTGGCCGATACGCTGGTGTCGGACCTGATGGTCGGCCATGTGCGCAAGGCGCGATTTCCGCCAGTCAACAGTCTGAACAACACCCATCCCTTTCAGCGGGCGTGCTGCGGCCGTAACTGGGTGTTCGCCCATAATGGCATGGTGCCGGATGTGGTGCAGCTGGAACGAGACAACCGGGATAGCTATTGCCAGCCCGAAGGCGAAACCGATTCCGAATTCGCCTTCTGCCACCTGCTCGGCCATCTTCACGGCCATCACGCCGGGGACTGGCTCGCCGAACTGGGCCGGATCAGCGAATTGATCGCCTTGCACGGCAAATTCAACTTCCTGTTGTCGGATGGCATTCACCTGATTGCCTATGGTCATGATCGTCTGCATTACCTGGAAACCGCGGGCGGCGCGGAACGGATTGCCCTGGTGACGACCGAGCCTCTGTCCGGACACCTCGGCTGGACCGCTTTCGCGCCGGGGGAGCTGCGCATCTACCGGCGCGGTGCTCTGGAAGCCCGGCTGCTGACCCATCCGCTCGAACCGGATATCAAGCCTGGGATTTTGAAATGACCGACCCCCTCTACCTGGACGACAACGCCAGCCACGAGCGCCGCCTGCGTCCCGGCACCGAGAATGTGCCGCATATCGTCGCACCAGTCAGCCAACTGGCGCCGCATCCGTGCGGGCGAGCTTGATGCGGGCTTGTTTTTTCGCGCTTGTCGCGTTCTCTTGCGGGCCTGCGGCCGGCGCGGACTGGCATATAGGCAACCGGGTTGTCATCGAGCACGGTACGCTGTCGATCGATCACAGCAAAAGCGTGAAGGAAATCTCGGCGGCGCAGGCCAAAGGCGGCTTCAAGGCGGACCACGGCGTCGGGCTGTTTCAGAACCGGATCAAGACGGAACTGGCCTTCACTGAACTGGCGGTGCCGAACAAGCGCTTGTCACTGACCACGAAGATCACGACCACGCCGGTGATTTATGTCGCCAGAGAGCTTCCGAAAGATTCATGTTCCTATCAATTGGTGCTCGGGCACGAATTGCAGCATCAGGAATATGACCTGGAAGTTCTGCGTGCGATGCCGGATGAAATTCAAAATCTCAGCCAGGATGTCTTCGATACCGGGGAGATCGACCGTACCGGCAGCCTGAATCAGGCGCGTGCCCGTAGTCGATTTTTTCAGCAATTCAATTTTGTCTATAAGACGCTTGGCGAAATGCGCCATCCGGTTATCGACAGCCCGGAGTCTTATCGACGTCTGAGCGGCCTGTGCAATGGCGGGCTGGCCGCCTATATTCCGGTCGGACCGGCGCCAAAAGCCGTTGCGAAAAAAAGCAAATAGGCTGCCTGCTTTGCATTCCTGTTTTATTGCTGTCAAGTAATAGCAAGATGGCAATGTTAGAATCTTGCGTTTTTCTGAACGGACACCTCTCCAATGGCCCGCGCCCTCCGCAATATCGCGATCATCGCCCACGTTGACCATGGCAAAACCACGCTGGTCGACAAGCTCCTGCAACAAGCCGGTACCTACGCCGCACACCAGCAGGTGTCCGAACGGGTGATGGATTCCAACGACCTGGAGAAGGAGCGGGGCATCACGATTCTGGCCAAGAACACCGCCATCGACTATCAGGGTCATCGCATCAATATCGTCGACACGCCCGGCCATGCCGACTTCGGCGGCGAAGTCGAACGCGTGCTGGGCATGGTCGACGGTTGTCTGCTTCTGGTCGACGCGGTCGAAGGCCCGATGCCGCAAACCCGTTTCGTGACCCGCAAGGCGCTGCAGCATGGCTTGAAGCCGATCGTTGTGGTGAACAAGGTCGACCGTCCCGGCAGCCGTCCGGAATGGGCCATCAACGAGACTTTCGATCTGTTCGACAAACTCGGCGCCACCGACGAGCAGATGGATTTCCCGATCGTCTATGCCTCCGCGTTGCAAGGCTGGGCGACGCTGGATCTGGAGGAACACGCAAAGAATCCGGCGACCGATATGGAGGCCATGTACCAGGCCATCCTGAAACATGTCGCGCCGCCCAGCGGCAGCCCGGACGAGCCGCTGCAAATGCAGATCGCCGCGCTCGATTATTCCAAATACCTGGGCCGTCTCGGCGTCGGTCGCATCCAGCGCGGTCGCATGAAGGTCAACCAGGAAGTCATGGTGCTGCTCGGCGATGAGTTCAAGGAAAAAGCCCGCATCGGCACCATTCTCGGTTTCCGCGGCCTCGACCGTGTGCCAGTGGAAGAAGCCGAAGCCGGCGATATCATCATCATCTCCGGTATCGAGCACGTCGCCATCGGCGCCACCATCGCCGATATGGAAAACCCGGAAGCGCTACCGGTGATCGCCATCGATGAGCCGACGCTGACCATGAACTTCATGGTCAATACCTCGCCGTTCGCCGGCAAGGAAGGCAAATTCGTCACCAGCCGCAACATTCGCGATCGTCTGCAAAAGGAACTCCTGGTCAACGTCGCCTTGCGCGTGGAAGACACCGAAGACTCCGACGTCTTCATCGTCTCCGGTCGTGGCGAATTGCACCTGACCATCCTGCTGGAAAACATGCGCCGCGAAGGCTTCGAGCTGGCCGTCTCCCGCCCGCGCGTGGTGACCCGCGAGATGGACGGCGAGAAACAGGAACCGTACGAACTGCTCACCATCGACGTGGAAGAAGAGCATCAGGGCGCCATCATGGAAGAAATCGGCCGCCGTCGCGGCGATCTGCTCGACATGGTGCCGGACGGCCAGGGTCGGGTGCGTCTGGAATACCGTATTCCGGCGCGCGGCCTGATCGGCTTCCAGGGCGAATTCATGACCATGACGCGCGGCACCGGCATCATGAGCCATGTGTTCGACGACTGGGGTCCGTTGCGTCCGGACATGCCGGAACGCCGCAACGGCGTGCTGATTTCCGGCGAAGATGGCGCCGCCGTGGCTTACGCCTTGTGGAAATTGCAGGATCGCGGCCGCATGTTCGTCAAGCACAACGACCCGCTATACGAGGGCATCATCATCGGCATCCACAGCCGCGACAACGATCTGGTAGTCAACCCGATCAAGGGCAAACAGCTCACCAATGTGCGTTCTTCCGGCACTGACGAAGCCGTGCGCCTGGTGCCGCCGATTACCATGTCTCTGGAAGCCGCCGTCGAATTCATCGCCGACGACGAGCTGGTCGAAATCACCCCGAAGAGCATCCGCATTCGCAAGCGTTTCCTGACCGAGCAAGAGCGCAAGCGTTCTTCGCGCTAAGGCCAGGTCGAGTTCAGGCGTGAGGGGGCGTGTGCCGGGATTCTGGAACACGCTCTTTTCCAGGTCTGAACAGGTCGGCGACGGCCCGGCTTCAGACGCGGAGTGGCAGAAGGCGGTGTCGTCGACACTTGCCCTGCCGCTTTTTTTTGGCCTGTCCGAAGCGGAAAAAGCCAGGTTGTGCGAATTGGCCGATCAATTGTCGCTGGATAAGGCATTCACGCCGGTTTCCGGCGCGGAGCTGGACGCATCCATGCGCGCATCGATCGCGTTGCAGGCGGCCTTGCCGATCATGAATCTGGGTTACCCGGCTTATCAGGGCTGGCGGGAAATCATTCTTTACCCGGCGGAATTCGTGCCGGATCGCGAAGTCACCGACGATTTCGGCGTCGTCCATCGGGTGCGGCATCCGTTGAGCGGCGAGGCCTGGGAAGGCGGGCCGCTGGTGCTGTCGCTCGCCGATGTCGCGGCTTCCGGCCACTGCCAGGGCTACAACGTGGTGATACACGAATTCGCGCACAAGCTGGATATGCGCAATGGCGCGGTGGACGGTCTGCCGGCGCTGCATGCCGGCATGTCGGTCGCGGCCTGGGCAGCGGCGTTCAATGCCGCCTATCAGGATTTCTGCCTGCGCGTCGATGCCGGTGAAGACGGCGAAATCGACTCCTATGCGTCGGAAAGTCCGGCCGAGTTTTTCGCTGTTCTCACGGAATATTTTTTTGAAGCGCCGGATGTGCTGCAGGAACGCTATCCGGCGGTTTATCAACAGATGCGTCTGTATTACCGGCAAGACCCGCTGCCGCGGTTAGCGCCATTCTTTGAAGAAGAGGAAAACCATGACCCTGCAACACCATGATCATCAACACGAAAATGCCTGCAAGGATCAATGCATCTTCGATACCGATCTGCATCATTTCGAGCGTGATGTCATCGAGGCCTCGCACCATCACATCGTCCTGGTCGACCTGTGGGCAGAGTGGTGCGGTCCGTGCCATTTCCTGTCGCCGATACTGACCAAAGTCATTCCCGAGTTCGCCGGCAAGGTCAAACTGGCCAAGGTCGAGGTCGATGAGGACGAAAACATGAAGCTGGCCGGCCGCTATGGCGCGCGCGGTTTTCCGACCGTTCTGCTGTTCAAGGATGGCGAGGAGCGGGCCCGTTTTCACAGCGCCAAGCCGGAACATTTCGTGCGCGAATTCATCGCCGAGCACCTGTAGTCGCTGTCATGATGGTTGTTCCACCCGCTGCCCAGCGCGCCGAGGACATCGAACCTTTCCGCGTCATGGCCATCCTGGCTCGGGCGCGTGAACTGGAAGCGGCAGGGCGCGACATCATCCATCTGGAAATCGGCGAGCCGGATTTTGCGACGCCCGCGCCGGTGGTCGAAGCCGGCATCAATGCGCTGCGCGCCGGACATACCCACTACACGCCGGCCTTGGGCTTGCCGGCATTGCGCGCGGCGATTGCGGCTTACTACGGCGAGCGTTACTGCGTCGATGTGCCCGCCAGTCGGGTCTGCGTGACGCCGGGCGCCTCCGGCGCCTTGTTGCTGGCGATGGCGGGTCTGTTCAACCCGGGCGACGAAATTCTGCTGGCCGATCCCGGCTATCCCTGCAACCGGCATTTCGCCCGTCTGGTGGAAGCGCGCGCGGTGGGAATTCCGGTCGGGCCGGAGACCGGTTATCAACTCACCGCCGAACTGGTTGCGCGGCACTGGGGACCCAGGACGCGTGGCGTGCTGGTGGCCAATCCGGGCAATCCGACCGGTACGCTGATTCCGGATGACGAGTTGCAAGCGATCCATGCCCTGGCGCGGGAGAAGGGCGGCTGGCTGATCGTCGACGAGATCTATCACGAGTTGGCCTATGACCGCAGCCCGCCGAGCGCGGCCGGCATGGGCGAGGACGTGGTGGTGATCAACAGTTTCTCGAAATACTTCCTGATGACCGGCTGGCGTCTGGGCTGGATGCTGATGCCGGTAGCGATGCTGCCGAGCATCGATAAATTGGCGCAGAACATCTTCCTGTCCGCGCCGACCGTGGCGCAACACGCGGCCCTGGTCGCGCTTGCCACCGATACGCGCGTGCTGCTCGAAGGCTGTAAAGCCGAACTGCGCATGCGGCGAGACGATTTGTTGCCGGAGTTGGCGCGTCTGGGCTTCGATGTGAAGGCGCCGCCGCAAGGCGCGTTTTACTGCTATGCCGATGTCAGTCGATTTGGCCTGGCGGCGGAGGAATTGGCCGAACTTTTGCTGCTGGAGGCGGGCGTGGCCATCACGCCGGGAACGGACTTCGGCGCGCACGCGGCGAGCCGACATGTCCGCTTCGCCTACACCACTTCGCGGGATCGAATCCGGGAAGCTATGCGGCGAATCGAAGTCGTGCTGGCTTAGGCGGTCTTGCGACGGCGCAAGGCGGCCAGACCGAGGAGACCGAGGGGCAATAGCGCGAGTGTGCCGGGTTCAGGAACATTGGCGGCCGGCGGATCGGTGATGATCGTGTCATTGGCGCAATTCATCGTCCAGTGCACGTTGAAGCTCTCGCCCTGCCAACCGGCATCGGTCAGCAATTGAGTCGACAACGCGATTTCGTAGAAATAGTGGGTATCGTCCGCCCATTGGCCAATTTGTTTTTGGCCGGTGCTGTCGATGGCCAGCGCGCTTACATCGCCAAGCTTCACACCACCCTTCATGGAGGCGGGATGCTCCGTTTTGATGAAGTCGGGAATCGCGTTGTCATTCCAGATGCCGTAAGACCAATCGCTTTGGGATGTTTTATAAACGCCGCCAGAAACCCCGAAGCCGTCCCAGCCTGGTTTGACATTGATACCGACTTCGTAGCTGCCGTTCTTGCCAAAATCGATCGCGAAATCGCCCGCGCCATAGCTTCCGCCACCTTGCGCGGTGCCGGGTTTATGGCCCGTCGCCAGCGCGATATACAACGTGCTGGCGTTCTTGAAAACGTAAAGCGCTTCAGCATCGTAAAGCTGGCCGCCCCAGCCTGCGTCAAGGCGCTGGTTTCCGTGCTGATCTTCCACGGTGAAATGCACACCCGCGTTAGGTATCCAGTCGGCGTTGTTTCCAGCGCTGTTGATGCCCGAGTCGACGCCCCAGTCGCCCAGGTTGCCGTCAACAGTTATGGCAAGTGCTTGAGCGCCCGCCGAGGCGAGCATGCCGGCTACGATCATCATGTGCATCAAGGTCTTTTTCATCACAGCTCCCTTCGTTTGGATAAGAAGTTATATGCATGATCTGTGCCAGTTATTATTTCTATATAAAACAAATGGTTGCTTGTTGTTTTCGATAGTTCGCCAAGTTGATTCGACTTGGAACTCGACAGCGGTGTTGAAGTTTTGGCAGGCGACTGGCTGTTGCGCGGGCGAAAAAAAACCGGCCCGAAGGCCGGCTTTCTTTACGCTGATTCGCCGATTAGTGAGCGGCGGGGGCAGCGGGAGCGGCGGGAGCGGCTTCAGCAGCGGGCGCGGCGGGAGCAGCGTCAGCAGCGGGAGCGGCGGGAGCAGCATCAGCGGCGGGAGCAGCGGGAGCGGCAGGAGCGGCTTCAGCAGCGGGAGCGGCTTCAGCAGCGGGAGCAGCAGCTTCTTCTTTCTTGCCACAAGCAGACAGGGACAGAGCCAACAGAGCGGCGAGCAGGACGGTATATTTCATTTGTGTACTTCCTTAAAAAGATTGATCAACATGTTGATTGTTAGCGTGTTTCGCGGGTAGCGATAACACTAACGGGCTGGATTCTAACAAAAAAAATAAATAGCGCTAGCCCGTGATGCCATGAATTTGGTCTATCAGACGATTGGTCGATACGTCGTGTGACCGCGCCGTCTTGGTCGACTCCAGTTCTGGAAGAATGATCTTGGCCAATTGTTTGCCGAGTTCAACGCCCCATTGGTCGTATGAGTTGATGTCCCAGATGACGCCCTGGACAAAGATTTTGTGCTCGTAGAGAGCGATCAAGCGGCCTAGCGTGCGCGGCGTCAGTTTGCGGTAGAGCAGGGAATTGGTCGGTCGGTTGCCGGGAAAAACCTTGTGCGGCGACAGCGCCTTGATCTCGCTCTTGCTCAGGCCGGCTTCGGTCAACTCGCTTTCAACTTCCGAGCTGGTTTTGCCGCGCATCAAGGCTTCGGTCTGGGCCAGAAAGTTGGACAGCAACACGGCATGTTGTCCATTCACATCGTTATGCGATTCCGCCGCCGCCAGAAAGTCGCACGGAATCAGCTTCGAACCCTGGTGGATCAGTTGGTAGAAGGCGTGTTGGCCATTGGTGCCCGGTTCGCCGAACAGCACCGGGCCGGTGGATATCTTGGCCGATTTGCCCGCGCGGGTGACGCCCTTGCCGTTGCTTTCCATGTCGAGTTGCTGCAAATAGGCCGGGAAGCGGCTCAAGCGTTGTTCATAGGGCAGCACGGCGTAGCTTTGCGCGTCCCAGAAATTGTTGTACCAGACCCCGAGCAGCGCCAGGACCACCGGCATGTTCTCGGCCAGCGGCGCGCAGCGGAAATGCTCATCCATATCGAATGCGCCGCCGAGCAGTTCCTCGAACTCGTCCATGCCGATGTAAAGCGCGATGGGCAGTCCGATGGCCGACCAGAGCGAATAACGGCCGCCGACCCAATCCCAGAAACCGAACATGTTTGCCGTGTCGATGCCGAACTCGCGCACGGCGGCTTCGTTGGTGGAAACCGCGACGAAATGTTTGGCCACCGCCTTCACGTCCTTCTTCGCCGCATCCAGCAGCCAGGTGCGCGCGGCGGCGGCATTGAGCAGGGTTTCCTGCGTCGTGAACGTCTTCGAGGCGACGACAAACAGCGTCGTCGCCGGATCGAGGTCTTCCAGCGTGTCATAAAGATGGCTCGGATCGACGTTGGAAACGAAGTGCGCGCCGATGTTGCCGCCATAAGGCCGCAGCGCCAGACAGGCCATTGCCGGGCCGAGGTCGGAACCGCCGATGCCTATGTTGACCACATCCGTGATCGGCTTGCCGCTGAACCCCTTCCATTTGCCGGTGCGCACCAGATCGGCGAACACACGCATGCGCGCCAGGGTTTCGCGCACCTCCGGCATCACATCGCGGCCATCGAGCATGACTGGCTGTTCGGAACGGTTGCGCAGCGCCGTATGCAACACCGCACGGTTTTCCGTGATGTTGATCTTGTCGCCTGCAAACATCGCATCGCGCAGCGTTTCTACGCCACGTTCCTTGGCCAGTTTCAGCAGCAGCTTCATGGTCTGTGGCCGGATCAGGTTCTTCGAGTAATCCAGCAGCAAATCGTCCATTTGCATGGAAAACCGCTCGGCGCGTTTTTTATCCTTGGCGAACAGGTCGCGCAGATGCAGGCTTTTCCAGGCTTTGTGTTCTTCCTTGAGGGCTTTCCAGGCGGGGGATAGGGTCAGGTCGGGCATGGTGAAACCAGGTAATTGTTGGAAGAGGTGGCGCGAGTATAGCCAGCAGAAATGTTCAATAACCGGTCAAATCCAGCTGCGCTGCTTCAACCTTCGATACAACCAATAGCAGCCGGCCCCTGTGCCCAATAACGTGAGCGGGTAGCCCCAGGCCCAGCCCAGTTCGGGCATGGTCTTGAAGTTCATGCCATAGAGGCTGAACACCAGGGTGGGGATGGCGAGGATGGCGCCCCAGCCGGCGAGTTTTTGTACCGCTTCGCTTTGCTGCATGGCGGCGGTGGTCATCGACAGTTGCATGGCGTCGGCGATCATTTCGCGCAGGCGGTCGAGCGTATTGATCAGGCGCAGGGCGTGGTCTTCGACATCGCGATAGTAGGCGCGCAGTTCTTTGTCGACGATGTTGGCATGCAGGCGAATCAGGTCGCCACAGATTTCCGGTATTGGCTGTATGGCGGACATGAGTTGCTGGATTTCGCGTTTGGTTTCATACAGGCGTTGCAGGTTGTCGCTGGAAATGCCGTTGGAGAAAATGGCGGCTTCGAGATCGGCATAGCGGTCTTCCAGGCGCGCGGCGAGGGGACGTAGTTCGTCGACGACATGGTCGAGCAGCGCGTAAAGTGCCAGCCCGACGCTGAGCGGACGCGCGTAGGCTTGCAGTCTGTCCTGCACCTGGCGATAGCCGGGGCCGGTGCCATGGCGAATGATGGCGAGGTAGTTGGGGCCGCAGAACACGTGGGTTTCGCCGTATTCGATGGCGTTGTCCCACAACCGGGCGGTGCGCAGGACGACGAACAAGCCGCCGGCGTAGTCTTCGACTTTGGGTCGCTGGTGGGCGGTCAGCGCATCTTCGACCGCCAGTTCATGCAGGCCGAGCTCTTCCTGCAGCAGATCGAGCGTGGGTTTGTCCGGGTCGTTCAACTCCAGCCAGACCAGGCCGTCACCTGCCGCGATGGCCTCGCTGACGTCCTCGAAGGCAATCGACTGGCGCTGGCCACCCCGCAGCAGGTGGCAGGAGACGTCGATCGCCATTGCTTAATCCTGGTGAAGAATCACACCAGCCAGCGGGGGCAGGGTCAGCACCAGAGATTGTGGATAGCCCATCCAGGGCTGGTCTTCGGACATCAAGCCGACGCCGTTGCCAACGTTACCGCCGCCGTACAGGTCGGAATCGCTGTTGAATATCTCGCGCCAGAAGCCGGTGGCGGGCGCGCCGATGCGGTATCCGCTGCGTGTTATCGGCGTGAAGTTGAGCGCGACGACGACCGCGCGGCCCTGGCGATCGCGACGCTGGAAAACCAGCACGGATTGATCGGCGTCGTGGCAGTCGATCCAGGCGAAGCCTTCGAAATCGAAGTCGAGATCGTGTAACGGAGGCAGGTCGCGGTAGAGCCGGTTGAGATCGCGCGCGGCCTTGTTGACACCGATATGCCAGTCCGTTTCCAGTTGGCTCCAGTCGAGCCCCGATTGTTCGGACCATTCGCGGCCCTGGCCGAATTCGTTGCCCATGAAGTTGAGTTTCTTGCCCGGGCTGGTGGCCTGGTAGGTGAGCAGCAGGCGCAGGTTGGCGAATTTTTGCCAGGCATCGCCCGGCATCTTGCCGAGCAGCGATTGCTTGCCGTGTACGACCTCGTCGTGCGAGAACGGCAGCACGAAGTTTTCCGTGTAGGCGTATAGCTGGCCGAAGGTGAGGCTGTTGTGATGGTAGCGACGGTGCACCGGGTCTTGCTGGATGTAGGCCAGCGTGTCGTTCATCCAGCCCATGTTCCATTTCATCGAGAAACCGAGCCCGCCCAGGTAGACCGGGCGCGACACCATCGGCCAGGCGGTGGACTCTTCGGCGATGGTCAGCGCGCCGGGGAAACGGTCATGCACCATCGTGTTCATTTCGCGCAGGAAGTCGATGGCGTCGAGGTTCTCGCGGCCGCCGAACTTGTTGGGCAGCCATTCGCCATGCTTGCGCGAATAGTCGAGGTAAAGCATGGATGCGACGGCATCGACGCGCAGGCCGTCCAGGTGGAATTCGGATAGCCAGTAATGCGCGCTGGAGAGCAGGAAGCCTTTCACCTCGGCGCGGCCGTAATTGAAGATGTAGGTGCCCCATTCTTGATGCACGCCCAGACGCGGATCTTCGTGTTCGAACAAGGCGGTGCCGTCGAAACGGGCCAAGGCCCAGTCATCCATCGGGAAGTGGCCGGGTACCCAGTCGAGCAGCACGCCAAGGCCGGCCCGGTGGCAGGTGTCGACGAAATGGCGGAAGTCGTCGGCCGTGCCGAAACGTGAGGAGGGCGCGAAATAGCCGGTGGCCTGATAGCCCCAGGAGGCATCGAGCGGGTGCTCGGTGACCGGCATCAGCTCCAGGTGGGTGTAGCCCATGTCGGCGGCGTAGGGGACGAGGGTATCGGCCAGTTCGCGCCAGTTGTAGAAGCTGCCGTCCGGATGCAACTTCCAGGAGCCGGCATGGATTTCGTAGATGTTCATCGCGCTATGCAGCCAATCGCGCTGAGCGCGACCGCGCATCCATTCGCTGTCGCTCCAGGCATGCGTGCTGGCGCGGGGAACGATGGCGGCATTGCTCGGGCGCATCTCGAATTGGCGCGCAAACGGGTCGGCCTTGACTTGCACCGCGCCGGTGTCCCGGTTGCGGATTTCGAATTTGTACAGATCGCCCGGGGTCAGGCCCGGAATGAACAATTCCCAGATGCCCGAGCCGCCGCGCGCGCGCATGGCGTGGATGCGGCCGTCCCAGTTGTTGAAGTCGCCGACCACCGAGACGCGCTCGGCATTCGGAGCCCAGACCGCAAAGCGCACGCCGTCGACGCCGTCAACCTGCAGGGCATGGCCGCCCAGGCTGCGCCAGGCTTCCAGCAGTTTGCCTTCGTTGAACAGGTACATTTCCTGGTCGGAAAGCAGGGGGCCGAATGCGTACGGGTCAACGATTTCGAAACGGTGTTCGCCTTCTTCGATGCCAAGACGCCATGGGCGTGGCGGTGCCAGCGGGCCGCGCCACTCGAAAAGGCCGCTGGCATCGATTTTGATCAGATCCTCGCGCGTTTCATGCAGATGCAAGGTGACGCGGCTGGCGGCGGGGCGAAAAACGCGCAAGACCCAACCTTCCGGCGCCGGATGCAGGCCAAGGATGGCGAAGGGGTCGTGGTGGCGGGCGCTGACTAGACGTTCAAGTGACTGGGGCATGTTTGTCTTTTGTAATGAGTTTTACCTAAAAGTGGCGTAAGAATAACGTCAGGACAATGCTGCTGGATACTTGGCTAAGGCGGGTTATGGTGTCTTTGGTCAACGCGGCCGATTGGTAAAGTCAGGTTAAGTGGTATTCAGGATATGTCTATCGGTTATTATTCTACTGTGTTGTCGTTGAAAAATATTAAGGAGAAGGTGCGTGCAAAAAGAGTATCCGCGTTTCGTAAGCTTGCTGACCAAGAACACTGTTGCGCTGATTCTCGCCGGTGGCCGCGGCAGCAGATTGAAGCAGCTCACTGACTGGCGCGCCAAGCCGGCGGTGCCATTCGGCGGCAAATTCCGCATTATCGATTTCCCGCTTTCCAACTGCATGAACTCCGGTATTCGCCGCATCGGTGTGGTCACTCAATACAAGTCGCACTCCATGATCAAGCACGTTCAGCGCGGCTGGGGTTTTCTGCGCGGCGAGTTCAACGAGTTCGTAGATCTGTTGCCGGCGCAACAGCGCGTCACCGAAGAAACCTGGTACAAGGGCACCGCCGACGCGGTCTACCAGAACCTGGATATCCTGCGCGTCTACAAACCGGAATACGTCCTGATTCTGGCGGGCGATCATGTCTACAAGATGGACTACGGCGAGATGATCGCCAACCATGTCCGCAACGAAGCCGATATGACCGTGGCCTGTATCGAAGTGCCCTTGAAAGAGGCGACCGCCTTCGGCGTCATGGCCACGAACGAGGAATCCCGCGTTGTCGCCTTTACCGAAAAACCGGACCACCCCGCTCCGATGGCGGGCAAGCCCGATATCGCGCTGTGTTCGATGGGCATCTATGTGTTCAACGCCGCTTTCCTGTTCGAGCAACTGGTGCGCGATGCCGACGATCCGAAATCCGAACACGATTTCGGCAAGAACATCATTCCGCACCTGATCGACGCCGGATATCGCGTCTACGCGCAGAGCTTCAACGACAGTTGCGTGCATGGCGAGGGTGAGCCGCCTTACTGGCGCGATGTGGGGACGGTCGATGCCTATTGGGAAGCCAACCTCGATCTCGCCAACATCACGCCCGATCTCAATCTGTACGACAAGGATTGGCCGATCTGGACCTATCAGGAGCAATTGCCGCCCGCCAAATTCGTCTTCGACGAAGAAAACCGGCGTGGCATGGCGGTGGATTCGATGGTCTCCGGCGGTTGCATCATCAGCGGCGCGTCGGTGAAACATTCGGTGTTGTTTTCCAATGTCCGCGTCAAGGAAGGCGCGTTCCTGGAAGAGGCAGTGGTGTTGCCCGATGTCCGCATCGGCGCTGGCGCGATTCTGAAAAAAGTGGTTATCGACAAGGGCTGCAACATCCCGCCCGGCATGACCATCGGCATCAACCGGATCGAGGACGAGAAGCTGTTTCATGTCACGCAGAAGGGGGTCACGCTGGTTACGCCGGAAATGCTCGGACAGGCGTTTCACCACTTCAGGTGATGTGTCAGTGGCCTGCGGTGAGCGGCTAAACTAGCCGTATTCTTCATCGCGGGCCTTTCACCTTGTTACACCTTGTCTTTTGCTGGCACTTCCACCAGCCCGACTACCGCGATGCGGATGGTCGCTACCAATTGCCGTGGACTTATCTCCACGCCGTCAAAGACTACGCCGACATGGCGGCGCATCTGGAAGCCGCCCCCGATCTGCATTGCGTGGTCAATTTTGTGCCGACCCTGACGGCCCAATTGCTCGATTACAGCGCGCAGTTCGACAGCGGCGATCTGCGCGATCCGCTGCTGGCAAGTCTGATTTCCGGCGATCTGTATGCCTTGCCCGCGCCGGAAAAAAGGCGGCTGATCGAACAGTGCTTCAAGGTCAATCACCCCACCATGCTGGAGCCGTTCCCGGCCTACAAGCGGCTCTACACATTGTGGAAGACCATCGATGCCTGCGGCGATGCCGGTGACGTTGGAGACGGCTGCGGCCTGAATTACCTCTCCGAGCAATACCTAGCCGATCTGGTCACCTGGTACCACCTGGCCTGGACCGGCGAGACCGTGCGCCGGGCGCGGCCCGATTTATTGGCCTTGTTCAACAAGGGCGAGGGTTACAGCCCACAAGACCGACGCGATTTGTTCGATCTGTATGGCGAAGTCATCACCAGCCTGATACCGCGTTACCGGCAAATGGCCGAACGCGGCCAGATCGAACTGTCAGCGACGCCGCATAGCCATCCGATTCTGCCGCTGTTGCTCGATTTCCACTCGGCATGCGAAGCCCGGCCCGATCTGGACCTGCCGCAAGCGAAGAGCTACCCGGGCGGCGCGGCGCGGGCGCGGGCGCATATCGATGCCGCATTGAACGAGCACGCGGCGCGGTTCGGCCAGCGGCCAACCGGGTTCTGGCCGGCCGAGGGCGGGCTTTCCGATGCGGCGGTGCAGTTGTTCTCGCAAGCCGGCCTGAAGTGGGCGGCAAGTGGCGAAGGCGTGCTGCGCCACAGTCTGGCGGCAATAACCAGCCACCCAAAGATCGACCTTGCCCATAAAGCCACCTGGTGCTGCAAACCCTACAAATTGCCGGGTGCGGAAACCGCCCTGTTTTTCCGCGACGATCATTTGTCCGACCTGATCGGTTTCGAATACAAGGGCTGGCATGGCCGAGATGCCTCCCGCCATTTTCTGCAGGCGCTCGATGAGGTGCGCAGACATGCATCCGGCCCTAATTCGGTCGTCAGCATCATTCTGGACGGCGAAAACGCCTGGGAGTATTACCCCTATAACGGTTTCTATTTCCTGTCCGATCTGTTCGCCGACCTGGCGGAGCATCCGACCATACGCACCACGACATTCAGCGACTATCTCGACATGTTCCCGCAATCGCATGCCCCGTTGCCGCATTTGGTCGCGGGAAGCTGGGTCTACGGCGATTTCTGTACCTGGATCGGCGATCCCGCCAAAAATCGGGGTTGGGATTGGCTGGTCGCCGCCAAACGAGCTTATGACGGCGCGGTCGGCATGTTGCCGCCCGATACGCAAGCGCTAGCCGAAGCGCTGCTCAAGTCGTGCGAAAGCTCGGACTGGTTCTGGTGGTTCGGCGACTACAATCCGGCCGCCGCGGTTGCCAGTTTCGACCGGGTCTATCGCCAGAAACTGAAACGACTCTATGAAACCTTGCGCGTCATGCCTCCCGCCTACCTCGACGCGCCACTCTGCCAGGACGGTGGCGATGGGCAAAATCGTGTCGAGTCCGGTGGCGTCATGCGGCGCGGTGGTGTTTGACGGGCACTGAAGGCGGCGCGCGCATGACCATTCTGGCCAAGCTGTTTCCTCGGCAAGCGTCGATCGGCGCTTACGAGATCGTAATCAGCGCGCTGGCTGCGGGGATCGCCATCGCGCTCAACGCCTGGGTCAGTCATGCGCTCTTGCCCAGCCATTTTCAGGTGTTTCTGGCTGCATCGATGGGCGCCTCCACGATTCTGGTGATCGCCGTTCATCACAGCCCTTTGTCTCAACCCTGGGCGGTGATTGGCGGACACTTGGCCGGAGCGGCTTCAGGTTTGCTCGTGGGCGCATGGGTGGCCGACCCGATACTCGCCTGCCTGCTGGCGATGGCGCTGACGGTTCTGGTGCAGATGTCTCTGCGTTGCCTGCATGCGCCCGGCGGCGGCACCGCGTTGCTGCCGGTTCTGGGTGGCGCGGCATTGCAAGCCGAGGGTTTGGGCTTCATCGGCGTGGTGCTGTTGAATGCTCTGGTTCTGGTGACGGTTGCGCTCGTCGTCAACAACTTGTTGCCCGGGCGACGTTACCCGCTGGCCTTCGCGCCGCGTCAAACCCCTCCGGTTCAGCTGGTGTTCCGTGAGGAAGATCTGCTCGCGGCGCTGCGCTCGATGGAGGGTTACATCGACGTTGCGCCCGACGACCTGGAACGTATCTACGAGCACGCCCGCAATCATCTACGCGAACAGCGCGATGGCGCACAGCGGCGCTGAGACTGTAAATCAACCCAAAATCAATGAGATATCCATGAGCAAAACGGTTTCCCTGCTGTTCGGCGTGCATGCCCACCAACCCGTCGGCAATCTCCCTGAGGTCATGGAAGCCGCGCACCAGCGTTGCTACAAGCCCTTTTTGGAAACGGTTTATCGCTACCCTGAATTCCGCTTCGCGCTGCATGCTTCCGGCTGGCTGCTGGAATGGCTGTTCACCCATCACGCCGACGACATGGCCCGGCTGGTGGAAATGTCGCGCCGCGGCCAAGTCGAATTCTTTGGCGCGGGCGACATGGAGCCGGTGCTGGCGGCGATTCCTTATCGTGATCGCATGAGCCAGTTAGCCGCGATGTCCGACCGCATCGAACAGATATTCGGCCAGCGCCCGCGCGGCGTCTGGCTGGCCGAACGGGTCTGGGAGGCCGCCGTCGTGCCGGCGCTGGTCGATTCCGGTATCGGCTATGCCATGCTCGACGACGATCATTTTCTCCGCGCCGGCGCGGAGCCTGAGCGGCTCAACGGTTATCACAGCACCGAGGAAGACGGTCGCCGGCTCGACCTGTTCCCGGTTTCCGAGGCCCTGTGTTCACGCCTGCCGTTTTCGCCGGCGCATGAGGCGCTCGCTTTCATCGAATCTCAGTCCGACGAAACCACGCATGCCGCCGCGATCCATTTCGATGACATCGAGAAATTCGGCATCCGGCCGGAGTCGTTTCAGCGGGTTTACGAACAGGGTTGGTTGGCCCAATTCATCGAAGGCGTGTTGAACTCGCCGACCATCAAGAGCGTGCATTTCCGCGCATATCACGACGCCTCGCCGACTCGCGGCGTGGTCTATCCGCCCAACGTTTCCCACGGCGGCATCTGGAAAACCTTCCTGACCCGTTACCCGGAAGCCAACTGGATGCACAAACGCATGCTGGGCCTGTCCGCGCGTTTGGCCAGCCTGCCGGCGGATCAGATTCGGCAGGATCTGGTCGAGTTGCTGCACGAAGCCCAGGCCGGCGATGCCTACGGGCACGGCCGGTTCGGCGGCGTCCATCTGCCGCATCTGCGCCGCGCGGTCTGGCGCGCGCTGATCGGTCTGGAGCGCCGCCTGGACGGCCTGCAAACCCGGCCGGCCCAGTTCTCCGGCGATATCGATATGGATGGCATCGACGAGGTTTTCCTGACCAGTCTGTCCTTGCAGGCCGTGCTGCGGCCGGACAAGGATGCGTCGCTGATCGAGTTGTCCAGCTACCCGCTGGCGCAGAACTTCGCCGATAGCCTCAAACGTTACGAAACACATGACTGCGACAAAACTGAAGGCTTGATCCCGGACAGGCGCAGTCGCGGCTGGTTCGCCGAGACCTGGACCGACTTCGATGCCAAGCGCCCGGTCGAATACAGCAGCACCGTGGCGCAGGGCGGCGCGGTGCTGTGCATGGGCCAGGTCGGGACGGAAAAGGATGCCATCCGCGTCGCCAAGATCTACAGCGTGCGGGACAACCGTCTGACCGTGGCGCTGAAATCGGTCGGCAACGGACGTCTCTCCACGCGTCTGAATCTGGCCATGCCCAGTTGCGACGGCCCGGCCGGGCGTTATGTCGTCGATGGCGAGGTGTCCGGCGGTTTCGGCCAGGCCTTTACCTGGAACGAGTTGAAGGCATTGACGCTGGAAGATCGCCTTCTGGGCGCGGCGATTCGTCTGGAAACCAATCGTCCCGCCCGGATCAAGGCGCAACCGCATTTCACCGTGTCCCAGTCTGAAACCGGTTTTGAACAGATCATGCAGGCGGTGGAATTGACGCTGACCTGGGAAGCGGAAGACGTCACCGAAGTGCAGGTGCGCGTCGATATTTCCAGCCTCCGGTAAACTCGCGCCCCTTTGCTATGTGCTTTTGGAGTCGAACATGAGTCAGGACGATGTCGTAATGCGGGGCAAGGTCGTTTACATCACTTATTCCGTGCTGTCGGAAGAAGGCCAGATCATGGGCCAGCAGGACATGCCCACCGGTTACGTGCATGGCGCCGGCAGCGGTCTGTTCGTCGAGATCGAGCAAGGCCTGGAAGGCCATGGCCCCGGCGAGCGGGTGGAAGTCAAGCTGACGCCGGAACTGGCCTTTGGGCCCGCCGACCCGGCCCTGATCATCGTCGAGGACTTCGCGAATGTGCCGCCGCCTTACCGCCGTTTAGGCGCGGAAGCCGAATTCGAAAACGAACAAGGCGAGGCGATGACTTTCCGCGTGGTGAAAATCGCCGATGGCCAGGTCACGCTCGACGCCAATCCGCCGCTGGCGGGAAAAAACGCGATTTGTTCGGTCGATATCGTCTCGGTGCGCAATGCGACGCCGGAAGAAATGCGCACCGGATTTCCGGTCGAGCAGGGGGTGCCGAAACTGCACTGAGCGCCGATTCGGCACGCGCGGCGCGGTCAAATCCAGGCCTTCAGCATCAGCGAGCCGGCGCTGCCCAGCAACAGCAAACCGATCAGGCGGGTCATTTGCGCGTTCGATAGCCGGGCATGCACATGGCTGCCGGCATACAGCGCCGCGAAGACGATGGGCGCGGCCATCAAACCATTGATCCAGACCTCTCCGCCATGCAGCAGGCCGACCGCCAGGAAGGTCGCGATACGAATCAGTCCTTCGAGAAAAAACAGCCCGGACAGCGTCGCGCGCAGTGTCGATTTGTCTTGAATACGGTGCGACAGATAAATCACATAGGGCGGCCCGCCGGTGCCGAACAAGCCGCCCACCGCGCCGCCGGTCAGCGCGGCGGGATACGCCCACCAGGTCGAAACCGGTCGGAACCTGCCTGGGTGGATGAGCAGGGAACGTATCGCGAAAGCCAGAATAAAGACGCTCAAGACGGTCAGCAGGATGTTTGGTGGCAGCGATACCAACAGGCTGGTGCCCAGGATGACACCGATCAGGCTGACTGGCATCAGACGTCGAATTTCAGACCACTCGACCCGTTTGAAGCTGACACCGCCGACCAGCGCGGAGGCGGAAAAATCCATGATCAGCATGAACGGCACCACATCCGGCAATGGAAAACGCAGAGCCAGCAAAGGCACCGCGATCAAGCCGGAGCCAAAGCCGGATATGCCACGCACGAAATAGGCCAGAAGCAGGATGGCGACGGCGTAGAGGATGTCCGCTGGGGTCACGATTCGATCATCGAAGCTGCGCGCGGGTTTGCGCGCCATGGGGGTTGAAGAGCGGATTTGAACGGCGCGCGCATTTGACCATGAATTTCAGCCAGTCAAGCCGGCTCTGTGCGCATGGAGCGGCGGATATAATCGGACGACGTTATCCAGAAGGAACCCTGCCATGTTGCCCAATTTCACCGCCAGTCCCGATGCCTTCATTCTGCAAGTCGACAAGGCGCTGCGCACGATTTTCGCCACGGCATCATCACGCCGCCCTTATCCGGATGCCGGGATTGTGGAAGCCGAATTGAGCGAGGCCGATAAGCGCCACGCCGCTGGACTGATGCGGGTAAACCATAGTGGTGAGGTTTGCGCCCAGGCCCTGTATCAGGGCCAGGCGCTGACCGCGCGCAATCCGGAGGCACAGCGTGCCTTGATCGAGGCCTCGGAGGAAGAAACCGAGCATCTGGCTTGGTGCGAGAAGCGATTGAATGAATTGGGCAGTCATAAAAGCTTGCTGAACCCGCTCTGGTACGCCGGCTCATTTACGTTGGGCGCATTGGCGGGGGCGTTGGGCGATAAATGGAATCTGGGTTTCCTGGCCGAGACCGAGCATCAGGTGGAAGGCCATTTGAATTCCCATCTCAGCGAGTTGCCGGAGCAGGACGCGAAAAGCAGAGCCATCGTGGAACAGATGAAAACCGATGAGATAAAACATGCGGAAACCGCCATCAGCCATGGCGGCGTGCCCCTGCCCGCGCCGGTCAAGCAGGCGATGCAATTGACTTCCAAACTGCTGACCTTCGCGGCGTACCGGGTATGAGTCCTAGTTTTGCCGACAATCTCGCCGCTTTGCCAGCGGCGGATCACCTTGCCGGGATTGAATTGATCGGGTCGGATGGCATGCGGGCGGTGATTGAGAACAAACCCGGCAGCCAGGGTTCTTTGCGGCTGTATCAGCACCTGTCGGTGAAATTCGGAAAAATCGATGCGTCGGCAGCGGCCGAGGGCCTGGCTTTGTATGCGGAACATACGCGGGATGCGCGCCTGAATCCGGGCAAGCATCCGAATATCGATCGTTTGCTGGAGATCGAAGCGGGCGGCGGCGGTTTTTCCGCGCGGCTGCTTCCGATCACGCCCTGAACGGACGTAAAAAAACCCGCCTAGGCGGGTTTTTTTAGATCAGGCGATTACCCGTTACTTGGCTGGGCAGGTATCTTCGCCGCGCACTTTGCCGGGGATCAGCAGGAACTGCTCGAACGGGCCCATGACGCGCATGGCTTCACCTTTGGGGCCTTCAAACTTGAGGCGGCCGAACATCATGGCGCGCATCGGACCGTACTCGCCGGCGCCCATTTCCTTCCAGCGCTTGGTTTCCGCATGCATCAGATAGTCGGAACCTAAATCCAGCGAGGTGTGCTGGACCGGGCCGGCGTAGGTGCACAGGGCCTTGCCGTTCTTGGCGGAGATGGTCATTTCAATCTTGGTGGCTTCGCCACAGTCCGTGCGGTACATATGCATGACTTTGTAACCGCGTCCTTTATCGTTTTTGATCCATTTCTCGGCCAATTCATCGGTCAGAATCGGATTGGTGTTCCAGGACTGACAGGCTTGCGTGGCCCAATCGGCAGACATCAACGGGGCGGCTGTTGCGGATACTGAAACAAAGCCAACGGCGGCCAAAGCAAGTGTAATCATGCGCATAGTGTTCTCCTCCAAGCGGTACAAAGTAAAAAGGCTAAATGGTTAGACAAAAAGCCATGTGGCGAAAAAAGCCGGCGCAAGGTTAGCCGCACGGTCAGGTGCTGTCAAAAAACGTCTATTAATGACAGGGTTGATAGATTCAATGCGGGAAATACTGTTTCAAGGCGCCGTACAGCCAGGTGCCATGCAATGCGCCCGCAAGTACTACGAGCGCACCGAGAGAACCGGTGCCGATGAGCGCAAAAACAGGGCCGGGACACAAACCGATCAATCCCCAGCCGAGCCCGAAAATGACGCCGCCGAATATGTAACTGATCCGGCCGGCCGGCTTTTGCGGGATTTCGATCTCCTGACCATTCAACGCTTTTTGCCGGCCAAGACGTTTGATGATCTGTGTCGCCAGAAAGGCTGTCACGATGGCTGAAAACATGATGCCGAACATATGAAAACTCTGGAAATGAAACATTTCCTGAATGCGGTACCAGGAAGCCGCTTCGGATTTGATCATGACAAAACCGAACACGGTTCCAACAAGGAGGTAGGGTAGATAGCGTGTCATGGTGTTTTTACTCAAACAAGCATCCAGGGAACCAGGAACCAGGAAGAAAACAATCCGCCCGCGAAGATGCCGAGCACTGCGTACAGAGAGGGCAGTTGCAAGGTTGAAAGTCCGGTGATCGCGTGGCCGGAAGTGCAACCGCCCGCATAGCGTGTGCCGAATCCGACCAGAACGCCGGAAGCGAACAGGAAGGTGAAGTTGCGCATGCTGGTATGGAACAACTCATCCGGGACAAGGAACGTGCCGGGTTGGGTAAAGCTCCAGGACAGCAACATTTCTTGCGCGGCTTGGCTCAGTTGGACTGGGTCGGGATTGGCAAACACTACGCCAGCCAGGTAACCGCCGAACGCGGTGCCAATAACAAACACCAGGCTCCAGACGTATTCCTTCCAGTTGTAACGAAAAAAATCCACATCGACAGTGGGCGGTTGCGTAATGGCGCAGAGATGGCGGAGGTTGTTGGAAATGCCGAATGAGCGGTTGCCGATGAAAAGCATCGTGGGAACCATCAATCCGATTAGCGGGCCTGCGACATACCAAGGCCAAGGATGGTTGAGCCAGTCCAAAGGAGTCTCCTCTATTTCTATTGAAAGTGGCGTGATTATATGGGCGGCAATCACCGGCCAGGCGCGCTAGTCGAGTTGCCGGTGGATCGGCAATCAATGAACCTTGGCTGTGCCCTGGACAAGGTCGATCCGTCTTTGAATCAAGGTTGCCGCCGCAGTGTCATTGCTTGTTAGCGCTCGTTTGTACAGTACTTCGAGCCAGACCAGAAGCGGGCGTCGCCAACCCTGTTCCGACGCGGTGTCAATGGCGGTTGCAAGGGTCGCGGGATCGGCGCGGCCTGACTTGAATAGCAAAGCAGCCCCGATCAGACGCGGCAAGGGGTCTTTGATTTCGGCGACCGCCTTATTCGCGCTGGCGTCGTCCTTGGCGTCGATCAGACTGGCGTAATGCGTTGGCAGGTTTTTTATGTCCAGTCCGTTCCAGTCCGCCGCAAGAAAGCGCGCGTAGGTTTTGTCAGCCAAACCGGCGTCCGTTTTCAGTTCGTCGAAAGAGCTGCAGGTCGCGAAATCCAGGCTGGCGATGCGCGCGGCGCAAGCCGCCAGTTCGGCGCGGGCGAGCAGGTCGACACGGCCGGATTTCGCGATTTCTTTGCGCGCTTGGTCCATGGTCAGGTCGGCCGACTTGCCGTCGCCTTCCAGCCAACGTTGCTGTGAATGTTCCAGCAGGCTGACCGCGTTCAGCTTCCAATCCGCCGGTGGCGGAGCGCCGCCGCAGGCGGTCAACAGCATGGCGAGCAGGCAAGCGGAAAAACTGTGTTTCATGGCGTTTTGATCTCCACATCGCGCGCAAACGGCCACTTTTTGTTGATTTCATTGATCAGGTGATTCACCTTGCGCGCGCTTTCGTCGATTTCGGTTCGCAGCTGCGTCATGTCGGCCGTGGCTTCTCGAACATTTCCAGTGATTTTGGGCAGATCGGCGCTCGCGGTTTGCGCATTGGCCAGCAGTGCGTCGGCTTTTTTCAGGCTTTCGCGCACGTCGCCAAGTATGCCGTTGATTTTTGTAATGGATAGTTGTGCTTGATCGATGACGCCTTCAGGTCCGAAAACGCGGCTATCGGTTTTTGCCAGCACGCCATCGACTTTCAAAGAAACCCCGTTCAGGTTGGTCAGCAGGGCGTTCGCTTTTTCCAGTGCCGCGACGACATGGCGGGCTTTCTCCCTATCGCCCAGTACGCCCTCAAGCACGCCGTATTCTCCGGTCATGCGAGCCGTGACGTTCTCCACATTGGCCAGCGTATGGTTGATGTGCGAGTCCTTGCCAGTCATGTCGGCAACGTTTTTCAGGATGTCCTTGACCTGTTGGATCAGAACCGGAATCTCTTGGGCGGCATCGCCGGTCAGTAGCGTACGGGCAGCGCCGGCGGCAAGCGGCTTATCTGACAGATTGGCGGTGTGCGCCTTGATTTTGGCGCCGCCGACCAGCGACTTCTCGAGTGTAAATACGCTGCTTTCCCGCAGCCAACGTGCGTCTTCTGTTGGAATCGCGATTTCCAGGCGGACTTTTCCATCCTCACCCAGCTCCATGCGTTTGACTTCGCCAATGGGAAATCCGGAGAACGTCATCGGCATGCCTATGCTTACGCCTTCCGCTTCCGGCGCGATCAGGGTCAGGCTTTGCGTGCTGTGAAAAGCGCCGCGCGCATAGAGCGAATAGACAACGAATCCGGTAATCAGCAATACAGTCGATACCAGTAACACGCCGACCTTGAGTTCAAGGTTTTTGATGAGAGGTGCGCCGCTTGGTCGATTCATGTCGGTAGGGTCTTAACGGTAGGATTAATGAGGTTGAATCAGCTCAGCCTGGGCAAACTCAACGTCGTAAAGCGGTTTATTCCATTGGTAGTCAATGATCCGGCAATCGTTCAGATAATTGACCAGATTTTTCAGCAATGCGCGCAGAAACGGCGGGTAATGCGTATCAGGCAGGAGCATGGCCGGCCGGTCGATCAGGATGATGGGCGGGGCGCCAATCGCGGCGCGCAAAAGTTTCGCCACAAAGCGTTCGGCATGGCTTAGATCGGGGTCGCGTTTGGCAAAGCTGTCTTGATATCCGGCCGCGGCCAGTAAATCCCAGGCCAAGTCCGCGGCCTTGTCGTAGGTCAGGTTGGCGCGGTACTGGGGAATCAGCGCGATGTTATCCAGAACCGACAGATTGGCGCGCAGCGGCATTTCCGGGGACACCAGCGCAATGCTTTCCTTGGCTGAGGCAGCTTGCGCCGCCAGAAACTCAAGGCGCTGGTTGGCGTCGGCCATCCAGTTCATATGTATTTGAAAGCTAATTTGCCAAAACTTTGCCATTATGTTGCCAAAACGATTTTGGTCCATTCTGCCCCTCTGACGTCACGGTAGGTGGCCGTTGTCGCCGAGTCCTTATGGCCCGCGATGGACTGAGCGAAGTCCGCACCAGCCTGCGCGGTCCATAGTCGGATAGACAGGGAGCGAATCTCGTGGAAAGTAGGCGGTTCCTTGCTGCCCTCCCAGAACTTCCCATCACGCCTGGCTACGGCGTCTCTCGCATCGGCGAATCGCTTGGTGATCCTGTCAAGAGCGACCGGGTCGCCGGGTTGCACTCTGGACTGGTGGCGCACATGGTGGATCATCCTCGGGGTCACGATGAGATCGCGGCAGCGGGAGATGATTTGCGCAAGGGATGTGTCGATCGCATCCAGGCGCAGTCCGGTAGGAATGGCGATCTTGGCTCCGGTCTTTTGTTGGGTGATGTAGAGCGTGTCCTTTTCCACCCAGTGCTTTGAATCCGCTCGGCGCCGGAACTCAAACGCAGCCAGATCCTCCCGACGCTGTGCAGTCAAGATGGCCAACTCCATCACTCTGGGAAGCCATCTGTCGGTAGCAGTGAGCGCTTCCTGGTAGATGGCATTGAACCCATCCAGCGTGAGTCTGGCTCGCTTTGTTCCGGATGGAACCCGGCGCAGAACAAGGATGGGGTTAGTCTTTGCCCAGCCCTGGGCGCATGCCTCACGCCAAACGTCTTGCACATAGGACTTCCAGTTTGTTGCCGCGCCGGTCTTGCCTTCATCAATGAACCCATCCAGCCAATCGGCCCAGATGCGCGGTTCTTCCAGTTCGGCCATGGTCTTTTTGCCAAACTGCGCTTCCAGTGCTCGCCGCTTCCAATCCGCTTGCCTGGCTGTTGTCTTGGCCATTCCGCGACGTTCCAGCAGGGCTGCGTATTTCTTCAACCAGTCTGCCAGCGTTGAGCCGGTGGAATTTTTGACGATAGCCAACACATCATTCTTGGCGAGTTCACCTTCAATCCACGCGTTGGCTTCAATTGCTTGCCTGACAGCGTCCTTGCGAGGAACTCGGCCGAGCGTGACCGTCTGGCCGTTTAGCCGGTTTAGGTAGATGAAATAGCCGCCATTCCGATCGTAGAGGTTGGCGGGGAGATCACGGTTGCTGTCCTTGCGTGGCCTGGTCACGGATGATGTCGAGGAGACTCTTGGGCTGATCATTGTGCTTGCGGTATTGGGCGGTAGGCAACACGTAGATTTTTGCGCCTGCGCGGATGGGTTCCGGGTGGATGCGACCTTGGGATACCCAGCGCCGCGCGGTGCTGATGTGCGGCGGTGGGTCGAAGTTCTCTGTGAGCCAACGGCTTAGTTCGATGTGCTTGGCCATAAATCGCGCTAGCTCATGCTGCAGAATTTTTCCAGTAATCCCAGGCGTAGCTCTCCCTCGCCTGAGCCTGATGCGCCATCTCGATTGCCCGCTCCCGAAATTGGCAAACCTGTTGTTCAAGTTGCGGAAACCAGTCAGGCAAATCGTTTCCCCGACGCACGCCACTACTTTTTGCAAAGCTGATGTTCAGCTTTCTGACGATTTCCAGCAGGGTCGAAACACTTCCGTACTGGTGTTCATGCTGCTCTGGATCTCCGTCTTCCAGGTAGCAACGCAACACGGGCATGACCGCATCGCTGATCTCGTACAGCTCGTTCAATGTGAACGATGGAGCCCAATCTGGCATCGCCATGCCTGCACCTTCCTGACTTCTTGATTACCGTGATAAATTATATGCACATGCAACGGTATATATACAATGATTTCATTCAAGGATATTCAGCGGATGAGGCTGGGAGGTACGCAGGATGCCCTCTCGCTTGCGGCCATTTCGGCCGGCCTGTTCGCCACCCACCCCTATCTGGTGGGGCATCTGCCAGCCAGCCTGTCCTTGGCGGGCAGCTTTGCAGGTGCGGCATTGGGTGGCTTTAGACTGGCATCAAAAGCACTGCAACCGTGGGCTGAGCATGGGCTCTTCAAGTCGGAGCTCAAGCTGCGCTCTTCCAATCTGCCCTACGAGGCGTTGGCGGGGGTCCATGCCGAAGGGTTGTTAGTGGGCTACCTCGCCGACACCGGCAAACCGCTCATCCTCCCTTACGAGGATCTGATGCGGCATGGCTTCATCGTGGGGCAGTCCGGTGTTGGTAAAACCGTCCTGGGCCGGCTACTCATGTTTCAGCAGATCGCCAACGGTGGCGGACTGATCTTCATCGACGGCAAGCTCAACATCGAGGAGCTGGAGACCCTCCACGCCTACTGCGCCTGGGCTGGACGGTCGCATGACTTGCTGGTCATCAACCCAGGTGAACCCGACCTCTCGAACACCTACAACCCCATCCTTTACGGAGACCCGGATGAGGTGTCAGCGCGAATTCTCTCCCTCATTCCTTCCACGGAAAACAATCCCGGCGCCGACCACTACAAGCAATCCGCCAACCAGGGGGTGGCCACGCTGATCGCCGCATTGAACCGGGCGAAGCTGTCTTACAACTTCATCGACCTGACCATCCTGCTGATGAGCCAGAAGGCCTTGGCCTATCTGGAAAACCGGGTTCCCCCTTCGCCCGAGAAAACCAATCTCAAGCTGTTCCTGGACCAGTACCGGAGCGTCAACAAGGAGGGCGTGTCCA
>NCGJ01000001.1 GCA_002281555.1 Hydrogenophilales bacterium 28-61-23
CCGACTTCTATGCCACACGGGAGATTCCCGCCAATGGCCATGAAGCCGGAACGGACGAGGTTCCGTTCGCTGACGAAAGTGACGACATCCCGTTCTGATCCTTGATCGTGTAATACCCCGACCCCGCTTGGTCTCTGGCCGGCGGGGTTTTTTTGTCTAAACACCGCCTCGGAAGTCGCATATAATCTAGCCGTACCCAATCTATTTTGTTTAGACAAATATCGTCTAACTTATTGATTATTAACCATTGCAAATGTGCATGGGGTGCAGGGGGTCGGAAGTTCGAGTCTTCTCGCCCCGACCATAAATATTCATCTCTCACCATCGCGGCGAATGCGGATTCTGATCAGCAACGACGACGGCTATTTCGCACCAGGTATAGCCATCCTTACCGCGACACTCAAAAATCAAGGCCATGAAATTACCGTGGTTGCGCCTGAGCGTGATCGCAGCGGAGCGAGTAATTCTCTGACGCTTGACCGCCCTTTGATGGTGCGGCAGTCCCCTTCTGGATTTAATTACGTCAATGGCACGCCAACCGATTGCGTGCATCTTGCCGTGACAGGCTTGCTACCGCAGTTGCCTGACATGGTGATTTCCGGCATCAATCATGGTGCCAACATGGGCGATGACACCGTGTATTCAGGAACCGTCGCCGCCGCGACGGAAGGCTTCCTTCTCGGTATTCCATCAATAGCTGTGTCTCTGGCAAATATTCAGGCTGAGCATTTTTCAACAGCTGCGGATTTTGTTGCCGGCTTGGTTCAACGTTTTTCTGCTCAGCCTTTTCCAGAACATATCCTGCTCAATGTAAACGTGCCTGACGTTGCCGCGGAAGCGATCACAGGTGTCGAAGTGACCAGGCTTGGGCGCCGTCACAAGGCGCAAGACACGGTAAAGACGATAAATCCACGGAATCAAACGATGTATTGGGTGGGCGCCGCCGGTGCCGCGCAAGATGCCGGGCCGGGCACGGATTTTCATGCTGTAGCTCAAGGCCGGATATCTTTGACCCCTTTGCAATTGGATTTGACGCGGTATTCGCAAATGGGCGTTATCGAAGATTGGTTGTCTCGATGACGGTGAGCGGTATTGGCATGACTTCACAACGCGCGCGCGCGCGGATGCTGGAGCGGCTGAAAGAGCAGGGGATTAAAGATCCAGTTGTTCTGGCCGCGATGAACGCCGTACCTCGGCATCCGTTTCTGGAAGAGAGTATCCAGCAACGTGCTTATGACGATACACCTCTACCCATAGGCCAAGGCCAGACCATTTCAAGCCCATATACCGTCGCCCGTAGTTGTGAATTGGTTTTTCGTGGCCAAACGCTGGATCGGGTCCTGGAAATTGGCGGGGGGTGCGGATATCAGGCCGCAGTTTTATCAAAACTAGCGAAGGAAGTGCTCAGTCTGGAGAGAATCGCCAAGTTGGTTGGCAGGGCAAGACTGACGTTACGCGAACTACGCATCAACAATGTGTTGATCAAAAATGTCGACGGCACTTTGGGATACAGATCCGCCGCGCCATTCGATGCCATAGTTGTTGCCGCCGTGATGCCTTACATACCGGAAGAACTAAAACTGCAACTCAAGCCTGGCGGCCGATTGGTCGCGCCGGTTGGTGCCGGGGAGTCCCAGCGTCTGATCGTGGTTGAAGCCGAGCCTGAGGGCGGATTCAAAGAAAGAGAATTGGAGGCGGTGAAATTTGTGCCTCTGCTCTCCGGGGTGAGTTGATCCGGCACGCGTTTCTGGGTTTTTTGTTGGTGCCGCTTTTGCTTTTGTTAGCGGGATGTGCCAGCAAACCGATTCCCGCCCCTGTTCGGGAGTCAAGCCATGCTTTCAAATCGCCGCCTTCCACCCCGGTGGGGCACTACCGTATTCAGAACGGGGATACGTTATTCAAAATAGCTTTTGAATATGGTCTTGATTACCGCGATCTGGCTGCATGGAATGATTTGCCGGACCCGGCTCAGATCCGTGGCGGCAATCTGTTGCGTCTGACTCCTCCGAAATCCGTTGTCACAACCGCGCCGTTACCGGTCAAGCCACCGGTTGTTTCACGGCTCATCAAAACTGAAACTCCCGCCCCCGCCGAGGTCGCTGATGAAGCGCCGCCGGATTCCTGGCTCTGGCCAAGCAAGGGTGGATTGCTTGTGCGTTTTGGCGATGGCATGAGCAAAGGCATCGATATAGGTGGCGCGCCAGGATATGTTGTACAGGCCGCAGCGGCGGGCAAGGTGGTCTACGCTGGCTCCGGCTTGCGTGGCTATGGAAAACTTATCATCATCCGCCACAACAAAACATTACTCTCCGCCTACGCTCACAATTCCCGCATTCTGGTATCTGAAGGGCAAAAAGTAGCGCGTGGGCAGCCCGTCGCCGAGATGGGGGATACAGATACCGACAGGGTGAAATTGCATTTTGAGATTCGCGAGTATGGCAAACCCGTGGATCCGCTCAATTACCTGCCGAAACAGAGTTGAGGGCGAACATGCAGGAAGATATTTATCTTGAATCTGTGGATCCGGAGTCAGAGTCGAGCGCGGAGATCGACCTGGAAATCATCCAGGAAACGCTACATGCCGATGCCGAACAGGACTTGGATGAGATTCCCGATGTCACCCAAATCTATCTGAACGAGATCGGTCGAGAGGGGCTGTTGACCCAGCCGGAAGAGCGGGCACTTGCCTTCCGCGTGCGCCAGGGCGATTTCGAGGCGCGCCAGAAAATGATTGAGCATAACTTGCGCTTGGTGGTGAACATTGCCAAGCATTACCTCAATCGTGGCCTCACCTTGCTGGATCTTATTGAGGAAGGCAATCTCGGCCTGATGCACGCGCTCGATAAATTCGAGCCGGAACGTGGTTTCAGGTTTTCCACCTATGCCACCTGGTGGATCCGCCAGAATATCGAGCGGGCGATCATGAATCAGTCCCGCACCATCCGTTTGCCAGTTCACGTTATCAAGGAACTGAATATTTTCCTGCGCGCTCAGCGCCATCTGGAAACGCATGGCGTGCCGGATGCCGGCCCGGAAGAGATTGCCCACCTGACCGGCAAGCCGGTGGAGGATGTGCGGCGCTTGTTATCCTTGAATGATCGCGTCGCCTCGCTGGATGCGCCGCTCGATATCGATCCCACCTTGTCGATAGGCGAGGCGATCGCGGATGAGCATTCCGAACGGCCCGAAGACATGCTGCAGATCGCGGAGCTCGAGCACCACGTGCAGACCTGGTTGGCTGAGCTCAGTGAAAGACACCGTTGGGTTATCGAGCGACGTTTCGGTTTCAACGATGAGGATGTCGCGACGCTTGAGGAACTGGCCACCCATCTTGGCGTGACCCGCGAGCGAGTCCGCCAGATTCAGCTTGAGGCATTGCAGACTTTGCGTCGTATCTTG
This sequence comes from Hydrogenophilales bacterium 28-61-23, assembly GCA_002281555.1. Lineage (GTDB taxonomy): Bacteria > Pseudomonadota > Gammaproteobacteria > Burkholderiales > Thiobacillaceae > PFJX01. The sequence goes on from NCGJ01000001.1 coordinate 3,400, forward strand.
CGCAGAACCGGCATGTCGAAAGAAGGTTTGATATGAAATCGGCCCTGGATTGGAGCGCAATCGATACGGTTCTGCTCGATATGGATGGGACGCTGCTGGATCTGCATTTCGATAACCATTTCTGGCAGATTTATGTGCCGGAAAAGTTTGCCGAACAACATGGTCTGCCCCACGCCGAGGCGCATGCCGAATGTTTCCGACGCTATAACGCCAAAGCCGGTACGCTGGATTGGTATTGCGTGGATTACTGGACGCAGCAACTCGAACTCGACATCGTGCAACTGAAGCGGGAGTTGTCGCATCTGATCGCGGTACATCCGGATGTGATCGACTTTCTCGCCGCTTTGAAAAAGACGGGTAAGCGGATTGTTCTGGTGACCAACGCCCACCGCAAAAGTCTCAATCTGAAGATGGATAGAACCGGTCTGGCCGTGCATTTCGATGCCATGCATGTTTCGCACGAATATGGCATCGCCAAGGAAGACCCCGCATTCTGGGCTGCTTTACGGTGCAGCGAGCCGTTCGATCCCGCGCGCACTTTATTGGTCGATGACAGCCTGCCGGTTTTGCGTTCCGCCCGAGAATTCGGTATCGCGCATTTACTTGCGATCCTGCAGCCCGATACCCGGCAACCGGATAAAGATGTGGCGGACTTCGCTGCGATCCGTCGATTCAGTGAAATTAACCCCGACCTCCGGGGCTAATCGCAAGCACCCTCTAGCCGGATTCCGGCTCCACACGCAGTGTGGATTGCAAGTGTGTGCCTCAGCACTCGAGTATCAGTGCAGCGGCGACACGCCGCCCCTCGGCCGCCAGAATGTTGTAGGTACGGCACGCCGCCGCTGTATCCATAACTTCCACCCCGATGCGCGCCTTCATGAGCCCCGCGTAGAGGGCCGGGGAGGGAAAACGCAAGGTTGCGCCGCTGCCTAGCAGAATGATTTCCGGTGCGCGTATGAGCAAGGTTTCAAAATGTTCGGACGAAAGCCGATCGATGTGGTCGACCCAACCGGCAATGATTTCGTCGGGCAATACGATGATGCTGGCTTCATGGCGCACGCCATTGACCAGGAGGTGATCGCGTCCATAGCCGGAAATCACGTTGGTGCCGATGCTTCTGGATAAATGCAGTTTCATGCGGGTAGGAGGGTAACAGGGGGATCAGTTTGCCCGTGGATTGGGCACTCGAGTAAGATTACACGCTTTTACACAGCCCGCCTTTATAAAGCCCCGCGATGGACGAGTTCCCTAGAATCACACGACTGCCGCCTTACGTTTTCAACATTACCGGCGACCTGAAAATGGCTGCTCGGCGGCGGGGCGAAGACATTATCGACTTCGGCATGGGCAATCCGGATCAGCCCACGCCACCGCATATCGTCGAGAAAATGATCGAGACCGCGCGCCGCGGCGATACCCACCGATACTCGGTTTCAAAGGGTATTCCACGTCTGCGCAAAGCAATCTGCAACTGGTACAAGACGCGTTACGACGTCGATCTCGATCCCGAGAAAGAGGCCATCGCCACCATCGGATCGAAGGAGGGCATCGCCCACCTGGCGCTTGCGACCCTGGATCGAGGCGATATCGTGCTGGTTCCGAATCCCAGTTATCCGATCCATATCTACGGCCCGGTGATTGCCGGGGCGGACATCCGCCATCTGCCGATGGTGCCCGGGGTGAACTTCTTCGAGGAAATGGAGAAGGCGATCAAGGATTTCTGGCCGCGTCCCAAGATGCTGATACTCAACTTCCCCAGCAACCCCACCACGCAGTGCGTGGAGCTCGAATTCTTCGAGAAGGTGGTGGCGATGGCGAGGGAGTACGGCATTCTGGTCGTGCATGACATCGCCTATGCCGACATCGTGTTCGACGGCTACAAAGCGCCCTCGATCATGCAGGTGCCCGGGGCCAAAGACGTGGCGGTGGAGTTTTTCACGTTGTCCAAGAGCTACAACATGCCCGGTTGGCGAGTCGGCTTCATGGTTGGCAACGCCAAGCTGGTCGCGGCGCTGGCGCGGATCAAGAGCTATCATGATTACGGCACGTTCACGCCCATCCAGGTCGCGGCCATCGCCGCGCTGGAAGGCCCGCAGGATTGCGTGGAAGACATTCGCCTGATGTATCAGAAGCGGCGCGATGCGCTGGTCAAAGGGTTGAACGAAGTCGGCTGGAAGGTCGAGGCGCCGAAGGCCACCATGTTCCTGTGGACGCCGATTCCCGAACCCTATGCGCATATGAAGTCGCTGGAATTCTCCAAAAAAGTGCTCGCCGATGCCAAGGTCGCTGTCAGCCCCGGCGTCGGATTTGGCGACTACGGCGACGACCACGTGCGTTTCGCCCTGATCGAAAATGAAATGCGCACCCGCCAGGCTATTCGCGGCTTGCGCGACATGTTCAAGAAAGATGGATTGCTGAAATGAAACCAATCAACGTAGGTCTGCTCGGCATCGGTACCGTCGGCGGTGGCACCTGGACCGTTTTGAACCGTAACCAGGAAGAAATTACCCGCCGCGCCGGCCGCCCGATCCGGATTACCGCCGTGGCCGATCGCAACCTTGAACTGGCTCGCTCGTTGGTGGGCGATCAGGTCATGCTCACCGACGATGCGTTCAGTCTGGTGCGCGATCCCGCTATCGATATCGTCGTCGAACTCATCGGCGGCTACACCACGGCCAGGGAACTGGTGCTGGAAGCCATCGAGAATGGCAAACACGTCGTCACCGCCAACAAGGCGCTACTGGCGGTGCATGGCAACGAAATCTTCGCCGCGGCGCAGAAGAAGGGGGTCATGGTGGCGTTCGAAGCCGCTGTGGCGGGCGGCATTCCTATCATCAAGGCGCTGCGCGAAGGCCTTTCCGCCAACCGCATCCAATGGATCGCCGGCATCATCAACGGCACCACCAATTTCATCCTGTCCGAAATGCGTGACAAGGGGTTGTCTTTCGACGCGGCGCTGAAGGATGCGCAGAATCTGGGTTATGCCGAAGCCGATCCCACCTTCGATATCGAAGGCATCGACGCCGCGCACAAGGCCACCTTGATGGCATCCATCGCGTTCGGGATTCCGGTGCAGTTCGACAAGGCCTACGTCGAGGGCATCACCAAGCTGCAGGCCAAGGACATCCGTTACGCCGAACAACTGGGTTATCGCATCAAGTTGCTGGGTATCGCCAAACGCAAGGAAAACGGCGTCGAACTGCGCGTGCATCCGACCCTGATCCCCGCCAAGCGCTTGATAGCCAACGTCGAAGGCGCGATGAACGCGGTGCTGGTGCAAGGCGATGCCGTGGGCGCGACGCTTTATTACGGCAAGGGCGCCGGCGCGGAGCCCACGGCGTCGTCGGTGATTGCCGATCTGGTCGACGTCACCCGTTTGCATACCGCCGACAAACGTCATCGCGTACCGCATCTGGCATTCCAGCCGGATCAGCTGACCGACTTTCCGATCCTGCCGATCGAAGAAGTCGAAACCGCTTATTACCTGCGCATGCGCGCCGCCGACAAGCCCGGCGTGCTGGCCGACATCACCCGCATCCTGGCCGATCTCGAAATTTCCATTGATGCGATGCTGCAAAAGGAACCGGCCGAAGGCGAGGATCAGACCGATATCGTGTTGCTGACACATATCGCCAAGGAAAAAGCGGTCAACGCGGCGATGAAGAAAATCGAAGCGCTGTCCAGCATCGCCGGCCATATCACCCGCATCCGTCTTGAAGAGTTGAACGGCTGACATGCGCTACCTCAGCACCCGCGGCAATGCGCCCGCTCTGACCTTCTCGAAAATCCTGCTCGGCGGCCTGGCGCCGGATGGCGGTCTGTATCTGCCGGAAACCTATCCGCAATTCTCAGCGGCGGAACTAGCGTTCATGCGCGATATGGATTATCGGCAACTGGCCTTTGCCGTGTTGTCGCGCCTGGCCGACGACATCGAGCCGGACGATCTCAGAGCGTTGATCGACAAGACTTACACCACGGCGACTTACAGCCATGGGCGTAAAGACTCCGATTTCAGCCAGATCACGCCGGTGCGCAAGCTGGAAGACGATTTGTACATACTGGAACTGTCCAACGGCCCGACCCTGGCATTCAAGGACATGGCCATGCAGTTGCTCGGCAATCTGTTCGAGTACGCACTCGATCAAGCCGGACAAGATATCAACATCCTTGGCGCCACCTCGGGCGATACCGGTTCCGCCGCCGAATATGCCATGCGCGGCAAGCACAATGTGCGCGTGTTCATGCTGTCGCCGGTCGCCGGCATGACCCGCTTTCAGCAGGCGCAGATGTACACCCTGCAAGATGCCAACATCTTCAATATCGCGGTACGCGGCGTGTTCGACGACTGCCAGGACATGGTCAAGAGCGTTTCCAACGACCTCGATTTCAAAGCGAAATATCGGATTGGCGCGGTCAATTCCATCAACTGGGCGCGGGTTGCCGCTCAGACGGTGTATTACTTCAAGGCCTACTTCGCGGTGACCGACAGCAACGAGCAGCAGGTCAGTTTCTCGGTGCCTTCCGGCAATTTCGGCAACGTCTGTGCCGGCCATATCGCGCGCATGATGGGCCTGCCAGTGCACAAGCTGATCGTTGCCACCAACGAGAATGACGTCCTCGACGAATTTTTCCGTACTGGCGTCTACCGGCCGCGCGCCGCCGCCGAGACCCTGCATACCTCCAGCCCGTCGATGGATATTTCGAAGGCGTCCAATTTCGAACGCTTCATCGCCGATTTGACCGGACGCGATACGGCGCAGGTTGCCGAGTTGTGGAAAGCGGTCGATGCCGGCGGTAGTTTCGACCTGAAACCAAGCGGGCTGTTTGAGCAAATCCGCAACTACGCCATCGAATCCGGCGCCAGCAGTCACGCGGACCGGATGCGGACCATACGCATGGCTTGGGAAAAATACAGCACGATGATCGACACCCACACCGCCGACGGCTTGAAAGTGGGTCTGGAGCATCGCGAAGCTGGCATTCCCCTGGTTTGTCTGGAAACGGCTTTGGCGGCCAAATTCGAGGACAGCATACGCGAAGCCCTGGGCGTGCGGCCCGAGCGTCCCGCCGGACTGGAAAACCTCGAAACGCTGCCGCAGCGGGTCGAGACCATGAACGCCGATGTGGCGGCAATACAAGCCTATATCGCTCGCCATGCCAACGACTGACGCCAACGATTGAGCGGGTTATGACTCTGAGGCGCAGCGTTGTTTTTTTATTGCTGGGCCTCTGGCTCGGCTTGCTGCCTGGGTTTGGCAAGGCATTCTGGCAGGGCGGAGCGCCTCGCCCCGGCGCGGAAATTCAGGTCGCGGAACTGCCGCCCGAGGCGCGCCAGACCCTGCAACTGATCAAGCGCGGCGGCCCATTTCCGTATGCCAGAGACGGCATTCCATTCGGCAACCGTGAAGGTCTGCTGCCAGCGCAACAGCGCAACTACTACCGCGAATACACCGTGCCGACGCCAGGATTGAAGCACCGCGGCGCGCGGCGGATCATTGCCGGCAGAGCGGGCGATTACTGGTATAGCGCCGATCACTATCGAACTTTCAAACGCATCCGGGAAACATCTGGCGGAGCGCGATGACATGAACAGAGATTCGAAAGTTGAACAGGCGGTAACGGAAATTCTTGCTCAACCGGCTTTGAACGGTGTGTACCGGTTGACCTCCACGTTTGCCGGATCGATGCCCGTGCTGGATGGCCGCGCCTTGACGGATCGGCGGGACTTGTTGGGTGCAATTGGGCGCGCCCTCGATTTCCCCGATTACTACGGCGCGAACTGGGATGCTCTGGATGAATGCCTGCGTGACCTCAGTTGGCGCGACGGACCAATCAGCCTGTTGATCGAACACGCGGAAGCCATCCCGGATGCGGCGATGGCGACGTTGGTTGAGATTTTTTTGCAGGCTGCCCAAGGCTGGGCTGAGCAAGAGCGAGTGTTCAGCCTGTTTGTGGCCGGACTCGAGCGCCGCGATATTCCCTTGCTGGCTTAGCAGGGCATCGAGGTTTGTTCAATGCACCTGATCGTCTCGGTGGCGTCGCCAGATCGCGGTCATCACCAAACTGATAAACAAGCCGAAAACCCCGAGCACCCAGTGAATATGGACACCGTGTCCGACCATCAGGGTGTAGGCGCCGAGTAACACCAGGATGCCGATGTTCTCGTTGAAATTCTGGATGGCAATGGAATGTCCGGCGCCCATCAGCAAGTGGCCTCGATGTTGCAGCAGTGCATTGAGCGGTACGACGAAAAAGCCGGACAGCACGCCGATCAGCAGGAGCATGACGGCGGCGATATACCAATTAGTCACAAAAATGAGCGCAATGACCGTCAGGCCGAGGAGGATGCCCGCCGGCAGGACTTTGATCGATGTCTCGAGTTGTATCCATTTGCCGGCCATGGCCGCGCCTATCGCGATACCGACAGCCGACATTGCGGTCAATTGAGTCGATTGGGTCAAGTCGAAATTGAGATTGACCGCCGCCCATGACAAGACCACGAGCCGCAAAGTCGCGCCTACGCCCCAGAACAGGGTGGTTACCGCGAGAGACACCTGGCCGAGCGGATCTTTCCACAGCAGCCTGAAGGAATGCCAAAAATCATGCATCAAAAACATCGGGTTGCGCTTGGGCATGCGGTGGTCGATGGGTAAGCGCGGGATATACAGATTGATCCAGGCCGCTATCAGATAGAGGCTCAAGATGATCACGATGGCGAATTTTGGAACCGAAATCGAATCGGCGATGCCCCAGTTGTCCAGCGCGGTACCCATGAACCCCGGGCTGATCAACAAGCCGCCAATAATTGCGCCGAGGATGATGGCGACGACGGTTGCGCCTTCCATCCAACTGTTTGCCTTGACGAGCAAGGCGGGGGGGAGGAACTCGGTCAGGATGCCGTATTTGGCCGGGGAATACGCCGCGGCGCCTAGACCCACGATGGCGTAGGCATAGAGCGGTTGCATGCCAGCCAGCATGGCGATGCAACCGATCACCTTGATTGCATTGCTGATGAACATGACCCGCCCCTTCGGGTTCGAGTCGGCAAAAGCCCCGACAAATGGAGCCAATAAAATATATGAAATGATGAAAAACTGCTGCAGCAGGGGAATGTGCCAATCCGGCGCCGAAAGCGACATGAGCAATGCAATCGCAGCGAAGAGCAAGGCATTATCTGCAAGTGCCGAAAAAAACTGGGCCGTGAGAATGGTGTAGAAACCGCGATTCATCTGGCCTGTGGGTGATGGTTGAATGAAATTGGTGGAGGGGTTCGAATCAGGCGCGCTTTATAACACGGCTCGATTTCACTGAGATATCACTACCAATGCGCCGACAGCGACGCTCTCGATTTCCGCATGCAGAAACAAGCCTGGCAGGTAATGAGTTGCAGGTTGCATGGTAATAAGCTCGAGCGTCGAGGCTGTCATAAATAAGTAAATTATGATTGAATCGCATAATTAAAATTTATCTGCACATAAAAATGGCTGACCGCCGTCTACAAGTTTTTCATACCGTTGCCAAACAGCTTTCTTTCACCAAGGCGGCGGAATTGCTGTTTATGACCCAGCCTGCCGTGACCTTTCAGGTTAAGCAGCTTGAAGAGCATTTCAACACTCGCTTGTTCGAACGATCGCATGGCAAGATTTCTCTCACCCCGGCGGGTGAATTGGCGCTGGATTACGCGGAGCGGATTCTTGGCATGACCGGGGAAATGGAAGCGCGCATATCCGAACTGACCGGACAAATCAGCGGGCCGCTGCTGATTGGCGCATCGACCACGATTGCCGAGTACATGCTGCCGCGCATGCTGGGTGCGTTCAAGCAAAAGCACCCGGAAACACAGGCGAGATTGACGGTCGCCAATTCCGAGACGATCGAAAACAAGGTGGCCGATCATATGCTCGATGTCGGTTTGATCGAATCCGCCTCGCATCACCCTAATTTGATTACCCGGGTGTGTTGTGAGGATGAGTTGGTGATGATTTGCGCTCCGTTTTCGGATCTGGCCAATCTCGCCAATGTCACGCCCAGGCAAGTCGCATCGCATCCTTACATCAGCCGGGAGTCTGGTTCGGGAACACGTGAGTGCATTGATGATTTTTTCCGAAACAACGGTGTTCCCCTGGACGAACTAAACATCGTCATGGAATTGGGCAGTCGTGAGGCGATCAAGGGTGCGGTCGCGGCGGGTTTGGGCGTGGCGGTGCTTTCAAATACCACGGTTTCGAAGGAAATTCGCCTGGGTGAGCTGGTCTCGATCCCCTTGGACCCGCCTCTGCGCCGTCAGCTATCGATCGTTTATCCGCAGGAAAAATTTCGCAGCAAGTTATTGCAGTCGTTCCTGGATTTCCTTGAACAAAACCCGATGGGTCTCAACCACTCGCTGCTCAAGAGCAAGCAATGACATTGGCTGAGCGGCGGCTGTTGCGTTTGTTCCGGTCTCTGCCGGAAGCCAAACAGGCGAGCTTGCTCGACTTTGCCGAGTTTTTGCAGGTGCGTGAAATTCCCGAGCCCGAAGCCGTTTCGCTAACGCCGCTGAGCATCGAGCGTCCGGCTCAGGAAAGTGTCGTCAAAGCCATCAAGCGCTTGCGCGAAACCTATCCCATGCTCGACCGCGCCAAACTTATCCACGAAACCTCCGCGCTGATGAGCCAGCACCTCGTGCAAGGTCGAACCGCGCTCGAAGTCATCAATGATCTCGAGGCGTTATTCGCACGCCATTTCCAGACCCTGCAAAACCCGCAGTAGCGTTGAACGCCCGGCTGCCGGAGAATTCCAGCAACGATAAGGAATCGACATGAGCAACGTAGATCAAGCCGAACTGGACAAATTCAGCCAACTCGCCCACCGCTGGTGGGATACCAATTCCGAATTCAAACCCTTGCATGACATCAATCCGCTGCGTCTGGAATGGATTGCCAGGCTGGCCGGTGGTTTGCAAGGCAAGCGCGTTGTCGATGTCGGTTGCGGCGGCGGAATTTTGTCGGAAGGCATGGCGCTGCAAGGCGCGCAAGTCACCGGTATCGATCTGGCGGAAAAACCGCTCAAGGTCGCCAGGCTGCATCAGCTCGAGTCGGGTGTGCAGGTGGATTACCGGCTCATCGCGGCCGAGGAGTTGGCCGCCGCGGAGCCGGCAAGCTTCGATGTCGTCACCTGCATGGAAATGCTGGAGCACGTGCCGGACCCGGTCTCGGTGATGACCGCCTGCGCTCGCATGGTCAAACCGGATGGATGGGTGTTTTTCTCCACGCTCAACCGCAATCCGAAAAGTTATCTGTTCGCCATCGTCGGCGCCGAGTATGTGTTGAACATGCTGCCCAAAGGCACGCACGACTGGTCGAAATTCATCAAGCCGCATGAGCTTGCCGCCTTCGCTCGCCAAGCCGGGCTGGAATCAGTGGAACTGATGGGCATGACTTACAACCCATTCACGCAGACCTACCGACTCGAACGCGATACCGACGTGAATTACTTGCTGGCTTGCCGTCGCGCCTGATACAGACGAGCAAGGGGTGTATGCAATTGCGGGCCAGTACGGTTTTGTTCGATCTTGATGGCACGCTGGTCGATACCGCGCCAGACTTGGGCGCCGCACTCAATGCAATGCGGCAAAAACGCGGACTCAGCCCCATTCCCGAATCCGAGTGTCGACCGCAGTCTTCGCATGGCGCGCAGGGGCTGATTCAACTTGGATTCAAGGTAGATCGTCGGCACCCGGATTTTTCCGCGCTGCGTCAGGAGTTTCTGGATCACTATGAAACGAATCTGACCTGCAATTCGCCCCTGTTCCCCGGTATGGCGGCGGTACTTGAAGAACTCGATGCCAGCGAGATCAAATGGGGCGTCGTCACCAATAAACCGGCCCGGTTCACACAACCTTTGCTCGATCACCTCGGCTTAACCAAGCGCGCCGTATTTGTCGTTTCCGGCGACACCTGCGCTCAGGCAAAGCCGCATCCGGCTCCATTGCTGCACGCCTGCCAACTGGCTCAAGTCACCGTGCGGGAATGCATTTATGTGGGCGATGCCGAGCGCGACATACAAGCCGCCAATGCCGCCGGCATGCCGGCGCTGGTTGCTCTGTATGGCTATCTGGGGCAAGATGATCGCCCGATGGACTGGGGCGCGCGTGGCTATATCAATACTCCGGCTGAATTGCTCGATTGGGTCATCGATAAAACTTTGTGATTTCGGGCTTGTTCAAGCCCAGTACTTGGCTTTTTCGGGTAACACCCAGCGAATGCCGCCTTTTGGATCGGCCTTGTCGCCCAGATAGCGCGGAATCACATGGATATGCAGGTGCGGCACGCTCTGACCACCGGCAACGCCCTGATTGATGCCGATGTTGTAGCCATCGGGATGATGCAATGCGTCTATCACTGTTTTGGCTTTGGTGAGCGCCTGCAACAAGGCGTGCTGTTCTTCCGCGCTGGCGTCGAACAGGGTCGGGAAGTGGCGCTTGGGGATGACCACGGCATGTCCTGGGGAAACCGGAAATCCGTCTTTGTAAACGACGGTCAGTTCATCTTCCGCCAGGATGCGGGCGGGGTCGAGCACACAGAAAGGGCAGGCTTTTGCGACCATGGTTTGGCGTTGTTTCCGATTTGTTCCAAGAATTTCGATTATCGGGGCAATGTAAAACTCCCGGCAAACACGAGGGCCGGCAGAAAGATAAATTACTCGGTGACGATTTCTGTTTAACCCGCCTTTAAGGGGGAGGGGCATTCCGGTATCATTCGGCAACCCCGTATTAGCCGATTTTATGACCCGTTACGTCTTCGTTACCGGTGGTGTGGTCTCATCGTTGGGCAAGGGCATCGCCGCCGCATCGTTGGGCGCGATCCTTGAGTCTCGCGGCCTTACCGTCACCCATCTCAAGCTCGACCCCTATATCAACGTCGACCCGGGCACCATGAGCCCGTTTCAGCATGGCGAAGTGTTTGTTACCGAAGACGGCGCCGAGACCGATCTCGATCTCGGCCACTATGAGCGCTTTACTCGCGCCAAGATGGGCAAGCGCAATAACTTCACCACCGGCCAGATTTATGAGTCGGTGATCAAAAAAGAGCGGCGAGGCGAATATCTTGGCCGGACCGTCCAGGTCATTCCGCACATCACCGACGAGATCAAGGCCTATATCAAGCGTGGCGCCGAGGGCGCCGAAGTGGCGATCATCGAAGTCGGCGGCACGGTTGGCGATATCGAATCGCTGCCGTTCCTGGAAGCGATCCGGCAAATGGGTATAGAGGAAGGCCGCAACAGCACCTGCTTCATTCATCTGACCCTGCTACCCTACATTCACGCCGCCGGCGAACTGAAAACCAAGCCGACCCAGCATTCCGTCAAGGAACTGCGTGAAATCGGCATTCAGCCGGATGTGTTGTTGTGTCGGGCGGACCGCTCCATTCCGGCCGAGGAGCGCAGAAAAATCGCCTTGTTCTGCAACGTCATGCCGGAAGCGGTGATCGAGGCGCTGGACGCCAGCTCGATCTACAAGATTCCTGCCATGTTGCACGATCAGATGCTGGACGAAATTGTCTGCCACAAGCTGGGTTTGCTTGCCAAGGCGGCCGATTTGACGGTCTGGAAACGACTCATACACGCTCTGGAACATCCGCAGCACCAGGTCGATATCGCCTTCGTCGGCAAGTATGTCGATCTGACCGAGTCCTACAAATCCTTGTCCGAAGCCTTGATTCACGCGGGCATTCATACCCAGAGCAAGGTCAATGTCCATTACATCGATTCGGAAGCCATGGAGCACGAAGGCTGCGGGGCATTGGCGGCGATGGATGCGATTCTGGTTCCCGGTGGTTTTGGCAAGCGCGGCACCGAAGGCAAGATTTCCGCGATCCGCTATGCGCGCGAACATCGGATTCCCTATCTGGGCATCTGTCTGGGCATGCAGTTGGCCGTGGTTGAATATGCGCGCCATGTCGCCGGCATGGTCGGCGCGCATTCCACCGAATTCGAGCCCGAGACGCCTTACCCGGTCATCGGTTTGATTACCGAATGGCAAACCGCCGACGGTCATTTCGAGCGTCGCGATGAAAATTCCGATCTGGGCGGCTCCATGCGCCTGGGTGGCCAGGTCTGCAAGCTGGAGCCGGGTTCTCTGGTCCGATCCGTCTATGGCAAGGACGAAATCATCGAACGCCATCGGCATCGCTTCGAAGTCAACAATGCTTTGCGCGTGAAACTGGAAAGTGCGGGTTTGCGTGTTTCCGGGCGTGCACCGGGAACCGACCTGTGTGAAATGATCGAGCTGCCGCAAGATGCGCATCCGTGGTTCGTCGGTTGCCAGTTTCATCCGGAATTCACCTCCAACCCGCGCGATGGTCACCCGCTATTCAAGGCGTTCGTCGAGGCGGCGCTGGCCCACAAGGAAGGGAACAAACCATGAAGCTTTGTGGATTCGAAGTCGGGCTGGATCAGCCCCTGTTTCTTATCGCGGGCCCTTGCGTCATCGAGTCCGAGCAGATGGCAATGGATACCGCCGGCAAGCTGAAGGAAATCTGCGCCGAAGCCGGCGTCAATTTCATCTACAAATCGTCCTATGACAAAGCCAACCGTTCATCCGGAAAGTCCTTCCGCGGCTTGGGCATGGACGAAGGGTTGCGCATCCTGGCCGAGGTGAAAAAGAAGATCGGCGTGCCGGTGATTACCGATATCCACAGCATCGACGAAATCGCCGCGGTCAGCGCGGTGGCCGATGTGCTGCAAACGCCCGCATTCCTCTGTCGCCAGACCGATTTCATCCAGGCCGTGGCCGCTTCCGGCCGGCCGGTGAATATCAAGAAAGGTCAATTCCTGGCCCCTGGCGACATGAAGAATGTCGTCGACAAAGCCAAGGATGCCAATGGCGGCGCCGACACCATCATGGTCTGCGAGCGCGGCGTCTCGTTCGGCTACAACACGCTGATATCCGATATGCGCGGCCTGGCCATCATGCGCGAGACTGGCTGTCCGGTTGTTTTCGATGCGACGCACTCGGTGCAACAACCGGGCGGGCAGGGCGATCGTTCCGGCGGTCAGCGCGAGTTTGTGCCAGTGCTGGCGCGCGCGGCGGTTGCCGTCGGTATCGCCGGCCTGTTCGCCGAGACGCATCCGGACCCGGCCAACGCCCTGTCCGATGGACCGAACGCGTGGCCGCTGCATATGATGAAAGAGTTGTTGGAAACGCTCAGGGATATCGACACCCTGGTGAAACAAAAGGGTTTTATCGAAACCCGTTTATAAATCGCGCCCGTTGCGTACCCCGTGACGAACACTGCGCGCTGACACACAAAGGAATGAAATGAGTGCAATCGTTGATGTAATCGCCCGCGAAATCCTGGATTCCCGTGGCAACCCCACCATAGAAGCCGATGTATTGCTCGAATCCGGCGTGTTGGGCCGCGCCGCTGTACCGTCCGGCGCCTCTACCGGCAGCCGCGAAGCCATCGAACTGCGCGATGGCGACAAATCGCGTTATGGCGGCAAGGGCGTGCTGCGAGCCGTCGAAAACGTGAATACCGAGATCGCCGAAGCCATCCTCGGCCTGGACGTTGAAGAACAAAATTTGATCGATCAAATCCTGATCGACCTGGACGGCACCGAAAACAAGGCGCGTCTGGGCGCGAACGCCATCCTCTCGGTTTCTCTGGCTTGCGCCCGCGCCGCCGCCGAGGAAGCCGGTTTGCCGCTGTACCGCTACCTGGGCGGCGCCGGACCGATGCAATTGCCGGTGCCGATGATGAACATCGTCAACGGTGGCGCGCACGCGGACAACAACGTCGACATCCAGGAATTCATGATCATCCCGGTTGGCATGACCACGTTCCGGGAAGCCCTGCGTTGTGGCGCCGAAATTTTTCATACCCTGAAAAAACTCCTCGGCAAGGCCGGCCATCCGACCTCCGTCGGCGATGAAGGCGGCTTTGCGCCCAACTTCAAATCGAACGAGGAAGCGCTCAAGTTCATCGTCGAAGCGATCGGCGCGGCCGGCTATACGCCAGGCCAGGATGTGGTGATCGGCCTCGATTGCGCCGCCTCCGAGTTCTATCAGGACGGCCGTTACGTGCTGGCCTCCGAAGGTCTCAAGCTGACCTCCGCCGAGTTCGTCGACTACCTGGCGGCCTGGGTCGATAAATACCCGATCATCAGCATCGAAGACGGCATGGCCGAAGGCGACTGGGACGGTTGGGCCTTGTTGACGCAACGTCTGGGCAAATCCATCCAGATCGTCGGCGACGACCTGTTCGTCACCAACGCCAAGATTCTGCGCGAGGGCATCCAGAAAAACGTCGCCAACTCGATTCTGATCAAAGTCAACCAGATCGGCACATTGTCGGAAACGTTCGAGGCTATCGAGACCGCCAAGCGTGCCGGCTACACCTGTGTGATTTCGCATCGTTCCGGAGAAACCGAAGATTCTTTCATTGCCGATCTGGCGGTGGCTTGCAATGCATTGCAGATCAAAACCGGTTCCATATCGCGCTCCGATCGTATCGCCAAGTACAACCAGCTTCTGCGCATCGAGGAAGAGCTCGCCGAGCGCGCGCGTTACCCCGGCCGTGAAGCGTTCTATCAACTGAGATGAAATGCGCCCTCTGGCCTGGACGTTGGCGGTGCTGATCGTGCTGCTGCAATACCCGCTCTGGCTGGGTAAGGGCAGTTGGCTGCGAGTGCATGAACTGGAACGGGATATTGCCGCGCAGAAAACCGCCAACCAGGCTCTGGAAGCGCGCAACGAGCAACTGGCCGCCGAAGCTCAGGATTTGCATGCGGGCTACGATGCGCTCGATGAACGCGCGCGCTTTGAACTGGGTATGGTGCGCAACGATGAGGTTTTCTTCCACGTCATGGAGCCGGTTGTGAGCAATTCGCTGCCGGCCCCGCAACAAGGGCAGAGGTAATCCGGCCATGATGACCACGCTTCAGATTGTTTTGGCCATCGTCGGCGTCGTTCTGATCGCCGTCATCGTCATCTATAACCTGCTGCAGGAACGACGCTTCCGCAAGGAAGCCGAGAAAATGTTTTCGCATAAACGCGAAGATGTAATGCTGGGTGAATCGGTTCGCACCGATTCAAGTAATCGACAGGCGGAAACGCGTATCCATCTGACCGATCAGGCATCCCCCGCGCCCGAAGTCAAACATGTGGTAGACGAGGCGGATGCACCGTTGCCGAGCATGGATACGATGCGTCGGCCGCAGCCCGGTTCCATTCTGAGTTCTCTGGAATCCATCGACTCGTCTGTGCCCGAGGCGTCGTTCAAGCCCCGCCAGCCGGCTAATGCATCCGAACCGACGCAAATGTCGAAGTCGCAGCCGATACAAACGCCGGCTGTCGCGCAAGCGCAAGAAAATCCGCTGTCGTCCGGCGCTACGCGAGCGGCTATTCCCGAGCCCTATGCAGACGAAGAGGGTACGTCGCAGGATGCGGAAACAACCATGCTTAACGGGCTGGATACTCGAACCGAGTACATTGCCAGACTCAAATTTGTCGCGCCGACCATGGCCAATTTCGGGCCGTTGCTGTCGACCTTGCGTCGAATCGGCAAGCCGCTGCGCGCTTTTGGCCGTCGTGCGGACGGCGCGTGGGAAGCCTTGAGCAGCCACCCTCGCGTCGCTTTCGATCTGATCGAATTCGGTCTGCAACTGGCCGACCGCAGCGGCGCTTTGTCGCAAGATCATCTCGACATGTTCACCCGGGCTTTGTACGAGTTCGCGGCGGAGCAGGGCGGGGCGGTGTCCTGCCCGGATAAGGAGGAGGCGCTATTGCTGGCCCGCGACCTCGACTTGTTCTGCATGGATGTCGATGTTTTGATCGGCCTCAATGTGGTCTCGGCCGACAGCCGCCCGTTCACAAGCGAGGCGATGCACGGTCTGGCCCTGGAGGCGCGCCTCAGCCTGGAAACGGATGGCAGTTTCCATGCCCGCGATGCGTTTGGCCATACGCTGTTCACCCTGGCCAACCAGGGCGAGGAACCGTTTCCGCGCGATGGCCGCGGTCTCACCACTCATGGCATCACGCTGTTGTTCGATGTGCCGCGTGTCGCCGATGGTCTGGCTGTTTTCGACCGCATGACACAACTGGGTTTCGATCTCGCGACGCGACTTGAAGGACGCCTGGTCGACGATAACGGTCGTGTGGTCGGCGAGGAAAGCCTGAATCGAGACCGTGCTCGACTCCTGGCGTTCTACCAGCGTATGGAAGCACAAGGCATTCCGGCGGGCGGTGAGCGGTCCTTGCGATTGTTCGTCTGATTCCTGACCGATGCTTGCCGGTCCGGCAGATTTCCCCGGGATTGCCGCTCGCGCCGCGCAATTGCGGGCGGCGATCGACGAGGCGAACACCCGTTACTATGTACTTGACGCGCCCACGCTGTCCGATGCCGAGTACGACCGTCTGCTGCGCGAGTTACAGGACATCGAGGCGACATATCCCGAGTTGGTGATGCCCGACTCGCCGACCCAGCGTGTTGGCGCAACGCCGCTGAAGGCGTTTTCCGAAGTTGCCCATGTCATCCCCATGCTGTCGCTCAACAACGCCTTTTCAGAAGCGGAGGTCGCCGCGTTCGATCGCCGTGTTCGGGAAGGTTTGGAACAAGACGACAAGGTCATCGAATATGCGGTCGAACCCAAATTCGATGGTCTGGCGGTCGCGTTGCATTACCAGCGTGGAGTCTTTGTTCAAGGCGCCACGCGTGGCGATGGGTTCAGCGGTGAAGACGTTAGCGCCAATTTACGCACCATCCACGCGATTCCGATGCGATTGGCAATGCGGAACCCACCGGAGTGGCTGGAGGTGCGAGGCGAAGTCCTGATGTTGCGGCGGGATTTTGTTCGGCTGAACGAGATCGCCCTGGAAAAGGGCGAAAAAATATTTGTCAACCCGCGCAATGCCGCCGCCGGAAGCCTGCGCCAGCTTGACCCGAAAATGACCGCGCAGCGCCGGTTGTCTTTTTTTGCCTACGGCGTGGGCCGTGTGCAAGGCTTTGAATTGCCCGATACGCATGCCGCGGTCATGGATCGTCTGGCCGAGATGCGTCTGCCGGTTTCCAGCGAGCGGGCCGTGGTCAGCGGCGTCGATGGATTGATGCGTTATTTCGAAGCCTTGGGCGCGCGGCGCGAGGTTTTGCCGTTCGATATCGACGGCGCTGTTTACAAAGTGAACCGCCTTGCCGATCAGGCCGCGCTGGGCTTCGTTTCGCGCGCGCCGCGCTTCGCCATCGCGCATAAATATCCGGCGCAGGAAGAGGTGACCCAGGTCGAGGGCATCGATGTCCAGGTCGGCCGTACCGGCGCATTGACTCCGGTCGCGCGCTTGAAGCCGGTCTTTGTCGGCGGCGTGACGGTAACCAATGCGACGCTGCACAACGAGGATGAAGTGCGGCGCAAGGATGTTCGCGTTGGCGACAGCGTGATCGTGCGGCGGGCCGGCGACGTGATTCCCGAGGTGGTCGGCGTGGTGTTGGAACGTCGTCCGATGCTAGATCTGGTGACGCCAGAATACCCACCGTTCAGCATGCCCGTGACTTGCCCGGAATGCGGTGCGCCAGTTGTCCGCCTGGACGGCGAGGCGGCAGCCAGGTGCAGCAACGGCTTGAGTTGCCCGGCACAACGCAAGCAGGCACTGATCCATTTCGCATCGCGTCGGGCGATGGATATCGAGGGCTTGGGCGACAAGCTGGTGGATCAACTTGTGGACAAGGGCCTGTTACAGACGCCAGCCGACCTCTATCGTCTGGAACAGGCGCAGCTGGCCGGTCTGGAACGCATGGCGGACAGGTCGGCTGAAAATCTGCTTCAAGCCATCGAGGCAAGTCGAGGCCGTGAATTGGCGCGCTTCATCTTCGCCTTGGGCATCCGTAATGTCGGTGAACAGACCGCCAAGGATCTGGCGCGCCATTTCGGCAACCTGGATGCGTTGGCGGCGGCGGATGAGTCGGCATTGCAGCAAGTGTCGGATGTCGGCCCGGTGGTGGCGGCGTCCATGCGCGCGTTTTTCTCCGAACCGCATAACCAGTCGGTTATCAAGCGTTTGCGCTTGGCTGGCGCCTGGAAGGATGGCGAGGCGCGAGCCAACGTCGCGGGAGAACTGTTGGGCAAAACCTTTGTATTGACCGGTACGCTGCCGAATTTGTCGCGCGACGCGGCGAAAGCCTTGATAGAGGCGCAGGGCGGCAAGGTTGCCGGCAGTGTTTCCAAGAAGACGGACTACGTGGTTGCGGGGGCGGAACCGGGTTCCAAGTTCACTAAGGCGCAAGAATTGGGCATTAGAATCCTTGATGAAACGACTTTTCTTGATTTGATAAATGGCGGAGGTAATAAATGATGAAACGCGTCACCAAGGCTGTATTCCCTGCCGCGGGTTTGGGCACTCGCTTCTTACCCGCGACCAAGGCCAATCCCAAAGAGATGCTGCCCATCGTGGACAAGCCACTGATTCAATATGCGGCGGAAGAGGCGGCGGCGGCGGGCATCACCGATCTGATCTTCATCATCGGGCGCAGCAAACGCTCCATCGCCGATCATTTCGACAAGGCCTATGAGCTTGAAGTCGAGTTGGAGACCAAAGGCAAATTGCGCGTGCTGGAGGAGTTGCGCGGCATGCTGCCGGTCAACGTCAACTGCATCTACATCCGCCAGGCCGAGGCGCTGGGCTTGGGCCATGCCGTGTTGTGCGCGCAGCCGGCGGTGAACGATGAGCCGTTTGCCGTGCTGCTGGCCGACGATCTGATCGATGGCAAGCCGGGCGTGACCAAACAGATGTGCGATCTTTACAGCTACTACCAGTGTTCGCTGGTTGGCGTGCAGAACGTCGATCCGAGCGAGACCGGTTCTTACGGCATCGTCGCGGGCGAGCGCATGGCTGAGCGCTTGTCGCGGGTGACCCAGATTGTGGAAAAGCCAAAACCGGAAGATGCCCCGTCAAACTTGGCTGTGGTCGGGCGCTATGTGCTGACGCCGCGCATTTTTCATCATCTGCGCAATATCGGGCGCGGCGCGGGCGGCGAATTGCAACTGACCGACGGTATCGCGGGGCTGCTCAAGGAACAGCAAGTGCTGGCCTATGAATTTGAAGGCAAGCGCTACGATTGCGGCAGCAAACTGGGTTATCTCGAAGCGACTGTCGAGTTCGCTCTTGCGCACAGCGAAGTGGGCACCGAGTTCAAGGCCTATCTGAACCAGCGCTTCGGCGCGCAAGGCGGCAATATCTGAGCCTTCAGGGGTGCGTTCAGTCGCACCCCTCGAAGATCCGGCCGCGCACATCCGCGCTGTCCGGCCCCATCAGATAAAGCAGGCGGGGCAGCAAATCATCGGGTTGTGGCAGATTGTCCTTGGCTTCTCCCGGATGCGTCTTGGCGCGTTGCGGGGAATTGATCGGGCCGGGAATGATCAGATTGATGCGCATCGGGCTGTCGGCCCATTCGTCGGCTTGTACCCTGAAATACGCTTCCAGCGCGGCTTTCGACACGGCAAAGCCGCCCCAATAGGCGACCGGCTGATGTCCATGGCTTTCGCCAACCAGGATTACGCCAGCGCTTTTATCGCCAACCCCGCTTGCCGCCAGATAGTCGGCGCAGACCCGGTTGATGGCGGCGGGCGCGGCGGCATTGACCTTGAACAGTTTCATCCAGTCTTCAACGCTTTCCAGTGCTTGGGGCGCCAGCGATTCGAAGGCCGCTGCGCAATGCAGGATGCCATCCAGGCGGCCGAACTGATAACCGATGGCCTCGGCCATGGCGTCGAAATGGGCATCGCCAGATGCCGCCAGATCCATGGGGAAAATGGCCGGCTGCGGGCCGCCAATGGCCAGGATTTCGTCATAGACCTGCTCCAGCTTGCGCACGGAGCGTCCCAGCAAGATGACGGTCGCGCCATGTCGCGCATAGGCGATGGCGGCGGCGCGGCCGAGGCCCTGGCCGGCGCCGGTGACCAGGATGGTGCGGTTTTTGAGTAGATCCGGGGCGGGGGTGTAAGGGTTCATTTGGCGTTCATTTTCGGTCGGCGATGATCAGGCGGGCGCATTCTACGCCGCTGCGCACCGCGCCCTCTAGGGTGGCCGGATAAGCCTGAGCGGGGTCGGCGCCGGCGGTGTAATCGCCGGCCAGATAAAGGCCGTTCAGGGGGGGGTGATTTCCGGGTCGTTTCAGGTCGGGCGTACAGGCATAGGTGGCGCGTTTTTCGATGATCGTTTTCCAATCCAGCAGCGTGGGCAGCGGGCCGAGTTGCCGGGTGAGCAGGTTCAGATATTCATCGCGCAGCGCATCCGGGGTCCGTGCCAGATGCGGGCCTTGCGCGCTCATGACGATGGCGACCATGCCAGGCGCGATGTCGTTACGCTCAAACGCCCAGGGCGCCTGGCTGTCGCCCAGACCCAGCATGGGGAAGGGGAACGCCGGCGGCGCGGCGAAGCGCAGCCAGAGCGTGAGGATAGGCTGCCAGGTGTAGCCGGAAACTTGAGCCGCGATGCTTGCGAGTTCCGGCAGGCCAGACAGCAAAGCGGGCAGGCGAGCGGGGTGGACAGCCAGCACCAGCTTGGACACGGCGATATCCGGCCCGCCCAGGAAAAAGCCATTCCCCTGCCGGGCCAGCATGTCGACCTTGTTGGCGAGATGTACCTCGCCGCCGTGTTCGGCGAGATGGGTTAGGGCGACGTCGGCCAGCAAACCGCCCAGATCCGCCCGATTCATCAGCACATCGCTGTCCGCACGCACGCCGGCCAGACTGTCGCGCAATACATTGCAAAAGACCTGGCCGGAAGCCGTTTCCAGCGGCGTATTGAGCGCGGCGATACAGATCGGCGCCCAAAGTTGCGCAACGAGATGGGCCGGTTGGCCTTGCTGACGAAGCAGCTCGCTGGCGGCCATGTCGGCGGGCAACCTGAAGTCGAGCGCTTGCAGAGCGCGCATGAAACGCGCGGCGGCAAATTTTTCGCCCAAGCGCAAACCGCTTGCGAAAAGAAGGCCGAAGATGAGATGCAGCGGGGCCGGCAGTTTGGGAAGTCGAAGATGGAAGCCGGGCGCGCGCAGCTCCAGCGGCCGGCGTTCAAGTTTGTCCAGGCTGCCCAGGCGCGCCAACAGTCGCTCGGTTTCTCGATACGCGCCAATCATCAGATGCTGGCCGTTGTCGATGGCAATGCCATTCCAGTCCACCCGGCGGGCGCGGCCGCCCAGCTGTCGGGCGGCTTCGTACAGCGCGACCGGTACACCCTGGTCGACCAATTCGACCGCGCAGGCAATACCGGCCCAACCGCCGCCGACGATGGCGACCGGCGCCTCCGGCATGTCGATCAGGCCTTGATCCAGGTTCGCCAGGCCAGCCATAGTTTGCGTATCGGGGTCAGCGATGTGCGGCGGTCCAGCACCTGAAAACCATCGGCGCGAATTTCATCGAGCAAGGCACGATAAATGGCGGCCATGATCAGCCCGGGGCGTTGCGCCTTGCGGTCGTCGGCGGGGAGCAAAGCGAATGCCTCGTCATAGGTCTGCAGTGCGCGCCGGGTTTGAAATTCCATCAGGCGACGGAAGTTATCGCTCATGCGTGCTTGCAACAGATCGGAAGGGTGGACGCCGAATTGCGCCAGCTCGTCCTCCGGCAGATAGATGCGGCCCCGGCGCGCGTCCTCGCCGACATCCCGAATGATGTTGGTGAGTTGGAAAGCCAGCCCCAGTTTGTTGGCGTATTTCAAGGTGGCGCGGTCGCTGATGCCGAAGATCGACGCGGCGACTTCCCCGACCACGCCGGCCACGCGGTGGCAGTAAAGGCGCAAGGCCTTGAAATCCGGATAGCGCACGGGTTGGCTCAGGTCCATCTCCATGCCATCGATGATCTGCTCGAAGGCATCCTGCGGCAGGTGATACGGCGCGATGGCTTCGGCCAGCGCCAGGGTGACCGGATGGCCCGGGTTGCCGGCATAGAGTCGCGCGATTTCATCGTGCCACCAAGCCAGCTTGGTGCGCGCCAGGTTGCTGTCATGGCATTCGTCGGCGATATCGTCCACTTCGCGGCAGAAGGCATAGAACGCGACGATTGCGCGGCGTCGCTCCGGCGCCAGGAAGCGGAAGCTGTAATAGAAACTGGAGCCGCTGGCGGCGGCTTTTGCCTGGCAATAGTCGTGCGGGTTCATCTCCGCCGGCATTTCAGTGCCCGCAACCGCCGCTGCCACAAGACGATGCGGCAGTGGCGCGCGCTTGGCGCGTGTAGCTTGCGCGCCAGAGCATATTCAGCCAATCCTTCCAGCCAAGCTTTGGGCGCCGCTGGAATATGTCGCCGCGGCTTTCATGCAGTTGGAACAGGATGCGTTCGCCGCCAAGAATGATCAGGCGCATTTCGAATCCGGCGCGGCCGTGCAATGCGCGCCCCAGAGGCGCGCCGGCTTGCAACATGCGGCGGGCGCGTTCGATCTGGCCTTTCATGAACTGTTGCCAGAGCGCGTCGCAGCGGCCTTCGGCGATCTGCCGTTCGCTGATGCCAAATTTGGCCATTTCATCCTGAGGCAGGTAAACCCGATTCTTCCGCCAGTCGACGGCCACGTCCTGGAGGAAGTTGATCAATTGCAAGGCGGAACAAATGCCATCCGACCAGGCTTGGTGTTTGGCGTCGTTGTCGCCGTAGAGTTTGAGCAGCAAACGACCGATGGGGTTGGCCGAGCGTTTGCAATAGTCCATGACCTCGCCGAAATGGGCATAGCGGGTTTTGCTGCAATCCTGCTCGAAAGCAGACAGCAAGTCGTGGAACAGTCCATAGGGCAGATCAAATTGCCGGATATGCGGTGCCAGCGCTTTGAACACGGGGTGATCGACTGATTTTTCGTCCACCTCGCCACGCTCCAATGCGTGCAGATAGCCGTGATAGGCGGCCAGTTTTGCCAGGCGGGTCTCGGCGGAGTCATCGCCTTCATCGGCGAAATCGTCGGCGCTACGGGCAAATGCGTAGATAGCCCGGATCGGGGCGCGTAAACGGGCAGGCAGGAATATTGAGCCGACGGGAAAGTTCTCGTAGTGCCCAGGATTCATCAGCTTGTTCTGAATATCCTTGTTCATTTCAATTAAATCAATAAGTTGCGCATGGGCGCCGAGAAACATCGGCTGGCGTGGGAGGGGGCGCGTAGTTTACACTCGCATAGTTTTGCGAAAGTGGCGGAATTGGTAGACGCACTGGATTTAGGTTCCAGCGCCTATGGCGTGGGGGTTCGAGTCCCCCCTTTCGCACCAGCGATTTTTGGTTGCATGACTGTCAAAACTCTGAATTTGTTGTTTTTCACGCAAGCAACTACAACTTGGATCACTCCAGTCACCTTGTTTTGCGGGCGTTCAGGCTTTGGCGCAACTTGGCATGAATATTGTATTGAATACTTAAGGAAAACCTTATGACTGCAACCGTGGAAACCCTTGACGGCCTGAACCGCCGCCTCACCCTTAACTTGAACCAGGCCTCCATCGAGGCTGAGGTGAGCAAGCGTCTCGCACAAGTCGGGCGCACCGTTCGCATGGATGGTTTCCGTCCTGGGAAGGCGCCCAAAAACCTGGTCGCCGCGCGTTATTCCGGTGAAATTCGAAATGAAGTGTTTGGCGATGCCCTGCAACAGCAATTCAGCGCGGCAATCCAGGCCAATAACCTGCATGTGGCGGGGTATCCGCGCTTTACTCCCGCCGAAGGCGGCGCTTTCAGCGCAACTTTTGAGGTTTTCCCGGAGATCAAGTTGGGCGATTTGTCTCAGATTAAGCTGACACGCCCAGTCGTGGATGTCTCCGATGCCGATGTCGACCGTACTCTGGATGTGCTGCGCAAGCAGCGCGTTCAATTCCACGCCGTGGAGCGCGAGGCGAAAACGGGCGACCGCATCCATATCGACTATGTGGGCCAGATCGATGGAGTTGCGTTCCCGGGCGGTGAAGCCAAGGATTTTCCGGTAGTTCTGGGTGAAGGCCGCACGCTGAAAGAATTCGAGGGCAGCTTGAGCGGCATGAAAACCGGTGAGAGCAAAAGTTTCAATGTGACTTTCCCGGATGACTATTTCGCCAAGGAATTGGCTGGCAAAACAGCCACCTTCAACGTCACGGTGAAGTCGGTTCATGAACCGCACATCCCCGAAGTCGACGCCAAGTTTGCCCAGAGCCTGGGCATTGCCGATGGCAATGTCGAGCATCTGCGCGCCGAGATTCGCACCAATCTGTCGCGTGAAGCCAAACGTCGCGTGCAGGCCAGGGTAAAGGAACAAGTCCTCAACGGATTGCTCGACGCCACACCGATTGAAGTGCCCAGCAATTTGGTGGCAATGGAGCGTTCCGCGTTGATGGAAAAGGCGGTGACCGACCTGAAGGCGCGTGGCATGAAAGAAGCCGATATCAAGCTGAGCGAAGCAGTTTTTGAACCTCAGGCAAAACGCCGAGTCTCTTTGGGACTGCTCATGGATGCCATCGTGCTTGAGCAAAAAATTGTCGCTCCCGAAGATCAGGTGCGCGCGATGGTCGATGAGTTCGCCCAGAGCTACGAAGATCCGTCCGAGGTGGTCGGCTGGTATTACCAGGATGCTTCCCGCCTGAAAGAGGCCAAAGCGCTGGTGCTGGAAGAAAACATCGTCAACTGGTTGCTTGAACATGCACAGGTGACGGACGAAACGACAACGCTGGAAGCTTTGATGGGGAATTCTTGATGAATAACTGGACACAGGAACCTTCCGGCCTGGGGCATCTCCCCATGGTCATTGAGCAGAGCGGTCGAGGCGAACGTGCTTACGACATCTATTCCCGCCTGCTCAAGGAACGCGTGGTTTTCATGGTCGGCCCGGTCAACGACATGACCGCCAACGTGGTAGTTGCGCAGTTGCTGTTCCTGGAATCGGAAAACCCGGACAAGGACATTTACCTGTACATCAACTCGCCTGGCGGTTCCATTACGTCCGGCATGGCGATCTACGACACCATGCGCTTCATCAAACCCGATGTATCGACGTTGTGCATCGGCCAAGCTGCCAGCATGGGCGCGTTTCTGCTGTCCGCCGGTGCCAAAGGCAAGCGCTTCGTATTGCCGAATTCCCGAGTCATGATTCACCAGCCGCTCGGTGGTTTTCAGGGCCAGGCAACGGACATCGAAATTCACGCCAGGGAAATCCTGTACCTGAAGGAAAAGCTCAATGGACTGCTGGCTGAACATACCGGTCAGCCTATCGAAACCATTGAACGCGATACTGATCGCGACAACTTTATGAGCGCTGAAACCGCCGTTGCTTACGGTTTGGCGGACAAGGTGCTGGCAAACCGCAACGACCCCGCGTAAACTTGACTTAAATTATCGGGTATTTGTAACAAACCACGCACGGAGCGCAACATGGTCGAGAAATCAGGCGACGAAAAACTTCTTTATTGCTCCTTCTGCGGCAAAAGCCAACATGAAGTGCGCAAGCTTATTGCCGGGCCTAGCGTCTTTATTTGCGATGAGTGCGTCGATCTCTGTCTGGACATCATTCGTGAAGATGTCGGCAAGGAAGTCGATAAAGAAAATAGTGACCGTCTGCCCACGCCACAGGAAATCAGCGCGGTGCTGGACCAATATGTGATTGGCCAGAGCACCGCCAAGAAGGCCTTGGCGGTCGCGGTATACAACCACTACAAGCGCTTGCGTCAACCTGGCGGCAGCAAGGATGACGAAGTCGAACTGGCCAAGAGCAATATCCTGTTGATCGGCCCGACCGGCTCCGGCAAGACGTTGCTGGCGCAAACGCTGGCGCGCCAGCTCAATGTGCCGTTCGTGATTTCCGACGCCACCACGTTGACCGAAGCCGGTTATGTCGGCGAAGACGTCGAAAACATCATCCAGAAGCTGTTGCAGAAGTGTGATTACGATGTCGAAAAAGCCAAGAACGGCATTGTTTACATCGATGAAATCGACAAAATTTCGCGCCGTTCAGAAAATCCATCCATTACACGCGATGTTTCGGGTGAGGGCGTGCAGCAGGCACTACTGAAGCTGATCGAGGGCACGGTCGCGTCAATTCCGCCGCAGGGTGGGCGCAAGCACCCGAACCAGGAATACATCCAGGTCGATACCACCAACATTCTGTTCATTGTCGGCGGCGCGTTCAGCGGTCTTGAGCGGGTGATTCGCGAGCGTACCGAGAAGTCCGGCATTGGCTTCGGCGCTGAAGTTCAGAGCAAGGACAACCGCAAGGATATCGGCGAAGTGTTCCGCATGGTCGAACCGGAAGATCTGATCAAATTCGGTCTGATTCCAGAATTTGTCGGCCGTCTGCCGGTGATCGCAACCCTGGAAGAACTCGACGTGGCCGCTTTGAAGCAGATTCTGACGGTGCCCAAGAACGCCCTCACACGGCAGTTTGAAAAGCTGTTCAAGATGGAAGGCGTGGAACTGGAGTTTCGAGAGGAAGCGCTCACCGCCATCGCCAATCGCGCCATCAAGCGCAAGACTGGTGCGCGTGGTTTGCGTTCGATCATCGAACATTCCTTGTTGGACATCATGTTCGATCTGCCAGGCATGAAAGACGTGTCCAAAGTCGTCGTCGACGAGAAAACCGTGGTTGGCGAGGGCAAACCATTGCTGATTTACGCCGAACAAGCCAAGGCCGCGGGTTAAAGCCTGGTTTCAAATGCACCCCCGCCGGGTTGAAATTCTTCCCGGCGGTCTCATGTAGCTCAAACTGCATAGGCGGCAAGACCGCCGGAGAACATCATGAGCCAAAGCGCCCAATTCACTGACCCCGTTACCCTGCCCTTATTGCCATTGCGCGATGTGGTCGTGTTCCCGCACATGGTGATCCCGCTGTTCGTGGGCCGTCCCAAGTCGATCAAGGCTTTGGAACTTGCCATGGAGACGGGCAAACATATCTTGCTGGTAGCGCAGAAATCCGCGGCCAAGGACGAACCCAGCTTCGACGATCTTTACGAAGTGGGTGCCATCGCCAGCATCCTGCAAATGCTCAAGCTGCCGGATGGCACCGTGAAAGTGCTGGTTGAAGGCAATTTGCGTGTTGCGATTCAGGAATTCATCGACGCCGACAGCCACTTCATGGCGCGTGGCGAACAACTGCCGGAAACCGGCAACGAAGATCCAGAAATCGAGGCGATGCGGCGTGCATTGCTGGCGCAGTTCGATAATTACGTCAAACTCAATAAAAAAATTCCACCGGAAATTCTCGCCTCACTGGCTGGAATCGACGACGCGGGCCGCCTCACCGATACCATCGCGGCCCACCTGCCGCTGAAGCTGGAACAGAAGCAGGCCATTCTGGAAATGACCGATCTGAAAGCCCGTTTAGACCATCTCATGGGCTTCATGGAAACCGAGATCGATATTCTGCAGGTAGAAAAGCGCATCCGCGGCCGCGTCAAGCGCCAGATGGAAAAGAGCCAGCGCGAGTACTACCTGAACGAACAGGTCAAAGCGATCCAGAAGGAACTCGGCGATGTCGATGAGGCTGGCGATGTCGAGGAACTCGACAAGCGCATCAAGGCCGCGCGCATGTCCAAGGAAGCGGCTAAAAAAGCCGAATCCGAGCTGAAGAAACTGAAGATGATGTCGCCCATGTCGGCCGAAGCCACCGTGGTGCGTACTTACATCGAGACCTTGATCAACCTGCCCTGGTACAAGAAAACCAAAATCAGCAAGGACTTGCAGCGGGCACAGGAAATTCTCGATGAAGACCACTACGGCCTGGAAAAGGTCAAGGAACGCATCGTCGAATACCTCGCCGTGCAGGAACGCGTGGGCAAGCTCAAGGCGCCCATCCTTTGCCTGGTCGGGCCGCCAGGCGTCGGCAAGACCTCCCTTGGCCAGTCCATTGCACGCGCCACCAACCGCAAGTACGTGCGCATGGCCCTGGGCGGCGTGCGCGACGAAGCCGAGATACGCGGCCATCGTCGTACCTACATCGGCTCCATGCCGGGCAAGATCCTGCAAAGCCTGACCAAGGCGACAGTGCGCAACCCCTTCTTCCTGCTGGACGAAGTGGACAAGCTCGGCCAGGATTTCCGCGGCGATCCGTCATCCGCTTTGCTGGAAGTGCTCGACCCCGAGCAGAACCATACCTTTCAGGATCATTATGTCGAGGTCGATTACGACCTCTCCGACGTGATGTTCGTCGCCACCGCCAACTCCCTCAATATCCCGGCGCCGTTGCTGGATCGTATGGAGGTGATTCGTCTGTCCGGCTACACCGAAGACGAAAAGGTCAATATTGCCCAGCGTTATCTGTTGCCCAAGCAGATGAAGAACAACGGCCTGAAAGAGACCGATCTCAACGTCAGCGAAGCCGCCTTACGCGATATCGTGCGTTATTACACACGTGAATCCGGTGTGCGCAGCATGGAACGGGAAGTCTCCAAGATCTGCCGAAAAGCCGTTACCGCTCAAGCGCTGAAGAAGGCCAAGGGCAAAATCAGCGTAACGCCGCGCAATCTGGAGAAGTATCTCGGCGTTCAGCGCTACACCTACGGTATGGCCGAGAAAAACAATCAGGTCGGGCAAATTACCGGGTTGGCCTGGACCGAGGTTGGCGGTGAGTTGCTGACTATCGAAGCCTCGCTGATGCCTGGCAAAGGCCTGATTACACGCACCGGCCAACTCGGCGATGTAATGAAAGAGTCGATTGAAGCCGCGCGTACAGTGATGCGCAGCCGTGCGAAATCGTTAGGAATCAATGTCGAGATGTTCGAAAAAAACGACATGCACATACATATGCCGGAAGGTGCCACACCGAAGGATGGTCCTTCCGCGGGCGCCGCCATCACCACCGCGATGGTCTCGGTATTCACGGGTATTCCGGTTCGCTGCGATGTCGCAATGACCGGAGAAATAACATTACGTGGTGAAGTCCTGCCCATCGGCGGTCTCAAGGAAAAGCTTTTGGCTGCGCACCGAGGCGGCATCAAGAAGGTTTTGATTCCGGAAGGCAACGTCAAAGACCTCACCGAAATCCCGGACAACATTAAAAATCGTTTGGAGATTCGGCCAGTCAAATGGATCGAGCAGGTGCTCGCGGAGACACTGGAACGTCTACCCGTTCCACTTGCTGAGGATGTGGTAGCAGAAACGACTGCCCCCATTCAGCCTGCTCCAAGTGACCCGACTGTGGTCATCAAGCATTGACGTGGTGATATAAAACCTTCATATTTCCGCCGTGAATGCGGGTGCTTAGCTCAGTTGGTAGAGCGTCTGCCTTACACGCAGAATGTCAGCGGTTCGAGCCCGTTAGCACCCACCAAACAGCAGTTTTAAGAAGTCCAAGGAAGTCCAAGAAACCCGCCTAAGTGCGGGTTTTTTATTGGATTTTTGTCCGGCAAGGGCGTTACTCGCCAAGCGCCGTTTGCGCTCGTTCAGCGCGTTCAAAATGTCATCATTGGTCAGCAAGCGGCTGGCTTGCATGTGTGCAGAGCATTTGCTGTAACCCGCTTGGATCGCGGCGGCTGTCGCGCTGCCTGAAAGAGAAAACTCTTCCACGAATCGTGCCTGCCGCGCCATCAGCATCACGCCACCAACCAGACATTCAACCCGGCAACACGCTGAAACGCGGCATCGCCGGTAAAGAACAGATGCTCAGCCCCCAACTGCAAACATGAAGCCGCCTGCAAGGCATCCGGCGTGCGCAGGCCATGCCGGGCGCGAATGACGGTGGCCAACTCCACCACGTCTCGCGTCAATTCCACCCAGATCAGGTCAGGCCGCGCGAAGAAAGCATCAAAAGCCGCCAGGGTTGCATGGTCATCCAGCCGCATCGGGCGAATTCGGCATTCCAGCCACGACAAGCGGCTGACTGCGGCCCCCAAATCCGGATAGACCTGAACCGCCTCGGCCAGGGCGGCATTCACCCGGCTGGCGAACGGGGCCGCGCCTTCAATGCGGTAGATCAACGCATTGGCGTCAAAGAAGGCAATCAAGCATCGCCCCAGGCATCGCGTTCCGCCTGAACGTCGGCGTCGATCTCGGCCTTGCTGCGTGTGCCTGCGGCGGGCTGGCTCAGCAGCCACTGCACCGCGCTTACGCCTGACGGTGTGGTCACTCGCATCTGCAGCAGACGCTGATACTCCTCCTCGGATAGCACGACAGCGGCGGGGCGATTGCGCTTGAGAATATGCAGCGGGCCGCGCGACAAGCCATCTTCAATGGCGGCCATGCCACGGCGTTTGATTTCAGAGGTGGTAACAGTATTGTTCATGGCACACATTCGGTACTGATAATGGCGAATTGTACCAATATAAGTACTGTTATCAATTATTTAGGTACTGTACACCCTGAAGCGCTTGGGATTGGGGCCTATAGCGGCTTTACTTTGGCGGCATCCAAAATTTCCGTGCTGTGGTTTTTTATTGTTTTTTTCCGGTAATGGCTCGCGTCGGTCCAACAGCGTCCACCCCGCTGTATGGGTAAGCCCAGTCTTCCTTGCCTTGGTGACGTCCATCTTATGCCACTCCTGGAAGACTATATTTCGAGGGAAACTCAACACGAATCCAATGCGTTCCTGATTTAACCTGGGGCTGCCAGCCTCACCTCCACCACGTGTTCCCGATGGTCATCCAGCAGCGGAATCGCTGGCTCGTGCAGCACGATGCCATCGACCGTCACTCCGTATTTGCCATTCTCGTCGCCGGCATGAATTTGCACGACGGTGATGTGGTAGACCGTTTCGCGATAGCGGTAGTGAAACTTGAACCCCGGCCAGTGCGCCGGCAGGCAGGGTTCAACATATAACTTGTCCACTTCCAGCCTCAGGCCGAGCAGCGATTCGACGATCAGCCGGTACATCCAGCCGGCCGAGCCGGTGTACCAGGTCCAGCCGCCGCGGCCGGTGTGGGGCGCCACGGCGTAGACGTCGGCGGCCATGACGTAGGGTTCCACCTTGTAGGTGGCGATGGCCTCTTTCGATTTCGCGTGGTTGGCCGGGTTGATCAGGGTGGTCAGCTCCCAGGCGCGGCGGCTGTCGCCCTGGGCGGCGAAGGCCATCGCCGCCCAGATCGCGGCGTGGGTGTACTGGCCGCCGTTTTCGCGCACACCCGGCACATAGCCCTTGATGTAGCCGGGGTCCAGGTCGGTCTGGTCGAACGGCGGGGCGAGCAACTGGACCAGGGCCGAGTCGCGCCTTACCAGACGCTCGTCCACCGCCTGCATGGCGCGGCGGCAGCGTTCGGCGTCGCCGGCCCCGGACAGCACCGACCAGCTTTGCGAGATCGAGTCGATTTGGCATTCAACGTTGCCGGCGGAGCCGAGCGGGGTGCCGTCGTCGAACCAGGCGCGGCGATACCAGGCGCCGTCCCAGGCGTTCTGTTCGATGTGGTCGCGCAGGCGCGTGCCTTCCAGCGCGCAGAAGTCGGCAAAAGCGGGGTCGGCATGGCGACGCGCCAGGGCGCCGAACTGGCTCAGCACTTCGTGGAGGAAGAAGCCCAGCCATACGCTCTCGCCCTTGCCGTGGATGCCGACCCGGTTCATGCCGTCGTTCCAGTCGCCGGAGCCGATCAGCGGCAGGCCGTGCTCGCCGAAACGCAGCCCGTGGCGGATGGCGCGCACACAGTGCTGGTACAGGCTCTCTGTGCTCTCTGAGCGGCCGGGCAAGTCATAGTAGGACTCGTCTTCGGGATTGAGCGGGCGACCCTCCAGAAAATGGACCGGTTCCTCCAGCACGCCGGTATCGCCGGTGCAAAGTACATAACGGCTGGTGGCCAGGGCCAGCCACAGATAATCGTCGGAACAGAGTGTGCGCACGCCGCGACCGGAGGGCGGGTGCCACCAGTGCTGAACATCGCCCTCGCGGAACTGGCGGCTCGCGCTCAACAACAGTTGCGCGCGCAGCAAATGCGGTTCTGCGTGGACCAGCGCCATCGCATCCTGCAACTGGTCGCGGAAGCCGAAAGCGCCGCCGGACTGGTAATAGCCGCTGCGCGCCCACATCCGGCAGGCCAGGGTCTGATACAGCAGCCAGCCGTTGGTCAGCACGTTGAGCGATTCGTCGGGCGTCTCCACCTGCACCGCGCCCAGGCTGTGGTTCCAGAACTGCCAGACGGATTCGAGCTCCCGGCGCGCGGCGTCGTTGCCGCTGAAACGATGCACCAGGCGGTTGGCATCCTCCCCGCCAGGTATGCCGCCGAGGCCGAGCAGGAACACGATCTCGCGTTCCTGGCCGTCGCCCAGTATGAAGCCCACCTGAAGCGCGGCGCAGGGGTCGAGGCCGCTGCCCAGCTTGCCGGACAGGTGCGTGCGCGCCATCGCCGCCGGATTCTCCAGACTGCCGTTGCGGCCGATGAATTCGGCGCGGTCGCAGGTGCTGGTTCGGTTCGTGTCATCCACGTGGAAGAAGGCGACCCGGTCGGGGAATTCGCTGTTGTAGTGGTTGCGCGCGTAGAGCACGCCGCTGTAGGGATCGACCTCGGTGGTCACATGCATGGCCGATTTCGGCCGCAGGTCGCCCAGCACCCATTCCACGTAGCCGGTGGCGGAAAGCCGGCGTGCCCGGCCTGAGGTGTTGCGCACCTTGAGCACGGAAAATTTCACCGCCGCGTCTGTAGCCACATAGACCCACAGCTCCGAGTAGATGCCGGCCTCGGTATGTTCGAACACGCTGTAACCAAAGCCGTGCCGGCTGACGTAGGGCGTGGCGCCGCGTCGGGGCAGCGGCGTCGGCGACCAGAACTGTCCTGTTTCCTCGTCGCGCAGGTAAAAGGCCTCGCCGCTCGCGTCGCATACCGGGTCGTTGTGCCAGGGCGTGAGGCGGAACTCGTGCGCGTTCTCGCCCCAGGTATAGGCCTGGCCGCTTTCCGAGATGACGCTGCCGAAGTGCGGATTGGCCAGCACGTTCACCCACGGCGCCGGGGTGAGCTGTGCGGACGTGGTGGTGATGACGTACTCGCGCCCATCCGGGGTGAAGCCGCCGAGGCCGTTGGCCAGAATCAGATCGCGGCGTGGCAATTCGAAGGCGGCGGGCGCCTCGTCCTGCCGCGGCCGGCTCGGCGCCAGGCGCGGCACGCGCACTTCCAGCGCACCCGGACGGTCGAGTTGTTCCGCCAGGGTTCCCTGGCTGTCGCTGAGGCTGATCCGGGCGACGGTGTGGAACAGGATGCGGTCTTCCTCCGAGATCTGCTCCGCGGAGCGCACGAAGATGCCACCCGGCCGGTCCATCACCTGGCCTTCCACACCCACTACGCCCACCGCAACCAGGCCCAGAATCTGGTCTTGCAGCACCTGCCGGTAACCGGCGCGGTCTTCGTTCCAGATCACCAGATCCACCACCAGCCCCTTCAGGCGCCAGTAGGCATGGGCCTGGATGAGCTGGCGCACCAGTTCGATGTTGGCCAGGTCGGCAATGCGCAACAGGACGATGGGCAGGTCGCCGGAGATGGCATAGCCCCAGAGGCCGGATTGGCCGCGCCGGTTTTTCATCAGCACGCTGCTGTCGGCACGCAGCGACTTGTTGGCGTAAAGGATCGAGTTGGCCAGGCGACCGAACAGTTGCGCGTCCGCCTCGCTGGCGTTGATCTGGCGCAACACCACCTGGGCGTGGGTCCAGGCCAGCTCGAAGACGCGGTCGGCCAGGCGGCGATCCTGATATTTCTCGACCAGGCCGAGGGCCGCGACGCGGCTGTCGCCGATGCCGTAGACCAGGTCCACGCTTACCGATTGCTCGGGTTCGAGGGTGATGCGGCAGCGGATGGCGACGACCGGATCGAGCACCGAGCCCTGGCTGCCGGACAGCGACCCGGCCGCGTCCAACGCCTGGGGCGCGGCGCCGCTACGGCCACGACCGATGAAGCGGGCGCGGTCGGTCTCGTAAGTCAGTTCGTCGACCTGGGCATCGTGCACCGACATCAGGTGGAACAGCCAGGGCGAGCGCTCTTCGCGCGAGCGCGGGCGGCGGGTGCAGAGGATGGCCTGGCGCGGCTCGACGATTTCGGTCTGCACGAACAGATTGCTGAAGGCCGGATGCAGGACATCGGCGGCGGCGGGCGCCAGCACCACTTCCGCGTAACTGGTGACTTCAAGGGTCCGACGCTCGGCGGCGCGGTTGGTGATGCGCACCCGGCGCAGTTCGATGTCGTCTTCCGGCGACACGACGATATCGGTGTGGGTGTCGAAATCGAAATCGTCGCCCTTGTTGTTGTTTTTATCGCGGCGGCGAAATTCGGCGCGGCCTTCCGAGAAGATCGCCTCGTAGTGATCCGCGCGGCGCAGCGTGGGATGGTGCGCGGTGGACCAGACCGTGCCGCTCTCCACGTCGCGCAGGTAACAGAAGGTGCCCCAAGGGTCGCGGGTGCCGTCCTCGCGCCAACGGGTTACGGCCAGGTCGTTCCAGCGGCTGTAGCCGCCGCCGGCCTGGGTGACCATGACGTGATAGCGACCGTTGGACAGCAATTGCACTTCCGGGAGCGGTGTGTCGGGATTGACCAGCACGCGGATCGGCATCTCCGGACTGCCCGCGCCGGCCTGGAGGCCGGTAAGTTCGGCGCTGTGGGCATAGAACGCCGAGGCGCGGGGAATCCGCTCCTGCAACAACAGCAGGGTGGACTGGAACAGCGGGTCGGCGGCAAAGCGTTTCTGCATCGGCCGATCCAGCAAAAGGTAGGCCAGAGCGAGCAAGCTCATGCCCTGGTGATGGGCCATGTAGGAGCGCACCAGGGCATGGGATTCGCCACGCCGTTGCCGGGCCGGGGTGTAGTCGATGGCTTCATGAAAGCCGAACTGGCCTTCCGCCCCGGCGGCGCTGAGCCGTTGCAGATTCAGGCAGGCCGCCTCCGGCGCCACCATCAGCGCCAGTACCGTGGCATAGGGCGCGACCACCAGGTCCTCGCCGAGTCCGCGTTTAAGTCCCAGGCCGGGCACGCCGAAGGCGCGGTACTGGTAGTTGAGATGCACGTCCACGGTGTTGTAGCCGGATTCCGACATGCCCCAGGGCAGGCCAAGTTGCTGGCCGTATTCGATCTGCCGCGCCACCGCCGCCTGGGCGGTCTGGTCGAGCAGCGTGTTGTCGTAGGTCGGCATCACCAGTTGCGGCATCAGGTACTCGAACATCGAGCCGCTCCAGGACAGCAGGATCGGCTCGCCGCCAGCGCTGGTGAGCAGGCGCCCGAGGGCGAACCAGCTTTCCTGTGGAAGTTGCCCCTGGGCGATGGCGATGAATACGCTGAGCCGGGCTTCCGAAGCCAGCAGATCGTAGTAACTCGCGTCACGCCGCCGCTCGTCGACGCTGTAGCCGATGCACAACAGACGCGCCGCCTTGTCGTACAGGAAACCGTATTCCATGTTCGCCAGCTCGCCGGCCCGCAGGGCCAATTGCTGGATGGTTGCGATGCGGGCCTGGGCATGTTCGCTGGCTTGTTCGATGTGCCGGCGCAGATCGGCCAGCCACGCCGTTTGTACGGGTGTCGCGCTCGCGTCGAGCCGGCTCGCGAGACGGCTCGACCACATCACAGCCAGCCCGGCCAGGGCGCGTAGCGTCGGCATGGCGTTGATTTCAGCAAAGTCGTCGAGCCCGATCGGCGCTTCAGGCAGTCCGGTCCAGGGCGCAAGAAAGGCCAGATCGTCGCGGGCCGCCTGACATTGCCGGGCCAGCGCCCCAGCCCACCAGCCCGCATGGCTGGCGGGCTCATAGGCGATATCCTCGGCCACCGCGGCGGCGGCCCGTACCAGTCGGTCCAGCAGAAGCCGCGCCGCCGGCAGCGTGGCCGGGCGCGCGCCGTGCGCGGATTCGCGGGCGGATTCGAGCGCTTTCCGAAACTGGACCAGCGCGGCCGGCGCGGGATCGCCGGTGGCTTCCTCCAATATTCCCAATGTGTCGCGCAGACCGTCCAGGCAGCGTAGCTCCAGAATCGGACGGTCGAGCAGCGCGAGCAGGCCTGGGCGCAGGGTCAATAGATGGCCGGCCAGATTGCCGCTGTCCACCGTCGAGATGTAAATCGGGTGCAGCGGTCGCAGGGTTTGCGTGTCATACCAGTTGTAGAAATGGCCCCGATGGCGTTCCAACCCCGCCATCGTCTCCAGGGTGTTGGCGGTGCGCTCCAGCAGCTGCCCGCCCGGGATGTAACCGAAGTCGTGGGCGGACAGATTCGCCAGCAGCGCCAGCCCGATATTGGTCGGCGAGGTGCGATGCGCCAGCACAGCCTCCCGGTATTCCTGGTAGTTGTCCGGCGGCAACCAATGGTCCTCCGGGCCGACGAAGGTCTCGAAGAAAGCCCAGGTCTTGCGCGCGATGCGGCCGAGAAACCGGGTCTGTTCGTCGCTCAGCCGGGCCTCGCGGCGCTCCAGCGGCAGGCTGATCCACCAGGCGATGGCGGGGGAGAGCAGCCACAGCAGCAGGATGGGGCCGGCCACCGGCAGCGCGCCCGGATTCACCGCCGCCAGGATGATGGCGGTGGCGACGGCGAGGATGCAGGCGAAGCCCATGTCGCGGAACGAGGCGGCGAGGTCGCCGCGGCTCAGACGCTCCTGGTCGCCGGAGGGGTTCCATTCCAGCAGCCGTTGGTGCGTGAACAGCAAGCGCCCCAGTGTGCGCAGGATCGCATCCAGGCTGTAGTAGGCCTCATGCGGCAGTGTCATCAGGACAAAGCCTGCCTGAACGAAGCGCTGGCCGGCGGCGTGGGCGGCGCTGGTGAGGTGCTGGACCGCCCGCATGTCGTCCGGTTTGCGCAGCACATCCAGCAGGGTGGCCAGCAGTGGCGGGATCAGAAGGACGCCGAGTATCGCCAGGGTCCAGAAAACGGTCGAAGAAAACAGCGTCCAGCCGAGCAGCAACAGCAGCGTCAACGCCGCCGGCACCAGGCTGCGGCGCAGGTTGTCCAACAATTTCCAGCGCGACAGCATGGAGAGCGGGTTGCGCCGGCGCACTCCATCGGGGCTGCGCAGCCACGGCAGCAGCCACGCCACGAGTTGCCAATCGCCGCGAATCCAGCGGTAGCGGCGGTTGACGTCGGCGCCGTAGCGGCCTGGGTACTCCTCGTACAACTGCACGTCGCTCAATAATCCGGCGCGGGTGTAGCAGCCTTCCAGAAGATCGTGGCTGAGCACGCGATTCTCGCGAAAGCGCCCCTTCAGCGTTTGTTCGAACGCGGCGACGTCGTAGATGCCCTTGCCGATGAACGAGCCTTCCTGGAACGCATCCTGGTAGACGTCGGAGACAGTACGGGTATACGGGTCTATGCCCGGTTCGCCGCCGTTCAGGCGCGCATAGCGCGATTGGCTGGTGGCCGGCAGACAGACGCTCACACGCGGCTGCAGGATGCCGTAGCCGGCGCGGACCCGCCCCAGGGTCGCGTCATAGATCGGACGGTTGAGCGGATGCGCCATGGTGCCGACGAACTGGCGCGCGGCGTCGCGCGGCAGTTGCGTGTCGGTGTCCAGAGTGATCACGTATTTCACGCCGGTGAGTGCCGCGGTCGCGCCGACCAGCAGCGAGAAACCGTCGCTGTCGCCTTCGCATAGCAGGGCATTCAGGTCCGCCAGCTTGCCGCGCTTGCGCTCGTAACCCATCCAGGTCCGGTCATGCGGGTTCCAGCGGCGCGGGCGATGCAGCAGAAAGAAGATGTCGTTCTTACCTGCCGCGTAGTGCGCATTCAGGGCTTCGATCCGCTCCCGGGCCAGCGCCAGCAGCGGCGCGTCCTCAGGCAGGGTTTCCTCGGCAGCGTCGCAAAAGTCGGTCAACAGGCCGAACAGCAGGTTGTCGTCGCGATTGGCCAGGAAGCGCACTTCCAGCGCCTCGGCCAGGCTATCGATGTTGCGCTTACCGGTGAGCATGGTCGGGACCACCACCAGGGCGCGCGATTGCGCCGGAATGCCGGCAGAGAAGTCCATGCGAGGCAGCGGATGCGGCGACGCCAGCATCGTGGCCAGCCAGTTCACCAGCGCGACCGCGAGCTGGCCGGTGGCCAGCAGCACAAGGATGCCAGTCAGAATGAGCGCCCAATCGGCAACCCCGTTGGCAACCCGGTCAGCCCACGCCTCCGCCAGCGGACCCGCGGCGAGGAGCAGCGTGACCAGCATGATGGAGCCCAGATACAGCGGCAACGGAGATCGGCTGGCCCAGCGCCGAAGACTCGCGACCAGGGGCAGGCGCGCCTGGGTGGCGCTTTCCAGCTCGGGCCGGCCGCGGTCGATCAGGTAATAGCCCACATGCGCGCTTCGGTCGGCCGCCCCGCTGCGGGCCGCGCTCCCCCGCGCCAGTTCGATCGCGCGGCTGGCCACCGCGTCCTCGGAGAGCTCGCTGGTCTTCGCGATTTCCTCAATGCAGTGGCGGTAGCTGTCGCGGCTGGCGAAGTCCATCCCGGCGTAGGCCGCGCCCGGGTCCATGCGCAGGATCTGTTCGACCGCGCTCATGGCCTCGACGAACTCGCGCCAGTCCATGGTTCCGAGCAGGCGCAGACTGCCGATGCTGTTGCTGATCGAGACCTGGTCGGCGGCCTGATGCTGGTTGCCGGAGCGCACCAACTGCTCGATGCTCAGGCCCGACTCGGCCAGTTGTTGTTCGATCCAGGTCAGCGGCAAGGCCAGGGCGGGGCCCTGGCCTTGCAGACGGCGAGCCAGCTCCGACACAAACGGGGCGGTCAGTGGCGGTTTCGAGTGCGCCATGTCCGCGATCACCAGGATCAGGTTTTTGGGATCGCGGTGGGTGATGTCCGCCAGCAAATCCGCCCAGATGACAGCGAGATCGCGGTCTCTTACCCCGTCGGCGATGCGCGCCGCGACGCGCCGCAGATTCTCGATCAAGGCCAGGCGCAGCATGATCGGAATGGCCCACAACTCGCCCAGCTTGAGCGGGGTCGTCATCTGGTAGGACGCGACGAAACGGCTGAGGCTGCCCGGATCCACCCGTCCATCGCCGTGGGCGATGGTCTCCAGGGCGATGTCATACACGCGCGGCAGTCCAGCCGAAGCGCCGTCGGCCAGATTCGGCAGTTCACGGCTGTAGCCCTTGGGCAGGTGGCGCCGGGCGGTGCGAACCTGTTCCTCGATGATGTAGAGGTTATCGAGCAGCCATTCCCCGGCCGGCGTGATGCGGTGCTTCGCCTCGACCGCCGCCGTCAATTTTTTACAGGTCTCGCTCAGCACCGCCTCGTTCGAGGCCAGTCGCGCCAGCAACTGGTCCGATACCCGTCCCGGCGTCAAACGATGGGTGGAAGCGAGACGCACGCCGTGCTGCGCCATCTGATCGGCACTGAACAACTCGGACCGGAGCGGCGCTTCTTTATCCGGATGAATGCGATACAAACTGTCGCCGCGCAGCCGCGCGTTCAGTCGCCTCGAGTACCCGGTGAGCGTTGTGATGAAGGTCAAATCAGGAGCCCTTCCCAGGCAATGGAATTTCAATGCGCCAGATCGCGCGCGGGGATGCCGCTAATCTCCCAGCAACTCGGCCACCGGCTCAAGTTGCTCGACATGCTGCGCCACCACTTTTACCAGTACCGTGATCGGCATACTCAGCAGCATGCCCCAGACGCCCCACAGCCAAGTCCAGAACAGCAGCGAGACGAACACCGCCGCCGTGTTCATGCGCGCGATCCTGCCGGTCAGCCAGGTGGTGATGAAGGTGCCGACGGCGGTGGCGATCGCCAGCGAGATGCCAGCCGCGAACAGCGCCGGCGCCAGCGCGTCGAACTGCATGTAGGCGGCCATGCCGATCGCGGCGGCGGTAACCGCCGGACCGAAATAAGGAATGATGTGCAGCAGGCCGGCGGCTACGCCCCAAGCGCCGGCGTTGTCGAGGCCGATCCAGCGCAGCGCGATCCAGGTGAACAGCCCGACCAGCACGTTGGTCGCCAACAGCATCAGCATGTAGCGCTGGATGGAGGCGTTGATGTCGTCCAGGATATGGACGGTGATCTTCTTGTTCGACAACGACGGTCCGGTGAGCCGCACCAGCTTGCGCTTGTAGGTGTCGCCGGACAGCAGCAGAAAGAAAGTCAGAAACAGCACCATGGCGGCTTGGCCGATCATCCCGGCGGCGCCCATTGAACCCGACCAGAGGAAGTCGCCGAATTTGAAGCCGGGCGTATCGATGACCACGCGCGTGGTTCGCTGTTTCGGCGTCGCGGCGACCCCGGCCGCCTGGCTCGTCGCTTTTTCCAACTCGCCGGCGGCGGTTTGCATCTTCCGCATGGTGCTGTCCTTACCCTCACGCAGACTGGCAAGCCCGGTCGACAACTCACTGACCGCCGCCGGCAACTGATCGAGTATGGTCTGTACCTGTCCACGTAACGCGTAGCTACCCAGGACGAGCGCCGCCACGACCGCCGCCATCACGATGCTGGCGCCCGCCCAGCGCGGGATCTTTGTCCATTCGAGCCAGACCACCAGCGGGTTCAGTGTGTAGGCGAACAGGATGCCGAGCAGCAGGGAAATGACAAAGCTCTGTGCCCACTCCAAGGCAAAGATCACTGCCACGCTGGCGAGGATGGTCAGCGCCAATCCATGCCCGACCTTGGGCAGGCTGATTGCGGGCGACGACCCGGCGGATTGTTCGGCCGGGGGCAATTCCACTTCAGTCAACGCGCTTGCCGGCATGGGAAGCCACCTCGGTGTTTGGATCGGACTGCGCCGGGCGCAGGCTGCCGAAGCCCAGCGCGTATTGCCGCGTGAATTCCGCGCCGAGAAAGAAAATCTGCGCCGAGTAATACACCCAGAGCAGCAACGCGATCAGCGACCCGGCCGCGCCGAAGCTCGATGCCACGCCGCTGTTGCCCAGATATAAACCAATCGCATATTTCCCCAGGCTGAACAGCGCCGCCGTGAAGAACGCGCCGATCCAGACATCGCGCCACGATAGCGGCGCCTCCGGCAGCGTTTTGTAGATCACCGCGAACAGGCCGGCGATGACGCCAAACGAAACCAGAGAAGCGGCCGTCGCGAGCAGCTCGAAGGAACCGCCCCAGACCCAGTCCGCATAACGTTCGAGCATGGCCAGCGCGGCGCTGACAACCAGCGAGACGAGCAGCAGGAAAGTCAGCACCAGCACCAGTCCGAAGGACAGGAGGCGGGTTCTCAACAGCATGCCGAAAGCCGATTGATGCGGTTTGTCGATGCCCCACAATTCATCCAGGCTGCCCTTCAATTCGACGAAGACGCTGGTGGTGGCCAGCAGCAGTAAAACGCTGGCGACGAGCGTCGCCATCAGCCCGGAGGCGGGGTCGCGCGCGCCGGCCAGCAAGGCCTGGATCGCCAGCGCACCATTCGTTCCGACCAGTCCGCGCACCTGGGCGACGATCTCGCCCTGAGCCGCCTCGGCGCCGAAGAAATAGCCGGCGACCGCGATCGCTAGTACCAGGATGGGCGTCATGGAAAACAAGGTATAGAAGGCCAGCGCGGCGCCTTTGCTGTCGGCCCGATGATCGATCCAGGCCGTCAGCGATTGCATCAGGACGATCTTCAGACGCCT
Source organism: Hydrogenophilales bacterium 28-61-23 (assembly GCA_002281555.1). Lineage (GTDB taxonomy): Bacteria > Pseudomonadota > Gammaproteobacteria > Burkholderiales > Thiobacillaceae > PFJX01. The sequence goes on from NCGJ01000001.1 coordinate 44,753, forward strand.
GAGCCAGTGTGTAGGTGCGAATGCGTTGGCACAGCGGCGCTGGATAGCGCGAATGAATTCGCACCCGTATCCACGCTGGCTGTCGATTTCACGCGGCAAAACGCTCTCCCGACGGACGCGGCCGGACACGATGTCCGGCCGCGGTTTGACATCAAAAAACGCTTACTTGAGGCGCATGTCGTTGGTGACGGCTTTCACGCCTTTGATGCCGCGCGCCAGCTCGATCGCCCTGTTTGCCGCATCCTGCGAGCTCACGAAGCCGCTCAGTTGAACCTCGCCCTTGAAGGTTTTGACATTGATCTCCGTGGCCTTGGTGGCGGGATCGTCGAGCAGGGCCGCTTTCAACTTGGTGGTGATCCAGCTGTCGTCAATGTACTCGCCAGCCCCCTGCTGCTGCGGCGTGGACGAACAACCCACTGCAGACACCAGCGTGGCGGCCAGAAAAACTGCGGAAAGATATTTGTTGAGTTGTTTCATGGTTGATTCTCCAGATGTGAGTAAAACGGAACTGCCCGGTATCGATTGGGCTGTGGGATTTCTGACGAATGACCGACGCGACCGCTGCCGGACGCAAGGTCCGGCAGGAATTCGCTATCGGCCGTGCCTCACTTGAGTCGCATGTCGTTCTTGACGGATTTCACGCCCTCGGTGCCGCTTGCCACCCCGACCGCCCTGTTCGCCGCCTCTTGCGAGCTCACGAAACCGCTCAGTTGAACCACGCCCTTGAAGGTCTCAACCTTGATCTCGGCGACCTTCAGCATCGGATCGTCAAGGATGGCCGCCTTCACCTTGGCGGTGATGACGGTGTCGTCGATGTACTGGCCGGTGCCTTCCTTCTGCGGGGTGGACGAGCAACCTGCCGCGGATATCAGCGAGGCGGCCAGGAAGACTGCGGAAAGGTACTTGTTGAGGTTTTTCATGTTGGGTTCTCCAGATGAGGGTGAAAGGACTTCTCTATTTCGCGCGCCGTGCGAAACCTGAATGGCAGCGTAGATGCCAAGGCTGGTGCTGTCGGTACGCTGTCGCACATAGCGCGGAGGAATCACGCGACACGACCCAATGGCCAATACCCAATGGCCAAGACAGCGCAAGCGGGGAGGGGGAGGCGAACGCAAGGGCTTGTTGCACGCTAATGCGACCTGGTACGGACGCTCGCAGCGGTCGGCATGGACAGTCGTCGCAAGCGAGCGTCGGCGCTTATGTGCGTCTCCGCACAGACACCGCCACATCGGCACCATAGGATCGGCGCGTCGGAGACTGTCCGATGTCGAGACTGTCCGATGTCTTATCCCTTCGTTTTCATGCGGTATCGATTCATCCGGTTTGATCGTTACCAACAACCGTTCAGGAGTACTGAGATGGCAATGCCAAAACAATTATCGATACTGTCATTGGCCATGATCGGCGCGCTTTGCGGCGTCGTTCCAGCGTGGGCTACGCCATTGCTGGGTTCGGATCTGGCCAGCTTTACGGTGCTGGGCGCCGAGACGGTGACCAATGTCCCCACCAGCACCATCAACGGAAATGTCGGTGTCTGGCCAGGTAGCGCACTCCCGGGCTTTGCCTCCGTTTCAGGCACCGCGACAGCGGACGGGCAGGTGACCGGAGGACTGGTTCACTCAAACACCGCGCTCGCGCTGTCGGCTCAGGCTCAACTCACCACAGCAAGAAACAATCTTGATTCTCTGGGGACAGGTACCACCCTGACACTTGCCGACATGGTTGGACTCATCCTCGCGCCGGGCGTCTATACCGTTCATGCGGGAACAACCAATTTATCGGGCGCGCTCACGCTCGACGGTCAGGGCAACGCCAACGCAGTCTGGGTATTCCAGATGGATTCGGATCTGATCACCTCGCCCAACTCGGTCGTGAACGTGATCAATACCGGCGCCGGCGCCGGCGTGTATTGGAATGTCCGCAGCTCCGCGACCATCGGTACAGATACTGAATTCATGGGCAACATCCTCGCGCTCACCAGCATCACCCTGAAAACCGAGGCAACAAATCTTTGCGGCAGAGCCTTGGCGGATACGGGTGCGGTGACCTTGGAAATGAACACGCTCTCCGGCATTTGCGCGGGTGATCTGTTTGGCGCCAATGGCTTGAGCGGCGGTCTGGATGTCACCGCCCAGGGAGTTGCCTTCCTTCCGTCCACACCCATTGGCGGCGGGAGCGTACCCGAACCCGCCACAATGGCGCTGCTGGGACTCGGATTCGTGGGCCTTGGACTGTCTCGGCGTTGGCGCGCGGCCGAGATAAACAGCTAAGCGATGGAGCGAGCCGACCGCGTCGTGACGCGGTCGGTTTGTACGGCGGGTTTTACTCAAGCTCCACACAGCCGTCAGCGTGGCGCTTCGTCATCACTGGCGGCCAGCAAGTGCCCGAAGTCCTCGGCTGACAAGGGATAGCTGAACAGAAAACCTTGTACTTCGTCGCATTGCCGGGCCTGGAGAAACTCGAGCTGCGCCTGGGTTTCCACACCCTCGGCAATGACCTGCTGGTTGAGGTTTTTCCCCATGCCGATCACCGCGCTGACGATGGTCGCGCCATCCGGATTGGTGGCGATGTCGCGCACGAACGATTGGTCGATCTTCAGCGTGTCGATCGGGAATCGCTGCAGATAACTCAGGCTCGAATAGCCGGTGCCGAAGTCGTCGATGGCTAGTCGCACGCCCATGGACTTGAGTGTTTCCAGCACTGTCGCCGAGGACTCGGCCGCGTGCATGAGGATGCCTTCGGTCAACTCCAGTTCGAGATAGCGCGGCGCCAGGCCAGTCTCTTTCAGGATCAGGGCAAGATTTTCCAGAAAATCCTTGTGCCTTAACTCCACGGCGGAAATGTTGACCGCCACGCGCACGGCGGCTTGGCCGGCATCGAGCCAGGCTTGAACTTGCCGGCAGGCCTCGCGCAGCACCCAGCGGCCGATCGGCACGATCAGGCCGCATTCTTCCGCTATCGACACGAACTGCCCCGGATAGACGAGGCCGAGTTCCGGATCCTGCCAGCGGATCAGCGCCTCGGCGCCGGTCATCGCGCCGGTGGCGAGATCGATCTGCGGCTGGTAGTGCAGGACAAACTCGCACTGTCTGAGGGCGCGGCGCAGACTGCTTTCGACCTCCATCCGATGCACCGCGCTGGTGTTCATGTCGGGCCGGAAAAACTGGAAGCTGTTGCGGCCGCTGGCCTTGGCGTGAAACATCGCGGTGTCCGCGTTCTGCATCAAGGCGTCGACGTTGTTGCCGTCATCCGGATAGATGCTGATGCCGATGCTCAGCGTGATATGGATTTCATGCCCGTCGATCAGGTGCGGCAAGGCGAACGCGGCGAGCAACTTTTCCGCCACGTGGGTCGCGTCTTTAATCTGCTCGATTTCGGCCAGCAGGATCACGAATTCGTCGCCGCCCTGACGGCATACCGTGTCCGTGGCGCGCACCCCCGCTACCAGACGATCGGCGACCGACTGCAGCAACGAATCGCCGATCGCATGCCCGAGCGAGTCGTTGATGTTCTTGAAATGATCCAGATCCAGGAACAGCAGCGCGACTTGTTTGCGGTGCCGGTTGGCCAACCCGAACGCCTGGTAGAGCCGCTCGGTCAGCAGTATGCGATTGGGCAAACCGGTGAGAAAGTCGTGATGCGCCTGATGCGCCATGCGCAACGACATGGCTCGCGATGCGCTGACGTCGTGGAACACCAGCACCGCGCCGACCACCGTGCCTTCCCGGTTGTGTATCGGCGCGGCGGAATCCTCGATCGCCGATTCGAAGCCGTCGCGGCGGATCAGCACGCAATCCGCGGCCAGCCCAACGGTCTTGTCCTCCTTGATGGCGCGCTGCGCCGGATTCGCCGCGACTTCACGGTTGGTGCCGTCGATGATCCTGAATACCTCGGCCAGTGGTTGACCGAACGCGGCTTCACGCGACCATCCGGTCATCGCCTCCGCCACCAGATTCAGATAAGTGACCTTGCCCTGGAGGTCGGTGGTCAGCACGGCGTCGCCGATGGAGTTGAGGGTGACCTGGGCGCGCTCCTTTTCCTCGAACAACGCCTCTTCCGCCGCTTTGCGCTCGCCGATGTCTTCCAGCGTTATCACGCGCGCGTTCGGTTCGAATCCCTCGCGCAGGGCGGCGCTGTTGAGGCGCGTCCAGACCACGCTCTTGTCCTCTTGCAGGAAGCGGAACTCGGTCTGGAATGGCTCCTGTCCCCGCATGGCGGCGCGCCACTCGAGCAGAACCCGTTCGCGATCCTCCGGGTGGATCGCCATGCTCCAGTTGGTGCCCAGCGCCTGGTCGAAGCTCAGCCCCGAGATTTTTTGATAGGCCGCGTTGGTATAGACGCAATCGCCCTGCGCGTCGGAGACGAAGATGCCCAGCGGCGAGGCATCGCTTATCGCGCGGAAGCGCGCCTCGCTGCCTCGCAATGCGATGCGCGCAGCCTGACGCTCGATGACATAAGCCACGGCGCGCGGCCACCAGTGAGCGTCGATATGGGTTTTGGAAAAATAGTCATGCGCGCCGCGTTGCACAGCCTGGCGCGCAATATCCTCATCGCTCGCGCCGCTCAGAACCAGAATCAGGGCATTCGGCGCGACTTTGAAGACCTGATCGTAGGCATCGAGGCCCTGGCCGTCGGGCAAGCTCAGATCGAGCAGGATCACCTCGACCGCCGCGCGGTCCAGCTGTTCGAGCGCGGCGGAGAGTTGTGTCACCCATTCGACATGGAACGAACGCTCGCCCGCGCCAGCCAGCGCGGCCTGGATCAGATTGGCATCGGCGGCATCGCCCTCGACGAGCAGAACGGTAGTCGGGATATCGCTCATGGCAACGGTACTCGCGGGATGAGGATGAAGTAAGCGCCTATTCCCGCTGGAGATCCGGTTGCACGCGCAGATTGCCTTCCCAATCGCAGCCGAGCGAACCGCAGCGGTAGCGGTAGACCGGCATGAAGAAGTTGATGTACATGTCGAAGGTTCGCCGCTGGACGCGGTACACCGAACCGTTGCAGCAGGGGCAGATGCCGCCGAAAGCGACATGCGGTACAAGCGGCGGGACTAAATGGCTAAGACTCGTCATGAATGCGGTTCTTTCAGGAAAGGTCGGCCCCGATACTTTGCGCGGCGATGTGCCGCGCGCAGATCCGGGCCGGTAAAAACGGTCTGGACGGTCAGTCCTTGTTACGCGCTTCAAACTCCTTGATCTGCTTCTCGGCTTCGTCTTTAGTGATGCCGTAGCTCTCCTGGATCTTGCCGACCAGCTCGTCGCGCTTGCCGGCAATCACATCGAGGTGATCGTCGGTCAGCTTGCCCCACTGCGCTTGAACCTTGCCTCTGAATTGTTTCCAGTTGCCTTTGACGATATCCCAGTTCATTTGAATCTCCTTTGTTCGGAATTCGACCGGCGGAATTACCCGTCGAGCATTCTTCGTCGCTGCTTAATTCACGCCCACTCGCGGCGCGGTTCGTTGTTGAACGTCGAATACACGGCCAGATTGGTGGAAACGCCGGGCGCGGTCTGTGCGTTGGGGCACACAGCCGAGCATTTTCTCGAAGGCATGGATACCGGCATGTCACCCGGACGCGTGGCACTGGGCATGCTCTGTTCGCCAGCGAACAGTGAACCGGAGAGATTCATGGCAAGTTGGCGTCCTATCCGATATCCGGAAGGAGTGGATCATGTCCATACGCTTTATTGCCGGTCTGGCGGCCGTGCTCGTGCTTGCTTTTTCCGGTTCCTCGCTGGCCCAGGAGCCGGCCAGTCTGCGCGAGTTAAAACAACTCCAGGTCTTGCTGGCGGTGATCAACTCGGAACTCAAGTCCGATCTCGACCAGATCCTGGTGTTGCAGGAGGCGATCAAGGCGAATGCGCGGCCGCTGCTGGAGGCGCAGGGACGCACACCCGACCCGGTTTCGTTCGATGCCGTGGCCGCGTCGCAGCGATTGGCGATCCAGCGCGAAACGGCGCTCAACGCCCGGCTCGACGCGCTGCTGGCGCGCAGCGCGGCGCTCGACGCTAAAAAGCTGCCGATCCTGGATCGGATGCGGGAAATCGGCCTTGCTCCACAGCGTTGACCGCTCACCTGTGGCGAACGCCTCTTCCCGTTCCCGGACAACCATGACTTTGCCTCGTTCGCTCAAATGGATTGCCGGTGCTTTGCTCGCGCCCATCATGCTGGTGGCGCTGTTCATCGCCGTTTTCGGCTGGAATTTGCTGCGCGCCCCGGTCGAGCGCATCGCGCTGGAAAAAACCGGGCGCGTACTGGCGATCGGTGGCGATATCGAAGTCGAGTTCGGCTGGCCGCTGCCGCGCATTCATGCCGGCGCGACGACGTTCGCGAATCCGGCCTGGGCGAGGGAAAAACAGATGGTCGCGGCCGATGCGGTGGAGGTCGTTATCGACTTGCCGCAACTGCTCCGGGGCGGCATCGTCATTCCCGAACTGCGCCTCAAGCGTCCGTTGATCTTTCTGGAGCAAGGCGCTGATGGCCGCAAGAACTGGCTGCTGGACCGCAAGCAACAGGACGAAAAAGCGCGTATCCATGTCGGTCGCCTGGTACTGGATCAGGGTGTGCTCGGCTACGACGATGCCGGGCGCAACACCCATATCCGGGCGGAACTCTCCACCTCGGACACGCGACCCGCCGGCAAAGAGCTGACCTTCACTGCACACGGGCAATACAAAGGCCAGCCCCTCACCGCGCGCGGCACTGGCGGGCCGGTACTGGGCTTGCGCGACACGACACTGCCTTATCGGCTGAGTACCGACTTCAGTCTGGGCAACACCAGCGTGAAAGCCGACGGCAGCATCACCAATCTGCTCAAGCCTGCCGCGATGGACTTGCGCGTCGCCCTGCGCGGCGAGAGTCTGGCGCAGCTCTATCCGCTGCTGGGCATTACCTTTCCGGAATCCCGCGCTTTCGTGTCGGAAGGGCGCGTCGTGCGCGGCAAGCAGCTATGGCGCTACGAAAAATTCACCGGCCGGATCGGCGACAGCGACATCGCGGGCACCTTCCAGATCGATAGCGCCGGCAAACGCCGGGTCATGAAAGGCGAGCTGGTTTCCAATCTGCTCTATTTCTCCGATCTGCGTACTCTGATGGGCGCGCGTGTCGGCAACCCGCAAGACGCCCGGTTGGCACAACGGGCGGTGGCGCCGACGACGCCTACGCATGCGCGGCTGCTGCCGGACATCCCGCTCAAAAACGAGCGCTGGCATCGCGGCGATGCGGAAGTGACCCTGCGCGCCAAAACCTTCCGCCGCGCCAAGGGGCTGCCGCTGGAAAACCTGGTGACTCATCTCAGTCTGCGCGATGCCGAGTTGACCTTCGATCCGCTCGATTTCGGGCTCGCCGGCGGCCACATCAAGGGGGTGATCAAACTGGATGGACGCGGCAACCCGATCCTGACGCACGCCCAGGTGCGGGCCAGCAAACTTCAGCTTGCCAAGCTGTTTCCGAGCGTCAAGTTACCCAAGCACAGCATCGGCCAGATCGACGGCGAGTTCGATCTGGCCGGAAGCGGCAACTCGGTCGCGCGCATGCTGGCCAGCTCCAGCGGCAAAGTTGGACTGGTCGTCGCCCGAGGCGAGATCAGCCAGTTGATGATGGAAAAAATCGGCCTGCATCTGTGGGAAACGCTGCAACTGAATGTGACCGGTGACAAACTGGTCAAATTGCACTGTGGCGTGGCCGACTTCGCCGTCAAGGACGGCGTCATGCACGCCAACGCGCTGATCTTCGACACCGAAGTCACCACGCTTATCGGCACCGGCAACATCGATCTGGGCCAGGAAAAACTGGATGTCACGCTGAATCAGAAAACCAAGAACACCAGCCTATTTTCCATGCGCAGCCCGATCCACATTCGCGGCAGCTTCGCCCGGCCCGAGGTCGAAGTCGACAAGGCACGCCTGACCGCGCGCACGCTCGGCGCGATCGCGCTGGGCATGGTCAATCCGGTGCTTGCGCTGATCCCGTTGGTCGATACCGGTACGGGAAAGGACAGCGATTGCGCGCAACTGGTGCGCGATGCACGGGCGTTGCCGTAAGCAAAGCCCCCGGACTTCCGACCAAATACCAGGCCTTGATCGCAAGGGAAAAGGGTCGCCCGCATCGACGCGAAATCGGCGACCGATTCTGGCTGTCTTCCAACCCGAGGACGGATGGCTGCTCCCTGGAAGGGGCGTGTGGCGGTGACGGGAAAGGGCTCGTACAAGACCGTCTCTGTACGACATCGCACAGACCAGCGTTGGTTTTCAGCCTACTTTTCAATCGTGGCAATGGTCTTCGATTGATTGATTTCAACTCCGCCACGTACTGCCTGCGGCAGCCGTCGCGGGCGATTTGAATCGAAGATGGCGACATCAACTGTACGGAGTCGATGATGGGAAAATATCTCTTGGGTTGGCTTTTGGGTGTTCCGGTCGTGGTGCTGGTCATTATTTATCTGTTTTTTAATTAGGTCGGGCAACGGCGACAGGCTTTCTGTTAAAGCTGGGGAGCCGAGGTTGCAGCGGCAAGCTGTCACCGGCGCCCCATCGCGATCCACATTCGCGGCAGCATCGCCCGGCTCGAAGTCGACAAGACTCATTTGACCGCGCATACGCTCGGCGCGATTGCACTGGGCATGGTCAATCCCGCGCTGGCGCCGATCCCGTTGATCGATACCGGTACGGGAAAGGACAGCGATTGCGCGCAACTGGTGCGCGATGCCCGGGCTTTGTCGCGCTGAGTGGAAATCCTGTTTCGTGTTCGTTGTCGTACAGACGCTTGCCAGCACTTGCGTCACCCTGCGGACAAGGACATGGCGATGACATAAGCCTCCGCCCCGAAACGACGGCGTCAAACCCGATTTTCGGCGAGTGGTTTTAACGCTATGCACGAGCGCGCGAAACAAGTTGAACAACAGGAGGTTGACCATGAACCAAGCTACACAGGATTTCATCCGCCCGGGTTACGAAACCCAGCCCATCCCCGACTTTCCCTATGCGCCCAGCGACTGGTCGCGAGCAAGCGCCGAGGAATTGGCCCAGTCGGAAGGACTGACGCTGACCGAAGCGCACTGGCGGGTCGTGCGTGCGTTGCAGGCGTTCTATGCGCAGCATGAGGAACCCAGCGTGAACGCGCGCGAACTGCATGACGCGCTCGACGAGGATTTCCATATCGAAGGCGGCATCAGGTATCTCTACACCCTCTTCCCCAAGGGGCCCTTGGCCCAAGGCTGCCTGCTGGCTGGCTTGCAAGCGCCAGCGGGAACACAGGATCAGGGCTTCGGCAGCGCGGTCTGAATGATCGTGGTCGGGCGGAATTCGTAGGCCGCGCCGGCCCCGGGCGGGGAAGGTCGTATGTGTGCCATCGAACCGACCGCGCTTGCCTGTACGACCATGCTGAATTAAGCATCCGCGTTTCCATACGTGAACCCCATCAGTCGCCGCACCAGGCGCAATGGGGAACTGGCCACAAATAAGGATGTGCGATAGGCAATTCCGCCTGTCGGATTAAATACAAGGATATTTGCTATGAATCTGTTTAAACGCAATGTGTTGGCGGCCGCGCTGTTGGCCGCGCTTGTCTCTCCCGCCGCCGTCATGGCCGATCAAGTTCCGGCGCCCACCGAGGCCGTCGAGCAACCCGCCGCTACCCCCGCGGCGGATCGCATGGATTTGATGCAGACCATGCGCAACCGGATGTTCGAGATGATGCAGGCCACGGACCCGGCCAAGCGCAAGGAACTGATGGATGCCCAGGTGAAAGACATGGAGGCCATGAAAAAGATGGCACCCCCCGCTGGTATGGGTATGGGCATGGGCATGGGCATGGGACCGGGTGCCGGCATGATGGGCCCGAGAGGCAGGTGCGATCAGCGGATTGACCGTGCCCGCCTTGCCGATACCAACAGCCAGCGCCTGGATGCTTTGGAAAAACGCATGGACTTGATGCAAGCCACGTTGCAGATGCTGCTGCGCGACTGAGTCGGGTCCGGGCAACGCCAGCCTTCCACGATAACGGCGCCTGCGGGCGCCGTTTGCTCTCTCAAGATTTGCTAATAAACCCCCGGCGGTCGCGGCCCCCATTTGTCCAAAGTGGAAACCATGAATTCAGTGTTTGCTGGCGGCGTCCTGGGAACCTCGGCTGAGCGCCGTTTCCGCGCAGAAATCCGCCAACTGTTTCAGCACGGTCTGTACCGCCTGATTGGCCGCGACGACGCCGCCGTAGGTGTCTTCGCTGGATGCCGCAACGCTGGTGTCGAATTCTCGGGTGGCCAGCACCCGGCGCGTGTTGTTGTCGACCAGGTAGGCGCGCAAGGTGAAACGCACGCGACTTGGCGGGCTGATGAAATCATGCTGCAGACGGACAATTTCGCTGTCGAGCCGCAGGTCACCGGCCGCCGCGCTCGGCGTCAGCACGACCGCGCGGAACGCGCCGCCGTGCTCGACCGCGCTGACGATGAGCGGGGCGAGCATGCGCGCCGGTGTGTCGACCCATTCGCTGTGCGCGAAGTATTCGAGCTGGTGCGCCGCGCGCGCATAGATGATGCGTTGGCTGTCGAAGCCGGAGGCGGCATGCGGCGGATTGACGATCAGCGTGGGCGCTGTTTGCGGCAATGTTGCCGCCGCCCGGGGCTCGATCCGCACGCTGTCGAGCGAATAAAAGGCGGGTTGCGATGCCGCCGGTGGACGCAGCGCGCCACAGCCGGCCAGCGCCAACAACAGGCCGGCGGCGCCAAGTCGGCATAGGCGCGCGAAAGATAGCCGGTTCATAGATAGGCGGTTCATGGCTGGCGTGCTCCTCTGGATGACTCTCCCGGCCCTTCCGGCAGCGGCTTGTGGCCGAACAGCAGGCTGGACGGATTGCGTTCGGTTTGTTCGCTCAGGCGCCGCAACGAGGTCGACAACACGCTGAGTTCGCCGAGCAGGCGTTCCAGCTCAGGCAGGGTCTCCGCGCTGAAGCGCTTCATGTCGGCGCCGACCGAGTTGGCTGTTTTTCCGGCGCCGGCGACCTCGTTGCCCATTTTCTCGATGGCCTCGGCGCTGTGGCCGATTTGATCGATCACGGGCCGGAGCTGCGCTGTTGCCTGTGAGGTGTTTTTGAACGTGCGGGCAGCATCGGCCATACCGGCGTCGAGCGTGTCTTTGCGGGCGGCGAGGGTGTGCGCCACGATGGCGATGTCGGCGAGCGCGTTCTTGAACGAAGCCTGGTTTTCGTCGCTGAGAATGGCATTGATGTTGTTCGAGGTGTTATCCAGCTTGCTCAGCACGTTGGTCAGCACGTTCTCCAGGCGCGCGCCGAGCGAAGGCTGGGTGCGGATCACCGGATATTTGCCGCCGGCGGCGGCGCGCAGCGGCGGCGAACCCTTGGCGCCGCCGCTGAGTTCGACATAGGCGATGCCGGTCAGGCCCTGGGTTTTCAGCACCGCGACGGTGTCCACCTTGATCGGCGTGCCGCGCTCGATGGCGAAGAGCAGATTTACCCGTTCCGGGTTGTCGGGGGCGAGCTGGATTTGTCGCACTTTGCCGACGTCGACGCCGTTGTATTTGACCGGTGCATTCACATTAAGACCATCGACCGACTCGTCTTCGATGGCCAGATACATGTCGTATTGCTTTTGAAACGAACCGCCCGAGGCGAGCCAGAGCACGCCAGCCACCAGCACTGCGCCGAGTGCCAGCACGAAGGCGCCGACGATGGCGTAGTTCACTTTGGTTTCCATGCTGGCCTTTCCGTGTTTTCGTGGGTGTTTTCGTGGGTTTTTTCCGCGCCGCCCGTCCGCGCGGACCGCCCGCGCGGGCCGTCGAAGAATTTCCGGATGGCCGGGTTATCCATTGCGGCGAGTTCATCCATCGAGCCGATGCCTTGCACCTTGCCATCGGCGAGCACGGCGACGCGGTCGGCCACCTGCCATAACAGATCGAGGTCGTGCGTGATCATCACGATGGTGAGGCCGAACTGGTCGCGCAACTTGCGCACCAGTTGGTCGACTTCGCCGGCGCTGTCCGGGTCGAGACCGGCGGTGGGCTCGTCGAGAAACAGCAGTTCCGGGTCGAGCGCCAGGGCGCGGGCGAGGGAGGCGCGCTTCAGCATGCCGCCGCTGAGTTCGGCCGGGTACTGGGCTCCGACTTCGGGTTTGAGGCCGGTCATGGCCAACTTCCAGGCCGCGATTTTGTCGATCAACGGGTCATCCAGCCCGGTGTGCTCGCGCAGTGGCAGGCCGATGTTTTCCGCCACCGTCAACGAACCGAACAGGCCGCCATGCTGGAACATCACGCCCCAGCGCTGGCGCAGCGCCAGCGCGTCGGCGTCGGCAATGTCTTGCAGATCGACGCCAAGGACACGAATCGAACCCGAGTCCGGCTTTTGCAACAGGATCATTTCGCGCAGCAGCGTCGATTTGCCGGAACCGCTGCCGCCCACCAGGGCGAAAATCTCGGCGCGTCTCACTTCGAGGTCGAGGCCGGCATGCACGACATGGTCGCCGAAGCGGGTCGACACCTGGCTGAGTTCGATCGCGGCGGTGTCTGGCATGTCAGAGGCCCAGCGTGCTGAAGGCGATGGAGAACAGGGCGTCGGCCACGATCACCAGGAAGATAGCCTGTACCACGCTGCGCGTGGTCTGGCGGCCGACGCTGTCGGCGCCGCCGTGGGTGCGGAAGCCCTGAAAACAGCCGACCACGGCGATGATGCCGGCGAATACCGGGGCCTTGCAGATGCCGATCAGATAGGACGTCACGCTGACCGCCTTGACGAAACGGTCGAGAAATTCGGGGAAGCCGATGCCCAACTGCGCGCGCGCCATGATCATGCCGCCGAACACGCCAAGCGCGTCGGCGAACACGGTCAGCAGCGGCATCACCAGTAACAGCGCGAGTATCTTCGGCAGCACCAGCAGTTCCAGCGGGGCGATGCCGAGCGTGCGCATGGCGTCGATCTCCTCGGTCACCGCCATGGTGCCGATCTGCGCGGCATAGGCGGAACCAGAGCGCCCGGCGATGATGATGGCGGTGATCAAGGGCGCGAACTCGCGCAGCATGGACAAGCCGACCAGATCGGCAACGAAGATATTGGCGCCGTATTGCCGAAGCTGGTCGGCGCCCTGATAGGCGACCACGATGCCGAGCAGGAACGACAACAGCCCGACGATGGGCAGCGCATCGAAGCCGGCCGTGCGGATGTTGTACAGGATCGGCCGCCAGCGGATGCGCGCGGGGTGCGCCAGCCAGCCGGCAAACGCCGCCACGCATTCGCCGATGAAGCTGAGCAGCGCCACAGCCTGTTCGAACGCTTCCGCGGCGCTCTCTCCGATGTGTTCAAGCATGGTCGGGCTGGCGGCGGCCGCCGGCCGGTCAGTCTGCTCGCCGAGGTGTTGCGCCACGGCGGCCAGCAGTTTGGCGAATTCCGGGCGCAAGCCATTCAGGGTGACGACGCTGCCTTCGCCACGCAGTCGCTGTAACAGCTTTTGCAGCAGCCACGCACCGGCCGAGTCCATCGCCTCGATGCCGGTGCCATCGGCGATTACCGTGGCAGCCCCATGCACCGCCGCAAGCCGCTGTTCGATGTCGCCGATGCCGCGCGCGCTCCAGCAGCCCGACAAGGCAAGCTCTTGCGGCGTCGGCTGGGCGATTGCGGCGGGGTTCGGCGACAGGCGTGTCATGGATCGTGGCGCCAGGATTGCTCGACCGGCAGCGGCAGCTCAGCGCCCGTCCGGCCCGGCTTTGTCCACTTTTTTATCGCCGTAGAACGGGAGATTGCCATCGGCCTCGAAGCGCTTTTTCGCGCTGGGCCGGTAGATCCAGGCCACGATGAGCAGAAACAGCAAGGGGAGGCCGATGAACAGGCCGTATTTCGCGAACAGATCGACGAGTTGGTCCATTTGATTCTCCATTGAGGTTTTCGGCGGGCTGCAACACTGGACTGCCCGGCCAAGGCTGAGGTCGGCATAAATCCCTCACGCTCCCCGTGGCGGCGGTCTTTGTCGTGTCGCGCGGGACATCCGTTCCCTGGCCATGCCGAGTCAAGCTGGCGAAAAACCGGGCATGTTCACGGATGGGCAATCGGCCTTTCCGTGAACAGATATTCGTTGAGCTGGGAGGAAAAGCTTGGGTCTTGGCGCCGTATCCACTCCAGCAACATGGCGGCATGCTCTTTTTCCTCGTCGCGATTGTGCTGAAGGATGGCCTTGAGTTCCGTGTCCCGGCATGCATCCGCGCGTTGGTTGTACCAATCGACGGCTTCCAGTTCTTCCATCAAAGCAACAATGGCTCTGTGCATGTCGCGCGTGTCCGTGGACAGCTCCTCTATGGGTTCGTGATAACCGACGCTGGACATTTTTTTCTCCTGATTGATTGAGTACCGGGTTCTTGGCGCTAAACATCCGATCGCCAAGGCAAGGCTAGTTCCACGATCCAGCGCAGTCGGTACGCTGTCGTACATAAGGCAACATGAGGAGATGGTCTTGGCGCGGGTGTCGGCTATCCCTTGCCGACGAGCTTATAGACGAGCGACATGGCCGCGTAGGCGCTGAAGCGCCAACGATTCCGCTGCCCAACCTACGCGGTCTGGTTCTTGTTCGCCGCGTTGATTTTTACCAACTGCACCAGCGCGGCCAGCAGCTTGCGGATGTGTTCCCGGGTCGGCATATCGGTCAGTCTGCCGCCTGGATCGAAGCGCTGGGCGGCATTGCCGATCATCACTTCCGGCTGGCTGACCACCGGCATGCCGAAGGCGACCAGGATCTGGCGCAGGTGGTATTGCGCCCGGGCCGTGCCCAGATTGCCGGGAGAAGCGCCCATAATCGCCGCCGGTTTGTCGGTCCAGGCGCTTTCGCCAAAGGGTCTGGAGGCCCAGTCGATGGCGTTCTTGAGCACGCCTGGAACCGAATAGTTGTATTCCGGCGTGGCAAACAGGATGCCATCGGCGGCCAGAATCTGTCGCTTGAGTTCAAACACGGCGGCCGGCAACTTCATTTCGAGGTCCTGATTGAACAGTGGAATGCCATGCAGTTCGATCAGGTTAAGCACCACGCCGTCGGGCAATAGTTCCCGCGCCGCCTTGAGTGCGTAGTGGTTGAAGGAGTCTTTGCGCAGACTGCCGACGATGCCCAGAATTTTGATCTCATTCATCTTCACGCCTCTTTTTCCATGTTTTGCCAAGACTGCCAGTACGGAATGCCCGGCGCTGTACGCCAGCGCACAGAGAAAAGGCGAGGACCAGGGTTAGCCCTGATTGGCAAGCAGCCGCAGCCAATATGGAAACCTGATGAGCAAGCTGTCTCAGCTACGCAGCGCGTGCCCCTTGCGTCCGCCTTACGAAGGGCGGACGCAAGGCAGTAGGTCGGGCAAGGAAGCGATCAGGCGGGCGCCATGCTGATGTCCTTGTAACTGCCAACCGCATCCTTGATGACTTCCCGTGCAATCGCCGTTTCCTGCTCCGTCCGGGTCTCCGCCACCAGCACGATATGACCATTTGCGATCGCATCGCCCACCAGGTCGGAAAGCCAGCCTTCCTTGTTGCCAGGACCGGCTGTCGCGCCGGCCGCGGCCCCGATAAAAGCGCCGATGCTGGCACCCCAGCCCAGCAGCATCAGAGGCGCGACCAGCGGGCTGGCGATGAACAGCGTCACGCTCGTCGCCGCCAGCGCCACGCTTCCCAGTGCGCCAAGGCCGGTGCCCACAGCGCCGCCGATTGCGCTATCCACCAATACGTCCTTCAGCACACCGTCGCTCTTCACTTCCTGCGCAGGAGTAGACGAGGTGGAGTCGGCTGTATAGATCTGCGGTTGTCCGCGCGGCAGCCCGGGCACCGATCCCTTCAGCAGCGTCGCGGCCTCGTCGGCTGCATAGATCTGCAGTTGTCCGCGCGGCAAGCCCTGCTCGATGAGCGTGGAGAGGGTGCTTTCAGCTTCGTCGCGGTGGGCAAAAAAGCCCGATACGTGGTGGCGATATTCATTCATGTTGTTTCTCCTGAGGATGACCCGTGCGTTAACGGATGGCGTTCGAGTCTCTCCGGAGCGCGGCGATCGGTCTGTACGACGTCGCACGTAGAAACCGATTGTCTGCGTGCGTTACCGAACGGAACACAGATCAGTCTCGGTGCACCTTGCGCGCTGGCCCGTCGCGTTTTGGCGCTTCGCTTGCTGTGTCCGCGCAGGATTGATCGCAACCCTCGCTTACCTGAGGCGCATGTCGTTGGTGACGCTTTTCACGCCGCTGGTGCCGCGCGCCAACTCGACAGCCTTGTCAACAGCGGCCTGCGAACTCACAAAGCCGCTCAGTTGCACCACCCCCTTGAAGGTGCTGACATTGATCTGGTTATCCTTCGTCATGGGATCGTTGTAGATGGCCGCCTTTACCTTGGTGGTGACGTCGCTGTCTGCCAGGTACTGGCCAGTCTCCCGCGGCGTGGGCGAACAACCCATGGCGGACACCAGTGTGGCGGCCAGGAAAACTGCGGAAAGATACTTGCTGATCTGTTTCATGGTTGAGTCTCCTGAAGGTGGGAATGGCTTCGCCGGCAATTGCCGCCGTGCCAAGTCGAAACCTGAGTGGCAACGTAGTCCCGACGCCCACCGGGGTCTGTACGCTGCCGAACAAAATACAGAAGAGAGCAGGCTCCGGTCGGGCACGTCGGGCTGGATCGCGGCCTGATCCAGGATTTCGCGGGCGAACTCGAAGGTCTTGGATATCTCGCTGGCACAGTCGCCGCACACAGTGCAGGCTTGCGTTAGCCATCGCACAGACGACGGATTCCATCAACCCGCACCCTGTTCCTCCGCCAAACAACAAGGAGGCAAGTCATGAGCACAATCACGACGCAGGACGGCACGCAGTTTTTTTACAAGGACTGGGGCAGCGGACCGCCGGTGGTGTTCAGCCACGGCTGGCCCCTCAGTTCGGATAGCTGGGAGGCGCAGATGCTGTTCCTGGCTTCCCATGGCTATCGTTGCATTGCGCATGACCGTCGTGGCCATGGCCGGTCGAGCCAGACCTGGAGTGGCAATGAGATGGACACCTATGCCGACGACCTGGCGGAACTCATCGAAACGCTAGCCCTGAAGGACGCCGTCCTGATCGGCTTCTCCGCCGGCGGCGGCGAAGTCGCCCGCTATATCGGTCGCCACGGTACGCAACGGGTGGCCAAGGCCGCGCTGATTGCCGCCGTGCCGCCGTTGATGCTGAAAACCGAGGCCAATCCCGGCGGCTTGCCGATGGAGAAGTTCGACGCGATTCGTCAGGGCGCCATCGCCGACCGCTCGCAGCTTTACAAGGACATTGCCAGCGGCCCGTTCTTTGGCGCCAACCGGCCCGGCGCCAAGGTCTCGCAAGGCATGATCGACGCGTTCTGGTTGCAGGGCATGCAGGCCGGCCACAAGAACACCTTCGACTGCATCAAGGCATTCTCCGAGACGGACTTCACCGAAGACCTCCTGAAGTTCGATGTGCCGACGCTGATCATTCACGGCGACGATGACCAGATCGTGCCGATCGGCGCGGCGGCGCTCCGCTCAGCGAAGCTGGTCAAGAACTCGACCCTGAAGATCTACCCGGGCGCGCCCCATGGCCTGGCGGATACGCACAAAGACCAGCTCAATGCCGACCTGCTGGCGTTCCTTCAATCTTGAGATCGCTCGGCCGGCTTTCGCCAATCCGTACAGAACGTACAGATTGGCCCCGTAAATGGCTGTCCGTATAACGCACCGGCAAACCATGACCGTCCGCCAATATCTGCACACCGGTCAACGCACCTGCCATGCCGACGATGGGCGCGAGGTTGCATGCGAAGGTTCCGGCCAGGACGCGTCGTTTGCCGTCGCCAGGCCCTGGCCGGAGCCGCGCTTCGAGTTTGCCAACGACGCGGTTCTGGATCGGCTGACCGGCCTGATCTGGTGCCGCAATGCCAATCTCGCGGAATTTCCCCTCACCTGGCGGGAGGCGCTGGATTTCGTCGCAACCATGAACCGCGAACATCGATTCGGCCAGGGCGATTGGCGCCTGCCCAATCGCCGCGAATTGCGCAGTTTGCTCAGCCTGCAAACCAGATTGCCCGCCTTGCCCGAGCGACATCCATTCATCCATGTGTTCAACGGCTGGTATTGGACTGCGACCACGGCGGCCATCAGCCCGGCACATGCCTGGTATGTGGCGCTCGATGGCGCGCGCATGTTTTACGGCGGCAAAGATCAGTCCTTCATGCTCTGGCCGGTACGCGGCGCGGGTCTGAACATGCTTCCGCGTACGGGCCAATGCCAGTGCTTCGATACCGCCGGTAAAGTCATTTCATGCGTCGGAACCGGTCAGGATGGCGAATTTCGTTACGGCGCCGCGTGGCCTGAACCGCGCTTTGAAATGCTTCCCGCCGGCGTACTGGATCGCCTGACCGGCTTGCTCTGGCGCCATAGCGCAAACCTCACGGCGCAACCGGTGGTCTGGCGTGCGGCATTGGTGGCGGTGGCCGAACTTGACCGGGAAGGCGCGGGCAGCGCCTGGCGGCTGCCCACGATCAACGAACTGGAATCGCTGGTGGATTGCGCCAAGTACAGCCCGGCCTTGCCGTCCGGACATCCCTTTGCCAACGTGCAGGACATTTACTGGTCATCCACCACCAGCCTGTTCGAGCCCGACTGGGCCTGGGCTCTGTACCTGGACAAAGGCGCGACCGGGGTCGGACAAAAGCGGTTGGCGGAATTTTCGGTATGGGCTGTGGCGGCAGCGCCGGTAAGTCCGCCAGTGGCTAAGGAGGCGCCGATTCATTCGATTCCGACGTTCGCGCGTAGGCGGGAACCCAGATGAATCAAGGCCCGAGGATCAAGCCTCCGCCATCAAGTCGATGTTTTCCTGGCTCACCAGCGGCGCGCCGAGCCGACGCGCCAGGCCTTCCGCGCCTTGCCGCATGACGATGCCATGGTTGCGGATGAACATCGGGCGGGCAAACGGGGCGATCAGCTTCATCCACCAGCGCGTGCCCAGCACATGCCACTCGTACTCGACGATGCTGACCTCGCCCTGGCGGGAGAAACGCCAGCGGCCGATGCCGGCCAGGTCGCCCTGAACGCTGCCCTCGATGGCCACGCACTTTTCGATGCGGGTGGCGCGCACTTCGAACGCCATCCGGTAGGGCAGGCGGCCATGCAGGAAATAGCGCAGAACGCTGTTGACACCGTCCGCGTCACCGGTCGAAACCAGTTCCACTTTCTGCACCCCCGGCCACCAGTCCGGCCAGCGCGGGGAATCGTGGATGGCGGCATACACCGCCTCCAGCGGCGCCTCGATGCGCCAGATGGTCAACAGGCGATATTCCGTCACGCTGGCGCGGCCAGAAATCTGCTTTCAAAGATCTCGCCTGGTACCGGTTTGCTGAACAGAAAACCCTGGATTTCGTCGCAGTCGAGCAAGCGCAGCAGGCGCGATTGCTCCTCGGTTTCGACGCCTTCCGCCACCACCTTGAGTTTCAGCGCATGCGCCAGATTGATGATGGTTGAGACCAGCGCCAGGCCCTCCGGCGTGACGGTCATGTCGATCACGAACGAGCGGTCGATCTTCAGCGTGTCCACCGGCAGTTTCGACAGGTAGCTGAGCGAGGAGAAGCCGGTGCCAAAGTCGTCGATGGCGATGCTCACACCCATGGCGCGGATCGCTTGCAGGCTGGCGATACTGTGTTTGACGTCCTCCATGAGCAGGCTCTCGGTGATCTCCAGTTCCAGACCCTCCGCCGCATGCGCGTCGATGCCGATGGTTTGCCCGATTTCTGCGATGAAACCGCGATGGCGCAGTTGCAGCGGTGAAACGTTCACCGCGATACGCACGGCGGGCAGGCCCGCGCCGCGCCAGCGCAGGGTGTCCGCGATGGCTTGGCGCAACGCCCAGCGCCCGACTTCCTGGATCAGTCCGATTTCTTCCAGAATCGGGATGAACTGGTCCGGCGGCACCAGGCCGGTGCGCGGATTGTTCCAGCGGATCAGCGCCTCGGCGCTGCTGAGTTTGCCGCTCGCGAGGTTTACCTTGGGCTGGTAGTGCAACACGAATTCGCCGTTGTCGACCGCCTGGCGCAAATGGTTCTCCAGGGTCAGTTTGCCGGCCACCGTTTCAGTCATTTTCTGGGTGTAAAACAGGTAGCGCTCGCCCTGTTTCTTGGCATTTTTCAGCGCCGCCTCGGCGTTCCTGAGCAAGGTTTCGGCCTCGGTGCCGTCATCCGGAAACAGTGCGCCGCCCACTTTGATGGCGATCCGGAACACGGCGTCGTTCAGGCGGAACGGGTGCTCCAGAAAGGCCGAAATCTTGTTTTCGATAAATCTTGCCAGGTCGCCGTCCCGCCAGACCTCCGGCAGCACCACGGCAAAATGGTCCGAGCCCAGTCGCGCCGTCAGGTTGGCGTCCCCCGCGCTGTGCGTCAGCCATGCCGCCGCCTGTCGCAATAGCGCGTCGCCGGCTGGTCGGCCGAGACTGTCGTTGAGGCTGTTGAAACGCTCCAGATCGATCAGGAAGACGGCAAGTTTGTGGCCGCCGCTGGCCGCGATGCGCATGTATTGCGCCACCCGTTCGAGAAACAGACTGCGATTCGCCAATCCGGTAAGCGCATCGTAGTAGGCGAAGTAATCGAGCCGCTCCTGCTTCTCGATGTGATCGATGGCGAAGGCGATATCGTCGGCCAGTTCGCGCAGCAACTTGATCTCGTCGTCGTTGAAGTAGCCGAATTCGCCGGCATACAGGGTCAGCACGCCGACCGCCTGGTCGACCACCAGCAGCGGCAGCACGATCATCGACTTGAATCCGCGCTTGAGCGCTTCTTCTCTCAGCGCGGGATACGGGTTCTCCCTCATGTCGTTGCCGATCATCACCTTGCGCTCTTTGAGCGCGCGCACCGGCAGGCTGTCCGTATCGCTCAGCGCCAGGGGCATGCGATGCAGATAGTCCTGTTCGGCGCCGTGCCAGGCCACCGGGACGATTTTCGCCGCCTGCGGGTCGAGTATGCCAAGCCACACCAGCGGGAACCCGGCTTCCGCCGCGATCCGGCACGCTTCGCGGAACAGCTCGTCACGATCCCGCACCCGGACGATGAGTCCATTGATCCCGCTGAGTACCGCGTACACGCGATTCAGGCGTTTGATGCCGATCTCGGCCTGCTTCTGCGCGCCCACGTCCACGTGCATGACCACGACGCCATTCGGATGGTCATCGGCCAGTGGCGTTGCCGTCATCAGGAACCAGCGCTGTTCCGATGCCGAGTGACAGGAGTATTCGAGCGAAAAGCGCTTTGCCTCGCCAGCCAGCAGCGCGCGAATGCCCGCGGCGGCCTGCCGGGCCTCGAGAGCTGCGTCGTCCCGCGCGCTGTCGCAAACATCGAGGTAATTGAGGCCGATCCCGTAGTCCGGACTCCGCAGCGCATTCGCGTCGGCAAATTGCCGCCACGCCTCGTTCACCGAGACGATGCGTCCCTGCGTGTCGAGCAAGGCGATATGCGCGGGTAGCACGTTGAGAATGGCGGCCTGTTTGGCGGCCTCGCTGTGGCGCAAGTGATCCTGTGCGTTTTGTAACAGGAAGGTTCTGCCGTCACGATCAGCCACCGAGTCGACCTCGCCTGCCGTCAACGCTTCCAGGCGCTGCCCGGTCCGGTGCAGGGTTTCGATCAACGCGGCGATTTCCGCATCCGAGTCCCCTGGCGACTGCGGCGTTTCCTGGCTCATCGGGTGGCCATCTCCAGGCCTGAAGCCTGCAACACGGGCCGCATCCGGCTGCGATGGGATTCCGGATCGCGCGGCAACTTCCTCACCGACTCCACGTCGGCAAAGCTATCGGCGGCAACGGGCATGCGGGCGTCTTTCATGTCGATATCAATTCCGGCTGACGCGCCCGCCAGTCCGCCAGCCAGGCGGATAAATCGCCAGCCGGCATGGGGCGCGCGATGAAATAGCCCTGGGCCAGATCGCAGCCCTGCTGGCGCAGGAAGTTCCAGTCCGCGCGGTCTTCCACGCCTTCGGCGACGGTCTTCATGCCCAGCTGCCGAGCCATGCCGAGGCTGGCGCTGAAAATGGCGCACCGGGTTTTGTCCCGGTCCGCGCCATGGACGAAGCTGCGGTCGATCTTGAGTTCGTCGAAAGGGATATCGCGCAACTGCGACAGCGAGGAATGGCCGGTGCCGAAATCGTCGATGGACAGGCCGATGTGCTTGAGCCGCAAGCGGGTGAGGATGTCCAGGGGCGCCAGGACATCTTTCATGAGGCGTGACTCGGTCACTTCCAGGATCAGGTCTTCCGCCGCTACGCCTGAACGCACGATTTCGCTCAGGACAAAATCGGCGAACTCCAGCCGGGCCAGGTTGTGCATCGAGACATTGACCGCCACCCGCAGATTCAGGCCTTGGTCGCGCCAGCGCCGGGTTTGCCCGAGCGCCTCGGTGAGCACGACGCCAGTCAGATCGTCGATGAGGCCGTTTTCCTCGGCCACGCCGATGAACTCGTCCGGGAAGACCAGTCCGTCGTCGGGATGTTGCCAGCGCACCAGGGTTTCAACCCCGGTAAAGGCGCCGCTCGCCACGTCCACCTTGGGCTGGTAATGATTCACCAGTTCGCCGCCGACGATGGCGCGCCGGACTGCCTCGGCGCCATAGCGTTTGGACGCCTTGCCGGCGGCTTTGGGCGCCGTGCTGCGCCAACGTTCCAGCAGCGCTTCGAGACGCTCGGGCTGCACCGGCTTGTTCATGTGGCCAAGCACATTCAAGCGATGCGCGCGGGCCAGACGCACAGCGGTTTCCAGGATGCGCGCGTCCTCGCCGCTGACCAGAATCAGGGCGCCGGTGTACGCGCGCGCGACCAGTCGGCGGATGAATTCCACCCCGTCCATGCCGGGCATGTTGAGATCGAGAAAGATCAACTGTTCGCCGGCCGACTGTGCTTCCAGCCGGGCCAGCGCCTGCTCGCCGGAAGTGCAGGCATCGATCCGATCCAGTCCCAGGATGGCGAGTTGTTGCGAGAGGAGTTGCAGCTGAAAGGCTTCGTCGTCGACGAGCAGTATGTTCGGCGCCGCCACGTCGGCTTGATGCATGGCGGCGAAGGCCGCGGCCAGGGCCTGCTCGAATTCGAGTGCCAGCATGGCATCGGCATCGCCCCCCTTGCCCGCCTGTTCCAGCCGGGCGCAGACCTCGCCCAAGGCCAGGGCGCCGATGGCGCGGGACGAGGATTTGAGTTTGTGGCCGCCATCGCCCGCCGTTTTCCAGTCGCCCCGCGCGATGGCGGCGCGAATCTCATCGGCCGCCGTTTGCGCCGAATGCCGGTAGTCCTCGAAAAACCGAGCAATCAGGGCCGGGTCGTTGCCAATCTGTTTCGGCAGCACCGTCCTGTCGAGCACGGCCAGGCGCTGGCTTGCCGGCGGCGCCTGGCTAGCGGCGGCAGTGTCCCGCCCGGGCATCGGTAGCCACTTTTCAAGCATGGCCTGGAGCCGATCCAGGAGCACAGGCTTGGTCAGGTAATCGTCCATGCCAGCCGCCAGGCAACGCACCGCCTCGCTTTTCAGCGCGTTTGCGGTCAGCGCGACGATGGGCAGGTGCTGGCCAGCGCCCTCTGCGCGTCGAATGGCGGCGGTGAGTTCAAGGCCGTCCATATTCGGCATGTGCAGGTCGGTCAACAGCAGGGCGTAGTTGCCCCGATGCCACCGGGCCAGGGCCTTGCGGCCGTCGTCGGCGAGATCGGCGACGTAGCCCAGGAGGGACAACTGATGCTGGATGACGCTCCGGTTGATCTCGTTGTCCTCGGCCACCAGTATCCGGCCGTCGCGTCGCAGCGGCGTTTCGCCGGGCAGGGACGCGACGGTCGCATTGGCCTTGTCGGGCGGCGTTGCCTGGCCCGGCGTCGTGGCTCGGCCGGCGGCAATCGCCACGGCGTTGAGCAGCGTCCGGCGGGTCAGTATGTTGCCATCCACCGACACCAGATGGCTGTCCTCCTCGCGCAGGCCCCGGCGCAGTCCGCGCCGGATGACCACGAAGTGGGTGTCGCTTTCCGGGTGGGCGCGGGCCGTGGCGCGCAGCTCCTCCAGCGGCGGGCTGGCGACGCGGGTGTCGATGATCACGATGGGCCGGCCGGGCGGACGAGCGGCGATCCAGTGTTGAGCGACCATGAGATCCTGAGTCCGCTCCACTATCGCTTCGCCGTAGCTCAGGTAGGCGGCCAGATCGCTGGCCATGCCATCGGGATAGCCCACAACGAGACAGGACAGCCCGGCGACTCG
Source organism: Hydrogenophilales bacterium 28-61-23 (assembly GCA_002281555.1). Taxonomy (GTDB): domain Bacteria; phylum Pseudomonadota; class Gammaproteobacteria; order Burkholderiales; family Thiobacillaceae; genus PFJX01. The sequence continues at coordinate 68,959 of NCGJ01000001.1, forward strand.
TTGCCGGTCGGAGTCCGCTTCGACATGGGGCGGGCGATCGGCGTTGTCCTCCACGACGGGCAGCGCAAAGGGAATGCGCGCACTGAACAGCGAGCCTTTGCCCGGCTCGCTTTGCACGCCGATGTCTCCATCCATCAGGTTGGCCAACTGGCGCGAAATGGCGAGTCCGAGTCCGGTTCCGCCGTAATTGCGCGTGGTGGAGGCGTCGGCCTGGTTAAACGGCGTAAACAGGCGGGCGAGCGTGGCCGCATCGATGCCAATGCCGTTGTCGACGACTTGAAACTCGAGCAGCACGCGTTCCGGGTTGATTTTTGCCAGAACGACGCGCACGGACACGCGGCCCGTTCGCTGTTTACCGCTGGAAAACTTGATCGCGTTGTTGGCCAGGTTGATCAGTATCTGGCGCAGCCGCCCCGGATCGCCCAATACCCGCGCGGGAATCGCCGGATCGGTGAACAGGGTCAACTCCACCGCTTTCTTCAGGGCCATGCTATCGAGGATTTCGCAGGCTTTCTCGACCACATCGGCAACATTCATCGGGATGCGGTCGATCTCGAACTTGCCGGCCTCGATCTTGGAGAAGTCGAGGATGTCGTTGATCACGTCCAGCAGGGCAAACGCCGAGTCGTGGATGACGTTGGCCATCTCCATCTGCGGGCCGTTGAGGCTGCTTTGCTGTAGCACCTCGATCATGCCGATCACACCGTTCATCGGCGTGCGGATTTCGTGGCTCATGTTGGCCAGGAAAATGTCCTTGGCGGCGTTGGCGCGTTCCGCCTCGATCCTGGCGTCGAGCACCGCCCGCTCAGCCGACTTGCGCTCGGTAATGTTGCGCACCACACCGGTGTAGTGGCGTTTGCCGCCCAGCAGCATCTCGCTGACCGAAAGGTCGAGCGGGAAGCTGCCGCCATCCTTGCGCCGCCCCATGACCTCGCGCCCGGAGCCGATGATGCGCGCCGCGCCGGTGGCGCGGTAATGCGCGAGGTAGGCGTCGTGCTGGCTGTGGTACGGCCCCGGCATCAGCATCTTGATGTTGCGTCCGATCACCGCGTCGGCGGCGTAGCCGAAAATGCGCTCGGCGGCCGGGTTAAGGGTTTCGACCATGCCGTCCTCGTCGATGGTGATGATCCCATCCACCACGGTGTCGAGTATCGCCTGCAGGCGGGCGGCGATGTCGCGCACGGCGGCGGTGTCAGCCTTGGATTCTCCCGCCATGCGCTCGCTTTCGCGCAATTCCAGCTCGACCCGCTTGCGCTCCGTGATATCGCGAAACGCGACGACTACACCCACGATGGCGTTTTGCTCGTCGTGGATCGGGGCGGTGGTGTATTCGACCTGCACGCTCGATCCGTCCTTGCGCCAGAACACTTCGTTCCCGACTCTGCGCACGACTCCGTCGATCATGGTGGCATGGATGGGGCACTGCGCCATCGGATAAGGCGTTCCATCCGCCCTCGCGTAATGCATGGTCGCGTGTGCGTGCCGTCCGATCAGCTCGTCGATGCCATAGCCGAGCAATTTCGCGGCGGCGGGATTCTGGAAGCTGATGCCGCCGTCCCGGTCAATACCGTAAATGCCTTCTTCGACCGACGCCAGAATCAGCTCGTTCTGGCGTTGGAGTTGCAGCAGCGCCTGTTCCGCGCGTTTTCGCTCGCTGATGTCTTCGCCGATGCTCGCCGTTCCGATCACATCGCCGTCCGCCGAGCGCAGCACCGAATTGTTCCAGCGTATCAACCGATGCTCGCCGGACCGGGTGAGGATTTCGTTTTCGTGGTGCCAGGTGTCGGGCAGGTTGGCGAGGAGCTCGGAAAAGAATGCACCTTTCAAGTCGTCGATTTCCGGCGGTGTGTAGACATCGAACCAGTTGCGCCCGATAACTTCCTCGCGTTGCCAGCCGGTCAGGTTGAGCAGGTAATCGTTGCAATAGGTAATCCGTGCTTCGCGGTCGAGCATTATCGAAATCAGTTGCACATTCGCCAGCATGTCGCTGAAGCGACGCTCGCTTTCGATCAATGCCAGTTCGGCCTGCCTGCGTTCCGTGATGTCTTCGTAGAGCCCCAGAATGCCGATGGTCTGGTTGTTCCTGTCACGTAGCGGCACCTTGGAGGTGCGCAGCCAGATCGTGTTGCCGTCCGGAGTCGTCTGTGGTTCCTCGATATTCAGCTTGGGGACTCCCGATTCCAGCACGGCTCTATCGTCGCCGCGGTACAGCTCGGCCTGATCCTTCCACCCCATTTCGAAATCGGTCTTGCCGGTCAGTTCGTCGGGCCTGGAGTGCCCGGCATCTTTCGCGAACCGAGCGTTGCAGCCTAGATAGCGCAAATTGCGATCCTTCCAGAAGATGCGGGATGGCACATTTTCCATCACGAGTTGGAGCAGATCCTTCGACCCTTGGAGTGACTTCTCCGCCTGCTTCTGCTCCGTGATGTCCTGGTGCATGACGACGACGCCATTCGGATGGTCATCGGACAAAGGCGTCGCCGTCATCAGAAACCAGCGCTGTTGCGTTGGCGAATGACAGGAATATTCGAGCGAAAAGCCCTTTGCCTCGCCAGACAGCACCGAACGAATACCTGCGGCAACTAGGCGGGCATCGGCAGCGGCGTCCCCCCGCGCTTGGCCGCAAATATCGAGGTAATTGACGCCGATCGCATATTCCGGGCCTTGTAGCGCATTCGCGCTGGCGAATTGCCGCCAGGCCTCGTTCACCGAGACGATGCCCCCCTGAGTGTCGAGCAAGGCGATATGCGCGGGCAGCGCGTTAAGGATGGCGGCCTGCTTGGCGGCTTCGATGTGGCGCAACTGCTCCTGGATGTGGCGCAACAGGAAGGTGCGGCCTTCAGCGTCCGCCACCCCATCCACCTCGCCGGCCGTCAGTTCCTCCAGACGTTGCCCGGTCAAGTGCAGCGTCTCGATCAGCGCGGCAATTTCCTCGTTTTCGTCCAGCGGAGGCGGTGCTTGGCCCGGTTTCATGCCGCGCTGTCCAGCAGTCCCAGAGCCAGCAACACAGTCTGCGTCTGACTCAGCGTGCCGACGATTTTCCGCACCGGCGGCGGCGTCAGCGCGACCAGCGTCGGGGTCATGAAGATGCCTTCCGCCAACGCGCGCTTGGGTTCCCGGAATACGTCGACGACTTCGATCTCGTACCGGTCCGGCAGGTGGTTCCGGCAGAATGTGGCCAGGTTTGCGATTGCCTGGGTGGAGTTCGGCGCATCGCCCGCGACATAGAGCCGGAACTTGAATTGGGCAAGTCGGGTCATGGCTGTTTCACCTCCGGCGCCGGCGTCGTCGCATCGGCTCCGCGCAACTCCTTCATCTGGGTGCGCCCGCGCGACAACTCGCCTTCGTGGCTTTGCGTGGAGCGAACCAGCAAGGCCTTCTCGACCTGCTTCGCCACCAGTTCAGTCTGTAGCGACTTCAGGCGCACCTCGAGTTCGGCCTCCTCGGCATCGAGCCTGACCCGCTTGAGCTTGGCGGCGGCCTCGGCGGCCTCGGTGGCGACCCGCTCGGCGCGTTCCTTTTCCCAACGCAGCGTGCCCATCAACACCTCGCCGCCGGCCGTGTAGGTGTCGGCCAGCGTCACCCCCGCGTCGCTCAGGATCAGTTCGCGCACCTGGTTCGAATGCGCGGTGCCGCGCGACTTGACGATGGACAGACCGCGATTGCGCTCGCCGGCCTGGACCAGATAGTTGAGGTGGATCCAGGTGTCGGCCAGGGTCGAAATCTGTAGCGGCGAGTTGCTTTCGCTCCGGTTCGACATCTCGTCGAGCAGACTGGTGCAGACCAGGGTGATGCCCTCGCTCTTGGACCAGTCGATCAAGCGGTCGGCCACGCTTTGCGCGGTCGTGTCGTTGCCGGATTTGTACCAGGTCGACACCGGATCGATGACCAGGCAACGGGCGTCATGCTCCTGCGCCAGTGTCTTGATGCGCACCAGGTAAGACTCCGCGCTGCCGGCGATGGAGCGTGCCGAGATCATGCTCAAGCAGCCGTTTTTTACATATCGATCCAGTCCGATGCCGACCGAGGCCAGGTTGCGGATCACCTCGTTGTAATCCGAATCGAAGCTGACGAACAAGGTGTGTTCGCCGCGCTGGCAGGCAGCCTCCGCGAAAGCGGCGCTCAAGGTGGTCTTGGCGGTGCCGGAGAAACCGGTGATCAGGATGCTGGCGCCACGGTAGTAGCCGCCGCCGAGCATGGTATCGAGCCGCTCGACGCCGCTGGAAACGCGCTCGTTGCTGACCTTGGCGTCGACATGGACGCGAGTGCGCGCGACGTCGACCACCAGCCCGCTGTTGCCGATCAGAAACGGCGATTCGTTCTCGTCGAAGCCGGAGCCGCGATACTTCTGCACGCGCAGATTGCGATGCGACACGCCCAGCGCCACGCTGTGGTTGAGGATGACGGCGCAGTCGACCATGAATTGCATGAAGCCGAACGGCTGCTGGATGACACTGGCCTCGTCGCCGCCCGCCTTCGCGGTGATGATGCCGGTCAGCTCGCGCGCCAATAACCACTCGTGCAGCCGGTAGATCTCGCGCCGCTTCGCCGCCGGGTCGGGCAGCAGCGCCAATACGACATCGAGGGCGTCGAACACGATGCGGCGCGCGCCCATATTCTTGGTCTGGGCCTCCAGTGCCGCGAGCATGCCGCCCAGATCGAAATCGCCCGACTGAACCAGGTCGGACTTCGGTTGGGCGTCGAGGAAAAACAGTTTTTTCTCGCGCAGCAACCCGGCGAGGTCCCAGCCGAAACTGTCGGCATTGGCGACGATGCGCGTCGAGGCCTCTTCGAAGGCGACGAAGATGCCCGGTTCTTTGCAATCCTGTGCGCCATGCGCCAGGAATTGCAGCGAGAGTATGGTCTTGCCGGAGCCGGGGCCGCCCACCAGCAGCGTGGTGCGGCCACGCGGCAAACCGCCGCCGGTGATTTCGTCGAAACCGGTAATGCCGGTCGGCGCTTTGGTCGGTGTTGGCGCGAGCGGAGGCCGAATGGATTTCATGGTGTTTCCCTGTGATGAAAAAAGAGCCATACGAAAAGCGCCAGACGTAAGGCGCCTTGGTCGGAACAATGACCGCAAATTTCATTTTTTCGGCAAGCATCCACATGTTCCTCTCGGCGGTATGTACGTTGGGACACACAGGCTGCCGTCGCCTCCGGCGCGGTCGGTTTGCTGACGCACATAAGCGGCCGGATATCTCGCGTATCTTTTGTTTCACTTTGACTGACTACCAGGTCCAATCAGGCGGTATCCATGTCCTTTGCAATCTGGGCGCTGATCATCGGCGCGCTGCTGATCACGATGGCGTTGTCGGGCACGGCGCTGCGGCGGCTGCCGTTGAGTACCGCCATGCTTTATCTGGCGGCGGGCTACGGGCTTGGCCCGGCCGGATGCGGGCTGATGGCGCCCGATCCGCTGTCCTGGTCGGCCGCCCTGGAGCGAGTGGCGGAAGCGGCGGTACTTATTTCGTTGTTCTCCGTCGGCCTCAAGCTCGGTCTTCCCTTGTCGAACAAGGGCTGGCGGCTTCCGGTGCGTCTCGCCATCGTTTCGATGACGATCACGGTGGCGCTGATCGCCGCCATCGCGATGCTTGGCCTTGGCTTCTCGCTCGGCGCCGCCATCCTGCTCGGGGCGATTCTGGCGCCGACCGATCCGGTGCTTGCCTCCGATGTCCAGGTGCTCGAGGCGGGCGATCGCGATCGTTTGCGCTTCAGCCTGACCGGGGAGGGCGGCTTGAACGACGGCGCCGCGTTTCCATTCGTGATGTTGGCTCTGGGCCTGCTCGGCCTGCACGATCTGGGCGTGGGCGGCTGGCGCTGGCTCGCCCTCGACGTGCTCTGGGCCATCGTCGGCGGCGTGCTGATCGGCGGCGCGTTGGGCGCGCTGATCGGGCGGCTGGTGGTCTATCTGCGCGGCCGCCATCAGGAGTCGGTCGGCCTCGATGAATTCCTCGCGCTGGGCCTGATCGCACTGGCCTACGGCGTTGCCGTGCTCAGCCTGGCTTCGGGCTTTCTCGCCGTTTTCGCCGCAGGACTCGCTTTGCAGCGGGTGAAGGAACAGCCTCGGGAAGGCTCCAATCCAGCCATTCTGGAAACCGGACTGCAGAGCAGTCAGGCCAATGAGGCGCTGGCCACCGATTCGGAATATGCCAGCGCCTACATGATGCAGCAGGTGCGCGGCTTCAACGAACAATTGGAGCGGATCGCGGAGATGGCCGTGGTTTTGGTGATTGGCGCCATGTTGTCATACACCTATCTGCCCGACGGCGCGGTCTGGTTCGTGCCGCTCCTGTTTGTGGTCGTGCGCCCGGTCTCGGTCTGGCTCGGTTTGCTTGGCGCGCCGGTGTCGCGCGATCAGCGCCTGCTGATTTCCTGGTTCGGCATTCGCGGCATCGGCTCGATCTACTATTTGATGTACGCGATCAACCATGGGCTGCCGCACGCTTTGGTGGGGGACATCGTCGCCCTCACGCTCAGCGTGGTGGCGGTCTCCATCGTGCTGCACGGCATCTCGGTGACGCCACTGATGAGCCTCTACGCGCGGAGGAAAGCACGCCGTTCCGGACTCGACCGGCGTGCTTGATTTCCCCGTCTTGTCTGTGTGCTGCCGCACACAGATGAAGTTGTGCATCTACAATCGAACAACGCCCTTGGCGTGTGGCCGAGGGCGTTTGGATGTGGATGCCAATGGGAGATTACGCATGCAGGGAACTCAAGATCCCCGCCAGAACCACCTTCTTGCCGCCCTGCCGGAGAAGGAATATGAATATATGTTCCTCAATCTGGAGTTGGTGCCAATGCCGCTCGGTCATGTGCTGTATGAGTCCGGCACACAGATGCACCACGTCTATTTCCCCATCGACTGCATCGTGTCGCTGCTCTATGTCATGGAGGATGGCGCGTCGGCGGAAATCGCCGTGGTCGGCAACGAGGGCGTCGTCGGCGTCGCGCTGTTCATGGGCGGCGAAACCACGCCCAACCGGGCTGTCGTGCAAAGCGCCGGCCACGCTTACCGGCTGAATGGGCAGTTGCTGAAAGATCTCTTCACCCGTGCCGGGGGGCGCCGTAGCGGTGCTTTTCAACATTTGTTGCTGCTTTATTCTCAGGCGCTGATTACGCAAATGGCGCAGACCGCGGTCTGCAACCGGCATCATTCGGTCGACCAGCAACTGTGCCGCTGGCTGCTGCTGAGTCTCGACCGTTTGCCCTCGAACGAGCTGGTGATGACGCAGGAACTGATCGCCAACATGCTCGGCGTGCGCCGCGAGGGCGTTACCGAGGCCGCCTGCAATCTGAACAAGGCCGGCCTGATTACTTACCACCGCGGCCACATCTCCGTACTGGATCGGCCTGGCCTGGAGGCGCGGGTCTGCGAGTGCTACATGGTGGTCAAGAAAGAGTTCGACCGCCTGCTGCCGGCGGCAAGCGTGCGGTAATTCGCTAGCTCGGGTGCAATCTGCATCTTCAGCAACAAAATAAAACGGCCCCGCAGGGCCGTTTTGCTGCTTCAGCGCCGTCAGGCGTTATTCCCTGGGTTCGCCGCGTTCGTTGACGGTCACGGTAAGGCCGGGGTTGGCGGTCATCTGCACGCGATGCTCCTGGCCGCGGAACATGTAGGTGACATCCCAGTATTCGGGTTGGGCATAGCGGGTGGTGTTCTCGCAATGCTGGACATCCTGGGTAATCACCTCTTGTCCGTTGCGGTCGCGACTGATGTTGGCGCCCATCAAGGCTCCCGCTACCGCGCCACCGGCAGTGGCGAGATCCTTGCCGCTGCCGCCGCCGATCTGGTGGCCGAGAATGCCGCCGATCAAGGCGCCGACGATGGTGCCGGGCGCGTTGGAGCGACGTTTCTCCTGAACGACTTGTTCGCGTTCTACCCAGCAGCGTTGTTCGGGCGGCCCGACCACCGCGCGCACCGAAGTGACGTTTGCTTCATAAGCCCTCTCGCTGTAACGCCGGCGGAAGTCGTAGGGTGCAACAGGCGCGGGCCGATGTTGATCGTTATATGCGCGCGCGATATCGCTCATCAGGCGCACCGATGAAATGCGGTCGTTCAAGCCCATATCGGCCAATGACGCGTACTCGCCCGGACGCAGGACGACGCAGCGACCGCCAAACTGGATGTCTTCGCAAACCTGCCACCAGTCGCGGTCAACCACGGCCGAAGAGGCTCGGTTATTGAAGCCAAACTGCTTGAAGTTGTCGATCTTTTGCTCGGTATTGAAGGATCGGCCCTTGAAGTCTTCATGTTCATAAAAAGTGACCGCGGCGCTCGCTTGTGCGGCGATTGCCATGGCGGCCACGGCCAATGCGGTTTTCAAAGTTGCATTCATGACTTTCTCCTGAAGAGGTTACGTAATGCCAGAACCAATGCGGAACCGGAATATCCGATGCCGCCGCTCGACGTAATCAGGAAGCCAGCATCGATTGTCTTGGCGTTGCGGTCTGTGCGGACACGAACATAGCGATCATGGTCCGCGCGGGTATTGACGGCGATGCCGAGACGGACGCCGCGCCGCCCGATTCGCATGTAGGCTGAATCGGCATGCAAATCAGCTTGCCTTGTGTTCGCTAACGAACTGAACAGACCTGGGCATTCGGCTCATGCTGGCTGTGCGCCGAGTGCGGCATTCCAGGTCGCGCCGGTTTGTTTGCGGACGTTTCGACGCCATCCGCACCGAAATTCACCACTTCTAAAGGATTTTTCCATGAACCGTTCAATTCTGATTTCAGGACTGCTGGGTGTGCTGAGTCTGGCCGCCTGCGACAAAACCCCCACCGTGGTCAATGTGCCCGCCACTACGATCGCGGTGCCCGGCCCCGCCGGCCCGCAAGGCGCCACCGGCAGCCAGGGCGAGACGGGTTTTCAGGGCGCCACCGGCTATCAAGGCGCGACTGGCAGCCAAGGCGCCACGGGCAAGCAAGGCGAGGAGGGCTATCAGGGGGCGACCGGCAGCCAGGGAGAAACCGGCAAACCGGGCGAAACCACCACGGTCATCGTGACACCGCCCGCGCCGGCAAACTGATCCACTCACTACCGCGAGGAGAACGCCATGAGCTTGGGAACCATACTGTTGATCATCCTGATCCTGATGTTGATCGGCGCCATTCCGAGTTGGCCACACAGCCGGAATTGGGGTTACGGCCCCAGCGGCGGCTTGGGCTTGGTCGTCATCATCATCATCGTCTTGCTGTTGTTGGGCCGTCTGTAACCGGCCGCCACGGGTTCTTGTCGATGGAAGTGCGATGTTCACATCGGCCCTGAGGTCGATCCGGTTGCGATCATGGCTGCGATCGTGGCTGGTCGTGTGCCTGTTCGGCCTGGCCGCTTGCAGCAGCCTGCCGAAGATCATGCCCGATCTGGCCCGGCGTCCCGGCCCGCCGGTGCAACTGGAAGGCGCGCGCGGTCCGTTGTCGGCCGCGCAGAGCAAGGCGATTCTCGGTCGCCTGGAGAGTCGCGGCCAGGACACCGGCATCTTCGAGCGCCATCTGGCGCTTGAAGAAGCCATCGTCGGCAGCCCGCTGACCACCGGCAACCAGGTGGTCTTGCTGCAGGACGGCCCGGCCACTTACCGGGCCATGTACGCGGCCATCATGGCGGCGAAAGATCACATCAACCTGGAGACCTACATCCTCGACGACGACGAGGTCGGCCAACGCTTCGCCCAGGCGCTGATCGCCAAACAACGGCAAGGCGTGCAGGTCAATCTGATCCGCGATAGCGTCGGCACCCTCGGCACCCCGACGGCCTTCTTCCAGAAGCTGGCCGACAGCGGCATCGAGGTGCTCGAATTCAATCCGATCAACCCTCTGGAGACGCGCAAGGAGTGGGCGTTGAACCGGCGCGATCACCGCAAACTGCTGATCGTCGACGGCGATACGGCGTTTCTTGGCGGCATCAACATCAGCAGCGTCTACTCCGGCGGCTCTTTCCGATCGGGTTCGCGCAGGAAACCCGTCAACGATCCGAACGGCGAGCCCGACGCCAGCCTGGCCTGGCGCGACACCGACCTGCAATTGCAAGGGCCGGTGGTGGCCGAGTTCCAGAAGCTGTTCATCGCGGCCTGGGAAAGCCAGAAGGGCGCGCCGCTGAAGGCGAGGAACTACTTCCCGCCAGCCCAAAACGCAGGCCGGCAAGTGGTGCGCGCGATCGGCAGCTCGCCCGAGGAGCCCTACAGCCTGATCTACGCCACACTGCTCTCGGCCATAGCCAGCGCCGAAACCAGCGTGCATCTGACCAACGCCTATTTCGCGCCCGATCCGCAATTGCTCGATGCGCTCGAAGCGGCCGCCCGGCGCGGCGTCGATGTGCGTCTGATTCTGCCCAGCAAGACCGACTCCTGGCTGATATTCCACGCCGGGCGTAACTATTACGAGCGGCTGCTGCGCGCGGGGGTGAAGCTCTACGAGCGGCGCGGCGTGATCCTGCATTCCAAGACCGCGCTGATCGACGGCGTCTGGGCCACGGTCGGCTCGACCAACCTCGACTGGCGCAGCTTCCTGCACAACCATGAGCTGAACGCGGTGGTGCTGGGGGCGGAGTTCGGCAAACAGGTGCAGACCATGTTCGCCAAAGATCTGGCTGCGTCCGACCCGATCACGCTCGAAAAATGGCAACAACGCGCGCTCAACCTGCGCTTGAAGGAGTGGTTCGCCCGGGTGTGGGAGTACTGGCTGTGAAAACGGGACGAAATGATGTCCAAGCGCAAAAAAACAAAAATCACCCGGCTGCCGGATTTAGGATAAATCACGCTTCAACCGAGATTGAACATGCCTGAAGAAATCCACGATCCCGCCGAACCTGACTCCGCTACCGGAAAAGAGGAGGGCTTCTCCGAGCACCTGCGCCAGGAAGCCTTGCTGAAAACCGGCGCCCTGCAGGACGCGATTTTCAACAGCGCCAATTTTTCCAGCATCGCCACCGACGCGAAGGGTGTGATTCAGATCTTCAACGTCGGCGCCGAACGCATGCTGGGCTACACGGCCGCCGACGTGATGAACAAGATCACGCCGGCCGACATTTCCGATCCGCAAGAACTGATCGCGCGGGCCGAGGCGTTGAGCGCCGAGCTGGAAACGCCGATTGCGCCTGGCTTCGAGGCCCTGGTGTTCAAGGCCTCGCGCGGCATCGAGGACATCTACGAGCTGACCTATATCCGCAAGGATGGCAGCCGCTTCCCGGCGGTCGTTTCGGTCACCGCGTTGCGCGACGATCTCGGTGGAATCATCGGTTACCTGCTGATCGGCACCGACAACACCGTGCGCAAGCAGATCGAGGCGGAGCGGATGCAACTCGGTCAGCGCCTGCGCGACCAGCAGTTCTACACGCGCTCCCTGTTCGAATCCAACATCGATGCGCTGATGACCACCGATCCGTCCGGCATCGTCACCGACGTCAACAAACAGATGGAGGCGCTCACCGGTTGCACGCGCGACGAGCTGATCGGCGCGCCGTTCAAGAATTACTTCACCGATCCGAAGCGGGCCGAGGCGGCCATCAAGCTGGTGCTGAGCAAAAACAAGGTCACCAACTACGAGCTCACCGCGCGCGACCGGAACGGCAAGGAAACCGTGGTTTCCTACAACGCGACCACCTTTTACGATCGGGACCGGCGGCTGCAAGGCGTGTTCGCCGCGGCGCGCGACATCACGGAGCGCAAGCTGGCCGAGGCGCAAATCCTCAATCTGGCTTTGCATGACACCTTGACCGGGCTGCCCAATCGCCGCCTGTTGAATGAGCGTTTGAGCCAGGCGATGGCGGCCAGCAAACGCAATGCGAGCTATGGCGCGCTGATCTTTCTGGATCTGGACAACTTCAAACCGCTCAACGACCAGCAAGGGCATTACGTGGGGGATTTGCTGCTGATCGAGGTGGCACACCGCATCAGCGCTTGCGTGCGCGCGGTGGATGTTGTCGCGCGTTTCGGCGGCGATGAGTTCGTGGTGATCCTCAGTGAACTGGGCAAGGAGAAGACCGAAGCGACCGCACAATCCGGCGGAGTCGCTGAAAAAATCCGCGCCAGCCTGGACCAACCCTACGTGCTGAAGGCCAAGCCCGAGGGGAAAGCGGAAATCACCGTCGAGCATCATTGCACTTCAAGCATCGGCCTGATGCTGTTTCTTAATCACACGGTCAGTGCGGAGGAAATCATCAAGTGGGCGGATATGGCCATGTATCAAGCCAAAGAGGCTGGCGGCAATACGATTCGTTATTTCGATGCATAACCCCGCTTGATCCGCGCTTCAGGGCGTGGTTCGCCCGGATATTGGAGTACCGGCCATGAATATGGGTAGCTACCGCAAGGGCTTCGTGCTCGCCATCACGGCGCTGTTCGCGCTTGCCCTGTACTGGATGCTTGCGCCGTTCTGGGGCGCGCTGGCCTGGGGCATCTGCCTCGCCTTTCTATTGGCGCCGGTGCAGCGCTGGCTGACGCGCAAGCTGAACGGACGCGCCGGCCTGTCGGCGGGGATCATCACCGTGCTGGTGCCTGTTGTACTCGCGGGCCCGCTGGTCAGTCTTGGCGCGGCATTCGCGAATCAGTTCGCCGACCTGGTCACGCGCCTGCAACAACAGCCGCTGCGCTTTGACGCCACGCTGCTCGCGCAACTGGAGCAGAACCCCTTCATCGGCAGTCTGGCCGAATGGCTGCGCCAGAATCTCACCGCCACCTCCGAACAGCTCCAGAGCTGGCTGGTCAGCGGCGCTCAGATGTTGCTGCGCTCGCTGGCGGCCACGGGTGGCAACTTTCTGCTCAGCGCCCTGGGCACGGCGATCCACTTTTTCATGATGTTGTTCCTGTTGTTTTTCTTGCTGCGCGACGGCCGCCAACTGCTCGGCCGCGCGGTGCGTCTGGTACCGATGGAACCCCTGCGCAGGGGGGAATTGCTCAAGCTGATTGGCGACACGACACGCGCCGTGGTCTACGGCGAGGGCATGACCGCCATTGCTCAGGGCGCGCTGGTGGGCATCGGCTTCGCCATCGTGGGCTTGCCTTCGGCCGTCGTGTTCGGCGTGCTGGCGGCGGTTGTGGCGCTGCTGCCGGCGCTTGGCGCGGCCATCGTGTGGGCGCCGGCGGTCCTTTATCTGGCCGCCACGTCGCAGTGGGGCTGGGCGCTATTTTTGTTGATCTGGGGCATGGGCGTGTCGGTGTCCGACAACCTGCTGCGGCCGATGCTGATTTCCAGTCATGCGCCGGTGTCGACGCTCGCTGTCTTCATCGGCGTCATCGGCGGCGTCTCGGCCTTCGGCATGATCGGCGTGATCGTCGGGCCGGTGCTGCTGACGGTCATCGGCGCGCTGCTGCGTTTCCTCGACGAGACGCTGTCGCGCCGCCAGTCATAGCGGATGCCGGCCAGATCGACACAGACTTGCGTCTGGAGTTTGCTATCTTGAATACATGGAAGTCCGAATGTCTGCCTAAACAGGATTTGTCAAATGCGCATTTCCATTAAATCGTCGGCGTTGTCTCTGCTTCTGGCGCTAGCCGTGCTGGGTTCCGGTGTGACCTTGTTATCCGGTTGCTCCGCCGGCAGACAATTACATGCAACGACACAGACCGTGATCATCCATATGGAGCCTATTGCTTTCAGATCGTCGGGGATTGCCTTTATTACCCCGTCTTCCGTCACCGGACAGGAGGAAGACAAGCAGGCTCTGGCGCTCGCATTTACCGAGGCGCTGAAACTGGCGCGTCCGGACTTGCGTGTCATGTCCTTGCCGGAAACACTCAGTGCAATCAATCGCGCGGGTCTCTCCGACGAATATCGGAAGATGTTCGAGGATTACCGCTTAACGGGGATTTTCACCCGTGACACGTTGCAGAAAGTTTCTCGTGTCACGGGGGTTCGATACCTGGCGCAGCTCAAGCTGGGTGGGTTCAGGCAGGAATCGAAAAACCGGTGGGGTACGCTGGGAATACGCATGTTGGAAACCAAGACCACTTTCTTGCGGCTCTATCTGCAGATTTGGGACGGCGAAAACGGCTCGGTCTCGTGGGAAGGCGCCCAGGAGCTTGCGTCATCCCATGAGACGCTGAAAGAGAATGCCATTTCATTCAAGACTGCCGTGGAGCAGTCGGCACACGAACTGCTTGCACACCTGCCCTGAAGACGCGGCAATACGCGTTGTATCGCGCTTGAAATCCCGGCGCGTTTTTTTCGGCATCGCTTGCGCCGCCGGCCCGTCGTTCGGGCCAACCGATACACCGAGCGGCTTTCCCGACCAAGACGGCAACTTATAGACCGGTACGCCTATCCAGACGCGCGGCACGCATTGCCGCGATGCTGCCGTAATCGGACTGTGTGACAGCGTACAGACCCCACAGCGCAAGTTCTGCCAACCTGCATCCGCGCCCCCGTTATTGCCGCCATCGCAATACCGGGGGCGCTCTCGCATCAGTGTGGGATTCGCGGCGTTGCCAGTTCAGACCGTGCAATTGCTTTTCATACCGACAACAACTTCGCCATGGCGGATTTCAATTCAGCTCGCCGCCATCCAACCGCTCTGCCTACGACCATGCCTCGGGAAATCCAGCGGCCTGTTCAATCCAGAGATACGCGAAGGCATCGCCCACTTCTTCAGTATCCACACAAGGAATATCGCAATGAAAAAACAATTGGTACTCGTCTCCGCCCTGGCTGGACTGTTCTCGGCAGGTTCCGCGAACGCATTGATCATCGATGATTTTTCGGTGAGCCAATCCAATATCTACATCACCGGCCCTGCGCCCAAATCTTCGTTGGGCAACATTCAAACCGGCGCCACCGGTAGCATCGTGGGCGGCGCCCGCCAGAGCGACGTGCATTTGTACGCGGGCAATGCCTCCGCTGACGTCAATGTCAGGGTCATCGCCGGGTTGCTCGATATCAATGATTCCGTCAGCGCCGCCACCGAGGTCATGCTGACCTGGGATGGCAATGGCCTGGGACTGGGCGATCTCAATATGTATTCGGGTGGTTCCACCGGCATTTACCTGGGCTTCCCGACCGCCATGGATCATGCGCTCTTGCTGACCTTCGACATCAGCGACTTCGGCAGTGCGACCACCGCCTCACTCAGCAAAACTTTTCCCACTGGCTCTCAGGGCGACGATTTCTTCTTCGCGTTCAGCGATTTCACCAACCTCATGGCGATCTCGTCCGCGGACTCCATCCGCATGACCCTGAAATCCACCACCCCCGGCCTGGACGCAAACCTTGACCTGATCGAAACCCGCAATGTTCCTTCCGGCAGCGTCCCCGAGCCGGCCACCATGGGCCTGCTCGGGCTGGGCTTGCTGGGTATGGTCGCCATGCGTCGCAAGAGCAAAACCAAGTAACGCGCGATCCGCGCCAGTGTCAAAAAAGCCCGGCTGAAGCCGGGCTTTTTCGATTTCGCCGCGTTTTTAGGTTGATGTTTGATCGGGCTTACTGAGGCGTCTGCTGGCGCAGATATTCGCCCCGCTTCATGTCGATATAGGCGGTCCGGTTTATTTCCTGTAACTGGCGGGGATATTGCTCTGTGGCGCTGAACCAGCTTTGCAGGCGTTTTTGCAGTTGCATGGCCGGCGGTGTGGCCAGCGCGCCGAGAAAGGCATCAATGGCGAGGTAATAGCGCATGGTGTTGCGTTCCACTACACCCCGCATGCCACCGATATATTCCGGCTGCGCGCTGGATTGCCTGCCGGTCAGGGTGAACCCCACCTTGTCGCTGCCCATTGTGGCGAGGTAAGCCTGCATGGCGAGTCGCCCGGAAAGTCCGTAAGCATAGGAATAGGTCAGATGCAGAAAAGTCCGACCGTTTTCAACCGGCACAGCCTGCAACTGGATGCGATATTGGCGGGTGCTCATCGGCCCCTTTTCGGCGCTGAGCTGGATCTCCAGGTAATTCGCGCTCGATGCGGCGGCCCGATACAAGAACTCGATCGGATAGGCGTCTTCGAGCGGCTGAGCGGTTTTCTTGCCGATGCTGACCCGCAAGGTTGTGCGGGCTTTTTCGGTCGTGGCATGGCAATACTTGGTATTGATATGCAGGATCAGCACGTCACACCAGTTCTCGGGATCGTTGAGCGCGGCACTGACGCTGGAGAACGGGTAATCGACCAAGGCGTAGATATCGCCTTTCAAGCCATGGTCGGATTCGGAGGAGTCGAGGAACAACTTTCTCTGAAACGCGTTGTGTTGGAGCTTTTCGCCCAAGGTCGCGTATTGGGCTTGAAGCGAAGACGCGGCGGATTGCTTTTCCAGAACGGCGGCCTGACTCAAGCCGGCGCTGGAGTACGCCATCCATATCAGCAGCAAACGTGTCAGCCAAGCCATCTTTTCTCCCGGGATCGATTGTTTATGGACATGGCCGCCATCGGTTTGGTTCAGAACTCGACACTCAGCGCAATCGAGCCATAAGCCGGGCTGCGCAACTGCTGTTCAAATTCCCGGGTACGGAAAATATGCATCACCGCCACCTTGACGCCGTGTCCGGCGAGCAGTCCTTGCGCGCTGATTCCGACCGCCGCCTGGGAGAGCCAGGGTCTGCGCGTGACGCTATGGCTTGAGCGAAACAGGTTTCCGTCGAGCGAGAAATCGTGCGCGACATACTTTGTTTCCAGTGTGCCGAACAGGTGTATGCCCGGATGCATTTTGCCTGGCGCAGGTTTGGCTTGCGCGGACTCGACGGCGGGCGCGCGGTTTTCGGCGCCGGGCTTGATCGGATAGGTGCCGAAATCGTTCGGCAGATTCCAGCCGACGCGCGCTTCGATGCCCAGAGTGGCGGAGGTTTCGATGTTGCCGAGTTGTATTCCCAGCGAGCGGATCGAATCGGCCGAGAAGCCCGGTGTGTCCATGCCCGTGCCGCGATAGCGCTTGAATTTGCGGTCCAAGGCCAGTTGCAGCGCCGGCTCATTGTGCAACTGGTTGCGCCAGCCGAGAAATTTGTCGAACCCCCTCGCGTCGTGAACCCAGTTTTGCGACTCTTCAGCGAGCGCCATCGGGCCGATGACCCCTAAAACGATCCCGCGCGTATCGAGTACGTCGATAGTGCTTTGTGATTCATGTGCACGCCGGTTCCAGGACATGCCCACATAAAGCAGGCCCGCATAAGGCCTATCGTCCCGGATCAGATCGGTTCGGGCGAAATCTTTCGGCGTGTAAATGGATTGGCCGAATTTCACCACCACGTTCTGGCTGTACAGGGTGTTGCGCGGATTGGACCAATAGTCGGAATCCAGCCATTTGATGAGTTCCGCATGCAGCCGAAGCGGGGTCGGCATGCACTCGGTTTTAAGCCTGCCGGCTAGGTCGTGCGAAACCGCCACAAGGGCGATGCCGCTGGTGTAATTCTGGTCGGCGCCGGCAAAGATATCGTTCTCCAGCCTGGCCGTGAGGCCCCGGAACCGGATCCGATCCTCATCCCGGCAAGCCTTGATGAGGATGGCCTGTTCATCGGCGCTTTGCGCGCTCGCTGGCGCGATTGCCGCCAACGCCAAAGCCAGCGTCAATGCCAATGCCTGAGCGCTGTCGCGCATCGGGCGACAGCGGCAAGTCAAGGCGGTTCTGAGCATATTCAGACGCTGAATCGCTCAACGACGATCGCCATCGCGATCCTTATCGCGATCCCTTTGGTCATGGTGGCCTCGGTCGTTCCGATAGCCATCCTCATGGCCTCGGTTGGGCACCACATAACAGCCGCTTAAACCCACCATCAGCAAACTCAAAACCAGCAATAACTTTTTCATGATTCATCCTTTATCGAAACTGCGGATACCCACTCCGCCGAACCTTCGGCAACTGGAAAAACCCCCAGTCTGGGTGAATACATGATGGCGTTGTTCCCGACACATTTCTGTTCGCTGGGAGACATAGCGCAGATCAAATGCGGATCCGTGGCGTGCGCGATCCGGTATTCCTCACGAACAAACGGCGCCCAAAGGCGCCGTTTGTTCGCGCGCTCCGAGCTTGCTCAGCGATTGGGGCCATGCCCGCGGCCGTTGTCGTGGCGGTCGTTGCCACGGCCGTCACGACGGTCATCCCGGCGCTCGTCACGGCGGTCGGCGCGTTGGTCATTATGGCGTTCCTGGTAACGATGGACATACTCGCGGCTGTACCAGTCGTCCCGCACGAAGTAGACCCTTTCATGGCAGGCGTTGTATTCGCGGCAGTGTCTGCGCCAGTTTTTCGCGTGGCCCGGCGGCACGCGCAGGTAGATCGGCGCGCGGTGGGCGGCCTGTCGGTAAATATATCGCGGCTGCGCGTAGATCACTTGCGGCTGCGGAAAATCGCCGATATCGATCTGACCATAGAAACCGGGTTGACCGATGCTGAGCGATACGCCGACATCGGCGGCATGAACCGGAGCCGTTGCGGCGAGTGCTGCTGCGAATAGCAGATGTTTCATGATGGTTCCTTTCGATTGGATTTCCAGGTGAATCTGGCTTCGGCATATCGCCGATAGACCTGAGCCTAGGCGCACTCGAACCTTGAATCGGTACGCCAGCGTACATAGGGCGGGTTTGTCAAAGTCATCGCGACGGTGCGCTGCCGAACAGATCATTTCGGTTCGGTGGCGCACCGTACAAGCCTTAGTTGGCCGCGTGCTTGAACCGAAGTTTTGCGCTTTACAAAGCCTGAACGCAGGCAAACCCCATAGCGGCGGACGCCTGCACAGCCGGATCCAAGACACTCGATGCTTACCTTATTGATGACCGTTTTTCGCGCTGGCCAAGATGAGACGCTTGTACGCAGGATGCTCATGCTGATCGTCTTGTCTTGCCTGACGCTGATCCTGAGCAGTTGCACGTCGCTGGCGCCACAACGCGCGGCCTCCGACCAGGTTGAAATTCCGGCCGCATGGTCCGCCGCCGATGTTTCCGCTCAAGCCAGCGCCACCTCGCTGGCGCAGTGGTGGTCGCGCTTCGACGACCCGTTGCTCACCTGTCTTGTGGCCGAGGCTTTGCAGGCCAATACCAGCGTCAAGACTGCGCAGGCCGCGCTGCGCCAGGCGCGGGCGCAGCGCGATGTCGCGGCGGCGGGGCTGCGGCCGACGCTGGACGGTTCGGCCTCGGCGCAGCGTGGCAGGGTTGGCGGCGGCAGTTCCAGCAACACATTCAAGGCGGGGCTGGATGCGAGTTGGGAGCCGGACATCTTCGGCGCGAATCGAAGCGCGCTCGACGCTGGCAACGCCACGCTGCGCGCCAGCGCCGCCAGTCTGGGTGATGTGCGGGTATCGATTGCGGCTGAAGTCGCGCTTGGCTATATCGGCCTGCGCGCGGCCCAGGCGCGGTTGGCGATTGCCGAAGCCAATCTGGCCAGCCAGCTCGATACCCAGGAAATTACGCAGTGGCGCTTGCAGGCCGGCCTGGTTTCCTCGCTCGAAGCCGAGCAATCGCGCAGTGCAACCGAACAGACCCGCGCCCAGTTGCCGGTCTTGCAGACCAGCATCGAGCAGAGCCGGCATGCCCTTGCCGTGTTGACCGGCCAGCCGCCGGCGGCTTTGGCGACACTGTTGGCTGCGGCCGGGCCGGTGCCGCAAGCGGCCGATAACCTGGTCTTGAGCTTTCCCGCCGAGACCTTGCGCCAGCGGCCCGATGTGCGCGCCGCCGAACATCGGGTGGATGCCGCGCTGGCAAAGGTCGCCGAGGCCGATGCGGCGCGCAAGCCCAGTTTCAGGCTGGGCGGCTCGCTGGGTTTGAGCGCTTTGACCCTGGGCGCGCTGACCGATGGCGCATCGGTGGTCAGCTCGCTGCTGGCCGGTGTGTCGCTGCCGATTTTCGACGGTGGCGCCGCGCGTGCTCAGGTGCGCGCCCAGCAAGCCGCGCTGGAGCAGGCGGACACGGCCTACCAGGCCACCGTGTTGACGGCGTTGAAGGATGTGGAAAACGCGCTGGTCGCGCTGCGTGGCGACCGCGAACGGCTGCTGCGTCTGAACCTTGCCGCCGAATCCGCCGGCAATGCCGCGCGGCTGGCGCGCCAGCAATATGACAGTGGCCTGGTCGACTTTCAGGTCGTGCTGGAAACCCAGCGCAACCAGCTCAGCACACAAGACAGCGTCGCCAGCGCCCAGGCCGATCTCGGCGCCGACCATGTGCGCTTGTACAAGGCGTTGGGCGGCGGCTGGCAGCCTGATGGCCAGGACGCAGCCAACGACCCCAACCGGACACCCCGCTCATGAACGCCCCCATCCCTTCCGTTGTCTCGACGCCAGCCACCGCCACGCCGCCGCCCGTTACGCCAAACTCCGCAGCCAGCGCCAGCGATCTCGCCACCCTGCTTGGAGAACCGGCGACGCGCGTCTGGTATCGCCGTCCCTGGGTCTGGTCAGCGGCGCTGGCCGTGCTGCTGGCCGTTGCCGGCATCGTCTATTGGCAGATCGACAAGGCGGCCCACGCGGTGCCGAGCTACATCACGCAACCGGTGGCACGCGGCAACCTGACCCTCACCGTTACCGCCAACGGCACCCTGCAACCGACCCGCTCGATCAACATCGGCAGCGAACTGTCGGGCACCGTGCTGAAGGTCAATGTCGACGTCAACGATCGAGTCAAGAAAGGCCAGGTGCTGGTCGAACTCGACACCGCCATGTTGAGTGACCGGATTCTGCGTTCGCGCGCGGCCGTTGCCGCCGCCACCGCCAAGGTGGCGCAAACCGAGGCGACGGTGAAGGAGGCCCGCGCCGGCCTGGCCCGCTTTGAAGAAGTGGCGCGTCTGTCCGGCGGCAAGGTGCCGTCCAAGGCCGAACTCGACGCCAGCCGCGCCAGCCTAGCCCGCGCTTTGGCCGACGCAACCAGCGCCCGCGCCAGCGTGAGCGATGCGCAGGCGGCGCTGTCCACCGACCAGACCAACCGCTCCAAGGCCTCGATCAGCGCGCCCGCCGATGGCGTGGTGCTGACCCGCTCGGTCGATCCCGGTAACGCGGTGGCTGCCTCGCTGCAAGCTGTCACGCTGTTCACGCTGGCCGATGATCTGACCAAACTGCGACTGTGGGTCTACGTCGACGAAGCCGACGTCGGTTCGGTGAAGATCGGCCAGAACGCCAACTTCACGGTCAGTGCCTACCCCAGCCGCCAGTATCCGGCGGTCATTACCCGCGTTGGCTTCGGCTCGACCATCACCGACAACGTGGTCACCTACCTCACCTACCTGGACGTGGACAACGCCGACCTGAGCCTGCGTCCGGGCATGACCGCCACCGCCGCCATCATCGCCACCCAGCGCCATGACGTGCTGCTGGTGCCCAACACCGCGCTACGCTTCTCGCCAACCAAGGCCGCGGCGGATGCCCAGGCCAAGAAGAGCACCGGCATCAACCTGTTGCCGCGCATGCCGGGCCGTACGCCGCGCAAGTCGAGCGCGGCCGGCGCCAGTACAGCCACGGCGCGCCAGGTCTGGGTACTGCGTGACGGCCAGGCGGTGTCGGTGTCGGTGATGCCGGGCATCAGCGACGGGCGCATGACCGAGATTACCGGCGGCGATCTGCAAGTCGGCATGCAGGTCATCACCGACCAGAAAGTCGCGGCCAGCAAATGAGAACAAACCCATGACCGAGCCGCTCATCCGCCTGCAAGGCGTGACCAAACGGTACGGCAGCGGCCAGGCCGAACTGCTGGCCCTGAAAGGCATCGATCTGGATATCCAGGCAGGTGAATTCGTCGCCATCATGGGCCCCAGCGGCTCGGGCAAATCCACCGCCATGAACATTCTCGGTTGCCTGGATACGCCCAGCCAGGGCCAGTATCTGTTTGAGGGCGCCCATGTCGAAAGCCTGTCGCGCGACCAGCGCGCACGTCTGCGCCGCCGCTATCTGGGCTTTGTCTTTCAGGGCTTTAATCTGCTCGCGCGTACCTCGGCGCAGGAGAACGTGGAACTGCCGCTGCTGTATCGCGGCGACACGGCCAATGTGCGTCGCACCGCCGCCGCCAAAGCGCTGCAGGCGGTCGGCCTGGCCGGCTGGGAACACCACACGCCGGCGGAACTGTCGGGCGGCCAGCAGCAGCGCGTGGCCATCGCCCGCGCCATCGTCACCGAACCGGCCGTCGTGCTGGCCGACGAGCCCACCGGCAACCTCGACACGCAACGCAGCCACGAGATCATGGGCTTGCTGATGGCCTTGAACCGGGATCACGGCATCACCGTGCTGATGGTCACGCACGAGCCGGACATGGCCGCCTACGCGCGGCGCATGGTGCACTTTATCGACGGCCGCATCGCCAAAGATGCAGCCAACCCGAACCCGACCACCACCGCGCCCGATGTGCCGATCGCAGAGGGAGCCGTCTGATGCTGTACAGCGTCTTCATGCTGGCGCTGCGCTCGATCCGCCGCAATCTGCTGCGCTCGTTCCTGACCATCCTCGGCATCGTCATCGGCGTCAGCGCGGTGATCACCATGGTCACGCTGGGCAACGGCGCCACCGCGTCGATCAAGGCGCAAATCTCCGGCCTGGGCACCAATCTGTTGATGGTGCGGCCGGGACAACGCTCGGGACCGGGCGGCGGAGGCGGGGGGGGCGGTGGCGGGGTGCCGCAATTCAACGAAGCCGATGCCGAAGCCATCGCCGCGCAGATCGGCGGCGTCGCCGCCGTCGCACCCGAAGGCCGTGCCAGCGCCACCGTGGTGGCCAACGGCCGCAACTGGGCGACCAGCATCATCGGCAGCAGCAATGCCTGGTTCGATACCGGCAACTGGAAGCTGGCCAGCGGCCGCATCTTCAGCGACGAGGAGCAACAGGCCGGTTCCGCCGTGTGCCTGATCGGCGAGACCGTACGGCGCGAAATCTTCGACGGCACAGTCGGGCAGACCGGGCTGGGCGCGCAACTGCGGGTGCGCAAGTTTTCCTGCATCGTCATCGGCATCCTCGCCGGCAAGGGCCAGAGCGGCATGGGCGACCAGGACGACACCGTGGTGGTGCCGCTGCGCACGCTGCAACGCCGCGTCACCGGCAACCTCAAGGTGGCCACGCTGCTGGTGTCGATGCGCGACGGCAGCGACGCCACCCGGCTGAAGGCCAGCCTCACTCAGTTGCTGCGCGAGCGGCGCAAACTGGCCACCGGCGATGACGACAACTTCAACATCTTCGACACCCAGCAACTGGCTGAAACGTTGTCCAGCACGACCCAGGTGCTGACCACGTTGCTCGGTGCGGTGGCCGCTGTAAGCCTGCTGGTGGGCGGCATCGGCATCATGAACATCATGCTGGTCAGTGTCACCGAGCGTACCCGCGAGATCGGCCTGCGCCTGGCCATCGGCGCGCTGGAACACGAAGTGCTGCTGCAGTTCCTGATCGAGGCCGTGGTGCTATCGGCGCTGGGCGGCGTGATCGGCATCCTGATCGCCACGGCGGCGTCCTGGGGGCTGTCCAGCCTGATGGGCGTGCCCTATGCGTTCGACCCGTTCATCAACCTGCTGTCGCTGGCTTTCTCGGCCGGTATCGGCGTGCTGTTCGGCTACTTCCCGGCTAAGCGCGCGGCGCGGATGGACCCGATCGAGGCGCTGCGGCACGAGTAAAACCGGTGCGCTGTGTGCGATAGCGAACGGAATAAAGGTTTCTCCCGGCGCACCTTACGGGTCTGTCCGCATACAAAAATATTGAGAAGATTCATGGCTGAAAAACTCTGTTCGACCGTTGGGATTTTTCGTAACCACGAGGATGCGGAAAGCGCAGTCAAGGAACTGCTGAAAGCTGGCTACGACATGAAAAAACTGTCGGTGGTGGGCAAGGACTATCACACCGAAGATAGCTTCATCGGTTACTACAACACCGGTGATCGCATGGCGGCGTGGGGTAAATACGGCCTGTTCTGGGGCTCAATCTGGGGGCTGCTGTTCGGCTCTGCCTTCTTCATCGTTCCGGGGCTGGGGCCGGTCATGGTCGCCGGCCCGCTGGTCAGTTGGATGATCGGCATCCTGGAAACCGCGGTGATCACCGGTGGCCTCTCTGCGCTGGGCGGCGCCCTGGCCAGCATCGGGATTCCGCATGACAGCGTCCTTCGCTATGAAACCGCGCTCAAGACCAGCAAATTCATCCTCGTCGCGCACGGAACCGGTCAGGAGGTCGACATGGCCAGGAACATCCTGCTGCAAAACAAAGCCGAGGAGACCAACGTGCACAAAGACCGGGCCAGCTCGGAACATTTGCTGACCCAACAGTAGGCGTCACCGACTCTCGATATCGAACTGGAGGACAGACCATGCGCAAATACCTTGTTGTTTTTATGTTGCTATTACTCCCGGTGGCGCCGGCCACGGCCCAGATTAGTGTCGGGTTCGGGTTTTCCGACGGGAACATCGGGATCAGCCTGCAACTGTATCCGGAGCTTGAGCAGGTGCCCGGCTACCCGGTCTACTACGCACCGCGACTG
The DNA here is from genome assembly GCA_002281555.1 of Hydrogenophilales bacterium 28-61-23. Classification (GTDB taxonomy): domain Bacteria; phylum Pseudomonadota; class Gammaproteobacteria; order Burkholderiales; family Thiobacillaceae; genus PFJX01. The sequence continues at coordinate 93,288 of NCGJ01000001.1, forward strand.
GATTCGAATTATTTCTTCTACGACGGCATGTACTGGGTTTACCAGCGGGACGACTGGTATGCGAGTTCCTGGTACAACGGGCCGTGGTGGCGGGTGGATCCGGAAGATGTGCCGTATTACGTGCTGCGCATTCCCGTGCGCTACTACCGACAGCCGCCCATGTATTTCCAGGGTTGGCAGGTGAATGCGCCGCCCCGCTGGGGAGACCATTGGGGTAATGCATGGGCGCAACGCCGAAGCGGATGGGACCGTTGGGATCGCAATTCGGCGCCCGCCCCCGCGCCGCTGCCTGTCTATCAGCGGAAATATTCTGGCGACCGGTACCCCGGCGCGGAGCAACAACGAACGCTGAACAAGCGGGAATATCGTTACCAACCGCACGAATCCGTGGTGCGCCAACTGGTTCAGAAGCCACTGGTTCAGAAGCCGCAAGCACAAGGCGCGCCCGCGCCGGTCCGGCGTGAAACACCGGGTACGCCGCAAATGCGGAATCCTGCCCGGCAGGATGCCCAGCGCGCCAATCCGCCGCCTTCGGCCCAGAAGAGCGCGCCAACGCCCCCTCGCGCACAGTCTCGGCAACAGATTGAGGATAAGGTTCGCCCCACACCGGCCCAAGACCGGCAGCAGAATCGACAACCGAGGAATGAGGCGACCCAGCGCCAGCCGCCTGAATCCAGGCCGCGCGAGGCAGTACCACAGGGTAAAGCGGCCCCGCAGGAATCCAAACGGCAGCAGAAACCCGGTAAGGAGAAAGATCGCAAGAACGCTGACGACCGCGGCCAGGGTCACGGGCGGTGATGGATGTCAGCCGAACGCCGCGTCAGCGTTTCCTTGAAGGAGAAGTTCGATGCTCACGGACCAGACTGCGTTTTTCCTTGGTGTGCAGCCAGATAGGGGTCTTGTTGCGGCGGCGGTGGCAGGCATTTTCCTGCTGGTCACCGCCCGCCAAGGGCAAAAGGCATGACGATCATGATCACACGCAGACAATTCATCGCGACGGCACCGGGTCTCCTGGGCAGCGCACTGGCGATTTCCGGTTGTTCGCGGGAATCTGAATCGGATAGCTATGAGGCGCTGGCCAGTCGAACCTGGCGGCTGGGTGCCTTGAGCGGCGAGAGTGGCATAAGCGGTGTAAGCGGCACGGCGCTCGGTCGGGAACTGGTTCGCTATGCCACGCTGGCCCCGTCCAGCCACAATACCCAGTGCTGGAAGTTTGCGCTGGACGGCGACGGCCATGCCATCACGATCCTGCCGGACCTGTCGCGGCGCTGCCCGGCCGTGGACCCGGACGACCACCATATGTTCGTTTCGCTGGGATGCGCCGCCGAGAATCTTGTCCAGGCGGCACTGGCCCACGGGCTTAAGGCCGAGGTCAGCTTCGATGCCGCGAGAAATGCCGTTCACGTGGCGCTGGCACCCGTACCGGCCCAGACCACGCCCTTGTTCAAGGCCATTGCAGTGCGCCAGTGCACCCGCGGCGATTACGACGCCAAGCCGCTGCCCCGCGCGGAGCTGACCCTGCTGGAAAGGGCGGGCAGCTCCAACGGCGTGCGCATGCTGGTGATCACCGAGCGCACGGCCATGGAGCGCGTGCTCGAGCAGGTGGTTCAAGCCAACACCGCCCAAATGGCCGACCCGGCCTTCGTCAAGGAACTCAAGTCCTGGATCCGTTTCAACGGCACGGACGCTGTGCGTACCGGGGACGGCCTGTTCAGCGCGACCACGGGCAACCCGACGATCCCAACCTGGCTGGGAGAACTTGCGTTCGGCTGGTTCTTCACGCCCAAAGGTGAAAACGACAAGGTCGCCCGGCAGATTCGCAGTTCTGGCGGCATCGCGGTGTTCGTCGGCCAGGCAGTGGGCCGGGCGCATTGGGTGGAGGTTGGGCGTTGCTACGAGCGCTTCGCGCTGCAGGCCACGGCGCTCGGCATCCGCAACGCGTTGTTCAATCAACCCGTCGAGGTCGCTGCCATGCGGCCACATTTCGCCTCGCTGCTCGGGCTGGGCGGCCAACGTCCGGATCTGGTCGTTCGCTTTGGCCGCGGGCCAGCGATGCCGCGATCACTGCGCCGGCCCGTTGCTGCGGTGCTGGTCTGAAGCAGTCGGCCCGACGAAGGAGGCACCGCGATGACCGGAATCACATGGATGGCACTTGTTCTCGGCGGGTTCGTGGCCGCGTTGATGGTCTTGGCCACCTTCGGGCGGCAGCGCTGGACAGAAGCGACGCAGGCCTTGCTGGGCCAGCTTGAGGCGGCCCGCCTTTCCGCACCCCGTTTGCCTTACAACGCCCGCGAGATCGAAGGCTTGCCGGCCCCCGTGCAACGCTATTTCCGCGCCGTGCTCAAGGATGGTCAGCGCATGGTCACCGGCGTCACCGTGCGGCATACGGGCACCTTCAATGTGACCGGTCTCGGTAGCCGCGCAACGTGGATGCCGTTCACGTCGGAGCAGCGTGTACTGACGCGCCGGCCCGGCTTCGTGTGGAACGCGCGCATGACGCTGGTCCCCGGCATCGCGATCTATGTGCACGACGCCTATGTGGCGGGTGTCGGCACTTTGCACCCTGCGGTCATGGGGCTCTTCTCGCTCACCCATCAGCACGGCAGCGGCGACATTGCCCGTGGCGAGCTGATGCGCTACATGATGGAAGCGGTCTGGTATCCGACCGCCCTGTTGCCCAGCCAGGGGACAACCTGGGTTGCGGTCGATGCGGTGTCAGCCGACGCCACCATGGTGGATGGCGACATCAGCATGACCATGCGCTTCACCTTCGACGCTGCCGGCCTGATCGAGACGGTGGCTGCAGCTGCCCGCGGCGCCCTGGTTGGCGGCAAGGTGGTAATGATGCCCTGGGAGGGTCGCCTATCGAACTACCAGGAACGCGCAGGCATGCGCGTGCCATTGACCGGTGAAGCCGCGTGGCTGGCGCCTGGCGGGCGTAAGCCCTACTTCCGCGGAAGCATCGTATCGGCAGCCTACGAGTTTTCCCGGTGACGCCGACCCTCGCGCCCTGGCTGCGCTGCCATCCCCTGCTGGGATACTACACAGCGGTCTTTTGCATCAGTTGGGGCGGCATCCTGATCGTTCTCGGCGCCACGGGCTTCGATCTTGTCGAACTGCGGCCGGTGGATACCGGCATCATCTTCGTGGCGATGCTGCTCGGGCCGTGCATCAGTGGGCTGGCCATGACGGCGTGGCTGGACGGCCGGGCGGGGCTGCGCGCTTTGAGACTAAGCTTGATACGGTGGCGGGTTTCGTAGGGTGGATAAGCGCAGCGCATCCACCATCACCGCCGCCATTGGTGGATGCGCTGCGCTTATCCAGCCTACCGTGTTTCTTCTGCACGATTTGCGGCTGCGGGCCGATTACTCCGCTAACCCGAGTCCGGGCAGCAACACCAACAGACCGCTGGTGAAAATCTCGACCGCGACGGCGGCCAGCAACAGACCCATCAAGCGGGTGGCGATGTTCACCCCGGTCTCGCCCAGCCAGTGGCTGACCGGTGTTGCCAGCCGTAGCATCAGCCAGGCGCTGCCGGCCACCAGCAGGCAGCAGAACACGATCAGCCCCAGGTGCAGCAGCGAGATCCGTTCCGTTGCATAGACGATGGTGGTGGAGATCGCCCCGGGCCCGGCCAGCAGGGGAATGGCGAGCGGCACGACGGCGATGTTGTCCTTGTTCTGCGCCTCCATCGCTTCCTCAGGCGTCTGCCTTTGCCGGGTCGGTGCCGCATGCATCATGGAAATCGCCATCAGCATGATCAGGATCGCGCCACCCACCTTGAACGAAGCGATGGTGATCCCGAACAAGGCCAGGATGGGCTGGCCGAGCACCGCCGCCAGGGACAGCACCACGGCCACGGAAATGCTCGCCACCCGCGCGATCTGCATCTTCTCGGCCTGGCTGTTGTTCGCCGTCATGCTGACGAACAGCGGCAGCGCGCTGATCGGGTTGACGATGACCACGAGGGCTACGAAGAACTTGACGTAATCGGCCCAGTGCAACATTTCCATGCGATCTCCCGAACAGGTCGGCTCGATGCCAAGCACCGACCCCATAACCACCCGCCCCGCCCCATGGGGGGGTGGCGCCAACGGCACTACCTTATTGATTCGGCCAGAGGAAGTTTGAACTGCCTCCCGCTCCCGCGCTACCGCGCACCCCTCTGACCAAACCCCTCGGCAGATAGCTGTGAACGCGCAATGCCGAAGTTATCGAACAGGGTGTTCACCACGTTCTGAGCGCGCTGTTGGGATATCGCCAACTCGGGTGTGCCCTGCAGATTGCCGGCTATGTATGCCAGCAGACAGACGACAAAAACTGTCCTCCATAAGCTCCAACCCGCCAAGCCAGGATGCAGTGCGCAAGGTCTGCACACAGAGCAATGCGTCATGGTCAAAACAGGCTGAGGACACGGCAATCGGAATTGAACTGAATAAGTTCGGTGCTGCATTTTTTCGTGTCGATCCATTCCTGCGTCAAGCAGGCTATTTATCTACAGGAGATTCGAAATGAAAAAAAGTATTCTGTTTTTTTCCGCAATCATGCTCAGCGCACCGGTTTTCGCCGGTGACATTTCCCTGGGTGAACCCGGATACGGTGGAACGGGCTGTCCGGCCGGCACGGTATCCGTCACCTTGAGTCCGGATGCCAAATCATTGAGTTTGTTATTCGACCAATACCAGGTGGCCGTCGGTGGTGAGACTGGAAAAAGCTTTGACCGCAAGAGCTGCAACATCGCCATCCCGGTGCATGTGCCGCAGGGATTGAGCGTATCGATCCTGAAAATCGACTTTCGTGGCTTTAATCATCTGCCGCGATCGGCAACCTCCCAGTTCAATGTCGAATACTTCTTCGCCGGCACCAAAGGCCCGACATTCCAAAGAAAATTTCGCGGCCCCCTCGATGAAGATTATTTGATCAATAACGAGCTCATCGCCGAGGCGATCGTTTGGTCGGGTTGTGGCGCGGACGTCAACCTGAGAACCAACTCGAGCATGAGAGTGAGCTCGCTTTATAACCAGGAAGCCATGGCCTCGATCGACTCCGAAGACGTCAATGCGGCCATTATTTACCAACTGCAATGGAAAAAATGTAACTAAGGAAACGCTGATTAATTCGATTCCGCTCGTGGTTCGACAGTCTCACCACGAACGGAATCAGAAGGTTGCCGTTCATCCTGAACTTGTCGAAGGATTTAATCAGCGCATCTCTAAGCGAATATCGGGTGGCGCTTGGGTTCCATCGCCGCCCTTTTTCGAGAGGAAAATTCCATGAATTGGATATTGAAAAGTGTTTTCGCATGCGCATGGCTCGCCAGCCTGCCGGCATTGGCCCAGGAAGCCAATGGTTGCCCCGAGGGTAGCTACTCGATTGTCATGTCCCCCGATGGCACGACTTTGAGCATTTTGTTTGACCAGTTCACGATCGAAAGCAGCGGCATTTCAGGCAGAGGAATACAACGAAAAGTTTGCCGCATTTCGTCCCCGCTGAATTTGCCGGCGAATTATTCCATCGGCGTTTACAAGGTCGATTACCGGGGATTTGCAAAACTTGTCGCAAAACAACAAGCCGAACTCGACGTCCAATATTTTTTAGGGCCACGCGACAACGAACACGGTCGCGTTTTCAAACGCAAAGTAAAAGGTCCCCATGAAGGGGATTATTTGTTTACGGAAACCATCGGCGCGGGGCAAATGAAACGGGTGGGGTGTGGCACTGCCGCCATGCTGAATGTCGGCATCACCCTCAGCCTGGATATCAAGCAGAAAACCGGCCAGGCCATGGCGTCCTTGGACACCACGGATGCAGCCCCGGGCGGAGCCCTGGTCTACCATCTGAATTTGAAGAAATGCCCTTGAAGCGTCGTGGCAAAGCGTTCTCTATCGTGGGCGAAAACCCTACAGGCTACTGTCGCTGCTATACGGCTCGCGTAATACAACAGGTTTTACCGCTCGCTTGCGCAAGCGGATGTTGAGCATTTCGACGCCCACAGAAAAAGCCATGGCGAAGTAGATGTAACCCTTCGGTACATGATGGCCAAAACCGTCGGCGATCAGCACGACGCCAACAACAACAAGGAAGGACAGGGCCAGCATCTTGATCGTGGGATGGTCCGACACGAAACGGCCGATGGCAGGGGCAAACAGCATCATCAGGCCGACCGATGCGACCACGGCCGCGATCATCACGCCGACCTCACTGACCATGCCGACGGCGGTGATGATGGAATCGAGTGAGAAGACCAGATCGATAACCATGATTTGCGCGATGACCCCGGCAAAGCTCGATGCCACCTTGCGCGATGCCTCACCCTCTTCACCTTCGAGCAGTTGGTGTACTTCGCCGGTGCTCTTCCAGATCAGGAACAAGCCCCCGGAAATCAGGATCATGTCGCGCCCGGAAATAGCCTGGCCAAGTACCGTGAGTACCGGCTCGGTCAGGCCGACAATCCATGACAACACCAACAGCAGGCCGATGCGCATGAACATCGCAAGGAACAGACCGAGCCTCCGGGCGAACTCCTGTCTCTCGGGCGGCAATTTGTCGACGAGGATGGAGATGAAGATGATGTTGTCGATGCCAAGGACGAGCTCCAGGGCAGTCAGCGTGAAGAAGGCAATCCAGATTTCGGGAGTAAGCAGGAGTTCGATCATGGTCGGAAACAGGTGAATAACGCAGTAGTTGCGGCCGGACAGTCGGCATTATGCCGCCGTCGCTATCGGTCGACGGCGCTGACCTGCACGCTGACCATCGGTACCGGACGCTGTCCCGCCGGCCCCACGAAGCTGCCGGCCACCGGTGGTATGGCCTCCGGATGGCGGGAGACGGCAACCGGGATGTGTCGGTTGTCGGTGAGTACTCCGCTGGTCGGGTCGAAGCCTTTCCATCCCGGGCCGGGTAGATAAACCTCGGCCCAGGCGTGGGTAGAGGCATTTCCCGGCGCGGCATTGCCTATCGATGTGGCTGATATATCGAGGTAGCCGCTGACGAAGCGAGAGGCCAGGCCCAGGTGGCGGCAAGCCTCCATGAACAAGGCGGCGAAGTCGCGGCACGAGCCCCTTTGGAGCGACAGGGTCTGCGCCGGTGACTGCACACCCGGCTCCTCGCGCGCCTGGTAGACAAACCTGTTGGCAATGTCTCGGTTCAGGCGGTCGAGGAGAACGAAGGTTTCCATCGGCTCCCGCACGCAGCCGAGGCTGACCAGCCACTGGTTTACCGCCGAGCGGTCATCGACATAGACGCTCTGGCGGTAGGCCGCGAGATCGGGCTGTTCCTGCAGCGCATATTCAAACGGATAGGTCACCGCGTAGTCCGCTACAAGGAAGTCGAACGGGGCATCCTCGTACATCTCGACCCTTACGTTGCTGGCGATGCGCAGGCTATTCGACGGCGCCAGAAAGCTGACGCTGGCTACGGAGTTGTCGAGGGCGTCGCGGTGCCACCGAATGCGATGCGCGGGATGAATTTCCAGCGTCGACGACTCGATCCGCAGGGTATGGCTTTCACGTGGACGCAGCAGGAGCTGGTGTGGCTGCAGCGTCACCGCTGTAGAGAATTCGTACTCCGTCACGTGGCTGATGATGAGGCGTCGCATAAGGGGTGCTTGTTGCCTAGGCCGAGTACCACAGCACGGCGAAGAAATGGCAGGTGGTGCCGGCCAGGACGAAGAGGTGCCAGATGAAATGGCCGAATTTATAACGCGCGTCGGTCAGGTAGAAGAACACCCCGATGGTGTAGGCCAATCCGCCCGCCACCAGCCAGATCAAGCCGGCGGTGGAAACGCGCTCCAGCAAGGGAACTGCCGCGATGACCACCAGCCAGCCCATGGCCAGATAGAGCCCGGTCGACAGCAGGGGATGCGATAGTTTGCCGAACGCCTTGAGCGCCAAGCCAACGGCGGCCAGCGCCCAGATCAAACCAAATAGCGTCCATCCCCACGCACCATGCAGAACGCCGAGCGCGAAGGGCGTATAGCTTCCGGCGATGAACAGGTAGATGGTGCCGTGGTCGATCTTTTCGCACCGGCATTTGGCCTGCCCTGGCGGCAACGCGTGATAGAGCGCCGAGCTGAAGTACAACATGATCATGGTGACGGCGAAGACGCCGACGCCGACGATGTTCGCCACATTGCCTTGACGCGCCGCCGAGAGGATAAGTACCGGCGCGACGGCCAGCGCCGCAAGAAAACCCAAGCCATGGCTGAGGCTGTTGGCGATTTCTTCCTGTCTTGATTGGGGGCGATCTCTCATGTTGGCGCTTTCTCGCGCGATGCGCGAACCATCCCGGCCGGGCTCAGCGCCAAGTCGCGCTCGAGCCGCAAGGCTCGTGTCCGGAATGCCGCCTTGCACAGCGGATGTTACTTGTCGCCCTTCGCCGCATCCTGAATGTTTTCACCGGTCTTTTCGATCCGCTCTCCGGTCTTCTCCAATGCCTTGTCGACGGCCTGTCCGGATTGTTCCGCCGGGCCCGCCTTCGGCTGTCCGAAATTCTCAACCGCCTGGTCGACTTCCTTGCCGGCTTTTTCCATCGGGCCTTCCTGCTTCTGGCAGCCGGGTAGCGCGAAAAACAATGCGCTCATGATCATGAACGCGCTGACGGTCTGACCGAATTTCATCTGTTTCATGATGTCTAGCTCCTGTTGTTGGCCCGCTTGACGCGGAAAATTCACTGACCATTGAGAAAAGCGCCAGGCTCGATACGGCTGTAACAGCTCGTCGGCTCCGCCTGTCATTCTGGTCATCGGGTCGGTTTTACCTGCAGATGGTTTTCAACTTCTTTTACGCCAGCCACCGCTTCCGCCAGCGCTTTTGCCCGGTCGAACTCCGACTGCGAGTCGACCGATCCGGTCAATGTCACCACGCCTTTGACGGTGTCGACGCCGATGCGCAGCGTCTTCAGTCCGGGCTCGGAATAGAAGGCGCTTTTGACCTTGGCCGTAATCTCGGCATCGTCGATGGCAACGCCGGCTTTCTCGCTTTTTTCGTTCAGTTTTGCACCGACTTTATCGACGCTTTCTTCGATCTTCATGCCCGCTGTATTTGCCGCGTCGTCCAGCTTTTTACCCGCGCTTTCGGCAGGCCCCGGCTTGTCGCATGCGGCGAGGCCGGCCACGAGCAGCATCGAAATGCCGAGTAACTTGAAGTTTTCCGTGGTTTTCATTCTGGCTCTCTTTCCTGGTGGTTTTCCGGCTTCGGCAACAGCGCCGAAGCCGGGGATCGAAGCTATCCGCATGGCTACTTGGTGTAGTTGAAGATGATGTTGACCCGGCGGTTTTCCTGTTGCCCCTCCAGGCTGGTGCTGTAGGCGACACGCCGGGTCTGGCCGAAGCCCTTGGCGGAGAGTCGAGAACGCGCGATATCGAAGTTATCGACCAGGGTGTTCACCACGTTCTGAGCGCGCTGTTGGGAGATTTCCATCGCCAGTCCCGGAGTCCCTTGCAGATTGCCGGTATGGCCTTCCACCGTGGCGGTGACCGAGGGGTTCGTTTTGAGCAAATACGCCACTTTGCTCAGATCGCCGTAGTACTGCGGCTTGACGTCGGCCTTGTTCTGGTCGAACTCGATCAGCAAGGCCATGGTGAGCCTGGGCTGCAGCACCGTCAGCCCGGCAATATCCGTCGCGCAGGCGATGACGGCGTCGATACGCCGGTTCATGCGTTTCCCCAGCTCACTGTCATTGTCGACCAGGGGGCGCGAGTCCCCATAGCCCACCGCAGTCAGGCGGGCGGGGGCGATGTTGAGGTTTTCCACCAGGTAGCGCACCACGTTATCCGCCCGGCGCTGCGATAGCGCCATGTTGTATTCGGGTGCTCCCACGTTGTCGGTGTGCCCCTCGATCAAGGCTGTGCTATCGGGATATTTCGTCAGGAATGCGCCCACCGCGGCGAGTTTTTCCTTCTCTTCGCGCTGTATGTCGTCCCGATCGATCTCGAACTGAAAATCGAGGATGCCGCAGTACTGCTCGGTTTGTGCCGCAACCGGCACGATGACCAGGGCAGGGGTCGGCACGATGGCCGGCACGGGGGTTGCCGCAACGGTGGCAGCGGGCGGCGGTGTCGTTGCGGACGATGCTTGAGTGGCGGGGGCGACGACGACCGCCTCGCTCATCAGGCAAGGTTTGCCGAGCAGCTCCCGGCCAGGACAGCCGATGGTTCTGTATAACTTGTAACCGGTCGTTCTCCCAGACGAGCTGGCGCTATTGGACGGGTCGTAAAAATGGCCGTCCGCCGCTTGTGCGGTGACTACGCCAGCGGAAAACAAAGCCGCGGCAAGGTGGCAGAAAAGCAAAGGTGTGGCGCGCATGATTAACCTCCTGAATTGGAGTGACGCAATGCTTTATCGTCGCTGTTGGTCGAACATAGGCGGAGTCTTCGGCGGTTTCCGTTCGCTAACGAACATAGTTGCGTGCCCGATTGAAATCGGGCTGGCGCGGCGATGAACGGGCGCGTCGCGGCATCCGACCAGACTGGCGCGGCGCGGATCGTTCTTGCGCTTTACTTTCCAACCTCGTGGCCGATGATGCCGCCGACCGCCGCGCCGCCGACAGTTCCGACGCCACTGCCACCGGTCAGGATGGCGCCGCCGACAGCGCCAGCGCCGGCGCCGATAGCGGTGTTCTTATCCTGTGCCGACATGCCGGCACAACCGCCCAGGCCAAGCAGCAGGGCCGCAGCTACGCCGCTTAACGCAAACTTCCGCATTGAACTCATGGCATTGCCTCTTTGTTGAAGATTGAAATCCCGGTGCATCGCACCGGGTGTGCGATTACTTGCCGAAGCGAGCCTTGACTTCCTTCACGCAAACATCTTTCGCGTTGCCAGCCATGAAGTCGCATTTTTCCTTCTCGACCTTGTACTGGGCGTCAGCCTTGGTGTTGGCCGCGTTCCTTTCCGCATCGGCGGCCTGAACGTTCGCCTCGCCACGTGCTTCGGCGGTGGTTTTGTTGGCCTTGGTGCGCGCTGCGGAGGTCTTCTTCTGCGCCTTGGCATCGGCCGTGGCGCTGGCTTTCGCCGCCTTGGCTTCCTTCACGCAAACGTCCTTCGCGTTACCGGCCAGGTCGTCGCACTTTTCGTTTGCCACGGCATAGTCAGCCTCCGCTTTGGCGACGCGCGCCTGGTAGAGACTTTCACGGGTGAGTTTGTAGCTGTCTTCGAGTTCGGCTTTTGCCACCTTCTCTTTGCCCTTGGCTTCGGCCACGCAGATGTCGTTCGGATTGCCGGCCAAGGCCGCGCAAGCCGCCTTGTCCACCTTGTACTGGGCCGAGATCTTTTCCTTGCCGGCCTTGTATTCGTCTTTGGAAATGCCCGCAGCCATCGGGCCGGTGCTGAATACAAGACCGAGGGCGAGGACGAGTGCGCTGATATTGAAATGGTTCATTTGTGTTCCTTCATAAAGTTGGCTTGGGAGCGATGCATCGGCAGGCTTGCCGGGCAAATACTTTTCATCGCCACTGTGCGGACTGCGCACGCATGCTGGCTTTGATGTTTCAAGCTTATGAAGCGAATCCGCCAGCGTCTGTCTGTTGGCGTACATAGCGGACAAGCGTTTGGCGCGCGGCCTCGCGGCGCAAAAATCTCTATTCGCGCGGCGCGCTTGCTCGCGGCGCCCGCGCGGGGTCTGTGCGATACCGCACATATTCATGTGATTTGGATTTCTATAATCGAAAGGCCGGCAAAGAATGAATTCAACCGCGTCGGAATGGCATTCGCACTCAGTCATCGAAGAAAGCAAATCATGCCCAACCCCCATGATCCCCGCCAGAACCACCTTCTCGCCGCTCTGCCGGCGGAGGAGGCCGCGCGCATCTTTGCCAATCTGGAACTGGTGCCTATGCCGCTCGGGTACGTGCTGTACGAGTCCGGCGTTCAGATGCGCCACGTCTATTTCCCCACCACGTCCATCGTCTCGCTGCTCTACGTCATGGAAGATGGCGCCTCGGCTGAAATCGCCATCGTCGGCAACGAGGGCATCGTCGGCGTCTCGCTGTTCATGGGCGGTGAAACCACGCCCAGCCGGGCCATTGTGCAAAGCGCCGGCCATGCCTACCGGCTAAAGGGGCAACAGTTGAAGGACGAGTTCTATCGCGCCGGCCCGATGCAGCGGCTGTTGCTGCGCTACACCCAGGCGCTGCTGACCCAGATGGCGCAGACCGCGGTGTGCAACCGGCATCACACGCTGGAGCAGCAGTTTTGCCGCTGGTTGCTGCTGAGCCTGGATCGTTTGCCTTCGAACGATTTGATCATGACCCAGGAATTGATCGCCAACATGCTTGGCGTGCGCCGCGAAGGCGTCACCGAGGCCGCCGGCAAAGTGCAGAAAGCCGGTCTGATTACCTATCACCGCGGCCGCATCAGCGTGATTGACCGAACAGGGCTGGAGGCGCGGGCCTGTGAGTGTTACGCGGTGGTCAAGAAGGAGTTCGATCGGCTGTTGCCGTATGAGACAGCGTCTTGAGTCCGCATGTTTGGCGGTTCGGCCCGCGAGCGGCCTACTGGCGATAGCGCACGTCGGATAGCAGGCGGCTTAATTCTGTCCTGACCACGGCATAGCACTCGCAAACACGGCCTTCCAGTCCGGCGCGATCCAGTACGGCAATGTGGCCGCGCCGGTAACTGATCACCCCCGCGCGCTGCAAATTTCCGGCCGCTTCGGTAATGCCTTCGCGGCGCACGCCAAGCATGTTGGCGATCAATTCCTGGGTCATGATCAAATCGTTCGAAGGCAGGCGATCCAGCGTCAGCAACAGCCAGCGGCACAGTTGCTGTTCCAGCGAATGATGCCGATTGCATGCCGCGGTCTGCGCCATCTGGGTCATCAGCGCCTGGGTGTAGCGCAACAACAGTTGTTGCATCGGGCCGGCGCGCTTGAACTCCTGCGACAGTTTGTGGCTGTCCAGCCGGTAAGCGTGGCCGGCGGTCTGCACCACGGCCGCGCTGGGCGTGGTGTTGCCGCCCATGAACAGGGAGACACCGACGATGCCCTCGTTGCCGACCCCGGCGGACTCGGCCGATGCGCCCGATGCCATGACGTAGTGCAGCGAGACGATGGCGGTGGTGGGGAAGTAGGCGTGCGACAACTGGCCGCCGGGTTCGTAGAGCATTTCACCGAGCCGCAGCGAGACCAGTTCGAGATGCGTCGCCAGGGGCTCGAATTCCGCAGCGGGCAGGGCGGCGAGAAGATAATTTTGACTCGGGTTGGGGGAGGACATCGCGGTGTGTCGGCCGATCTATTTCTTGCTGGTGATTTCCACCCCGATGCCGCGATAACCGATGAAGCGGCATGACTGGGTGAACATCGGCTCGCCGCTGACGCGAAACTGTTGTTGCGAGCCATCGGCATTGACCCGGCTGAACAGAAAATCCAGGAAGGGGCGGCGAGCGGCGATGGCTTCCTGCAGGAACGCCCGCTCCGTCTCGTTCCAGCCCTCGACCTGAGTCCCGCCGGGCGTTCCCGCCAGCGGATCGACCCGGATGCCGAGCATTTCCAGGACCGGGCCGGACACCTTGGTGAAGTTCATGCTCTCGTCCTGCTCCCAGTACCAGTCTGAGGCCAGTTCGGTCAGGCTGCGATAGCGCGCTTCGCTTTCGCGCAGTTCGGCGGTGCGTTCCTTCACCGTTTGCTCCAGCACCTGGTTGTAATCCTCGAGTTTTTTGTACAGCAGACGCACTTCCAGCATGTTGTGGATGCGTGTTTTGACTTCGACCAGATCGAACGGCTTGCTGATGAAATCCTTGGCGCCGGCCTGCAAGGCGCGCAGCTTGTGGCCGGGTTGGGCGGTAATCACGAGGACCGGCAGGTAGCCATCCGCATCGTTGGTCTTGAGGCCTTCCATGACCTGGAAGCCGTCCATGCCGGGCATCTGCAAGTCGAGCAGGATCAGGTCGTAGTGGTTTTTTCGATGCAGCGCGAAGACCTCGCGCGGATTCATGGTCGAGGTGACGTGAACGTAGCCGGATTCCATCAGCAATTGTTCGAGCAGGGCGACGTTGGATTCCTGATCGTCCACGATCAGGATGCCGGCGTTGAGGATGTCGGATTCAGTAAGCATCATGATTGCTCCGTTTGGGCTGCCCGGGCCGCTTGCGACTGCGCGAATTTCAATGCCACGTCCAGCGTATCCATGAACTCGTTGACCTTGATCGGCTTGGTCAGATAGTTGAAGAATCCGGCCGCCATGGCCTTCTCGATGTCATGCGCCAAGGCATTGGCGCTGAGCGCGATGATGGGAATATGCGCCGTCAACGGGTCGGCGCGCAGAATTTTCATGGCTTCGACGCCGCTGATGCCGGGCAGATTAATGTCCATCAAAATCACCTCCGGCTGATAGGCGCGCGCAAACTCGATGCCGATATTGCCGTCCGCCGCGGAGAGCAGGCGCAACTCGGGACGGCGCGCGATGAGTTGCTCGACCAACTCCAGGTTGGCTGGATTGTCTTCGACATAAAGCAGCGTGCGCAGCGGCGCGCCATCCGGCAACTGGGCTTGCACCTGTGCCGCGTGCTCGGTTTCGTGAACCGCGAGTCGCGGCGCGCTGGTCAGGCTCAATTCGACCCAGAACACGCTGCCCGTGCCGACCGTGCTATCGACGCCAATGACGCCGCCCATCAATTCGACCAGCCGCTTGGTCACCACCAGGCCGATGCCGGTGCCTTCCTCCGCGCCGGCCTCTTTGCCAAGCCGATTGAACGGCTGGAACAACTGTGCGATCAGTTCCGGCGCGATTCCCGCCCCGGTATCGCGGATGCTGATACGAATCGAATTCGGCGGGCTCAGGGTGTACTCCACGGCAACCGAACCGCTCGGTTTGTTGTACTTGATGGCGTTGAACAGCAGATTGATCAGCACCTGTTTGACCCGGGTGCGGTCGGCATTGACGAAGTAGGGCGTTTCGAAACGCGGAAAGGTCATGCCGATGCCGCGTTTCTGCGCCTGCGGCTCGATCATGGCGCGGCACTCGAGCATGACCTCGGCCAGCGAGACCGGCTCCCGCGACAGCGTCACCTTGCCCGACTCGATCAGCGCGAGATCGAGGATTTCGTTGATCAATTCCAGCAGGTACCAACCCGCCTTGAGAATCTGGTCGAGGTTGCGCTGTTGCGATGGCGTCGGCTGCGGAAAACCGGATTCCATGAGCTGGGCGAAACCGAGGATCGCATTCAGCGGCGTGCGCAATTCATGGCTCATGCTGGAGAGGAAGTCCGTTTTCGCGCGGTTGGCTTTCTCCGCCGCGGTCAGGGCTTCGTGCAGTTCCGATTCGACCTGTTTGCGCACCGAGTTGTCGGTGCCGATCAACAGGTAGCCGATGATCTCGCCGTAATCGTCGCGCAGCGCTGTGATCGACACGATGGCCGGAAAGCGGCTGCCGTCCTTGCAGATGTAGGTCAGTTCATAGACATCTTCGATGCCGCGCGAGGCCTTGAAAGCCAGCGCCTCGAAGCCGGGCGCAATGGGAGTTTCGAGTTCGAGACTCAGCGCCTGTGCGCGCGCCGTCACTTCTCGCGGATCATGGATGTCGCTCGGGTTGATCTTGTTGACGACTTCGACGGCCTGATAGCCCAGCATGCGTTCGGCGCCGACATTGAATAGCTGGATGATGCCTTTCTCGTCGGTGGCGATGATCGAGAAATTGGCGCTGGTGAGGATCGCATTCTGCAAAGCCCCGGTTTTGAGCAACGCGGCCTGACGCCTTACTTCGGTGCTGGCGGTGTCGGCAAGGGGGGAGGCGATTCCTGATTCGGGCATGGCTGGTTTCCGTGTAAAGCGTAGAACGATCCCGAGGCGGGCGCGGAGTATCGCAGTATTGCCAACGGCCATCTGTGCGTTGGCATACAGACGCCGGTCGAACCTGTCCGGGTGCACATGTTATGTGCGCTACCGACCAGACAAGCGCCAGATTCAACGCGCAGTCTGCGCGAGGCCATCTCGGGCACCGTTAACCCTGGATGCCGGGATTTCCAAGCCCAGGAGGCTCCACATGCCGAACAGCCAAACCGTCCCCGCCGCCAATCGTCTTCTTGCCGCCTTGCCGAGCAAGGAGCGCCAGTCCTTTTTGGCGAACTGCGAGCCGGTCGAGTTGGTGCTTGCCGATGTTCTGGCGGAACCTGGCGAGCAGATCCGCCACGTTTACTTTCCAACGCAAAGCTTTATTTCGCTGACCACGCAGATCGACGGCAGTCCCAGCCTGGAGGTGGGCCTGATCGGCGACGAGGGCATGCTCGGAATCACGCTCACACTCGGAGTCGATGTCTCGCCACTGCACGCTCTGGTGCAGGGCGCGGGGCTGGCGTTGCGCATGGACGCCGAGATATTTCTGCGCGAACTCGGACTCAGCCCTGTGCTGCAAGGCGAACTGAAGCGCTATCTTTATGTGGTGATGCGCCAGCTTGCGCAAACAGCCGCCTGCAACCGTTTCCATGTAGTGGAGGCGCGTCTCGCCCGTTGGCTCTTGATGACGCAGGACCGGGCGCACTCGGACCAGTTTCATATCACCCACGAATTCCTGGCCTACATGCTGGGCGTGCGCCGTGTCGGCGTCACCAAGGCCGCCACGGCGCTGCAAAACCGCAAACTGATCAGCTATCACCGCGGCGATATCACGATACTCGACCGCGGCGGTCTGGAGGGCGCTTCCTGCGGCTGTTACGAGGCCGACAAGGCGACCTACGCGCGGACGATGCGATAGCCCAGGCAAACCGGTTCGCCGCGTCAAGCCGGACTCGAAAATATCGTTCGTTAAGTTCGCTAGCGTACAGATCGCCTCACTCATGAAGCGGATCGTTGTCATCGGGAAGACGGGGGCCGATTTTCGAATGGCCATCCATCTTCATTCAGAGTTTTTCAGGAGAAAAAAATGCTCGAAACCATTGCGATTCTTTTGATTGTTCTCTGGGCGCTGGGTCTGGTCACCTCGTACACGATGGGCGGGTTTATTCACATTCTCATCGTCATCGCGGTCGTGGTGTTATTGCTCCGCGTCATTCAAGGCAGACGTCTGTAACCCATCTGCTACCCGCAAGAGTCATGGAATCAGCCATGAACTCGATTGAACCCACAACGGAGAAAGTCATGAACACCTTATCTAATGAAGTTTCAAAAGAACAATTGATCGCCGATTTCAATGTGGTGATAGCGGATGCGGAAGCGCTGCTGAAAGCCACCGCCAATCAAGGCGGCGAGAAACTGGCCGAGGTGCGCGCCAAGGCGGAAGAATCGCTCCGCGTCGTGAAAAGCAGGATGCTGGACGCGCAGGAGGCGCTGGTGCTCAAAACCAAGGCTGCCGCCAAGGCGACCGACGTTTATGTTCACGAGAACCCCTGGAATGCAGTCGGCGCCGCCGCCGCCGTGGGCTTGCTGATCGGCTTCCTCCTCGGTCGTCGCTAGGCGTTTCGCCATGTCCGAAAAAACACCCGGCGAAAACCGGGGGCTGCTCGATTCGCTGACCACGCTGGCCGCCACGCTGGTTGCCATGGCGCATACGCGCCTCGATCTGCTGTCCTCGGACCTGGAGGAAGAACGGGAGCATTTCTTCTCGTTGCTGGCGTTGGCGCTGGCCGCCCTGTTTTGCCTGGGTATCGGCGTGCTGCTGACAACGCTCCTGCTTGTGGTCGCATTCTGGGATACCTACCGTCTCCTGGTGCTGGGGGGACTTGCCGGGCTGTTTCTGTTGGCCGGTATCGCCGCATGGAGAATCGCCCTGCACAAGTCGAAGACCAAGCCGAGATTTTTCGCGGCGAGCATGTCGGAATTATTGAAAGACCGGCAGCAGCTCGTTTCCCGTCTATGAACGAAAAACTAGCTCTGCTGGCTGCTCGACGTGAGCGCCTGATCAGGTTGGCGGCAGCGCAACGAACAGTCTTGGCGCAAAGCATCGAGCCGTGGCGCATTCCACTGGCGCGGGTCGATCAGGGGTTGGCTGTGTTGCGTGTAATCAAGCGCAATCCCGCCTGGATCGTCGGCGGCGGCATCTTGCTCGCAGCGCTGCGGCCGTTTCGCGTCGTGAAGTGGCTGCAACGCGGTTGGATGGCGTGGCAGATGCTGCGTGGAATGCGCAGCCGGCAATAAATCCCGGCCTTGAAACCTATTTGCCGCGCTTGCCGGCGGCCGAGTCCAGAGATTTGAGATAGGCCAGCCGTTCGCCGATCTTGCCTTCCAGGCCGCGCGGCGTCGGCTGGTAGAAGCGGGGAGGGTGGGGCAACTCGTCGGGGAAATAATGCTCGCCCGCCGCGTAGGCTTCCGGTTCGTCGTGGGCGTAGCGGTAGGCGTGGCCGTAGCCGAGTTCTTTCATCAGTTTGGTCGGCGCGTTGCGCAGATGCACCGGCACCGGGCGGGAGCCGTCCTGCGCGATGAAAGCCTGCGCGGCCTTGTAGGCGCTGTAGACCGCGTTGCTTTTGGGTGCGGCAGCCAGATAAAGCACGGCCTGGGCCAGCGCCAGTTCGCCTTCCGGGCTGCCCAGGCGCTCGAAGGTGGCGACGGCGTCCAGCGCGGTGCTCAATGCGCGTGGATCGGCCAGGCCGATGTCTTCCACCGCCATGCGGATGATGCGGCGGCCCAGATAGAGCGGGTCGGCGCCGCCGTCGAGCATGCGGCTGAGCCAGTACAGTGCGGCATCCGGACTGGAGCCGCGCACGGATTTGTGCAGCGCGGAAATCTGGTCGTAGAAGGCGTCGCCACCCTTGTCGAAACGGCGCAGGGAAGGCGCCAACGCTTCGCCGATGAAGGCCGCGTCGGCATTTTTCCGATCTGCGGCGCGGGCGGCGGTGGCGAGCTGGTCGAGCAGATTGAGCAGGCGGCGGCCATCGCCGTCGGCATAGCCGAGCAGCAATTTTCCGGCATCTTGGTCCAGGCCGATGTCGAGTCCGCCTTCGATCAATGCGCGCGCCAGCAATGCGGCGAGACCCTGTTCGTCGAGCGGCTTGAGCACATAGACCTGGGCGCGGGAGAGGAGGGCGCCGACGACTTCGAAGGAGGGGTTTTCGGTGGTTGCGCCGATGAAGGTGAGCAGGCCTGATTCGACATGCGGCAGAAAGGCGTCCTGCTGCGCTTTGTTGAAGCGGTGGACTTCATCGACAAACAGGATGGTCTGTCGACCCGCGGCCCGGTTGACGCGGGCCCGCTCGACCGCTTCGCGGATTTCCTTGACGCCGGACAGCACGGCGGAAATCTGGATGAAATCGGCGTCGAAATGGCTCGCCATCAAGCGTGCCAGCGTGGTTTTGCCGACGCCGGGCGGCCCCCACAGGATCATCGAGTGCGGCTTGCCGGATTCGAACGTCAGCCGCAGCGGCCGGCCCGGGCCGAGCAGATGAGCCTGGCCGATGACCTGATCGATATTGCTGGGCCGCAGTCGTTCGGCCAGGGGGGCGTTCAACTCGTGCTGGATATCCCCGGCAGCTTGTGGCGGCGAAGCAAACAGATCAGCGGTCGCCAATGATGTCGGCGCCCTTGGGTGGCGTAAAACGGAACAGATTGGCGCCCATGGGCGGGTTGCGTTGCAGGTTGGAGAAACGCAGCAGCGTGGTCTGGCCGAAGTTGTCCTTCAGCTCCATGACCTGCAAGTCGTCGCCTTTGAAGCCCATGCGCACTTTTTCGAAGCTGCCTTCCTTGCTTTTGGGCGTGGCTTCCAGCCATTCGATGCCGTCCTTGATGCCGCCATCCTTGAGGGCGAACAGCTTTTCGATGTTGTTGTCGCCGGCCAACAGGGCGGCCGGACTGTCGCCCAGAGCCTGATCCAGCTTGCGCACGCTGACCTGGTCGAGATCTTCATCGTGTATCCAGAGTTTTTTGCCATCGCCGACGATGACCTGGGCGTAAGGCTTCTGGTAGATCCAGCGGAATTTCCCCGGGCGGGAGAAATACAGATTGCCGCTGGCTTCCTGCGTCTTGCGTCCGGCGCGGTCGATCACGGTCTGGGTGAAGTTGGCTTTGAGCCCTTTGGTGCTGTCGACAAAGGCCTCCAGACGCGCTTTGGCATCCGCCTGCGCGGCCCCCGCGAGAGAGAAAAGAATTAACGATATCAGTGCATTACGAATCATGTCGGGGTGCGATCACTTCACGGTTGCCGTTGGTTTGCATGGAAGAAACAAGGCCGGCGCTTTCCATCGCCTCGACGAGTCTGGCCGCGCGGTTATAGCCGATACGCAATTGCCGCTGCACCGACGAGATCGAGGCGCGACGGCTCTTGAGCACATAAGCGACCGCATCGTCATAGAGCGGATCGGCTTCCGCGCTTTTGTCGTCGTTGCTTTCATCGGCTTCCTCATCCGGGCTTTCCAGGATGCTTTCGTCATATTGCGGCGGCCCGAGTTCCTTCAGCCATGCCGTGACCCGATGAACTTCGTCGTCGGACACGAAAGCGCCGTGCAAACGGGTCGGTACGCCGTGGCCGGGCGGCAGGTAGAGCATGTCGCCCTGGCCGAGCAGCGATTCCGCGCCTTGCTGGTCGAGGATGGTGCGGGAATCGATCCGGCTGGTGACCTGGAACGACACGCGGGTCGGAATGTTGGCCTTGATCAGGCCGGTAATGACATCGACCGATGGCCGTTGCGTCGCCAGCACCAGATGGATGCCGGATGCGCGCGCCTTCTGGGCCAGACGGGCGATGAGTTCCTCCACCTTCTTGCCCGCCACCATCATCAGGTCGGCGAGTTCGTCGATCAGTACCACGATGAAGGGCAGGGTGGTCAGGCGTTCCGGGCTTTCCGGCGTGATCGAAAACGGATTGGTCAAATGCTGGCCGGCCTTTTCCGCTTCGCGCAGCTTCTGGTTGAAGCCGGCAATATTGCGCACGCCCATCGCGGACATCAGCCGATAGCGCTTGTCCATTTCGCCGACGCACCAGTTCAGCGCGGAAGCGGCCAGCTTCATGTCGGTGACGACGGGAGCGAGCAAATGCGGAATGCCTTCGTAGGTGGAAAGCTCCAGCATCTTCGGGTCGATCATGATCAGGCGTACATCCTGCGGCGTCGATTTGTAGATCAGCGACAGAATCATCGCATTGATGGCGACCGACTTGCCCGAACCGGTCGAACCGGCGACCAGCACATGCGGCATCTTGCCCAGGTCGGCGACGACAGGATTGCCGCTGATGTCCTTGCCCATCGCAATGGTCAGCGGGGACGCATTGTCGTTGTAAACCTTGGTCGACAGGATTTCCGATAAACGCACGATCTGGCGCTGGCTGTTGGGCAGTTCCAGTCCCATGCAATTCTTGCCCGGGATGGTTTCCACAACGCGGATGCTGACCAGCGACAGCGCACGCGCCAGATCTTTGGCCAGATTGGTGATCTGGCTGCCTTTGACGCCGGAAGCCGGTTCCACCTCATAGCGGGTAATGACCGGCCCGGGATAGGCCGCGAGCACTTTCACCTCGACGCCAAATTCGCGCAGTTTGCGTTCTATCAGACGGGAAGTCGCTTCCAGTCCGACTTGGTCGATCTGGGTTGTGGTTTCCGCCGCTTCATCCAGAAGCCGAAGCGGCGGACGCTGTGCATCGGGGGAGTCGGGAAACAATGAAACCTGACGCTCTTCCTGCATGCGCTCGGATTTTTCAATGACCACGACCGGCGCCTCGATGCGAACTGGCGGTTCCTTGCGGATGCGCTTGCGTTCCTGACGCACACTTTCGTCGCGTTCGGTGGTCGCCTCCAGGCCCACTTTACGGTCGCGCCGAGCCTGCCATTTGTCCCATGTGACTTTGAACAAGGTCTCCAGTCCGGCACCCACTTTTTCGGCAAGTTCCAGCCAGGACATGCCGGTAAACAAACTCACGCCAGCGCCCCAGGCCAGTAATAGCAACACCGTGCCACCATCAAAACCGAAAATGCTCTGCACCAGACTGGACAGGCTGTCGCCCAGTGCGCCGCCGGTGGTGAGCGGCAACTGCATCGGTATGCTGTGAAAACGCATCGACTCCAACGTGCTGCTGCTCAACAGCACCAACATGAACCCGCTCAGCGTGATGCCAAGGCCTTGGCGATGCTCCGACTCGGGCGTGTTGTCGCCAATGCGTCGATAGCCCCACCAAACAAAAAATAACGACAGTGCAACCCAGAGCCATGCCGATGCGCCGAACAGATACAACAGAAGATCGGAAAACCACGCGCCGAAAGGACCACCCGCGTTCAGCACCGGTTGATCCCCGCCAATACGCGACCAGCCCGGGTCGACTGCTTGATAGGTCAGAAGAATCATGCCCAGATATAAAGCCAGGCCTACGGCAGCCAGCCACCAGACTTCCCGTAACAAGGTTGTTACGCGGGGCGCAAGTGGTTTGCGAACGGGTTTGGTGACGGCACAGCGTCGAGAGGACTTACCAAGCATGGCGCGCACTATAAAGGATGCCTTGTTTTCTCTCTATGTGGCTGCACATAGCCAATGGCAAGTAGTTAATGTTCTGAATGTATATTATGTAAAATCATGCGTACAGCAACGCAAACCGCCCGTCTCGCACCGACTGCTAAAATCCGCACACTCGCGCTGCTTGCAGGCCTGCATTAAAACTTCCAACCTTACACACCCAAGGAGATTCGATGATTACCAAGCACTCCCCGCTCTTGATTCTGGGTTCAGGCCCGGCTGGGTACACCGCCGCGGTTTATGCCGCGCGCGCAAATCTGAAACCCGTCCTGATCACCGGACTACAGCAAGGCGGTCAATTGATGACCACGACCGAGGTCGATAACTGGCCGGCCGATGTCAATGGCGTCATGGGGCCGGAATTGATGCAACGCTTCCAGTCCCATGCCGAGCGGTTTAATACTGAAATCGTGTTCGATACCATCAGCGCGGTCGATTTGACCAAGCGTCCCTTTTCCCTGACTGGCGATGCCGGAATCTATACCTGCGATGCGTTGATTATTACTACCGGTGCGTCGGCAATGTATCTGGGTTTGCCATCCGAGCAGGCCTTCATGGGCAAAGGTGTTTCCGGCTGTGCCACTTGCGATGGATTTTTCTACAAAGGCCAGGATGTCGCCGTCATTGGCGGTGGCAATACAGCCGTTGAAGAAGCGCTCTATCTGGCCAATATCGCCAAACACGTTACCTTGGTGCATCGCCGGGATACCTTCAAGGCGGAAAAAATCATGGTCGAGAAGCTCATGGAAAAGGTTAAGGAAGGCAAGATCAGCCTTGAATTGAATAGCACTTTGGATGAGGTATTAGGCGACAAATCGGGTGTGACCGGGTTGCGCCTGAAGAATATTCAAAGCCAAACCAGCAAAGAGATCCAACTCATGGGCGTATTTATCGCCATAGGCCATAAACCCAACACTGATATTTTCAAAGGCCAATTGGAAATGAATGAACACGGTTATCTGGTGACCCATGGCGGCCAAAGCGGCAATGCCACGCAAACCAGCGTGACTGGCGTTTTTGCCGCTGGCGACGTCCAGGACCACATTTATCGTCAAGCCATCACCAGCGCCGGCACGGGCTGCATGGCCGCCCTGGATGCCGAGCGATTTCTTGATAATCTAGGCTAGATTAAGCTTGTAACTTTATGAAAAAGCACAGGAACTCAGGCTGTATTGCCTTGCCTGAAGAGCTTGTGCCCAGCCCGGAAGATAAAGATCTCTTTCGGGCGAATTTATCCAATGTCACGCCCATCACGCCTCACGGGCGAATGGTTCCCTCTCCTGCTCGCCCGCCTCCCATTCCGTTGAGTCGCATGCGGGATGAGCGCGAAGTTATTTATGAATCGTTGTATGACCCCATACGTTGGGATGAAGATACCGAAACCGGGGAAGAACTGTCTTTTGTCCGGCCAGGATTATCGCGCCAGATTCTTCGTCGATTACGGCGTGGCGAATGGGTCACTCAGGCAGAGCTGGATTTGCATGGCCTGACCAAAATCGAAGCGAAAATTGAAATGGTCAATTTCCTGTTTGAATGCAAGCGGCGTGGTATCCGCTGTATTCGGATCATTCATGGCAAAGGACTGGGCTCTAAAAACCGTGAACCGGTACTGAAAATACATGTCCGTCACTGGCTAATGCAACGTGATGAAGTCATGGCTTTTGTACAAGCCAGGCCCGTGGATGGCGGCGGCGGCGCTGTGATGGTTTTACTGAAATCCAACACGCGTAACTGACCCGATTATCGATGTGAATCGGAGGCATCGATGCTTATCGAAGAAAAATGGGTGTGGCTATTTACTTAATTAATAAAGTTTGTATTGCATTGTTGTTTGATGATTCATTATCATCGCGCTGCTCACTCGTATCGGGCAGTCACTAATTAATGGAGAACGTATATGTCTTCCTACCAGGAAATTCTTTCCCAGATCGAAGAACTCAAGCGCAAGGCCGAAGAAGTCCGCCACCAAGAAATGTCAGGAGCTATCGCTGAAATCAAACGGCTAATGTCCCAATTCGGCATTACAGCTGAAGACCTTGGCTTGTCGGAACGCTCTGGCGCCAGCAAAGGCAAGCTGCGTGGCAGTGTGGCGGCAAAATACAGGGACCCCGTCAGCGGGAAAACCTGGACGGGTCGTGGCCGTCGTCCCAGTTGGGTGCTCGACCTTGAAGGTCAAGGTAAAACGCTGGACGATTGCCGTATCGCTTGATTCATTGCGATACCAAATAAAAAAACCCGCAATTGCGGGTTTTTTTATTTTCGTAAGCACATTGCCAGCTCAAGAATGGCTTCAAGCTGTTCTTTGTGCTGTCCGGCAATACCGGTTGCCGGTGCTGAAGATTCCGGGCGACCGGCGTAATGCAGCGGTAATGTCAACAGTTGTTGCAGATGATGGGCGATAAACCGCCAAGCGCCTTGATTACGAGGTTCGTCTTGCGCCCAAATCATTTCGATTGCGTTGGGATAACGCTTGACCAAAGCCTTGAGTTCAATATCGGGAACAGGATATAGCTGCTCAATTCGGATCACTGCGATATGTTCAAGCGCTTTGGCGGAGCGAATGCGCACGAGGTCGTAATAAATTCGACCGCTACAAAATACCAGGCGTTGAACTTTCTCCGGCGCGATATTATTTTCGTCATCCAGCAGCGGATGGAATTTCCCTTCGGCAAGTTCGTCTAGCGAAGAAACCGCATTCTGGTGGCGCAATAGACTTTTTGGCGTAAATAGAATCAACGGCTTGCGATAAGGCCTTATTACCTGCTGGCGAAGTAGGTGAAACATTTGCGCCGGCGTGCTGGGCTGAGTTATCTGGATATTATCGTGCGCGGCCAGTTGTAAAAAACGCTCAATCCGGCCGGATGAATGTTCCGGCCCCTGGCCTTCGTAGCCATGCGGCAGAAATAGCGTGAGTCCATTCAGGCGATCCCATTTTGTTTCGGCGGAGGCAATGAACTGATCGATAACGACCTGGGCGCCGTTCACGAAATCGCCGAATTGGGCCTCCCAAATAACGAGCTGATCCGGCGATGCGCTCGCATAACCATATTCGAATCCCAGTACGGCCTCTTCCGAGAGCAGAGAATCGATAACCAGGAAATTGGCCTGGCCGGGAATCAGATTCTGCAGCGGAATGTATACCCCGGCATCCCAACGTTCGCGATTCTGGTCATGCAATACCGCGTGGCGATGGAAGAAGGTACCGCGCCCGGAATCCTGTCCGGTCAGTCGCACCGAGACGCCATCGCTGAGCAAACTGGCGTAAGCCAGGTTTTCGGCCATCCCCCAATCCAACGGTTGAGCCCCCTGCCCCATTAATTTCCTATCGTCCATGATC
Organism: Hydrogenophilales bacterium 28-61-23; assembly: GCA_002281555.1. GTDB lineage: Bacteria > Pseudomonadota > Gammaproteobacteria > Burkholderiales > Thiobacillaceae > PFJX01. The sequence continues at coordinate 118,980 of NCGJ01000001.1, forward strand.
TTCTTGACGCGTGGATGCAGGGCGAAATTGACTGGAATATCGTGCAGTCGGTTAGCCAGCGCCTGCAGGCGCTGCATGGGCACGGCAGTTTCGGACGCGGTGCGCCAACCGGTATCACGATAAGGCCGCCAGTCGGCCGCGAATGGATTTTTCGCTCCCGATTGATGGCCGGCGTGCACATCCAGACTTGCTTTGTAAGCCTGAATCATCGAATCCGCTTCTTCCGAGCTGAGCACGCCCAAACCCACCAGACGTTCCGCGTACAACGCGCGCGTGCTGGGCAAGGCATTGATGCGTCGATACATCAAGGGTTGCGTGACCATCGGTTCGTCTTGTTCGTTATGCCCAAGACGCCGGTAGCAGATCAGATCGATGGCGATGTCGCGCTTCCAGAACATGCGATATTCGATCGCGATGCGCGCGGCCCGGATCACCGCCTCCGGGTCATCGCCATTGACGTGCAGCACCGGCGCATCGACCATTTTCATGACGTCGGTGCAATAAAAACTGGAACGGGTATCGCGCGGGTCGGATGTCGTGAAACCAATCTGATTGTTGATCACGATATGGATGGTTCCGCCCGTGCTGAAACCGCGCGTGGCCGCCATATTGAGCGTTTCCATCACCACGCCCTGGCCGGCGATGGCGGCATCGCCGTGTATCAGGATGGGCATCACCTGGCTGCCGTCGCGGTCGCCGCGCCGCTGCTGTTGCGCGCGTACCCAGCCTTCGACAACCGGATTGACGATCTCCAGATGCGATGGATTAAAGGCCAGCGCGACGCGGATGAGGCCGCCGGCGGTGGTCAGATCGGCCGCGAAACCCTGGTGATATTTCACATCGCCGCTGCGGCGCTCATCCGTCCTGTCATGCTGGGCATGTTCGAACAACTCGATGACCGATCTGCCCAGAACGTTGTGCAACACATTCAGGCGCCCGCGATGCGCCATGCCCAAGCCGATTTCCTGAACCCCGACCCGCGCGGATTGCTCGATCAGGTCATTCAACAATGGAATCAGCGCTTCGGCGCCTTCAAGGGAAAAGCGTTTCTGGCCGACGAAACGCGTGTGCAAGGTTTTTTCCAGCGCCTCGGCCGCGGTTAACTGACGCAACAACCAATAGCGCAAATCGGTATCGAAATCCGGTGCGCCCGATTCACCCTCCAGGCGTTTTTGCAACCAGCGTTTTTGCTGGGTGTCGTTCAGATGCATGTATTCGGCCGATAACGTGCCGCAATAGGCTTGGCGCAAGCGCGCAACGATGTTGCGCAGGGTGTCGCGCGTGTCCTTGCCGCTGTTTCCTGTTCCGCCGGCCAGGGAACCGGTCTCGAATTGCTGGTCCAGATCGGCCGGCGTCAAGCCATGATTGGCCGGGTCCAGTTCGAGCAGATGCGGCGGCGGCTGGCGTTTGAGCGGGTCGAGATCCGCCACGCGAAAGCCATGGAAACGGTAAGCATTGATCAGTTGCAGCACGCCGACCTGGGTTGCCTCGCATTGCAGCAGCGGCAAATCGGAAATCGCGAGTGCCTCTTTGTTTGGGAACCGCGTTGCCGGCAAAGAAGGAAATTGATCGGGGTGTAGCGCCTCAAATGCCGCCAGATACTCGGCGCTGCCGGAAAACAGCGCCGTGGCGGAAAGATCAGACTTCATTCGCCGCGTAAAGCAATCGGCACGAATTCGCGCCGCAACGGCCCGGTGTAAAGCTGGCGCGGACGCGCGATCTTGTGGCCCGGCGCGGTGACCATTTCGTTCCATTGCGCGATCCATCCGGCGGTGCGCGCCAGTGCGAAAATCGCGGTGAACATCGAAGTCGGGATGCCGAGCGCGCGCAACACGATGCCGGAGTAGAAATCGACGTTGGGATACAGCTTTTTCTCGATGAAATAGTCATCTTCCAAGGCGATCTGCTCCAGCTTCAGCGCGATCTTGAACATCGGGTCGTCATGCAGGCCCAGTTCGTCGAGCACTTCGTGGCAGGTTTGCCGCATGATCGCCGCGCGTGGATCCATGTTCTTGTAGACGCGATGGCCGAAACCCATGAGCCGGAAGCCGGAGGTCTTGTTCTTGGCGCGCTTGATGAATTCGCCGATGTTCGCAACGTCGCCCATCTCCGCCAGCATGGTTAAAACAGCTTCATTGGCGCCGCCATGCAGCGGCCCCCACAGACACGCCGTACCCGCGGCGATGCAGGCGAACGGGTTGGCGAAGCTGGAACCGGCCATGCGCACGGTGGAGGTTGAGGCGTTCTGCTCGTGGTCGGCATGCAGGATGAAGATGCGGTCGAGCGCGCGCGACAACACTGGGCTCGGTTCGTAGCTCTCGCAGGGATTGCCGTGCAGCATGTGCAGGAAGTTCTCCGTGTAGCCCAGGCGGTTCTGCGGATACACGAAGGGATCACCCTTGTTGTACTTGTAGGACCAGGCCGCCACGGTCGGCACCTTGGCCAGCAGGCGGAACAGGGAGACCTGCCGCTGCGCGGGATCGGCCACGTCGCTGCTTTCGGGATAGAACGCGGCCATGGCGCCGATGATGGACACCATGACCGCCATCGGATGGGCGTCGCGCCGGAATCCCTTGTACAGGGACAACATCTGGTCATGCAGCATGGTGTGGCGGCTGACCGTGTAATCGAACTCCTTCTTCTGCTCGGCGCTGGGCAGTTCGCCATGCCATAGCAGGTAGGCCACTTCCAGGAAGTCCGAGCGCTCCGCGAGTTGTTCGATCGGATAACCCCGGTAATAGAGCAGCCCCTGGTCACCATCGATATACGTGATGCTGGACGAACAACTGGCGGTGGATAGAAATCCGGGGTCGTAAGTGAAATGGCCCTGGCTGCCCAAGGTGCGGGTATCGATGACATCCGGCCCCAGCGTGCCCTGCATGGTCGGCAACTGGATGGTTTGCTCGTTGATCTGGAGATTGGCGGTGGGCTTGGTCATGTTGTTGGTTACCTTGGATAGCGGGTTGTCTTGATTTCTTCCACCATGTCTTCGAACTCGACCGGTGGCACGCACTCGCCTGTAATCCAGTCGAACAGATCCATGTCGTCCTGATATAACAAGTCGGCAAAAACAGCTTGCCGATCGGCGGATAGCTCGGTGTAGCGGACATCCAGAAAACGCATCAACCAGGCATCCAGCTCCAGCATTCCCCGTCGGCACAGCCAACGCAGTCGATTCAAGGGATGCGGTTCAGTCACCGGATGCTTCGAAAACTGCATTTTGAACGCCCCCCGAATACTGCCTCAGAACGCCCGTTTCACAAGGAGCGACTTGATTTTGCCGATGGCGGCGGTGGGGTTCAAGCCTTTTGGGCACACCTCCACGCAGTTCATGATGCCGTGGCAGCGGAATAGCCGATACGGGTCTTCCAGAAAATCGAGCCGTTCGTCGGTGGCCTGGTCACGGCTGTCGGCAATGAAGCGGTAGCCCTGCAACAAGGCGGCGGGGCCGAGAAACTTGTCCGGGTTCCACCAGAACGACGGGCAGGAGGTGGTGCAGCAGCCGCACAGGATGCATTCCCACAGGCCATCGAGTTCGGCCCGCTCGGCCGGACTTTGCGGGCGTTCGTTCTCCGGCTCCGGGTCAAGATTGACCAAATACGGTTTGACCGCGCGGTAGTGCCGGTAGAACTGCTCCATGTCGACGATCAGATCGCGCACCACGCCCAAACGCGGCAAAGGGCGAATCTCGATCGGTTGCGCCAGCCCTTCCAGCGGCGTCACGCAGGCCAGCACGTTGCGGCCGTTGACGTTGACGCCATCCGATCCGCACACGCCCTCGCGGCAGGAACGACGAAACGACAGGCTTTCATCGAGCGTGTCCTTGATCGCGATCAGCGCATCCAGCACCTTCTTGCCCTTCGGTTCGAATTCGATTGCGTAGTCCCGCATCCAGGGTTTGGCTCCGGATTCGGGGTCGTAGCGATAGACACGGAAACGCATCTGAGCCGGCATCAGTACGTCCTTTCCTTGGGCTGAAACGTCTTCACGGTCAGCGGCTTCAGGCGCACCGGCTTGTAGTCGAGCTGATCCCGCTCTCGGAAATACAGGCTGTGGCGCAGCCAGTGTTCGTCGTCGCGCTCGGGATGGTCTTCGCGGCTGTGCGCGCCCCGGCTTTCGGTTCGCGCCAGCGCGGAAACCAGCGTGGCGCGCGCAATCGGCAGCAGATTCTCCAGCTCGAGCGCTTCCAGACGCGCAGTGTTGAACATCTTGCTGTGGTCGCTTAGCGTCGCATCGGGCAGGCGCGCCTCGACCGCGCTCAGTTTTTCCAGGCCGGCCTTCAACAACGCCTCGTTGCGATAAACGCCGCAGTGCGCCTGCATGATCTGCTGCATCTCGGCACGCAGTCCGGCCACGGTTTCCGTGCCGGTTTTTTGGGGTTCGTGTTCGGGTTTGCGCTCGGTTTTACGTTCGGGTTTACGTTTATCCCAGCGCGCCAAACGGGCCAGCGAGGTCTCGACCGCGTCCTCTGGCAACGGACGCGCAATCGGGTTCTCGCGCAAGGTTTCGATCATATGGATGCCGGCGGCGCGGCCGAACACGACCAGATCGAGCAGGGAATTGCCGCCCAGGCGATTGGCGCCATGTACCGACACGCAGGCGCACTCGCCCACGGCATAGAGCCCGGGCACCGCCTCTTCCGGGCCGGTACGCACCGGCGTCACCACCTGGCCATGCATATTGCTGGGAATGCCGCCCATCATGTAATGCGCGGTCGGCGTCACCGGCATGGGCGCGACGCAGGGGTCGACGCCGGCGAACTGCATGGACAACTCGCGGATGCCAGGCAGGCGTTCCTTGATCTTGTCGGCGCCGATGTGGTCGATCTTCAAATACACGAAATCGCCATGCTCGCCACAGCCCCGCCCGGCCAGCAATTCCTGGGCGATCGCCCGCGACACCACGTCGCGCGAGGCCAAGTCCTGGGCATTGGGCGCATAGCGCTGCATGAAGCGCTCGCCATCCTTGTTGATCAGGTAACCGCCCTCCCCGCGCACGCCCTCGGTAATCAGGCTGCCGATCTCGGGAATGCCGGTCGGATGGAACTGCCAGAACTCCATGTCTTCCAGCGGCAGGCCGGCGCGCAGCACCATGCCGAGGCCATCGCCGGTGTTGATGTGGGCGTTGGTGGAGTGGCGAAAAATGCGGCAGGCGCCGCCGGTGGCCAACAGCGTGGCGCGCGCCTCGAACAGCCAGGGTTCGCCGGTCTCGATCTCCAGCGCGGTCACACCCAGCACATAACCGTCCTGGTCGCGGATCAGATCGAGGGCGAAGAACTCGTCGAAGAACTGGGTGCGGGCCGCGATGTTGCGCTGGTAAAGCGTGTGCAGCAGGGCATGGCCGGTGCGATCCGCCGCCGCGCAGGTGCGGATCGCCTGCTCGCCACCGTAGTTTTGCGACTGGCCGCCGAACGGGCGCTGGTAGATCTTGCCGTTGTCCAGGCGCGAGAACGGCAGGCCCATGTGCTCCAGCTCATACACGGCGGCGGCCGCGTTGCGGCACATGAATTCGATGGCGTCCTGGTCGCCCAGATAGTCCGAGCCCTTGACCGTGTCGTACATGTGCCAGTGCCAGTTGTCGTCCGACACATTGGCCAGCGCCGCCGTGATGCCGCCCTGGGCGGAGACGGTGTGCGAGCGGGTGGGGAACACCTTGGAAATCAGCGCCACCTTGAAGTTGGCCTGAGCCAGTTGCAGCGCGGCGCGCAGGCCCGCGCCGCCGCCGCCGACAATCACCGCATCGAAGGTGCGTTTGGGGATGGAAGTTTTGACCGCACTCACTTCACGCTCCAGAGAATGTCCACCGTCCACACCAGGCAAGCCAGATAGAGTGTGGCAAAAGCGAAATACGAAAACAGGCGCAACGCCAGGCAGCGCGCGCAATGCAGATAGTCGATGAAAATTTCGCGCAGGCCGATCCAGGCATGCAGCAGCACGGCCAGCACACACAGCAGCACGGCCACTTTCATGCCCAACGGCATGAACAACGCGCGCCAGCCGGCATAGTCCAGGCTGGGCGCGGCCAGGACATAGATGGCGAACAACGGCATGAACAACGCCATGTAGATTGAGCTGGCGCGCTGCATCAGCCACATATCGAGCCCGCGGCGGGAACCGCCGACGCGCCTCATGTCGGTTTCCTCATCCCGGTTCCCTCATGCCAGCCTCCATACCGCGATCAGCGCGGTCAGCCCGGCGGCGGCGATGAGGCTGGCCCAGGCCGTCTTGCGCGCGCGATACCTTTCTTCGCCCCAACCGAAGTCGAAGCCCAGATGGCGCAAGCCGGCCAGAAAGTGGTGCAGCAAGGCCCAGATCAGCGCCATCGACAGCAACCAGCCCCAGATACCGCCCAGCCACGCGGCCACATTCCGGAAATCCTCCGGCGCGCGCAGCGACAGCATCAAGACGTACAGGACACCGGGAATGGCCAGCGAAAGCAGCGCGCCGCTGGCACGATGCAGGATGGACACCCAACCGCCGATGGGCAGACGCATCTGCATCAGGTTCAGGTAATACGGTCTGACTTCGTTCATTGCCCTTGCCCAATCAAGAAAGCATGCCCAGGCTGCGCGGCAACCAGAGCGAAATTATCGGCACATAAGTCACCAGCGCCAGGAACACCAGCATGGTCAGCAGCCACGGCCAGACCGCGATGGTCAGTTCGGTGATCCCCATCCTGGCGATGCCGCTCGCCACGTACAGATTCAGCCCCACCGGCGGGTGGCACATGCCCACCTCCATGTTCACCACCATGACGATGCCGAAATGCACCGGATCGATACCCAGACCGATGGCAATCGGAAACAGAATGGGCGCCATGATCAGCACAATCGAAGACGGCTCCATGAAGTTGCCGGCCAGCAGCAGCAACACGTTGGCGATGAGCAGGAAGCCGATCACGCCCAAGCCTTGCGACAGCATCCAGTTGGCCATTTCCTGCGGGATATTTTCGTGCGTCATCAAGAACGAAAACAGGATGGCGTTGGTGATGATGTAGAGCAGCATCGCGCTCATGTTGGCCGAATTGAGCAGCACCTTGGGCACATCGCGCAACTTCAGGTCGCGGTAGACGAACACCGCGATAAGGAAGGCGTAGACCGCGCTCATCGCCGCCGCCTCGGTCGGCGTGAAGATGCCGCTGTAAATACCGCCCATCACCACCACAATCAGCAACAGACCCCACACGCTCTCGCGGAAGGCGCGCCAGCGCGCGCCCATGCTGGCTCTGGGTTGACGCGGGTAGTTGAACTTGCGCGCCCGGTACCAGGTGGTAAAGCCGAGCATGAAAGCGAGGATCAGGCCCGGAATCACCCCCGCCATGAACAGCGCCCCCACCGAAGTGCTGGTCGACACCGCGTACATGACCAGGACGATGGAAGGCGGAATCAGAATGCCCAATGCGCCCGAAGTGGTGATGATGCCGGCGCCGAAGCGCTTGGGGAAACCGGCCTTGACCATGGCCGGCAGCAATATCGAACCGATGGCCACCACCGTTGCCGGACTGGAACCGGACACCGCCGCGAACAAGGCGCAGGCCAGCACCCCGCCCAGGCCCAGACCGCCGTAAAAATGGCCGACCATCGCGGTGGCGAAGTTGATCATTCGCCGCGCCACGCCGCCATGAGTCAGGAAATTGCCGGCCAGGATGAAGAACGGAATCGCCATGATTTCGAACTTCTCGATACCGGTAAACAGCTTCAGCGCCACCGCTTCGATAGGTACATCGGTCAACGTGTAAAGAAAGGTCAGCACGGTCAGGCCGAGCGAAATCGAGATCGGCATGCCGGTGAGCATCAGCGCCACCAGCAACGCGAAGATGATCATCGTGCTCAAGGCTTGTTCGCTCCGGCGGCCGGATCGTCCGGTTTCGAGTGTTTCAAACCATGCGGATGGGCGTTGTCGTTCATCGCATACCAGTCCATATCCACCGGCGGTTTTTCCTCCTCGAGTCCTTCGACGAAAGCGTGCTCGTGGCGCGGCAACTCACCGGTGCGCAGGAAACCGACGGTCACCTGCAGAAAGCGGAAACACATCAGCGACGAGCCGAGCGGAATGGCCGAATAAACCACCCAGGTCGGCCATTCCAGGTCTGGCGTGGTCGGCCCTTCGATCATTGCGGAAACATCGCGCCCGAGCCAGTTGTAGACGGCGTAATGGGCGCCGTTCTCCCAGACGAAGTAAGCGCCCAGAGTGCCGATGATGCCGGTAAAAAGCGCGCCCGCCAGCAGGCCAAAGACGATGAACCGGCTCCGGTTCTTGTCGTTCAGACGGTTGATAAGCACGTCCACCCCGACATGGATGCCGGTGCGCACTCCGTAGGCGGCGCCAAATTTGGCCATCCACACAAACATGATGATGGTGAGTTCCTGCGCCCAGGAAAGATCCTGCAACAACAGCCAATCCTGCAGTCCGGGAATGGCGACGCCGGACAGGTAACGATGCAGAACCGCCGCGAAGATGATCAGCGTGGCCGCTCCCATCAGAAAGGTGATCAGCCATTCCTCAAGATGGTCGAGCGTTCTAAGCAGGAATCTCATGAACTATTGCTGAACGGAGTCGTATGACGGCAAGCGAACTACCGGGCAAAAAGCCCGCTTCCCTTGCGGCTAGATAGCCCATCCACCCCCGCGCGGGCGGGAGCGACGGGCATGGAAACACGCGCCGATGGCCAAACACCGGCTTACATCTTGGAAGGATCGAAACCGGTCTGCTTGTAGATGGACTGAACCAGTTCCAGGCCGACGCGGTCGTCCATTTTCTGATGCACGCCGACCAGCGCCCGCTTCATGGCCGCGCGTTGTTGCGCTGTCGGCTCCTTGACCACGGACTTGCCGGACTTGCGCACGGCGTCCAGGTCCTCATCGTTCTTCTGCTTGGCGATCTTGTTGGCGTAGTCGGTGGACTCCTTCACCGCCTTGTCGAGCTGGGTGCGCACGTCCGCCGGCAGGCCGTCCCAGAACTTCTTGTTGGTGATCAGCGCATAGCCCAGATAACCGTGGTTGGACAACAGCACGTTCTTCTGCACTTCATGCATTTTTTGCGTGTACAGATTGGACGGCGGATTTTCGGTGCCATCGACCACCCCGGTCTGCAGCGCCTGATAAACCTCGGAAAAAGCCATCACCTGCGGCAACACGCCCAGCGCCCGCATCTGCGCATCGAGCACTTTGGAAGACTGGATGCGCATCTTCTGGCCCTTGAACGCCTCGACGCTATCCAACGATTTGTTCGAACTGAACACCTTGAAACCGTTATCCCAGTAAGTCAGGCCCTTGATGCCGCGCGTCTCCAGCTTGTCCAGCAACTGGCGACCGATCGGTCCCTGCGTCACCGCGTGCAGTTCCTGGTAATTGTCGAAAATGTAGGGCAGATCGAAGACCTCGAATTCCTTCACCCCGAGCGGCCCGAACTTGGCCAGCGACGGCGCCAGCATCTGCACCGCGCCCAGTTGCAGGGCTTCCATTTCCTCCTTGTCCTTGTACAAGGTGCTGTTGGCGTAAACCTCGACCCTGACCTGGCCTTTGGTCAGCTCCTCCACCCGCTTCTTGAAAAACTCGGCGGCCAGGCCTTTAGGCGTATTCCCCGCCACCACATGGCTGAACTTGATCACGATGGGTTCCGCGGCGCTGGCGGTCAGGGCAAAACCAGCGGCGATCAGACTGAAAAGCAGGCTGCGAATTTTCATGTCATCTCCTTGCGTTGAAGTGGATTATCGCGGCTTGCAAGCATACCCCCAGTACGGCCCGCATACGCACACCCCGCCTTGACCGGCCCGGAACGCCTTGCCATAGTCCGGGCCATACGTTCCACCGCGATAACCCACCGGAACGACAAAAAACCGGGAGGATTTCGATGTCGATTGCCGATATCAATTGCGTGTTTCCCCGAACCAAGGGTTTTCCGGAAAGCCTCCTTCGCCAGGCGCACTGAAGCAGCCCCATGCGCTACCAAGGCAGGATAAGCAACTGGAAGGACGATAAAGGCTACGGCTTCGTCGTCCAGAACGGCGCCAGCGAGCCGGTCTTCGCCCATATCAAATCCTTCTCGAATCGCCAGCGGCGACCGGTCGGCGACGAGATCGTCAGCTACGAAATCGCCACCGAAGCCAACGGCCGCAAACGGGCCGAAAACATCGAATTCGTCAGCACATCTTCTACTGAAGCGTGGAAGACCAAAGGTGGAACATTTCCAATGAAAAAACTCATCGTATTAATTTTGATCGGCATCGCGGGGTGGCAGGTGTATGGCAAGTATCAGAACCGGAACACAGACAATTCCAATCTGCCCGAAACAAAGGACGAGAACATAACAACACCCGCCAATTTCAGTTGTGACGGAAGAACCCATTGCTCACAAATGACTTCGTGCGAAGAGGCCACCTTCTTCTTGAAAAATTGTCCTGGCGTGGAAATGGATGGAAACCACGATGGGGAACCCTGTGAGCAACAATGGTGCAACTAACTCAATGAGCATGAACCATCGAGATCAATTCGCCCAAGTGCACAGCATTTCTGATATTCAATACAAAGGGTACTGAATGTCGCCCCTCGATAACCGCCTGGAAAACATCGAAACCCGCCTGTCCCGCATCGAGTGCCTGCTGGTCCAGAAAAGCATCCGGAACGACGAGGCTATCGAACCCGCGCAAGCGGAATCCGGCGCCAACCTCGCCACTAACAGTCAGCCAACGCGCCCGCCCGCCCCGTCCGCGCCAGTTACAAACCGGTTCAACCAACCAGCAAGCGCATACGCCGCTCCGCCGGACATCTCCATCACCCAAATCCTCGGCTGGACCGGGGCGACGGCGTTGGTGCTGGCGACGGCTTATCTGATTCGGTTGGCGGTGGATTCGGGCTGGCTGACGCCGGAGCGGCAGTTGGTGCTGGCGCTGTTGAGCGGGTTTCTGTTGATCGGCGCGGGTTTGCGGCTCCGTAGCGCGGATCGGGAATACGCCAGTCTGTTGCCGGCGGGCGGACTGGTGGTGTTGTTTTTGTCGATTTACGGCGCGCATCTTTATTACCACTTCATTGGCGTCGGGCTGGCAACGGGCGCGGTGCTGCTGACCTGTCTTGGCGCACTCTGGCTGGCGCGGCTGTTCGAGAGCGAGATCTACAGCTTGTTCGCGGTGGTCGGCTCGTATTCCGCGCCGTTCCTGCTCGATGCGCTGGCCGGTTCGGTGGTCGATATGGCGATCTATTTTTCAGCCTGGAGCGTGCTGTTCTGCGTCTATGCGATCTGGCTCGGCGTGCGGCGGATCTATCTGTTGGCGGCGTACATGGCCTTGCTCGGCTTCCACGTGCTGTATGACGCAAACCAGCTCTCCGCCTGGGTCGAGGCGTTCTCGTTCCAGGCGGTTCAGTTCCCGATTTTCCTGGTCGGCGCGGTCTGGTTTTCCATCCGCCACAACCGGCCGATGAGCCGGGACGAGGCCATCGCCCACCTGCCCTTGCTGCTGATCTTCTACGCGCTGCAATACCCGTTGCTGGAAAACAATCTGCCGGCTCTGGCGCCGTGGATTTCGCTGGCCAGCGCGGCCTTGGTGCTGGCGGCCTATTGGTTTGCGCGGAACCGGATGGCGGCGGCGCCGGAAGCGGGCAGTTTGCTGGTCGGCGCCTATGCCGCGCTGGTGTTGTTCCATGCCGGTTACATGGAGCTGATTCCGCATGATGCGGCGCCATGGCTGGTGTTGGCCGTGTTGCCGGCGCTGGCGGCTTACTTGCGCGTTGCCGGTTCCACAGCGGTCGTGCAATGGCCGTTCCGGCTGCTGGTCGGCATCGTGTTTGCGATCAACTACCTGCGCGTGGTGGTGGATATCGACAGCGGAATCGATTCGGAGCATCCGATGCTGGCCCTGTTCTATGCGGCCGAGCTTTACGCGGCCTACTACTTCGTCAAGCGCCTGCCCGATCTGAAAGCGCTGACCGCGCCGGTGCTGTATGCCGGCCATATCGCGCTGATGGGCGCGGCGGTGAACATCCTCAACGAGCGCCTGCCGGTGTCGTTCGCCTGGAGTGTCATCGGTCTGGCCTGTCTGGCGCTGGCCTTCCGGAGCCGAGACAAGCTGCTGGGCAAATCTTCGCTGCTTATCTTCGCCGCGTCGGCGGCCAAGGTGCTGCTGTTCGACTTGTCCGACGCGACGCCGCTGGTTCGCATCGCCTGTCTGGCCGTGCTGGGCGTGACGCTCTATGTCGGCGGCTGGATGTACAAGAAGGTGGATGCACTGGAAGCCGAGCCTGCTTGATCGCCAGGTATCGGATAATCGCCTCCCATTTTGTATCGACCTTCTCGTTTCAACTTTCTCGTATCGACTCTCGTCCGCCATGAAAACCGTCAAAGCCGAATCCCTCATCCTGATCGCCATCGCCATGCTCGGCGTCGGCCTTACGCTGGAACATGCCGCCGTGCAGCACGGCGGCGCAACGCTCTGGGGGCTGCTCGGGCTGGTGCTGGCGGCGATCATCGGCGTGGCGTTCCGCATCGCGCATCACGCCGAGGTGTTGGCGCTGCGCCTGGGCGAGCCCTACGGCACCTTGATCCTGACCATCGCGGCGGTGTCGGTGGAAGTGGTGATTCTGGTCGTGCTGCTGCAAGGCGCGCCGAATCCGACATTGGCGCGCGATACGGTGTTCGCGGCGGTGATGATCGACATCAACGGCATTCTGGGCGCGGCCGCGATCATCGGCGGGCTCAAGCACGGCAACCCGAAGTACAACCTCGATTCGGCCAATTCCTTCATCGCCATGCTGCTGGTCGCGCTCGGCATCGGCATGTTCATTCCGGACTTTGTGCCGGATACCCATTGGCAGCTTTATTCGGCGGTTTCGGTCGGCGTCATGGCGGTGATGTATCTGGCTTTTCTGCGTTTGCAGACGGTGGAACACCGCCAGTTTTTCGAGCACCCGGTCGAATTGGAAGCAGAGGCGCACGACATCGCGCACAGCCCGAACGCGCTGCAAGTCGGCGTCATGCTCGCCGCCATCGTGCTGGTCGGCCTGCTTTCCGAAGTGCTGTCGGTCTTGCTCGATGCCGGTCTGGCCGGCACCAGCCTGCCTAAAACCATACCCGCCGTGCTGGTGGCGCTGATCTCGGCCAGCCCGGAAATCCTGACAGCGCTGAAGGCCGCTCATAACGACCGCATGCAGACCACGGTCAATATCGCGCTCGGCGCGTCGCTGGCGACCGTGCTGCTGACGCTGCCGGTGATCGAAGGGATCGCTTTGTTTACCGGCGACCGTATCGTCATGGCGTTGACGCCGATCCAGGCCGGCATGCTGTTGCTGACGCTGCTGACGGTGATGAACAACCTGCACGACGGCGAGACCAACGCCATCGAGGGCATCAGCCATTTCGCGCTGTTCGCCGCGTTTGTCGCATTGGTCATGATGGGTCTGGCTTGAGCCCGGGCTGAGCGCGTGACCATACTGCACGCCATCGAACTGCTCGGTGTCGCGGTGTTCGCGGTCAGCGGCGCGCTCGCCGCCGGGCGGCGCAGCCTGGATCTGCTCGGCGTGGTGGTCATCGCCACGGTCACCGCCACCGGCGGCGGCACGCTGCGCGATCTGTTGCTCGACCGCAGTCCGGTGTTCTGGATCGCCGACACCACCTACCTCTACATCAGCATCGCCGCCGCATTGCTGACCGTGGTCTACGCCCGTTACCGGCATCCGCCCGACCGCTTCATCCTGATCGCCGATGCGCTCGGTCTGGCGCTGTTTTCCATCGGCGGCGCGCAGATCGCCGAAAACGCGGGCTATGACGGCATCGTCGTGGTGATCATGGGCACGTTGACCGGCGCGGCTGGCGGCATGTTGCGCGACATTCTGTGTGCCGAAGTGCCGCTGATCCTGCGCCGCAGCCGCATCTATGCCACGGCGGCGATTGCCGGGGTCATCGCCTATCTGGCCCTGCAACCGTTCCTCGACCGCACCCTGGCCGCCCTGCTCGGCATGGCCTGCGTCGCCGGCCTGCGTCTGGCCGCCATCATCTGGGACTGGACGCTGCCGGTCTTCAGCCTGCCGGGCGGCAAGGATGAGCACTGAAGCAACCGGTTTATTTCTGTCTACGCTTCAAGTTTGTTGCCATCGTGCCGAAAATACCCTGTCACGCAGTGCGCGTTTGGCGCCCTGTTTTTTGAGATGATAACCATGCTAAATCTGCGCAAATTCAAAATACGCTCTCAACTGATCATTCTGTTGGCTGCCGTCGTCACGCTGTTCCTGATTTCCACCCTGGTTTCCTGGCTTGCGCTCAACCGCGCCAAGACCGAGTTCACCAATTTCATCGAACAGGATCAGCAGGTTCTGCTCCATTACACCGAGCTTTACGCCAACGGCCTGCAAATGGGCCAGGCCTTGCGCAACATCATCCTCGATCCCGAAAACGCCAAGGCCTACGAGAATTTCGAGAAAGCCAGCGATGCGATGGACAAGCTGCTCGGCGAGACGAGCGCTCTGGTCGGCGCCAGCAACAAACAGGCGGAGTCCCTGGCCAAAGTCTCGGATTTGCGCCAAAAACAGAAAGGTCTGCAAACGGAAATCCGCGATCTGGTCAAACAAACCAATATCGAGGAAGCGAAAATCCGCCTGATCAAGCAGGAAACGCCAGTCTGGCGAGATATGCGGCAAGGCCTGCTCGACCTGATCAAGGATCAGAAGACGGTGATCGACGCGCGTGAAGTAGCGGTTCAGCAGAACACCGAGAATGCCCAGAACATCGCCCTGGCCTTGACCGTCGTCGCGGTTCTGGTCGGCCTCGCCATTGCCTTGTCCATCGTCGCCAACATCCTGTCCCAACTCACCTTGCTGGGGCGTTCCATCGAATCCATGGCCGATGGCGAGGGCGATCTCACCATGCGGCTGCAAATTCAGGGCGATAACGAGCTGTGCCGCATTTCCATCGCCTTCAACCGTTTTGTGTCCGGCCTGCAAGCCCTGGTCAACGGCATCAAGGGCAACGCCGAGCAATTGCATAACCTGTCCGAAAACCTGGCGACCGCGTCCACCAAACTGCGCGACGCCAGCACCGATCAAACCGGCGCCGCCACTTCCACCGCCACCGCCGTGGAACAAATGTCCGCCAGCATTTCCTCGGTGGCCGACAACGCCGAACAGGTCAGGGAAGTCTCCGCGCGCAGCGCCGACTATTCGAACCAGGGTCTGGATCGCATGAAGCAACTCGATCAGGCGATGAACAGCGTGCAGAGCGCGGTGAAGGGCATGTCCACTTCGGTCGAGAAATTCCTCGGCAGCACCCAGAGCATCATCGGCGCCACCCAGCATGTGAAGGACATCGCCGAACAGATCAATCTGCTCGCGCTGAATGCCGCCATCGAAGCCGCCCGCGCTGGCGAACAGGGCCGCGGCTTCGCCGTCGTGGCGGATGAAGTCCGCAAGCTGGCGGAAAAAACCGCGACGCACGCCAATGAAATCACCCGTGTCACCGCCGACCTCAACTCCCAGTCCGGACAGGTCGAAGCCGCGATCAAACAAGGTGAAACGGCGCTGGAGGAAGGCACCAGCCGGGGTGGCGAGGTTGCCCGCATCCTCGAGCAGGCCCACAGCGCGGTGCTCGAAGCGCAGAAAGGGATCGAGGAAATCACCCGCTCGGTGAAGGAGCAATCGCTCGCCAGCAACCAGATTTCCAACAACATCGAGCGCCTTTCCGACCTCGCCTCGAGTACCGAACATGCCAGCGCCCAATCCGACCATACCGTGCAGCAGATGCGCCAGCTTGCCGATCAGCTCTCCAGCACGGTGGGCCATTTCCGCAGTTGATCGTTCTCTTCGCCGGCACGCGGCAGCCGGCTATCATGGCGGTTGTCGATCAGTAGCGAAACCGCCATGAGACTCTCCCGCTTGTTCGTTTTAGCCGCGTTTCTGACCGGTTCCGCAGCCCACGCTTTCGAAGTCGCCGAATTCAAGAGTGGCATGGCGCAGAACGAGGTCAAGACCCTGCTCCTGGCCAACTGGAATTTCGACCGGGTATTGGAACCTTCGGATGACGTCATCCTGGCCTACGACAACGACCCCAGCATCGCGCGGCGTTACCAGTTCCGCTTCTGCAAAGGCAAATTGGTCGGCTTTGAGCAGGATGTCCGGCCTTCACTGAAGTCGCTGATCATCTCGGTCAACAACTACAACCAGCAATATGGCCAACCGAACCGGGTGTATTCCAACACCCACATGGTCAGCAACGGCGAAAAAGCGGTGTTCGCGCTGTTCTGGAAAAACAATCTCGAATACATCGGCGTGAAGTACATCGTGCTGCCGAACAACGAGCAGATGAGTTTGTCGTTCGACAGCAACAATCTCTGTTACAGCACGCCACGGATGTAGGGCCGAAACACGCGCTATTCGCGCCGCGAACGGCATCCCCACGTTCCGCGGCTAGAGTAGGTCGGCAATCCTTTGCCGACTGGCGACAGGCTTACAACTCCAGCAGCAGGCGCGCCGGGTCTTCCAGCGCATCCTTCACCGCTTTCAGGAAACTCACCGCCTCGCGGCCGTCGACGATACGGTGGTCGTAGCTCAGCGCGACGTACATCATCGGGCGAATCACCACCTGACCCTGCTCGGCGATGGGGCGATCCTGGATCTTGTGCAGTCCGAGCACCCCGGATTGGGGCGGGTTGAGGATGGGCGTCGACAGCAATGAACCGAACACGCCGCCGTTTGAAACGGTGAAAGTACCGCCTTGCATTTCTTCCAGCGTCAGTTCCAGGCTGTTGGCGCGACGGCCGAAGTCGGCGATCTGTTGTTCTATATCGGCGAAGGAAAGCCGATCCGCATTGCGCAGGATGGGCACCACCAGGCCGCGTTCGGAGCTGACCGCCAGGCCGATGTCGTAATAGTCGTGATAAACCACATCGCGGCCGTCGATGCTGGCGTTGACCAACGGATATGCCTTGAGCGCCTGGCACACCGCCTTGGTGAAAAAGGACATGAATCCCAGCTTGACGCCGTGTTCCTTCTGGAACTGCTCCTGATAACGCGCGCGCAAATCCATGACCGGCCGCATGTCGATTTCGTTGAACGTGGTCAGCATGGCGGCGGTGTTCTGCGCTTCTTTCAGACGTTCCGCGATGCGCAGGCGCAAGCGGGTCATCGGGACTCTCCGCTCGCCGCGCTCCGGCTCGCACGGCGGACACGGCGGGCAGCCAACGGGAACTTCCGCCTCATGCGTCGGAGCCGGCATCGCGAGCGGTTCGGGTTCGGCCTCCCCCTCGCGGGGATTCCGCCCTACGGCTTCGGCGGCTGTTTCCGCGCTTTCTATCCGCGCCAGCACATCGCCGGCTTTCACTTCGCTGCCCGATGGCAGGCATATTTCCTTCAGAACACCGGAAACCGGCGCGGCGACTTCCAGAATGACCTTGTCGGTTTCCAGGTCGGTGAGGGGTTCATCGCGCCGGACAAAATCGCCTGCTTGTTTATGCCAATCCAGCATGGAGCCGCTTTGCACCGATTCGGAAAACTCTGGAGCTTTGACATCGACGAGCATGGATCACCTGTTTTGTGGATTGCAGCCGCGTGGCGGACAACAGCGCGGATTATAGGAACGAAGAATTCATTCAGCGACAAACGTATACCGCTAACCGGCAAGTCGCGCGATGACGGAAAATGCCAGCCCCGCTTCGACATGCCGCTTCATGAACGACTTGCCCCCATTTCCCCCGCTAGGCCAACGCCGCCGCCTCACGCTACCGCCCGGTTCGGCGGATAGCCTGGTTCTCGCCAGCCTCGCGGTGCAATCGCGCCGCTTGCTGATATTGACCCAAACCGCGCAGGACGCGGCCCGCCTGGTCGAGGAAATCAACTGGTTTGCGCCCAGCCTGGCCACGCACCTGTTCCCGGATTGGGAAACCCTGCCCTACGACCCGTTGTCGCCCCATCCCGACCTGGTTTCGGATCGCCTCTCCGCGCTCTGGCTGGCGGCGTCCGGCCGGATAGATGTGCTGATCACGCCGGCCGCCACGGCGATGCAGCGGCTGTGCCCGCCCAACTATCTGAACGCGCACGCCTTTCTGCTCAAGGAAAAGGACAGGCTGGATGCCGACAAACTGCGTTCGCGCCTGACTCAAGCCGGCTACAGCGCAGTCAATCAGGTGTTGTCGCCGGGCGAATTCGCAGTGCGCGGCGGCATCATCGATCTGTTCCCGATGGGCGGCGAACAAAAATCGGCCCTGCCCTACCGCATCGACCTGTTCGACGACGAGATCGAATCGATCCGCACTTTCGACCCGGACACCCAGCGCACGCTGTACAAGGTCGCCGAGATTCACCTGCTGCCGGCGCGCGAGGTGCCATTCGACGAAGCCGGCATCACCCACTTCCGGCAGAGTTTCCGCGACCGATTCGAAGGCGATCCGGGCAAAAGCCAGCTTTACAGGGATGTCTCCAACAAATTGGCGCCCGGCGGCATCGAGTACTACCTGCCGCTGTTTTTCGAACAAACCGCAACCTTGTTCGATTACCTGGGCGACGACACGGTACTGGTGCTGCATGGCGAGATTCAAACCGCCGTGGAAGGCTTCTGGAGCGATACCCAGAGCCGGCACCGTCTGATGCAGGGCGATAAACATCGGCCCTTGCTGACGCCGGACGCGCTATTCCTTGCGCCGGATCAGTTCTTTGGACTGCTGCGGCCTTACGCCCGGCTGGAATTCGGCGGGAAAGCAGAAGCCGACCAGACACTGGCGTTTCAAGGCGCGCCGGCCGTGGAGGTGGAGCGCAAGGCCGAGAATCCGTATTACCGTTTGCAAGCGCATCTGGACAGCTTCAAGGGCCGCACGTTGCTGGTCGCGGAAAGCCTGGGCCGGCGCGAAACGCTGGCCAATGCGCTGGCGGAATATGGTTTGAAGCCGGGAGTGCTGGAGGGCTGGGCAGTTGTCACGGATGGCGACAAGTTCCAACTTACCACCGGTCCGCTCTCTACAGGTTTCATCGACCTCGACGGCAAGCTCGCCGTCATCACCGAAACCGAGCTTTACGCGCGCAGCCCGATCACTCGCCGCGCCCGCGAGGGCAAGCGCGCCAGCACCGCCGAGGGCCTGCTGAAAGACCTCAGCGAACTTAAGATCGGCGACCCGGTCGTGCACGTGCAGCATGGCATCGGCCGTTATCAAGGCTTGTCCGCGATGGATATGGGCGACGGTTCGGAGGAATTTCTGTGTCTGGAATTTGCCGGCGGCGACAAGCTGTATGTGCCGGTCGCGCATCTGCATCTGATCTCCCGCTATCTGGGCGGCGATCCGGACACCGCGCCGCTGCATCGCCTGGGCAGCGGACAGTGGGAAAAAGCCAAGCGCCGTGCGATGGAAAAAGCGCGCGACACGGCGGCGGAATTGCTCAATCTGTACGCCCAGCGTGCCGCGCGTCAGGGATTTGCGTTCGAGACCAACGAACACGATATGGCGGCCTTCGCCGACGGCTTCGGCTTCGAGGAAACGCCGGACCAGATGGCCGCCATCGAGGCCGTGGTCGGCGACATGACTTCGGGCAAACCGATGGATCGCCTGGTCTGCGGCGACGTCGGCTTCGGCAAGACCGAAGTCGCCTTGCGCGGCGCCTATGTCGCCGTTGCCGGCGGCCGTCAGGTGGCGGTGTTGTGTCCGACCACGCTGCTGGCCGAACAGCATTTCCAGACCTTCTCCGACCGCTTCGCCGACATGCCGGTGCGGATTGCGGAACTGTCGCGCTTCCGCTCGCCGAAAGAAGTCGCCGTCGCGCTGGAAGGCATCAAGTCCGGCCGCATCGACATCGTCATCGGCACCCACAAGCTGTTGCAGAAGGACATCGTTTTCAAGAATCTGGGCCTGACCATCATCGACGAGGAACACCGTTTCGGTGTGCGCCAGAAGGAGCGCATGAAGGAACTGCGCGCCGAGGTCGATGTGCTGACGCTGACCGCGACGCCGATTCCGCGCACGCTGGCGATGTCGCTGGAAGGAATCCGCGATTTCTCGGTGATCGCCACCGCGCCGCAGAAGCGCCTGGCGATCAAGACCTTCGTGCAGCCTTTTTCCGATGGCCTGATCCGCGAAGCCTGCCTGCGCGAACTGAAACGCGGCGGCCAGATCTTCTTCCTGCACAACGAGGTGGAAACCATCCTCGCGATGCGTGAAAAACTGGTCAAACTGCTGCCGGAAGCGCGCATCGAAATCGCCCACGGCCAGATGCCGGAACGCGAACTGGAACATGTGATGCGCGATTTCACCCACCAGCGTTTCAACCTGCTGCTATGCACGACGATCATCGAAACCGGCATCGACGTGCCGACCGCCAACACCATCATCATGAATCGCGCCGACAAGTTCGGCCTGGCGCAGTTGCACCAGTTGCGCGGCCGCGTCGGGCGCTCGCACCACCAGGCTTACGCCTATCTGCTGACGCCGCCCGGCGAGGTCAAGATCACACCCGCCGCGACCAAACGGCTGGAGGCGATCCAGAGCATGGAAGACCTCGGTTCCGGCTTCTATCTGGCCATGCACGACCTGGAGATTCGCGGTGCCGGCGAGGTCTTGGGCGAGAGTCAGAGCGGCGAAATGCAGGAGGTCGGTTTCAATCTTTTCAATGACATGCTGGCGAGTGCTGTTAAATCACTTAAAGAAGGCAAGGAGCCGGACATTGACGCGCCGATGGCGGTCACGACCGAAATAAACCTGCATGTGCCCGCCCTGCTGCCCGAGGATTTTTGCGGCGACATCCACGAACGTCTGGTGTTGTACAAACGCTTGGCCAATTGCGATGCATTGGATCAACTCGACGACCTGAAAGAGGAATTGATCGACCGTTTCGGCCTGCTGCCGGAACCGGCGCAAGCCTTGCTGGCGGTGCATCGTTTGCGTCTGGAAACCAAGCCATTCGGCATCGCCCACCTCAATGTCGGGCCGGACGGCGCTTCCATCCAGTTCGAGCCGAACCCGCCCATCGACCCGTTGAAACTGATCAAGCTGATCCAGACCAAGCGCGAATACAAACTGGCCGGGCAAGACCGTCTGAAGGTGGTCAAGGATTGCCCGACACTGGAAAAGCGAGTGGAACTGGTGAAGGCTTTGCTGCGCGAGATTGCGTAGGGCGCGCCGCGTGCGCCGATACATGTTCATGGTGCGTATGACACGCGCTAGCGCAGTTGGCGTACCCGCTCGAACAGGCAAATCGCAGCGGCGGTGGCCACATTGAGCGACTCGACCTTGCCCGGCATCGGGATGATGAAGGGCTGAGCGGCGACGCAGAGTTGCGCCGACAGTCCGGCGCCTTCGTTGCCGAAGGCGAAGCCGACCCGGCCGCGCAGATCGAGATCGAACAAAGCCGCCGTGGCGCCCAGGCTGGCGGCGTAGACCGGCCCGCCGAACCCCTGTGCCAATATTGGCAAATCGGCGTTTTCATGGATCGCCAACTGAAAATGCGCGCCCTGCCCGCCACGCAGGCATTTTGGCGACCAGGCTTCGCAACAGCCTTGCGACAGGTGCACCGCATCCGCGCCCGCCGCCGCCGCGACGCGCAGGATCGCGCCCAGGTTGCCCGGGTCCTGGATGTTTTCCAGCAACACGATGCAGTTGTCCTGCTGCTGATTCGAAACCCGCGGAATGTCGATCACAGCCAGCACGCCGACCGGCGTTTCGACCGGAGTCAACGCATTGAAAAGCGGGGCTGGCAGCACACAGGCAGGCGTATCGGGCAAGCGCCGACACCAGTCCGCCAATTCACTCGCCGCGGCAGTCTCTGAAAACACCAGCTGGCGAAACGACACGCCGGCATCGACTCCAGCTTGCAGCAAGTGCGGGCCATCCAGAAGGGTGTGACCGGTTTTCCGGCGCGCTTTGCGCTCACCGGCCAAGGCGAGCCACTCTTTATAGGTCGGGTTGTCGCGCGAACTGATCGGCTTCATCGGCACGCACCGATGGAACCTTCCGCGCAGACGCGACCGTCATTCCAGGTCGCTTTGTCGAGTTTTGCACTTTCGAGCCGGGTGCCAGTGAGGTTGGCCGCGGTCAGAACGGCATACCGCAAATCCGCGCCAGTCAGATCGGCACCCGATAAATCAGCGCCGGAAAGATCTGCACCGGACAAATTGATGTTGGCAAGCTCCGCATTGCGCAAGCTCGCATTTTTGAGCGAGGCGTAAGCCAGATCGGCTCCATTCAGGCGGGCATCGTCGAGTTGCACCTTGTCCAGACGCGCATTGGCGGCCTTTGCGCCCGGCTGCGAAAAACCTCGTTTGTCGCATGCGCTCCAGTTGAGTCCATCCGCGAAACCCGCCGCACAATCGCTCGCCTTGCCGATGCCGGCTTGAATCGGTTTGTCGTGCTGCCCGAACCACACCGAAACGCCAATGGCGGCAATCAAACCCATCGCCAGAAGCACGACCCAAGGAGATGTACGTTTTGATTGTTCGGCTTGCAGCAAAGCCTGTGTGCGTAAGTGGTCTCGTACGATCGAATTCCGAGTTGCGGCATCTTGCGCGGGGTCGTGTACGACTTCCGTGACTGTCGCGTCTTCATGTAGCCATTTTTTTCGCGCCTGGATTTGTTGATCGCGCCAGGATGCGGACTCTTCGGAATCGCCACCGCTCACGGGTTCGGGGTCTTCCTTGAACAGATTGCTCTCTTCGATGCTGATCCAATCGGCTTCATTGAGGCTGATTTCCCATTGCGGATCGACCTCTCCCGATTTCAGTGCCGCCTCGATCTGGGGCGTAGGAAACGGGCCAAAAACCTGATTCTCGTGCCTGAGATACCAAAATGAATGCGTCATACCTGCCCTTGCATCACTGAACGATGCGATTTCGATATTGCGGATTGTGGCAGCGCGCGCTCAAAAAAAAAGCCCGGTCGAGAGCGACCGGGCATAAATCCACCTGTTAAGGAGGATGGAGGAGACGACATTGACAAATGTTTGCTGCCAAACCGGATGCCGCTGTCATAAGTATTTTCTAATATACGGATTTATTAATCAACCATTAATCTGTACTGTTTCCCAAGTTCAGGGATGGAAGGGATAGCTTTGTTGTTTACGTTCAACACTGCGTTAGCTACTCTGCGCGAACTACATACAGACCTGTGCAATGAATACCGACCTGATACTTGCGCTCAACCAGTACTTTGAATTGGTGCATGCAAATAGTGACGCTCTCCGCATGGAAGCGTACTTGTTGCGGTATCAGGTTTATGTATTGGAAACGGGCTTCGAAAACGAGACAGATTGCCGAAGCGGGACCGACCAACATGGCAACGCAATGTATTGGGAGCAGGATGGTTTCGATGAACGCTCGGACCATTATTTACTGCGCCATCGGCGTACCGGCGTCTATGCGGCGACCGCGCGCTTGATTCTGCCCAATGCGCTGGATGTGCAAGTGCCTTATCCGATCGAGTTGCATTGCTCGCTTGACCAACGCATAACCGACGCCGACATCAGAAGCCAGCTCGGAGAGATATCGCGTTTTGCGGTCTCCAAGGTATTCAAGCGGCGTATCGGCGAAATCGGCAAACCCTCCGGTGTCGCGGAAGACATCCAGATCTATTTTGAAGAAGACGAACGTCGTGTCCTGCCCCATATCTCCTTAGGATTATTCGCGGCCGTGATGCGCATGGTCCATGACCACAAGATCACCCATTGCTACGCGGTCATGGAACCCGCCTTGTTACGTTTATTGAGTCGCTTCGGCATGGTATTCAACCGGATTGGCCCGGATGTCGAATATCACGGTAACCGTGTGCCGTGCATCACGACTGTCGAAGAGGCATTGCCCAGCATAAAAGCAGTCGCCCCATCGGTGTGGGAACTCATCACCAATCGCGGAGAATTGCTGCAAGATTACCGCTGAGTCTCCCGTCTTATTCCGCTTACCGCATTTCCTCACTGTCGAAAGTCATCACCATGATCACCTCCAACCTACGCACCCTCGCCCTGGTCGGCCACGGTGGCGCTGGCAAAACCAGCCTGATCGAAACCCTGCTCGCCGCCGCCGGCGCCATTCCTTCCGCCGGCTCGGTAGAGCGAGGAAGCACGGTTTGCGATTACGACCCGCTGGAAAAAACCCACCTGCACTCGATCAAGGTAGCGGTTGCCCATCTGAACCATCAAGACGCGCTGGTCCATCTGCTCGACACCCCCGGTTATCCGGATTTCATGGGCCAGGCCTTGTGCGCGCTGGATGCGGTGGAAACCGTCGTCGTCGTCGTCGACGCCCACAAGGGGATCGAACTCACCACTCACCGCATGATGCATTGGGCGCAAACCCGCAAGCTGTGCCGCATGATCGCGATCAACAAAATCGATGCGCCCGACGTCGATCTGCCGGCCTTGCTGGAAGAAATTCAAACCGCCTTCGGCCGCGAATGCCTGCCGATCAACCTGCCGGCGGATGCGGGCGCGCGTGTCAGCGATTGCTTCTTCAACCCGAACGGAAAATCCGATTTCTCGAGCGTCGACGCGGCGCATCGCGCTCTGGTCGACCAGGTCGTCGAAGTCGACGAAGAGCTGATGAATCTCTACCTGGAACAAGGCGAAATCGCGCCGGAGCAACTGCACGCGCCGTTCGAGAAGGCCTTGCGCGAAAACCATCTGGTTCCGGTCTGTTTCGTTTCCGCCCTGACTGGCGCCGGCGTGCCGGAACTGCTCGACATCATGCTGCGCCTGCTGCCCAACCCGACCGAAGGCAACCCGCCGCTGTTCGTCCGAGGCGAAGGCGAAGCGGCGCAAGCGCTGATGGCCGAACCCGATCCGGAAAAACACGTGCTGGCCCATGTGTTCAAACTCGAAGTCGACCCGTACATCGGCCGCATCGCCACCTTCCGCGTACATCAGGGCACGATAAGCGCCGATTCGTCTTTATACATTGGCGAGTTGCGCAAGCCGTTCAAGGTCGGCCACCTGTTCCGCTTGCAAGGCAAGCAACTGCTGCCGGTCGAAGCCTGCGGCCCGGGCGACATCTGCGCGGTCACCAAGGTCGACGATCTCAACTTCGATTCCGTGCTGCACGACGCGCCGGAAGACGACCATATCCACATGCGGCCGCTCGACTTCCCGCATGCGGTGTTCGGCCTGGCGGTGCGGCCGAAAAAACAATCCGACATGGACAAGCTGGCGGAAGTGCTGCACCGGCTGGTCGCAGAAGATCCCGGCCTGCATATCGAACACGACCCGACCACGCATGAAGCGGTGATTCGCGGCCTGGGCGAAACCCATCTCGCGCGCGTGCTGGAAAAGATGCGCGAACAATTCCGCCTCGACCTGGAAACGCATCCGCCCACCATCGCCTACCGCGAAACGCTGACCCAGCCGGCCGAAGGCCACTATCGCCACAAAAAGCAGACCGGCGGTTCCGGCCAGTTCGGCGAGGTGTATCTGCGCGTCGAACCGTTGCCGCGCGGCACCGGCTTCGAGTTCGTCGATGCGGTAAAAGGCGGCGTCATTCCCAACACCTTCATCCCGGCGGTGGAAAAAGGCGTGCGCCAGGCCATGCAGACCGGCAGCGTCGCCGGCTTTCCGTTGCAGGATGTGCGGGTGACGGTGTACGACGGCAAAAACCATCCTGTCGACGGCAAGGAAATCGCCTTCGTCACCGCCGGCAAGAAAGCCTTTCTGGATGCCGCCGCGAAAGCGAAACCCATCGTTCTGGAACCCATCGTCAACGTCGAACTGACTGCCCCGGATAGCGCCATCGGCGATGTCAGCGGCGATCTTTCCGCGCGCCGCGGCCAGATTACCGGCCACGTCAGCGGTCGCGGCGGCATGATCACCGTGGTCGGCCACGCGCCGCTGGCCGAACTCGACAGCCTGCAATCGCGCATCAAATCGCTGACCGGCGGACGCGGCTCCTACACGCTCGAATTCAGCCATTACGAGCCGGTGCCGCCCTATGTGCAGCAGAAAATGGCGGCCGAGCATCACCCTGAGCAGGATGAGCAATAAGCGGCCCCGGCTCAGTCCGGAACACATCAACGGTTGACCCGGAGCGCGCATGGAACGCTTCACCATCTCGCTCGATGAATCGCTGGCCCAGGAGTTCGATGCCCTGCTGCGCGAGCGCGGCTACGCCAATCGCTCCGAAGCCGTGCGCGACATGCTGCGGCGCGAAGTCGAAACCCACCGGCTCGAACATGAAGACGCGCCGCACTGCATCGCCAGCCTGTCCTACGTCTACAACCACCACGAACGCCGCCTGGCCGAACGGCTGACCGACTTGCAGCACCACGCGCACGATCTGGTCGTTTCCAGCATGCATGTCCACCTCGATCACGACAACTGCCTGGAAACCCTGTTTCTGCGCGGCGCGACGAAGGAGGTGCGCGCCCTGGCCGAAAAGATCTCCGCCGAGCGCGGCGTGCGCCACGGCCAGATCAATCTGGTGCCGGTAGAAATCGAGGCCGGCAACCCGCCCGGTCACCGCCACGTCCACAGCCGGCCGCATACCTGACGGGCATGGATAAGCCGCCAGAAGAATGAACATCAGCATGAACACCATCTCGCGCCATACCCGTTCCCTCACCCCCAACCCCTCTCCCGCGAGCGGGAGAGGGGAGCTTCGAGCGCCGCTAGCGCGACGTTCACGTTAAACCATGAACCTCTACGAACTGCTCCGCCCCCTGCTGTTCAAGCTCGACCCGGAAATCGCGCACAACCTCACGCTCGGCAACCTGACTCGTCTGCATCGCCTCGGCCTGCTGAAAACCTTCCTGCCCAGCGTGCCGGCGTTACCCAAGCGGGTCATGGGACTCGACTTCCCCAATCCGGTCGGCCTCGCCGCCGGCCTGGACAAGAATGGAGAAGCCATCGACGCGCTGGCCGATTTCGGTTTCGGCTTTATCGAAGTCGGCGCGGTCACGCCCCGGCCGCAACCCGGCAATCCGAAGCCGCGCCTGTTTCGGCTGCCCGACGCGCAGGCCATCATCAACCGCATGGGTTTCAACAATCTCGGCGTCGACAACCTGCTGAACAATCTGCAAGACACCGCATTCAAAGGCATTCTTGGCGTCAATCTGGGCAAGAACTTCGACACGCCTATCGAAAAAGCCGCCGACGACTATCTGATCTGCCTGGAAAAACTGTACGGCAAGGTCAGCTTCGTCACCGTCAACATCTCCTCGCCCAACACCAAGAACCTGCGCGCGCTGCAAGGCGGCGACGAACTCGACGCGCTGCTGGCTGCAATCAAATCCAGCCAGCAAAAACTCAGCCAGCAACACGGCAAATTCATGTCGGTGGCGATCAAGATCGCGCCCGATCTGGACGACCGGCAGATCGCCGACATGGCCGCGTTGTTCAGAAAACACCGCATCGACGCGCTGATCGCCACCAACACCACGCTGGCGCGCGACGGCGTCGAACACCTGCCGCACGGCAACGAAACCGGCGGCCTCTCCGGCCTGCCGGTGCGCGAAAAATCGACCCGTGTCATTGCCGCCTTCCATGCCGCTCTGGCCGGCGAAGTGCCGATCATCGGCGCTGGCGGCATCCTGCGCGGGGCCGACGCAACAGCAAAAATCGCCGCTGGCGCCGATCTGGTGCAGTTCTATACCGGCCTGATCTATCGCGGACCGGCGCTGGTCAAGGAATGCGTCGAAGCGCTCGCAAAATCAAGCACACGTTAATCGTAGGATGGGCGAAGCGCAGCGCGCCCATGGGTCGCTGCGGTTGATACGCTTCGCCCATCCTACGAATTACGAACGAGGTCATCCCCGCATGCACATCGGCATCCCGAAGGAAATCAAGGATCACGAATACCGTGTCGCGGCGACACCAGCCGGTGTCGCCGCGCTGGTCGACGCCGGCCATCGCGTCAGTATCGAAAAAAATGCGGGGGCGGCCATCGGCTTCAGCGATGCGTTTTATCAAACGGCGGGCGCGGAATTGGCCGATGCCGAAGGCGTCTATCGGGCCGAACTGATCTTCAAGATCAAGGAACCGCAACCGGCCGAAGTCGCGCGCCTGCGCAACGGGCAATGGCTGTTCTGCTATCTGCACCTGGCCGCAGCCCCCGTTCTGGCCGCCGACCTGATGCGCGCGGGCATCAACGCGGTCGCCTTCGAAACCGTGCTCGACGCCGCCGGCCGCGCGCCGTTGCTGGCGCCAATGTCGCAGATTGCCGGCCGCCTGGCCATTCAGGCCGGCATGCAGGCGCTGGAGATGAAGAACAGCGGTCGCGGTGTGCTGCTCTCCGGCGTGCCCGGCGTGGCGCCCGGCAAGGTGATCATCCTCGGCGGCGGTGTCGTCGGCGCCAACGCGGCGCGCATCGCCGTTGGCATCGGCGCGGATGTGACCCTGCTCGAGCGCGACGCAAATCGCCTGCGCGCCTTTGACGAGCAATACGTCGGCCGCCTGAAAACGCGCTATTCCAACGCCGCCAACATCGCCGAATGCATCGCCGATGCCGACCTGGTCGTCGGCGCCGCCTACGTGCACGGCCGCCGCGCGCCGCGTCTGCTGACGCGCGAATCGATCCGCGCCATGCCGGCCGGCTCCGCCCTGGTCGATGTCGCCATCGACCAGGGCGGCATCAGCGAAACCTCGCGCGTCACCACCCACACCGCGCCGTTTTACGTTGACCAAGGCGTCGTGCATTACTGCGTCGCCAACATGCCCGGCGCGGTCGCCCGCAGCGCCACCCTGGCGCTGGCCGAGGCCACCCTGCCCTATCTGCTGAAACTGGCCGCCGCCCCACAAGCCGCACTGCAAGCGGATGCCGGCTTCGCCGCCGGACTGAACATCGCCGCTGGCCGCATTGTGCATACCGGCCTGGCGAAGGATCTCGACGCTGATTTGGGCTGAGCCGCCGGCCAAGGAAAGCGCCGATCAATTCAAGGCCGTCGTTGCCGCGCAGGTGAAAATCCAGTGAATTCAACATACTGGGCCCCCGTCTTCGCGGGAATGATAAATACATCAGCGACTCACTCGGCTTGAAATTTCGAGTATCCGGAATAGTGTGTTGAACCTCCTCCTCCCCCGTCTGATCTCCGGCCAGATCCGCTTATGACGCTCACCCCCTGCAAGGCATAAGTAAAAATTACACCCCAAAGGGTGTAATTGTGTAATATCCCCTGCACGACGTTTTTACGGAGTATGCCGTGGCCTTCGTTATTACCAACCCGCAACAGCTCGGCGCCACCTTGAAAGGCTTGCGCAAGCAAAAAGGCCTGACGCAAATTCAGATGGCAAAGCAGATCGGTCTTGGCCAAAAGACCATCTCCCTGCTGGAAACCGAGCCCTGGCGTTGTAGCGTGGATAGCCTGTTGCGCTATCTGTCCGCGGTCGACGTCGCCATGAGCCTCGATTTCATTGCCGCGTTGCGTAGCGGCGGTAGAGGAGAATGGTGATGCGGCGTCCGAAAAAGTCCGGCGCGCTCAGCCTGTGGATGAATGGCCAGCGGGTTGGTGCCTGGGTGGTCACAACTCAGGGCGAGCATGCGCTGCATTACGATGAAACCTGGCTCGCCTCTCCGCTTGGGCGTCCGATTTCACTGTCCATGCCGCTGCGGCCGACCAGCGCGCCGTACAAGGGCGAGATCGTCCGCAACTACTTCGAGAACCTGCTGCCGGACAACGACAATATCCGGCAACGGCTGGCCAAGCGCTTTTCAACGGGAACCGAAGCCTTCCGCTTGCTCGCCGAAATCGGCCGGGATTGTGTCGGCGCCCTGCAGATCCTGCCCGATGGCGAAAGCCCGCCAACTACCGAGGCCATCCAGTTCGAGCCGCTTTCCAGCGAACAAGTGGCTGAACATCTGGCCGGCACGCTCACAGCCCCCGCCTTTACCCAAGCCGATGACAGCTTCCGGATTTCCATTGCCGGGGCGCAGGAAAAGACCGCCCTGCTTTGGCATCAGGCGCAGTGGTGCCGCCCGTTGGGCGCCACGCCGACGACCCATATTTTCAAATTGCCGATGGGGCAAATGCCAGGCGGCATCGATCTATCGACCTCAGTCGAGAACGAGTGGCTGTGCCACCGCCTGTTGCAGGCTTTTGATATTCCCGTCGCCAACGCCGAGATCGTGCAGTTCGGGGAAATGAAAGCGCTCTGCGTCGAACGCTTCGACCGTCGCTGGATGGCCGATGGTCGATTGCTGCGTCTGCCGCAGGAGGATTTCGCCCAGGTTTTCGGTTTGCCGCCGGACATCAAATACGAAAGCCAGGGCGGCCCCGGCATTCGTCCTATCCTCGATCAACTGAACGGATCGAGCCAGGCGCAGCTCGACCGCCGCGACTTCTTCCGCACCCAGGTCCTGTTCTGGATGCTGGCCGCCATCGACGGCCACGCCAAGAATTTCAGCGTATTCATCGAGGCCAAAGGCTTTTACCGACTGACGCCGCGCTACGACGTGCTTTCCGCTCATCCGGTGATGGGCCATGGCGCCGGGCGTCTCTCTTCGAACAAGGCCAAAATGGCCATGGCGGTCGACGGCAAAAACCGGCATTACAAGTGGTCGGAAATTCGTCGAGACCATTTTGAACAGACGGCACAACACTGCCACCTGTCAGATGCGCCGGCACTCATTGACGAGTTGATCGCCAGAACACCCCAAGCCATCGCTGAAGTGGCCGCCAAGCTGCCCGCCAATTTCCCGGAAGACCTGGCCAAATCGATATTCGACGGCCTGAGGCAGGCAGCCAACACCTTGGTACATTCATGAACAGCCAATAAAGGCAGTTTGAGTGTGGAGGCGGCAATCCTTTGCCGACAATCCTGCTTGCGGCGGGGTTTGCCGCCCGATTTCCATGCCGGCTGAGGCAGCTTGCAAATCAGCAATCCTTTTAGATTGGTAGTTTCGAGTCAGCATTTTTTTGCGAGCCTGGCCCATTTTATTTGCGCGTCCCCCAATTCTAAGCAGACTTCGGGAGACGGTTCTACGACGTCAAATGACCTCCGGATCGGCGTCCTCAGGCGAACTGACTGGTTCGTCGGCAGAGGAAGCCGTGACCTCCCCTCCCAGTCGAAACGTGCGTGTCGGCCATCCCTTCATACCGTAGTCTGTGTGCCTTCCCTCGTATCCGATCAAAAGAAAGACGAGCCGGTAGTAGAGGTTTAGGCAGACATGGAACCGATCCAGGCGCTCTTATAGGGCCTTATCGTCATCTTCCAGGACGTTCCCGTGGGCAGCAGCATTTCTGAGCTTTCCCCAGGCTTTGAGGTGCGCCTTGCTTATGACACCTGCCGTCGCGAGTCGCCGCAAAGTGTCCTGAACTCTCGGTTGCTTGGCATTTCCAAGGCTCGATTTGATAGCGCTAAGTGCTCGGGAGCCGAGTGTGAGATTTTCCAAGATGTGCTCTGCTTCCTCAGCTTGTTTTACGAACTCGGAATCGACGTCCTTCTCGGAAAGTAGAGTCTGCTTGACCAGACCCTCCACGGCCACGGAAAGCACCAGTGAACTGTTCTCGATGTCGCTCTCGCGGGCCCTGAGAATCCGATGCCAATACCGATGCGCCAAATCGCATGGGCCTTCCCCAATCTTCTTCTCGTCCACAGCCTTTTCCATGAACCGTTCCAGAAATAGGTGTGCGTCCTCCGCGAACTCCCTTTGCGTCCCAATCGGGGCAAGTAGTTTCTCGGTGTCAGGCTCGTGCAGCCGGTTCAGCATCCTCGTTGTCTGCTGGTCGCCTACATAAATAGAGAGACAAATCGGCTTAAGCCACCGCCCAGTGAGAATCGACAGGCCGCGCAGGAACGTCTCAAAGCGAGGTTCAACCGGGGAATCCTCGCACTTGAATGTCAGCCACGCGCCGTCGTCCGTTTTGGCGATCCGCCACTCGAAGCGCCCTGCCTTCCTTTCGAATTGGTCTACCGACCAACCCCGCTCGCCATCTCGGTAACCGCGTGCCAAGGCAGTTCAATCTTTCCCGGAAGGAAGGCCGCCACCACCGGCCGCTCAGCCGGCTTCGAGCGCTCCTCCGTCTTCTCGAGAGCCCATGGCCGCGCGCGCACATAGGTTCCAGAGCCGAAGTCCGTGTCGATCGATATCCGATTCGCCCTCCAGACCTTCCCGAAGGGATCCTTCCCCTCGAAGTCGTAGTACTGGGAGTCCGGAACCAACACACTTGGCGTCAGATCCCGGTTGAAATCGCGATTGAACGCCTCCAAAAAATCCACCGGAGCGGAGAACACCCTCAGGCGTATGGACTTGTCCATCTCCTGTGTGAGGAGTCCCGGCCCTTCGTAGACTATCGAGGAGTCCACCCCGCACCGTCGAAGTGCGCAATCCGACATGGGCATTCCCAAGTTGCCGGCTAAAAGGGATTTAACGATTTTTTGCATAGGCTGACTCTAAGAACCGTGGAAACCTGAACGGTGCATTTTTACAGCAGGAATTCACTGTGAATCACCCGCTGAATTGACCAGCCCCCATAGGGAGCTGTATGCACCTTGTGCAAACTTTCGGACACCCTAAATTTCCAGCCGATAGCCCACGCCCGACACGGTGAGCAGGTGTCGCGGCCGGGCCGGTTCGGCTTCCAGTTTGCGGCGCAGGCCGGCCATGAACACGCGCAGGTAGTGGATCCGATCGACGTGCGCCGGGCCCCAGACTTCCTTGAGCAGTTGCCGGTGCGTCAGCACGCGGCCGGCGTGGGCGAGCAGCACGCTCAACATACGGTATTCGATGGGCGTCAAATGCACCGCCTCGCCGGCCCGGGTGACCGTGCGGTGGGCCAGATCGATGCGCAGATCGCCGAACTCGACCAGGGCTTTGCCGCCGTCTTCGATTCGGATTACCCGGCGCAGCAAGGCGCGCATGCGGGCGAGCAATTCCGGCACACCGAACGGTTTGGTCAGATAGTCGTCGGCGCCGGCGTCGAGGGCCGCCACTTTCTGCGTTTCTTCGCCGCGCGCGGACAGGATCAGGATGGGAATGGCGGTCCAGGCGCGCAGGTCGCGGATGACATCGAGGCCGTCCCGGTCGGGCAAGCCGAGGTCGAGGACGATCAGCTCCGGCTGGCGGGTGGCTGCCTCGATCAGGCCGCGCTCGGCGGTTTCCGCCTCCCAGACCTGAAACCCGGAGGTGGCGAGCGCGCTATGCACGAAACGGCGGATTTCCTTGTCGTCTTCGATCAACACGACGTTGATGGCAGGTTCGCTCATGGTGTTTCCTTGATGACCGGCGGATTGCCGATCGGCAGGGTGAGCACGAAGCAGGCGCCGGCCGGTGCTTGGTTATCCACCCGGTTGTACGCCTTGATGTGTCCGCCATGCGCTTCGACGATGGCGCGGGCGATGGCCAGGCCGAGGCCGACGCCGACGATATTGCTTTCCTCCTGGCCACGGGTGAATTTCTCGAAGATGGCTTGCTCGCGCCCAGGCGGCAGACCCGGCCCGTTGTCGCATACCGAGACCTCGACTTCGGCCCCGGCGACGCGGGCGGCGATTTCGATGACGCTGCCCGGCGGCGTGTATTTGGCGGCATTCTCCAGCAGATTGCAGAACGCCCGTTCCATCAACACCGCGTCCAGTTCCAGCACCGGCAGATCGCCCGGCAGGTCGATGCGCACGCTATGCCCGCCGAGTACCGTGGCGCGGGCTTGCAGCGCGGCGCCGACGGCGTCTTCCAGCGGTTGCCATTCGCGCTTGAGGGTGACCTTGCCGGCTTGCAGTCGCGCCATGTCGAGCAGGTTGTTGACCTGGGCGTTGGTGCGCATGGCCTGTTCGCGGATGGCGCCGGCGAACTCCTGATGCGGCGGCGGCAGTTTCGGTTCGATCAGCATCATCGCGTCGATCAGCCCGACCAGCGCGGTCAGCGGCGTGCGCAGGTCGTGCGAGATGCTGGACAACAAGCCGTTGCGCAGGCGCTCCGATTCCATGTTGACCAGCGCTTCCTGGGCGACGGTGATGTAGTGCACCCGTTCCAGCGCGATGCCGATCAGCGCGGCGAAGGTGTCGAGCAAACGCTGCTGTTCCGGATTGAGCAGACCGCCTTCCTGCCTGGGCGCGATGGCCATGACGCCGCGCACGCGCATGGTGGCTTTCAACGGCACATAGAGAAAGTGGCTGGCCGGCAGCGTGTCGGTACCGCAACCGGCGGATTCGCCATGATCCAGCGCCCACTGAGCGATGCCCAGGTCGAGCACATCGCCGCGTTCGATCGTCACCGGCAGCTTGCCTTTGTCATCCGGCAGCAGCAGGTGGGCATGGACGCCGAAGGTACTCGACACGAAGCGGTCGCCGATTTCCTCGATCTGTGCCAGCACCAGCGCGCTGGACAGCTCGCGCGCCATCTCGTAAAGCGCGCGCATGCGCCGCTCGCGGCTTTCCGCCACCCGTGCCTGGAAGCTCAGACCGGTGGTCAGGTGGGCGATGGAGAGCGCGACCGTCAGCATCACGGCGAAGGTGACCAGATACTGGACATCGCTGACCGCGAACGAGAGGCGCGGCGAGACGAAGAAGAAATCGAACGCCGCCACCGACAGGAACGCCGTCAACAGCCCCGGGCCGCGCCCCAGCTTGAACGCGGCGAACAGCACCGCCAGCAGAAACAGCATGACGATGTTGGCCAGCTCCAGCATGTCACGCAGCGGCGTGGCGAACAGGGCCACCGCGACGACGACGGCCAATGCCACTCCATACTGGCGCCAGCCGGTGCGACCGCCGGCCTTGCCGATGGGGTTCGCGAACGGGGTTTTTACCGCTGCGTCTTCGCGCGCGTTGCTGCCCAACTCGCCGCCGAGTTCCACCAGGATCAGGTCGATATCCGGCGCGATCGCGCCCAGCCGGGTGCTGAAGCGGCGTTGCCAGGGAAAACGATAGGCGCGCCAACCGACCGAACGGCGGCCGAGGACGATCTTGCCCAGGTTGTGTTCGCGGGCGTAAGTCAGCGCCACCAGCGCGGCATCTTCGCCGGGCAGCGTCGCGGTCTTCGCGCCCAGATCGGCGGCCAGCTTGAGGATTTTCAGCAGGCGCGTGCGCCGCGTTTCCGGCAGACGCAGCAGTTCGGGTGTTTCCACATAGATGACGTGCCAGGGCACATCGAACTGCGCCGCCAGGCGGGCGCCGTTGCGCACCAGTTTCTCGCCGCCCGGCTCGGGGCCGATGCACACCAGCAGCGAATTCTGGGTCGGCCAGACCGGGGCCACGGACTGGTCGCGCCGGTAGGCCACCACGTCCTCGTCGACCCGGTCGGCGGTGCGGCGCAGGGACAACTCACGCAAAGCGAGCAGATTGCCCTTGCGGAAGAAATTCTGGATCGCGCGTTCCGCCTGCTGCGGCAGATAGACCTTGCCTTCCTTCAGGCGCTGCAACAGTTCATCCGGCGGCAGATCGACCAGCACCACCTCGTCCGCCGTGTCGAACAGGCGGTCCGGCAAGGTCTCCCACACCTTGATGCCGGTGATGCCGCTGACCACATCGTTGAGCGTTTCCAGGTGCTGCACGTTGACCGTGGTGAGCACATCGATGCCGGCGGCGAGCAGTTCCTCCACGTCTTGCCAGCGTTTCGGATGGCGCGATCCGGGCGCATTGGAATGCGCCAGTTCATCCATCAGCAGCAGCCCCGGCTTGCGCGCCAGCGCCGCGTCCAGGTCGAACTCCTTGAGTACGCGGTTTTTGTACTCGATGGCTTTCAACGGCAGGATTTCCAGCCCCTGCAACAACGCGGCGGTCTCCGAGCGGCCGTGCGTCTCGACCACGCCGACCGCGACATCCACACCCTGCGCCAGCAACTGCCGCGCCGCCACCAGCATGGCGTAGGTCTTGCCGACACCCGGACTGGCGCCGAAGAAAATTTTCAGCTTGCCGCGCAACGCGCGGACTTCCTCAGCCGCCAGCTTGGCCAGCAGGGCGTCGGGGTCGGGGCGGCTATCTTGGATGTTCGCGGCCATGTGCTCAGTGTAGTTTCAGGGGCGATCCATAACACGATGCAAACCTTGTCATCGGTCGAAGGCATGCGGCAGGTTGCTGTTCTGGTCGAGCCATGCTCAGGTCAACGCCCGGGGTCAGGACAGTCTCAGCCTAATGGTTGGCACATCAAGATGGTGTAAAGATTGGATGCCCGCCACGGTGTGGCAACACGTTACCTGTCCAATCGCCTCGGCGGGTTCCGCGCACTCGACCGGTCTCGGAAAACCGCGCTTAACCCCGCGTCATTGCTGGCAATGGCTATCGGAATTTGATGCCATCACTACTCAACAAACATCAACGGCGCTGTGTGGCCAGCCACGTCCTCACTTCATGCGCCACCCATTCGCCGTCATCCAGCGCCAGATCGTGCCCCGCGCTAGGGTGCAGGGCAAAGTCGGCGTTCCAGGCGCGCGCCAGCCGTCGCGAGCAGCGCGGGTGGACCAGCCGGTCGCCGGCGCCGGCAAGGATAAGCAGGGGGATGGCGGGCTTGTCGACGGCGGCAAAACGCGCGGCGGCGAGCAACTGGCGCAGGGCGCCGCCGCGCGAGACCGGACATTCCCGTGCGTACTCGGTCCAGGCCGGCAGGACCGATTGCAGTTCCGCGGCGCGAGCGCTGGTCAGTTCCAGAATGCCGCGCTCCCGCGCTTCGCCACTGGAAACCAGCAGCCTGAGCAACGTGGGATAGGCGCTAGGCCGTAAACGCTCAAAAAACGGGCTGTAAGGGCGCAGGCTGGTACTGAGCAAAACCACGGCGCGACATTCGTCCGGATAGCGTGTGGCCCAAGCCACAGCCACCATGCCACCGAGCGACAGGGCAAGCAGGTGGTAGGGCGGCGCCCTGCCCCGCTCGCGCAGCGCGCTGCGGCAGGCTTCCATCATGGCATCGACCCGGGCCGGGCTGGGCGCGGCATAGAGGCGGCCGTTGCCGGGCAGGTCGGGCGTGAGGATATCGCTCTCTGCAAGCTCGCCGGCGAACACGGCTTGGAACTGCTCCGGAAAGCCGCCCCAGTGCCGCGCCTCGCGCGTCAGTCCACGCAAAAAAACCCAGGTCGTCATGAGTGATGATGCCAGCCGTACCACTCGGCCATGGCCAGCTTCTTGTGGCGTAGCCGCGCATCGCCGCGCGGCAGCCAGTTCTCCCAGCCACCGGCGGCGCGCGCCAGGAAATCCAGCCAGAGCAGATGTTGCCGCAGGATGCGATGCATGCGGTGGCCGGGGCGAGGATTGAACAGGCCTTGGCGGGAAAACAGTTGGCGCGGATTCTTCTTCACCCATAGCCAGGAACCCATTTCCAGGGTCAGCGGCAGGAACACCCGCTCCGCCCCGCCACCCGCCCGCGTTTGCAAATAGAAATGATCCCAAAGATCGCCATGCGCCAGATATTGCCGGCTTTGCGGCTCGATCACGTAGTTGTGGGTGGGGAAACTCTGCTCGAACAGGTCTTTCAGTGCGTGGACTTCCGGCAAATTCGGAAACGGCTTGGTCGTGTGGGCATAGGGAAACCAGATGCGGTCACGCACGCCGAAGCCGGAATGGCAATCCATCGCCAGACTGAAGCGACGGTGGCCGAGTTCTTCTTCCACCACCCGCGCCAGCACCTGGCTCTCCGGCTGCATCGGCGCGTCGACCGGGCCGCGATACCAGGGCAGGCGGGCGCTGTAACGCTGGCCTCCAAGCATGAAAGGCACCCTCTCCAGCGCATCCAGCGGCGCGTTGCGCATGAGATCGACCCCGTCCGGATTGCTGCGCGTGTTGCGCCACATGCCGCCAGGGTTGGCCAGGGGCACGAACACCATGCGCAGCGTCTCCAGTTGCCGGTGCAGCAGCGGGTCCCACTTGAGCCGGTTGAGCAGCCCGCGCAGGTAAACCAGCAACACGCGCGTACCGATGCGCTCCAGCCCGTGGATGCCGCCGAAATAACCTATCGCCGGCAAGTTCGGGTCGGGATTGCCCAGAGCCAAGACATGGATAGGCAGCGCCGTGCCATCCACCTCGACCGTATGCGCAACGCGCACCGAAAAACCGTCTGGCACCTGGTCCAGCAGACGGTTCAGATCGATGAGTTCGGGGAGGTGTTGATACATCGCGGCATGATCTGAGTGGCGCTGGTGGGCGTGTCGACATGGGAACGCGGTGCTTCGCCTGACCCACGTCCGGTAGGAGATGGAGTATTCAGGCGAATGCATCTCCATGTCCATACATGAACCGATCTTTATGCCGCGCCCGCATCGGGCGAACACCGGCCCATGAGCAATGCCGGAAGACATGGGTCTTTAGTCCCATACGCAATGACCTCGGCGGCGCGCTAACATGACCGCGCCCTCCATCTGGAATCGCCATGTCCGCCCGTCTCGCCCACTTGCCACACAAACTCCTCTCGACGGTCGGCGCGGGCTTTGCTCTGGCGCTGGCTTTGATCGTGGCGCTGATCTTCCTCGGTCTGCACCAGCTGGCGGCGACCAACGCGCATCTGGAATCCATCGTCCAGGAAAACAGCGTCAAGAGCCGTCTGGCCAATCAGATGCGCGACATCCTGCGCGACCGCGCGATTTCCATGCTGACTATCGTGGTGACCAGCGACCCGTTTGAAAAAGACGAGGAGATGCTGCGTTTTTACGAGTTCGGCTCAGCCTACCAGCAAGTCCGCCTCGATCTCTATTCGCAGATCAGTCGTCCGCGCGAAAGGGAAGTGCTGGCCCACATCGACCACCTCACCAACACCAACCAGCCGGTGATGGTACGTACCGTCGATCTGGCGGTCGACGGCTATACCTTCCTGGCCTTTGAAGAGCTGCAACGCGAAGGCATCCCCTTGCAACGCGCGCTGGTCAAGGAGCTGGACGCGCTGATCCTGATTCAACGCGACATGACCAAGCTGGCGGCCGATGAAGCGCGCGCCGACTACGACCAGACCCGCTGGCTGATGATGACACTCGGCGCTCTGGCGGTACTGGCGGCCGGGCTTGTGGCCATTACGGTGATGCGCCGCACCGCGCGGCTGGCGGCCGCCACCGAACATGAACGGACCAAATTCCAGACCCTGTTCGAGACCAATACCGACGGCATCGTCATCCTCAACCGCCAGGGTTTCTCGGACTGCAATCCGGCCACGCTGGAAATGTTCCGCATGAACCGGGTCGAGGATTTCCTCAAACGCAAACCGGAAGATCTGGGCGTTGAAAGCCAGCCTTGCGGCACACCGCCTTACATGCTGGCGGAGCGCCACATCCAGCAGGCGGTGGAAAAAGGCCATGCGTTCTTCAAATGGACCGCGCGCCGCCCGGATGGCAGCACCTTCCCGGCCGAAATCGCGCTGCACGCGATGAATCTGGATGGCGAACCGGTGATCCAGGCCATCATGCGCGACGTCTCCGCCCAGAAGGAAGTCGAGGCCGCGCTGGAAGGCGCCCGCGATGCGGCGCTGGCGGCGAATGAAATGAAGTCGCAGTTCGTCGCCAATGTCAGCCATGAGATCCGCACCCCGATGAACGGCATACTCGGTATGACGCAACTGCTGCTCGGCAGCGACCTCAACCCGCGCCAA
Organism: Hydrogenophilales bacterium 28-61-23; assembly: GCA_002281555.1. Classification (GTDB taxonomy): domain Bacteria; phylum Pseudomonadota; class Gammaproteobacteria; order Burkholderiales; family Thiobacillaceae; genus PFJX01. The sequence continues at coordinate 158,339 of NCGJ01000001.1, forward strand.
CGCGAATATGCCGACACCATCGCCCGCTCGGCCGAGGCATTGATGGGCGTGATCAACGATCTGCTCGATTTCTCCAAAATCGAAGCCGGCCGCATGAACGTCGAAAGCATCGACTTCAACCTCGGCGCCGTGCTCAAGGATGTGATCGATCTTTACCTTCCGCGCGCCGAGGCCAAGCAGCTGGTGCTGCGGCTGGAACGTGGCGAAGACTTGCCGGAATGGGTGCGCGGCGATCCGCTGCGCCTGCGCCAGATTCTGCTCAATCTGCTCGATAACGCGATCAAATTCACCCATGAGGGCGAGATCCGGGTCAGCGTTACCTGGATCGATGCCGCGCCCAATCAATGCCTGTTCACGATAAGCGACACCGGCATCGGCATGAGCGAGGAAACGCAAAAACGGATTTTTCAGGCTTTCTCCCAGGCCGACGGCTCCGTCAGCCGCAAATACGGCGGCACCGGCCTCGGCTTGACCATCTGCCGGCAACTGGCGGAGTTGATGGGCGGAGATCTAAACCTGCACAGCGCGCCCGACCAAGGCAGCACCTTCCGCTTGCGGCTACCCTTGTCGAAGGCGCATGCCGGCCACCTTGCCGCCACGACCGGGCGCCCGGCCGACACCGACACGCTCCGCTTCCCCGGCGTCGAAGTACTGATCGTGGAAGACAACCCGATCAATCAGAAGCTGCTTGGTTTCATGCTGAAAAATCTGGGCGTCACGGTTCATTTGGCTGACGACGGCAAGACCGCGTTCGATCTGCTCGAAAGCGCCGATGTCGATCTGGTTCTGATGGATTGCCAGATGCCCGGGTGGGACGGCCTCACCGCGACGCGAGCGCTGCGCGAGCGCGAAGAAAAAGAAGCGCGAAAACGCGTGCCGATCATCGCCTTGTCCGCCAACGCCATGCCCGGTTATGACGAAATCTGCCGCCAGGCCGGCATGGATGACTACATGGCCAAGCCGCTCAAGGAAGACGATCTGGCGCAAACCCTGGCCCGCTGGCTGCCAGGCCGAGCCATTTCGGCCCGGGAGAGCAGGCCGGAGCAAGACTCGGGCAACGCGCCGGAAACCGGTTTCGATCTCGAAAAATTACGCCGCATTTGCCGCAACGACACGCGCCAGATCGATGAAATGCTGCGACTGTTCGTTTCCAGCACGGAAAACCTGCTGGCCGATCTGGCTCAAGCGATCGAAAATCGCGATGCTGCGCAGACCGCTCGGCATGCCCATCAAATCAAGGGCGCGGCCGCCTATCTTGGCGCCGAAGCGATGACCGAACTGGCCAGCGCAACCGAAACTCAGGCCAAGGCGACCGACTGGGCCGCCTGCATCGACGCCCAGGAAGACCTGGAAGCCGCGTTCATTACGGTGCGACTGGCAATCGAGACGCACGTTTTGAGAAAAACAGGCAGTTAGAATCACGCACCTTTTGCAACTCGACCCCAACGTCCCATGCTCGATATCCAACTTCTCCGCAAAGACCTCGCCAACGTCGCGCAACGCCTTGCCCTGCGCGGCTATGCACTCGACACCACGCGCATCGAGGCACTGGAAGCGGAACGCAAAGAGATCCAGACCCAGACCCAGGATCTGCAAGCCAAGCGCAACCAGTTGTCCAAGCAGATCGGCATGGCGAAAGGCAAAGGCGAAGACGCCAGCGCCCTGATGCGGGAAGTCGGCGGCCTGAGCGAAGCATTGAAAATCGGCGAAGACCGTCTGGCTGGCATTCAGGACGATCTCGCCAGCATCCTGATGACGATTCCCAACCTGCCGCACGAATCGGTTCCGACCGGGAAAGACGAGCAGGACAACCTGGAAATACGCCGCCACGGTTCGCCGCGCGAGTTCGCCTATACCCCGCTCGATCACGTCGACATCGGCGAAAACCTGGAATTGCTCGATCTTCCCACCGCCACGAAAATCGCCAGCAGCCGTTTTGCGCTGATGCGTGGCTCGCTGGCCCGTCTGCACCGCGCGCTGGCCCAGTTCATGCTCGACACCCACACTCAGGAACACGGCTACGAAGAGGTTTACGTGCCCTACCTGGTCAACGCCGATTCCATGCGCGGCACCGGCCAGTTACCCAAGTTCGAGGAGGACTTGTTCAAACTCAGCAACGGCATGTACCTGATTCCCACCGCCGAGGTGCCGGTCACCAACATCGTGCGCGACGAAATCATACCGGCCGAAAACCTGCCGATCAGACTAGTCGCCCACACACCCTGCTTCCGCTCGGAAGCGGGTTCGTATGGCCGCGATACGCGCGGCATGATCCGCCAGCATCAGTTCGACAAAGTGGAAATGGTGCAGTTTGTGCGCCCGGAAGACTCCTACGACGCGCTGGAAGAACTGACCGGCCATGCCGAAGCGATTCTGCAAAAGCTCGGTCTGCCCTATCGCGTCATGGCGCTGTGCAGCGGCGACATGGGTTTTTCGGCGGCAAAAACCTATGACCTCGAAGTCTGGCTGCCGGCGCAGAACACCTACCGTGAGATTTCTTCCTGCTCCAACTTCGAGGCATTCCAGGCGCGCCGCATGCAAGCCCGCTTCCGCGACAGCAAGGACGGCAAAGGCCGGCCGGAACTGATCCACACGCTGAACGGCTCCGGCCTCGCGGTTGGCCGCACCCTGGTCGCCATCCTGGAGAACTACCAGAACCCGGACGGCAGCGTGACCATTCCGGAAGTGCTGCGCCCATACATGAACGGTCTGACCCAACTGGTCAAGGAATAAGCCCTCGGAATTCTGAGTGGAAGGCGGCAAGGGATTGCCGCCCAACCGACTAGGCTCACACAACCGTAGGGCGGCAACCCCTTGCCGCCCGTTCTTCTCGCGGCGGGGGTTCGCCGCCTTATGAAACTATCGGCGGAAACTAATCGGCGCGCGTATCCGGATCGGCCGAATCGCCGGTGTCATCTTCAGAATCCAGCCCCGAGTCGGCTTCCAGAATCCGTTGCAGACCGGAGAGTTTCTCGCCGGCATCCAGGTTGATCAGCGTGACGCCCTGGGTCGAGCGGCCGAGCGAGCGGATTTCGCTGACCCGGGTGCGGATCAGCACGCCGCCGGTGGTGATCAGCATGACTTCATCGGTTTCATCAACCAGCGTCGCGGCGACCACCTTGCCGTTACGCGCCGAGGTGGAGATCGCGATCAGGCCCTGGCCGCCGCGGTTGTGGCGGGTGTAATCGCCAACCGGCGTGCGCTTGCCGAAACCGTTTTCAGTGGCGGTCATCACGCTCTGTTCGTCGTTTTCCGCGACCAGCAGCGCGATCACGCGCGCGCCTTCGCCCAGCCGGATGCCGCGCACGCCGCGCGCGTTGCGGCCGACGGTACGCACATCGTTCTCGTCGAAGCGGTTGGCCTTGCCTTCGTCGGAGAACAGCATGACGTCGTTCTGGCCGTTGGTGATGGCGACGCCGACCAGATAGTCGCCTGCGTCCAGGTTGACCGCGATGAGGCCGGCGCTGCGCGGACGCGAGAACTCGGTCAGCGGGGTTTTCTTGACGATGCCGAGCGAGGTGGCCATGAAGATGAAATGGTTCGCGTCGAATTCCTTGACCGGCAGGATGGCGTTGACCTTCTCGTCCGGCTCCATCTTGAGCAGGTTGACGATAGGCTTGCCGCGCGCGCCGCGTCCGCCCTGCGGCACTTCGTAGACCTTGAGCCAGAACATGCGGCCCAGATCGGTGAAGCACAGGATGAAGTCGTGCGTGTTGGCGATGAACAGCTTCTCGATGAAATCCTCTTCCTTGGTGCTGGCCGCCTGCTTGCCGCGTCCGCCGCGCTTCTGGGTGCGGTATTCGTCGAGCGGCTGCGCCTTCATGTAACCGGTGTTGGACAACGTGACCACCATGTCCTGCGGCGTGATCAGGTCTTCCAGCGAGATATCGCCGGCGTAGGCGATGATTTCGGAACGACGTTTGTCGCCGAACGCGGCTTTGATCTCGCCCAGTTCGGTGGCGATGATTTCGGTGACGCGCTCGGGCGTGTCCAGAATGTCGAGCAGGTCGGCGATGCGGGTCATGATTTCACCGTATTCTCCGACGATCTTGTCCTGCTCCAGACCGGTCAGGCGTTGCAGGCGCAGATCGAGGATGGCCTGGGCCTGGACTTCGGTCAGGAAATAACCGTTGGCGTGCAGACCGTATTCGGCGGCCAGATTGAGTGGGCGGAAGGCTTCGGTGCCGACTTGCTCGCCGGCCACGCGGGCCAGCATTTCTTCCACCACACCGGAACGCCAGGCCTTGGACAGCAGCGCGGCCTTGGCTTCCGGCGGCGTCGCCGAGGACTTGATCAGCGCGATGATCTCGTCGACGTTGGCCAGCGCCACGGCCAGGCCTTCCAGGATGTGGCCGCGATCGCGCGCCTTCTTCAGTTCGAACTGGGTGCGCCGGGTGATGACTTCGCGCCGATGGCGCAGGAAGGCTTCCAGGATCTGCTTCAGGTTCAGCAGGCGCGGCTGGCCGTCCAGGATGGCCACCATGTTCATGCCGAAGGTGTCCTGCATCTGGGTGTGCTTGTACAGATTGTTCAGCACCACTTCCGGCACCTCGCCGCGCTTCAGCTCGATCACCATGCGCATGCCGGACTTGTCCGACTCGTCGCGGATCTCGCTGATGCCCTCGATGCGTTTCTCGCGCACCAGCTCGCCGATCTTGATGCACAGGTGCGCCTTGTTCACCTGATACGGCAGTTCGTCGACGATGATCGCCTGACGGCCGACCGACTTTTCGATTTCCTCGAAATGCACCTTGGCGCGCATCACGACGCGGCCGCGGCCGGTGCGGTAGCCCTCCTTCACGCCCACCGTGCCGTAGATGATGCCGGCGGTGGGGAAGTCGGGCGCGGGCACGATATCGATCAGGTCTTCGATGCCGATCATCGGATCGCGCAGCACAGCCAGGCAGGCATCGACAATCTCGTTCAGGTTGTGCGGCGGGATGTTGGTCGCCATGCCGACCGCGATGCCGGAGGAGCCGTTGACCAGCAGATTCGGGAACTTGGCCGGCAGGATCAGCGGCTCGTGCTCGGAACCGTCGTAGTTGGGGCCGAAATCGACCGTTTCCTTGTCGATATCGGCGAGCAACTCGTGCGCAATCTTGGACATGCGGATTTCGGTGTAACGCATCGCCGCCGCGTTATCGCCGTCGACCGAACCGAAGTTGCCCTGGCCATCGACCAGCGGGTAGCGCAGCGAGAAGTTCTGCGCCATGCGCACGATGGTGTCGTACACCGCCGTATCGCCGTGCGGGTGGTACTTACCGATCACATCGCCGACCACGCGCGCCGATTTCTTGTACGCCTTGTTCCAGTCGTTGTTCAGCTCGTGCATCGCGAACAACACCCGGCGATGCACCGGCTTCAAGCCATCCCGCACATCCGGCAGCGCCCGCCCGACGATCACGCTCATGGCGTAATCGAGGTAAGAACGGCGCATTTCCTCTTCCAGGCTGACGGGCAGGGTTTCTTTGGCGAACTGGTTTTCCATTGCGGGGCGTCTCGACGGGTTGTTCTGTGATTTCTTTGAAAAACGTGATGTTTTTACTGGCGTTTTTGCCAACAAAAGCCAGTGGATTTTAGCATGGCAAACACCCCATTCCGTCCCTCATTCCGGTCCAAAAACCGCTAGGATTTCAGCCTTTCCTGCAAGGAATCGTGCCATGTCCGAAAAAATCGCCGATCTACGCATCGATGCCGGCTGGATCGTTCCCGTCGAACCTGAAAACACAGTGCTGTCCGGCCATAGCCTGCTAATCAGGAACGACCGCATCGCCGCGCTGTTGCCCAGCGCGGAGGCGGACAACTGGATCAGCCGGGAGCGCGTGCATCTGCCCGGCCATGCGCTGATTCCCGGGCTGATCAATCTGCATAGCCACGCCGCGATGACCTTGCTGCGCGGCTATGCCGACGATCTGCCGCTGATGACCTGGCTGCATGAACACATCTGGCCAGCGGAAAATCGCCACGTTTCCGCCGCCTTCGTGCGCGACGGCACCCGCCTGGCCTGCCTGGAAATGTTGCAGGCCGGCGTGACCTGCTTCAACGACATGTATTTTTTCTCGGAAGCGGTGGTGGAAGCGGCGGTGGAAGCCGGCATGCGCGTGGCGGCGGGCCTGATCGTGGTGGATTCCGCCACGCCCTACGCCGCCGACCCGGACGGCTATCTGCAAAAGGGCCTGGCGCTGCGCGATGCATGGATCGACGAACCTTTGGCCCACTATTGCCTGGCGCCGCATGCGCCCTACACCGTCGGCGACCGCTCGCTGGAAAAGATCGCGACCTACGCGGCGCAGCTCGATCTGCCGGTTCACATGCACATCCACGAAACCGAACATGAAATCGAGCATAGCCTCGCGCAATACGGCGTGCGCCCGCTCGCCCGGCTGAAGGCGTTGGGGCTGCTGACGCCGGGGCTGATCGCCGTCCATGCGGTGCATCTGAACGAGGAGGAAATCGGCTGGCTGGCCAGCCACGGCTGCCATGTGGCGCACTGTCCGAGTTCCAACCTGAAACTGGCAAGCGGTTTTTCGCCCGTGGCCGCATTGCTGGCGGCCGGAGTGAACGTGGGCATCGGCACCGATGGCGCGGCGAGCAATAACCGTCTGGACATGCTCGGCGAACTGCGTCTGGCCGCCCTGCTCGGCAAAGCCGTGGCGGCCGATCCGGCCGCTCTGCCGGCGCATCGGGTCTTGCGCATGGCGACGCTGGCCGGCGCGCGCGCCCTTGGCCTGGATGCGCGGATTGGTTCGCTGGAAGTCGGAAAAATGGCGGACGTGGTGGCCGTCAACCTGGATCACCCCGCAACTCAACCCTGTTATGACCCGGTTTCTCAGTTGGTCTACAGCGCCGGCAGCGATCAGGTCAGCCATGTCTGGGTCGGCGGCAAGGCGGTGGTGATCGAAGGACGATGCCGGACGCTGGATGAGGCCGAGATCATCGGCCGCGCGCATGTCTGGCGTGGGCGCATCGGCGCGGGAACAAAACACGGATGACGCTTTACGCCGAAGTTTCCCGCCACTCCCCCGGCTGCAATTCATCCAGCCGATAGTTGCCGATTGCCACCCTCAACAAGCGCAAAGTCGGGAAGCCGGCTTTCGCCGTCATCCGTCGCACCTGGCGGTTCTTGCCTTCTTTCAGCACAAGCTCGATCCAGGTCGTCGGGATGGCTTTGCGAAAGCGCACCGGCGGATCGCGCGGCCAGAGATTTCCCGGCGTGTCGATCAGATGCGCTTGCGCGGGCTGGGTGACGAAGTCGCCCAGGTCCATCGGACGGCGCAAAGGTTCGAGGTCCTCTTCGGTGGGCGCGCCCTCGACCTGTGCCCAATAGGTCTTGGGCAGTTTGTGGCGCGGGTCGGCCAGGCGGTGCTGGAGTCCGCCATCGTCGGTTAAAATCAGCAGGCCTTCACTATCCGAATCCAGCCGCCCAGCCGCATAAACACCGGGAATGTCGAGATAGGCGGCAAGTCCCGGATGGCCGTCTTCAGCCGTGAATTGGCTCAGAACGCCATAGGGTTTGTTGAACAGAATGACGCGGGCCATCAGTTTTTTTCTTTTTTGATCAGGAGTTATCGTGAGCAGCCACATCCAGATGCCAACCGAAGGCGCAAAAATCACCGTCAATGCCGATGCTTCGCTGAATGTGCCGGAGCGCCCGATTATCCCGTTTATCGAGGGCGATGGCACCGGCGTGGACATCACCCCGGTGATGATCAAAGTGCTCGATGCGGCCGTGGCCAAGGCTTACTCTGGCCGCCGCAAGATTGAATGGATGGAAGTCTTCGCCGGCGAAAAAGCGACCAAGGTCTATGGCGCCGACGCTTGGCTGCCCGACGAAACCGTCGCGGCGATTCGCGATTACGTGGTGTCGATCAAGGGTCCGCTGACCACGCCGACTTCCGGCGGCATTCGTTCGCTCAACGTGGCGTTGCGCCAGATGCTGGATTTGTACGTCTGCCTGCGCCCGGTGCGTTATTTCGAGGGCGTGCCTTCGCCGGTCAAGCATCCGGAAAGAGTCGATATGGTGATCTTCCGCGAGAACACCGAGGACATCTACGCCGGAGTCGAATGGGAAGCCGGTTCGGCGGAAGTGAAGAAAGTCATCGAATTTCTGCAGAAGGAAATGGGCGTCAAAAAGATTCGTTTCCCGGAGTCTTCCGCCATCGGCATCAAGCCGGTCTCGGTGGATGGCTCAGAGCGCCTGATCCGCCGCGCCATCCAGTACGCCATCGACAACAACCGCCGCTCGGTGACCTTGGTACACAAGGGCAACATCATGAAGTTCACCGAAGGCGGCTTCAAGAAGTGGGGCTACGAACTGGCGATTCGCGAATTCGGCGGTGAACTGATCGACGGTGGTCCGTGGGTCAAATTGCCGAATGGCATCGTCATCAAGGATGTCATCGCCGACGCTTTCCTGCAGCAGATTCTGCTGCGGCCGGAAGAGTACGACGTGATCGCCACGCTGAACCTGAACGGCGACTATGTTTCCGATGCGCTGGCGGCGGAAGTCGGCGGCATCGGCATCGCGCCCGGCGCGAATCTTTCGGACTCGGTGGCGATGTTCGAAGCCACCCATGGCACCGCGCCAAAATATGCCGGCAAGGATTACGTCAATCCGGGTTCGATCATCCTGTCCGGCGAAATGATGTTGCGCCACATGGGCTGGCTGGAAGCCGCCGACCTGATCGTCAAGGGCATGGACGGCGCGATCCGCGCCAAGAAGGTAACTTACGACTTCGCCCGTTTGATGGACGGCGCCACCCAGGTTTCGTGCTCGGAATTCGGCACGGAAATGATTCGCTGGATGGACTAAGGCTTGCGCTTGGCTTGCGGTGGCTGGGGCTGCGAAGCAACGCCCACCCCGAGTCGGTGCAGAAGATCGATCAATTCAAGCGCAATCGGACCGAGCTCTTCTTTCTGTCGCTCCAGACCATCGAGTAAATGATTGATCTGGCTCGTTGTATCGAGTCTACGAGACTCGCTGAGAGGTACTCGAAACTGATTGTGGGCATTCATCTCGGCCGCTCCTGCGCCAGCATCTGATCTTGTGAATTAAGCTATAGCACAAGGGATGCATGGCGCAGGAACCTGGACGTAAAAGCCCATCGCGGAATACGGCAATATCCCCGTATTCCTTAAAACCGAATTACATCGGCTGGATGTTGGAGGCTTGCTTGCCCTTGGGGCCGTCCACCACATCGAAAGTAACGCGCTGATTTTCTTTCAGGCTTTTGAAGCCTTTCGAGGCAATCGCGGAAAAGTGGGCGAACAAATCATCACCACCACCATCAGGGGTAATGAAGCCGAAGCCTTTAGAGTCGTTAAACCATTTAACAGTACCAGTAGCCATTGAAACTGCTCCTAAATCAAAAACCGACATAACTAGAATAAAAAACACAAAAACATCTGAACTAAACACTTCCAATTACAGTCGCGTCCGTCCAAACGGGGGCTTTTTACTCGCCTAATCCCCATACCGTCAATCGGCTTGAAAAAAAACTTTCAATCTCCACAATGATGCTATCCAAGTTACCCGTCTCCCCAATGGCAACAAGGCATCACGAGGAATCGGTCATCCAAACGGAACGCCCCGTTACCGCACCGCCTCCTCTATATAAGGTATTACTTCTAAACGACGATTTCACGCCAATGGAATTCGTCATTCATGTCTTGGAAAGGTTTTTTCAAATGGGGCGCGAACAAGCCACTTCGGTAATGCTCAAAGTGCATAATGAAGGCGCTGGGCTGGCAGGTATTTACCCGCGAGACGTCGCTGAATCCAAGGTACACCAGGTAAGAGAATTCGCCCGCAACCACCAGCATCCGCTTCAATGCGTGATGGAGGAAAACACATGATCGCCCAGGAGTTGGAAGTCAGCTTGCACATGGCCTTTATGGAGGCCCGGCAAAAACGCCATGAGTTCATCACCGTGGAACATTTGCTCCTTGCCATGCTCGACAACCCTTCGGCTGCCGAAGTCTTGCGGGCTTGTGCGGCAAATGTCGATGACTTGCGCAAGAAACTGGCGGAATTCATCGAACGCCATACCCCAAAAGTACCCGGTGAAGCCGATGTCGACACGCAGCCGACGCTCGGATTTCAACGCGTTATTCAGCGCGCCATATTGCATGTGCAGTCGTCCGGGAAGAAGGAAGTTACCGGCGCCAATGTGCTGGTTGCGATCTTTGGCGAAAAGGACTCGCATGCCCTGCACTTCCTGACCCAACTGGGCCTCTCCCGCCTGGATGTGGTGAACTTCATTTCGCACGGCATCGCGAAAACCACCCAGGAAGCGACGCCAAGCGGCCGCGGAGAACCCAGTGGCGAACAACAGGAAAGTGAAGAAAAGACCGCCTCGCCGCTCGACTCCTTCACCAGCAATCTCAACCTGCAAGCGCAAGCCGGCAAAATCGATCCGCTGATTGGTCGCGATCAAGAACTGGAGCGCGTAATCCAGACCCTGTGCCGCCGTCGCAAGAACAATCCCTTGCTGGTCGGCGAGGCCGGTGTCGGCAAAACCGCGATCGCCGAGGGCTTGGCGCGGCGTATCGTCGAAGGCAGCGTGCCGGATGTGCTGGAGGGCGCAACGGTGTTCTCGCTCGACATGGGCGCACTGCTGGCCGGCACCAAGTATCGCGGCGATTTCGAACAGCGCCTGAAAGCGGTCATCAAGCAGCTGGCGGCTAATCCCAAAGCCATTCTGTTCATCGACGAAATCCATACCGTGATCGGTGCTGGCGCGGCATCCGGCGGCACGCTCGACGCCTCCAACCTGCTCAAGCCGGCGCTTTCCTCAGGTCAACTGCGCTGCATCGGCGCCACGACGTATAGCGAATTCAGAGGCATATTCGAGAAGGATCACGCCTTATCGCGGCGTTTCCAGAAGGTCGATGTCAACGAACCTTCGGTGGCGGAAACCATCGCCATACTCAAGGGCTTGAAATCCCGCTTCGAGTTGCACCACAACGTCAAATACACGCAAGGCGCGCTGTCCACCGCCGCCGAACTGTCCGCCCGCTACATCAATGACCGCCATTTGCCGGACAAGGCGATCGACGTCATCGACGAGGCTGGCGCGGCGCAACGCATCCAGCCCAAATCCAAGCAGAAAAAAGTCATCACGCCGAAGGAAATCGAAGATATCGTCGCCAAGATCGCGCGCGTGCCGGCAAAGACTGTCGCCAACGATGAACGCAATACGTTGAAGAACCTCGACCGCGACCTGCGCAGCGTGGTTTTCGGCCAGGATCGCGCCATCGATGCGCTGGCTTCCGCGATCAAGATGACGCGTTCCGGCCTCGGCAACCCACAGAAACCGATTGGCTCCTTCCTGTTCTCCGGCCCTACCGGCGTCGGCAAGACCGAGGTGGCGCGGCAGTTGGCCTATGTTCTCGGCGTTGAACTGCTCCGCTTCGACATGTCGGAATACATGGAACGCCACGCCGTTTCCCGTCTGATCGGCGCGCCACCCGGCTATGTCGGCTTCGAACAAGGCGGCCTGCTCACCGAAGCCATCACCAAGAATCCTTATGCGGTGTTGTTGCTGGATGAAATCGAGAAGGCGCATCCGGACATTTTCAATGTGTTGTTGCAGGTCATGGATCACGGCACGCTGACCGACAACAATGGCCGCAAGGCCGACTTCCGCAACGTGATCATCATCATGACCACCAATGCCGGCGCCGATGCGATGAACAAGACCGGCATCGGATTTTCTCTGCCGAAGAAGGCTGGCGATGAAATGGCCGATATCAAACGACTGTTCACCCCAGAATTCCGCAATCGCCTCGATGCCACCATCTCCTTTACCGCGCTGACCGAGGAAATCATCCTGCGCGTGGTCGACAAGTTCCTGATGCAACTGGAGGAGCAGCTCCATGCCAAGAAAGTGGAAGTCCACTTCACCGATGCATTGCGCCAGTGGCTGGGTCGCAAGGGCTTTGACCCGCTGATGGGTGCCCGCCCGATGGGGCGTCTGATTCAGGACACCATCCGCAAAGCGCTAGCCGATGAATTGTTGTTTGGTCGTCTCAGCGATGGCGGGGAAATTACCGTTGACGTCGACGACAACGACGAAGTCCGGCTCATCTTCGATGAGGCGCTGCTGCCGGCCTGAGAGACGGGAACCCAACCCGGCCATCGTAAAAATGAAAACGCCCCAGAAATGGGGCGTTTTCATTGGGGCGTGTTCATGACACGGTCTACGGGCTATTCAACAACAGCGCAACAACAGCGCCATTGCCTGGCGCGCAATCACTTGTGCTTGGGTGGCAGCAGGTCGGTGATGGTGCCTTCCGCCATTTCGGCGGCGAAGCAGATCGTCTCGGACAGCGTCGGATGGGCATGGATGGTGAGGCCGATGTCTTCCGCCGTGGCGCCCATTTCAATCGCGAGCACGGCTTCCGCCAACAACTCGCCGGCGTTGATGCCGACAATGCCGGCGCCAATGACGCGGCCGGATTCCTTGTCCATGATCAGCTTGGTCATGCCTTCGGTGCGGGCGATGGACAGCGCGCGACCGCTGGCAGCCCAGGGGAATACGCCTTTTTCGATGGAAAGCCCTTGCGCCTTGGCTTCGGTTTCGGTGACGCCGACCCAGGCCACTTCCGGGTCGGTGTAGGCGACCGACGGAATCACCAGGGCCTGGAACTCCACTTTGTGACCCGCGATGACTTCCGCCGCGACCTTGCCTTCATGCACGGCTTTGTGCGCCAGCATCGGCTGACCGACGATGTCGCCGATGGCGAAGATGTGCGGCACGTTGGTGCGCATCTGTTTATCGACGGCGATGTAGCCGCGTTCATCGACCTGCACGCCGGCGGCTTCCGCGCCGATCAACTTGCCGTTGGGACGCCGGCCGATGGCGACGAGGACGCGGTCGAACACTTCGTTGCTGATTGTTTCGCCGGCTTTCAGCGTGACATGGATGCCGTCTTTCTTCGCCTCCATGCCGGTTACACCGGTGTTGAGCAGGACTTTCTCGAAGCGTTTTTCCATGCGCTTGGCAAGCGGTCGGACCAGATCGGCGTCGCAGCCGGGGATCAACTGGCCTCCGAGTTCGACCACGCTGACTTTGCTGCCGAGCGCGTCGTACACCGTGCCCATTTCCAGGCCGATGATGCCGCCGCCGATGACCAGCAGGCGTTTCGGCACGTCGGCCAGCGCCAGCGCGCCGGTACTGTCCATGACACGCGGATCGTCCGGCTGGAACGGCAGTTTGATGACTTGCGAACCGGCCGCGATGATGGCGTTGTCGAAGCCTATGGTTTTGACCGAACCGTCCGGGCCGGTGGCTTGCAACTGGTTGGGGCCGGTGAAGCGGGCGACGCCCTGGACAACGGTAACTTTGCGTTGCTTGGCGAGCTGGCCGAGGCCGCCAGTCAGTTTGGCCACCACGTCTTTGGCTTTCCATTCACGCAGCTTGTCCAGGTCCACCTCGGGCTTGCCAAAGCTGACGCCATGCGCGGTCATTTCTTCCACTTCGGTGATCAGCTTGGCGGTGTGCAGCAGGGCCTTGGACGGGATGCAACCGACGTTCAGACAGACGCCGCCGAGGTCGGGATAACGTTCCACCAGCACGACTTGCAGGCCGAGATCGGCGGCGCGGAAAGCGGCTGTGTAACCGCCCGGGCCGGCGCCGAGGACGACGACCTGGGCGTGCAGGTCGGCGGTGGACTGGGCTGCGCTGACAGGAGCGGCAACCGGCACGGCGGCGGCCGGCGTCGTGGCCGCTGCTGCCGGAGTTGCAGCCTGGGTGGCGGTCTCGCCAGCCGCGCTGAGCAGCATGATCGGCGTGCCTTCCGACACCTTGTCGCCCACCTTCACCAGCAGTTTTTCCACCACGCCGGCTTGCGGGCAGGGAATATCCATCGCCGATTTATCCGATTCGACGGTGATCAGCGCGGCGTCCTTGGCGAGTGTGTCGCCGACGTTGACCAGGATTTCGATGATGGCGACATCTTTGAAATCGCCGATGTCGGGGACTTTGATTTCAGTGCTTTGGCTCATGGTTCGATCTCGAAGATTCTGTAGGGTGCGCCATGCGCACCGATCCACTGCTGGTGCGCATGGCGCACCCTACAAGGGGTCACAGCAACAGCCGCCGCACATCCGACAGCATCAGGCGCAGATGGCTGGTGAAGCGCGCGCCGTCAGCGCCGTCGATGACGCGGTGGTCGTAGGACAGCGACAGCGGCAGCATCAGACGCGGCTCGAAGCTCTTGCTCGCCTTGTTCCATACCGGCTTCATCTCGGCGCGCGAGAGGCCGATGATGGCGACTTCCGGGCAGTTGATGATCGGCGTGAACGCGGTGCCGCCGATGCCGCCCAGGCTGGAGACGGTAAAGCAGCCGCCCTGCATGGCGTCGACCTTGAGCTTGCGCTCGCGCGCCAGTTCGGACAGTTCGGCCAGCTCGCGGGCAATGTCCATGACGTCTTTCTTGTTGACGTCGCGGATCACCGGCACGACCAGACCGTCCGGCGTATCGCAGGCGAAGCCGACATGGAAATACTTCTTCAGCACCAGGTTTTCGCCATCGGCGGCGAGCGAGGCGTTGAAACTCGGGTAGGTGCGCAGGGCGTTGACCACCGCTTTCATCAGGAAGGCGAGCAGGGTGAGTTTGACGCCGCGCTTGGCGGCCTCGTCCAGCATCGACTTGCGGAAGTCTTCCAGGTCGGTGATGTCGGCTTCGTCGAACTGGGTGACGTGCGGCGCGCTGACCCAGTTGCGGTGCAGGTTGGCGCCGGACAGCTTCTTGATGCGGGAAAGCGCCTGGGTTTCGATCTCGCCGAACTTGGTGAAGTCGATGACGGGAGCCGGCGAGAAACCGAGGCCGATGGCTTCGCCGGTGGGCTTGGCCAGTTCCGCCTTGACCCAGTTCTGCACATCTTCTTTAAGGATGCGTCCGCGCGGGCCGCTGCCTTTGATGCGCGACAGGTCCGCGCCGCCGGGATGTATGCCCAACTCGCGCGCGAAACGGCGCACCGAGGGGCTGGCATGGGCCGGTTTGCCGTCGGCGAACTCGGCGTGCGCGGCGACCGGGTCGGGTCGGTGCTTGGGCGGGATATGGACTTGAACTTCCGGCGCCGGATGGGTCGGCGGCGGCACATTGGCAACGACCGGTGTGGCCGCCGGAGTAAACGAGGTCACGACCGGGGCCGTGCTGCTGGCCACGGCCTCGCCCGCGGTATCCAGCATCAAGACCAGGGAACCGGCGGAAACCTTGTCGCCGACCTTGATCTTGAGTTCCTTCACGACGCCGCCAAAGGGCGCCGGGATGTCCATCGCGGCCTTGTCGGATTCCACCGTCATCAACGAGGTATCGGTAGCGATGCTGTCGCCGACATTGACCAGGATTTCAATGACTTCGACATCCGCGAAGCTGCCGATATCGGGGACGAAGACTTGTTTGATCGTCATCTTCTGGTTTCCTTACACGTTGACCGGGTTGGCCCGGTCGGCGTCGATGCCATACTTCTTGATCGCCTCGGCGGCCTTGCTGGTGGGCAGCACGCCATCGTCGGCCAGCGCCTTGAGCGCGGCCAGCACGACGTAGTGGCGATCCACCTCGAAGAAGCTGCGCAGCGCCTCGCGCGAATCGGAACGGCCGAAGCCGTCGGTGCCCAGGGTCACGAAGCGCCGGTTCACATAGGGCCGGATCTGGTCCGGG
Source organism: Hydrogenophilales bacterium 28-61-23 (assembly GCA_002281555.1). Classification (GTDB taxonomy): domain Bacteria; phylum Pseudomonadota; class Gammaproteobacteria; order Burkholderiales; family Thiobacillaceae; genus PFJX01. The sequence goes on from NCGJ01000001.1 coordinate 174,008, forward strand.
AAGGCGCGCATGTAGTCGGTGGAGGCGATGACCGGGCCTTCCGTGGCGTCCAGGCATTGCTCGACGTAGCTGGTTTTCTGCTTCGCTTCCGGGTGCAGCAGGTTCCAGCGATGCGTTTCCTGCGCTTCGCGACGCAGTTCGTTGAAGCTGGTCGCGCTCCAGACATCGGCGGCGACGCCCCAGTCGGTTTCCAGCAGCTCGGCGGCGGCGATGACCTCGCGCAGGATGGTGCCTGAGCCCATCAACTGGACGCGCGGCAAGGATTTCTTCCCTTTGCCCTTCGCCCTTCCCCCTTCACTCAGTTGATACAAACCCTTGACGATGCCGGCCTCGGCGCCCTTGGGCAGGGCCGGGTGGCTGTAGTTCTCGTTCATCACCGTCAGGTAATAGAACACGTCCTCCTGCTCCTGGAACATGCGGCGCATACCGTCCTGCACGATCACCGCCAATTCGTAATGGAAGGTGGGGTCGTAGGACACGCAGTTCGGGATCATCGCCGCCTGCAGATGGCTGTGGCCGTCCTCATGCTGCAGGCCTTCGCCGTTCAGCGTGGTGCGGCCGGCGGTGCCGCCGAGCAGGAAGCCGCGCGCGCGCGAGTCGCCGGCGGCCCAGGCCAGGTCGCCGATGCGCTGGAAGCCGAACATCGAGTAGTAGATGTAGAACGGCATCATCTGCACGTTGTTGGTGCTGTACGACGTGGCGGCGGCGAGCCAGGATGAGAACGCGCCGGCCTCGTTGATGCCCTCTTCCAGAATCTGGCCGCCTTTGTCCTCGCGGTAGTACATGACCTGATCGGAATCGACCGGCTCATAAAGCTGGCCGACCGAGGAATAGATGCCGACCGTGCGGAACAGGCCTTCCATGCCGAAAGTACGCGCCTCGTCCGGGATGATGGGCACGATGTGGCGGCCCAGGGTCTTGTCGCGCAACAGCGTGGTGAGCAGGCGGACGAAGGCCATGGTGGTGGAGATTTCGCGTTCGCCGGTGGCCTCCAGCATGGCCTGGAAGACGGACAGCGGCGGCGCTTCCAGCGCCGCCGCCTTGCGCTGGCGGGTGGGGATATAGCCACCCAGCGCGGCGCGGCGCGCGTGCAGATATTTCATCTCCGGGCTGTCCTCCGCCGGCCGGTAGAACGGCAGGTGCTCCAGATCGGCATCGGCAATCGGGATGTTGAAGCGGTCGCGGAAGGCGCGTAGATCGTCCATGGCCATCTTCTTCTGCTGGTGGGTCGGGTTCTGCGCTTCGCCCGAGGCGCCCATGCCGTAGCCCTTCACGGTCTTGGCCAGGATCACGGTGGGCTGGCCGGTGTGCGCCACCGCCGCCGCGTAGGCCGCGTAGACCTTGTGCGGGTCGTGGCCGCCGCGGTTCAGGCGCCAGATGTCCTGGTCGGACATGGCGGCGACCATCTCCTTCAGTTCCGGGTATTTGCCGAAGAAGTGCTCGCGCGTGTAGGCGCCGCCCTTGGCCTTGAAGTTCTGGTATTCGCCGTCGAGGCATTCTTCCATGCGCTGGCGCAGCAGGCCCTTGCTGTCCATGGCCAGGAGCGGATCCCAGTACGAACCCCAGATGACCTTGAGCACATTCCAGCCGGCGCCGCGAAAGGCGGCTTCCAGTTCCTGGATGATCTTGCCATTGCCGCGCACCGGGCCGTCCAGGCGTTGCAGGTTGCAGTTGATGACGAAGATCAGGTTGTCGAGTTTCTCGCGCGAGGCCAGCGTGATGGCACCCAGCGTCTCCGGCTCGTCGGTCTCGCCATCGCCCAGGAAGGCCCAGACCTTGCGGCCCGAGGTGTCGGCGATGCCGCGGTCGTGCAGGTATTTGAGGAAACGCGCCTGATAGATCGCGGTGATCGGGCCCAGGCCCATCGACACGGTCGGGAACTGCCAGAAATCGGGCATCAGCCACGGGTGCGGATAGGACGGAATGCCCTCCCCGCCGGTTTCCTGGCGGAAGTTGCCGAATTGCTCATCGCTGATGCGGCCTTCGACGAAGGCGCGGGCGTAGATGCCGGGCGAGGCGTGGCCCTGGAAATAGACCAGATCGCCGCCGTGCTCGGGGGTCTGGGCGCGGAAGAAATGGTTGAAGCCGACGTCGTACAACGTGGCGGAAGACTGGAAGCTGGCGATATGGCCGCCGACACCGGGCGCCTTCTCGTTGGCGCGCATCACGCAGGCCACCGCGTTCCAGCGGATCAGCGCCTTGATGCGGCGTTCGATGGCGACATCGCCGGGATGCTTCGCCTGCATGTGGGTCGGGATGGTATTCACATAGCCGGTGGTCGCGTTGTACGGCAGGTAGGCGCCCGAGCGGCGCGCCTTGTCGATCAGTTTTTCAAGCAGAAAATGGGCGCGCTCGACGCCTTCTTCTTCAATGACCGCGGCGAGGGCATCGAGCCACTCGCGCGTTTCCTGAGGATCGTGGTCAGGCATGGAATTCGGCATGAAAGGGGTTCTCCGAAAAAGGGGGCGCACGGCCCCGCCCTGCTTTAGGCGCGGGCTTTTGGTGTTCAGGACCTGTCAGTTATCTGTACTGGTTTTCAGGGACAATCGCCCTCACAACGGGGCGCAGGATTAGTAAATGCTGTGCGGCAACCAACCCGCAATGTTTCATCAGGCCGCGAATTATCTAGGCTGCGGTATCTCAGGGTCAATTTTCGCGGCTCGCTATCGATGTTCAGAAATCAAAGGAAGACGCATGAACCCAGTTTCAACACTTATCCCCGAATTGGCCGACCTGGTTCAACACAAGGCGCCGCTGAGCCAGCGCGGCAAGAAAACCCGCCATCTGCTGATGATTTTGCCGGCCGGCCTGGATTGGCACGATGCGGCCGAACATGCCGCCGCCGAAGCCGCGCTGAAGCGGCGCAACAAAGGCGACGACAAGAAAGCGGATGAACTGGCCAAGTCGGCATTGAGCCTGGAACTGCCGGGCGGCTGCCTGTCGGTCTGGCTACGCCTGGATGGCGAAAAATCGCTGTTCGACTGGCATACCCGTTTACGCCAGGCACTGAAGCCGCTGCTGGACGAGCAAGCGGCTGAAATCGAGATCGCCGTCCATGGCGACGCCGCCTTCCGCGCCCGCGCCGCCGCCGCCGCCGTCTACGTGGCCTGGCTGAACAGCGCGCAACTGCCGTGCTGGAAAGGCGGCAAGCCACCGGTCGCGCTGAAACGGATTGCGCTGCATGGCGTGGCTGGCCTGAAGCTGGATCGCGAGCGGGCGCTGGCCGAAGGGCATAGCCTGTGCCGAACCTTGACGGTGCTGCCGCCCAATCTGCTTACCCCGGCGACTTATCGGGAGCGCATCCGCGATTTGGCCGGGGCAACCGGCTGCAAACTCGATGAATACGACATCAAACGGCTGAAGAAACTGAAAGCCGGCGCTTTTCTGGCCGTGGCGCGCGGCAGCGGGCATCAAGATGCCGCGATCATGCGACTCTCGTATCGGGGCCAAGCGAAGGCCGGCAAAACAATCGCGCTGGTCGGCAAGGGCATCTGCTTCGACACCGGCGGCCACAATCTGAAGCCGGCGCGCTACATGAACAACATGCATGACGACATGAACGGCTCGGCGGTGGCGCTGGGCATCCTGCTCGCGGCGACGCGGCTGAAACTGCCGGTCAATCTGGACGTCTGGCTGGCCATCGCGGAAAACCATCTCTCGCCCGAGGCTTACACGCAGAACGAAGTGGTCACGGCGCTGAATGGCACCACCATCGAAATCGTCCATACCGACGCCGAAGGCCGCATGGTGCTGGCCGATACGCTGACGCTGGCGGCGCGGGAAAAACCGGCCGCGATCATCGACTTCGCCACCCTCACCGGCAGCATGGCGGTGGCGTTGGGCGAGCGCATGAGCGGCGTCATCAGCAACCGGGACGACTTCGCCGCGCGCGCCGTCGCGGCCGGCCAGGCCTGCGGCGACCGGGTGGTGGCTTTCCCGATGCCGGACGACTACGACGAAGCGCTCGATTCGAGCGTCGCCGACGTCAAGCAATGCACGCTCGACGGCGAGGCCGACCACATCCTGGCGGCGCGTTTTCTGCAACGCTTCGTCGCCGATACGCCCTGGCTGCATGTCGACCTTTCCGCCAGCCGCTGCAAGGGCGGCCTGGGCGCGGTGGCATCGGACATCACCGGTTTCGGCGTGGCGCTGGGGCTGAGCATGCTGGAAGCGCGGGACTAACAGCCTGTCCGACCAGGTTTTTCAGCCCGGATTTTCCGGCACAACGCGCGGCGGTTCAGGCGGGCCTTGAAATCGCGCGGCGAGAGCTGGATCGCGCGCTCGTAGGCAGTCAGAGCGGCGCCGGTTTGGCCCGCCGCCGCGAGGGCGTAGCCGAGGTTGTTGAAAGCGCGGCTGTTGGCCGGACTTTTCTCGGCGACGTCCCGCCAGAACGCCACTTCGTCACGATAGACCCGATTGCGCTGATGCGTGGCCAGCATCAGGCCGAACACCAGCAAAACGGCCAGACCGACCAGCAGACGCGGCCGCGTTTTCAGCGCGCTGGCCAGCCACAACGCGGCGATCAGGCAAAGTCCGACATCGGCCAGATAGAGATGGCGTTCGTTGGCGAGATCGAGTCGCGGCAACAGCGAGTTGGTCGGCGCCAGATGCAGGAAAAACCAGAGCAGGCCGAATCCCGTCCAGCGCGCCAGGCCGGCTGCGCGCCAGGCGATGAGCGCGCCGCCGAGCAGAGTCAGCGTCAGCGCGACCTTGGCGACCCAGTATCCGTTCCAGCCGCTGGACATGCCACCGAACACCGGCAGCGTCGGATCGGCGTTGAGCGCGACCGGCCACAGCGCCTGCTTGAGCAAATAGAGCACAGCGCCCGACTGTGCGATCAGGTTGTCGGCCAGCGGACGCGTGGCCAGACTGACCGAGGCCAGATATTGAAACGAGGGCAACAGCCACAGCGCCGCCGCCATCGATAGCGCCAGCAGCCAATGCCAGACGCCGTTTGCGATTGCGCTCCGTAGCGGCGTATGCGGCGAACGCAGCCGATCCACCAGCAGCAAAGCCAGCGGCAGCGTGATCGCGGTTTCGCGCACGCCCAGCGCGACGGCGAACGCGGCGAGCGAAAGCCAGCGCCGCCGCTCCAGATAGGCGAGCAGGCTGCCGAGATAGAACAAGGCCATCAGCGACATCGAGCGCCCGGAGATCATCGTCACCGCCTCGGTATGCGCCGGATGCGCCAGAAAAAGCAGCGCCGCCAACAGCGCCACGGCTTGCGCATGAACATGGTCGACAAGAAGGCGGTGCGCGATGGCATAGACCAGCAGCGCGGTGCCGATGTGGATGGCCAGATTGACCGCGTGGAATATGAACAACCCATTGAACAACCCGCCGAACAACCCGCTTACCGGGTCGCCGCCGGCCCATTCCCGGTTCAGCGCATAGGAAAGTTTCAGCAGCGGGCGGATGCCCGGCATGCTCCGCCACCATGCCGCGACAGACGCGACGGCGGGGTTGTCGACGATGACGTTGTAGTCGTCGAACTGGAATGCGCCGGCGAACGCATTCCAGTAGGCCAGCAGGGCTAGGCCGGCGATCAGCGCTACGACCGTCGCCGTATCGATCGCCGCGTCGGGCCGGTGCCGCGCCATCACGGCCGGGCCGGTTTCAGAAGCCGAATAGCCCGCGCAATTTCTTGATGCCCTGATCGATGATGACTTCTTTCACAGTTCCGGCAGGGTCGCCAGGTGCGCTATTCGATTGCGCGGCGGAGACTGCCGGCGCCGTTTCGCCGAGCATGCCGGCATTGCTGCAGAAGTCGAGATAGCGCGGTTCGATGTCGCTGCTGTACTTGCGTCCTTCGCAGTGCGCCTTGATCAAGGCTTCCCGCTCCGCCGGGCAGCTGGCATTGACGTAGCCGAGCCGGTTTGCCGCTGCCGCCGGTTTGCACAGCTTGGCGCGATCGCCGGGGCACAAGCGCGAAACGAAGTCGAAATTGCTCTCGGACAACGCGCGTTTGCAGAGCGTGGCGCGCAATTTTGCGCTGTCGAACTTGCACGGTTTGGCGATCTCGCCGGTGCGTTCGGCGATCATGCTTGCCGCTTCGTCGTCCGCGACGCCGACAATCTGCTCCGGAATGCGCGCCGCCAGCGCATAGCCGTCCAGCGTGGCGATGCGCTTGCAGTAAAGCGGGGTTTCCTTCGGGCATTGGCGCCCCATCATCGCGCCTTGCATCTCGGTCAACGCTTGCTGACAGGTACTGGCGATCACGCCCTCGACCTGATTCTGTATCGCCTTGATTTCGCCGCTGCGATCCTGGTAATCGCACTCGCCCAAGCGTTTGCCGGACATCTTCATGCTCATGGTCGAACCCGAGCTCTCGGTCATTTTCAAGCTGCCGGAATAACTGGTTGGCGTGCTGGTGACATCGCCGACCATCAGGCCATCCTTGCATTGTGCTTTCCACTGAAAACGTTTGCCGGTCATCTTCTTTTCCAGAATCTTGCATTCGTCGTCGCCGCGCGTGACCGGCGGTTCGGTACCGCCTTTGGGCGCACACACTTTTTGCGCGGGCATCGCGAACGGCATGCCTTCCATCTCCATGCCGATTTCCCAGAAATAACCGGGCGCGGCGACGGACAGGCTGGAGAAAAGGTTCAAACACAGGCAGGGAACGAACAGTGCAAGCGAACGGAAAAGACGCATGAAGGACTCCGGAGTGGCTCAGCCTGGGGCTGCGAGAGAGGTTGCGACAAGAACTGGGACAATTTCAACGCGGCAATTGTGCATTGAAGCAGGCATGGCGGCAGGCGATTTTTCCGCCCATCGCGGTCGGCTCGATGACGATATTTCCGTTTTCGGGCGACATAATGCCGTGTCCGGATCTCGATGGAATCGCCGCATGCAAAACCTGTCCGCACGCTTTCTTATTCTCGGCGCCCTGCTCCTCTCCATGGTCGCCCAATCCGCCTGGGCCGTGGTCGGTGGTGCGGGCATCGACGCCAATACGCCCAGGTCGCGCTGGGCCGGCGTGGGCGTGGTAGAGAGCGGGCCGGGCCATTTTTCCGGCGCCGTGATCGGGCCACGCCACGTGTTGACCGCCGCGCATGTGGTGGGCGGGCGTCCGGCGGCGGAAATCCGCTTCCGCCTCAATCTGGCGGATGGAAATTCTCCAGTCATCCAGGCCAGAAGCGTGCATATCCACCCCGGTTTCAAAGGCACCGGCAAAGGCCCGGACGGCTTCTGGCACAAGGACCTGGCCGTGCTCGAGCTGGCCGAGCCGGTGCCGCCCGGGGTGCCGGTCTATGCGCTGGCCAGAAGCGAGCACCCGCTGAAATCGATGATTGTTTTCGTCGGTTATGGGCGTGGCGGCGATGGCGGCCAGGGCGCCGTGCTGGACGGCAATCCGCATACCAAACGGATCGGCTACAACCGGATCGATGCCCTGCTTGCGGACACCGGTATCGATCGCCAGACCGATCTCTTCCTGTTCGATTTCGACGGCCCGGACTACATCAGCAACCGGATCAAACCCGACTCCCCGTTCAACGGCAGCCTGGGCGAGGACAAGGAGGCGACCTTCGCCGGCGGCGATTCAGGCGCGCCGGTATTCGTGTTCGAGTCCGGGCAATGGCGCATCGTCGGCGTCGCCGCCTTTGTCGCGGGCCAAGACGCCGGCCGCTTCGGCTCGATTGCCGGCGCTACCCTGACGCCCGCATTCATGGAATGGATACGCGAGACGGCTGACTCCGGGCCAGACTCGCCCTGACACCGGGTGGCGCGCGGGAGATTCCCGACGATTCCCGCGCCCGCCGGATCAGGAGAGTGGAGATGAATTCATGCCGATCCGCGACAGAAGCCGGCAAGAAGCCGTTATCGACAATCGCCTTATGGGCAATCAAATCCTGATGGTGTAAGTCGCCCGCGCGGCCTGGTTGATGAGCTGCTCGATATAGGTATCGGGGTCGAGTTCCGTAATGGCGTAATGAATCTGCAGGCTGGCGGCGGAGTTTTCCACAGCGGTCTCGATCGCCCGGCTGATGATCGCCAACAAGCGTTGCCTGGTCTTGTCCGCGTCGCTTGCATCCTTGCCGGGCAGGCAGATGACAAATTCCGCCCCCGCATAGCGGTACACCTTTTCGCCCGCGTCCAGCGCGCCACGGATGGCGGAAATGCTGGCGCGCAGGATATCGTCCCCCTTCGCGCGTCCGAAAACCTGATTGATATCGAACAGGTCGAATCGCAGCATCAGCAGGCTGTATGCCTGGCCTCGAGTTTTCTTCTGCGCTTGTTCACGTTCAAGGTCCGCCAGTATGTGCGCGCCGGAGTAGGCGCCGGTCAGCGGGTCGATCTTGTGCAAGGTGTCGAACACTTTCTGCCGCAATTGAGTCAGCTCCGCGCGGAAGCTGACGACCTGTTCGATGTAAAGATCGTATTCCTTCGGTGTGATGTGCCAATGCCCCTTGAGCCGGATACACAATTCACGCGCGCGCGCATGCATGATCTGGTGCATCGCTTCGATCTTTTTGAAACTGGTCAAATTTCGGATATTGGCGTTGGTTGGGCTGTAGAACCAGACACCGAAGTCACACTGATAGTGAGCTTCATCGTCCATGTCCGCTTCGCGCGGCGACATTCTGCAAGCAAGGGTGCGCTGGATCTGGTCGCGCCAGACTTCGTGCATCGCCAAGGCCTTGTCGATGGTGACCAGGATGGTTTCCAGTTCCTGTGCGGTGACGTTGATCATGATCTTTTGTGCATTGTCGATTTGGCTATCGATAACTTTAGCTCAGCATAGACCTGTCAAGCACAGGAAACCCTCCTATCGCGCTCTACCCGCCCCCTTCTTCCACCAGCGCCCTGAATCTTGGCAAGCAGGCTGGCGGCGATCTGGTGTCGCACAGCGCGGCGCGGATTTCTTCTCGCTCTTGTCCCGTCGCCTGGAGTTGCCGGTAATGGATTCCGCGCTATTCGGCGACCTCCAACCAGGCCTGTTGCCATATTTCTAATCGACACCGATGCTCGAAAGCTTCAAAGCGGTGCATCCACAGCTTCATTGCCGGGCGTCGAGGCGGGCCGTCGTGCGATAATTTTGCCAATTCCGCTCTCCTTTCCGCGCCATGTCCGGCAACTCCATAGGCCTCGTTTTTTCCGTTACCTCGTTTGGCGAATCGCACGGGCCGGGCATCGGCTGCATCGTCGATGGCTGCCCACCCGGCATGGCCTTGTGCGCGGCCGACATCCAGCTCGATCTGGACCGGCGCAAACCCGGTACTTCGCGCCACGTCACCCAGCGACGCGAGTCGGATACGGTGGAAATCCTGTCCGGCGTGTTCGAAGGCAAGACCACCGGCACGCCCATCGCCTTGCTGATCCGCAACGAAGACCAGCGCAGCAAGGATTACGGCAACATCGCCGAGACCTTCCGCCCCGGCCATGCCGATTACACCTACAACCAGAAATACGGTTTCCGCGACTATCGCGGCGGCGGACGTTCTTCCGCCCGCGAGACGGCGGTTCGTGTGGCGGCCGGCGCCATCGCCCGAAAATGGCTGCACGAGAAATTCGGCACCGTGATACGCGGCTATCTGGCGCAACTCGGCCCTATCGCCGTGCCGTTCAAGAACTGGGCCGACGTACATGCCAATCCGTTCTTCGCGCCGGACGCCGATGCCGTGGCCGGACTGGAGGAATACATGGATGCGCTACGCAAGTCCGGCGATTCGGTCGGCGCGCGCATCAACGTGGTCGCGGAAAATGCGCCCATCGGCCTGGGCGAACCGGTTTACGACCGGCTCGATGCCGATCTGGCGCATGCGCTGATGAGCATCAACGCGGTGAAAGGCGTCGAAATCGGCGATGGCTTCGCGGTGGTGGCGCAAAAAGGCACCGAGCACCGCGACGAACTGACCCCGGCCGGCTTTCTGTCGAATCACGCCGGCGGCATCCTGGGCGGCATTTCCACCGGCCAGGACATCACCGCATCCATCGCGATCAAGCCGACGTCGTCACTGCGCATCCCCGGCCGCTCGATCAACGTGCGCGGCGAACCGGTCGAAGTGGCCACCGAAGGACGCCACGACCCCTGTGTCGGCATTCGCGCCACGCCCATCGCCGAGGCGATGCTGGCTATCGTGCTGATGGATCACGCCTTGCGCCAGCGCGCGCAGAACGCGGATGTGGTGTGCGCGACGCCGGTCATCCCCGGCCATACAAGTCATTGACCTTCACCCCACCCTCTTTACAAGGAGACAAGCATGCACATCGAACACCATGACCTCGCACACGAATTCCCAGAGCACGCCGAGGCCATGCACAGCCTGAAAATGAATGACGCCCACTTCGCCAAGCTGTTTGACGAATACCACAGCGTCACCAACGAGGTGGAAAAACTGGAACGCGCCGATCTACCGGTGAACGATGTTCTGGTCGAGGAAATGAAGAAGCAACGTGTCGCTTTGAAGGACGATTTGTACCGCGCCCTCGTCGCCCACAAGGCCTGACAGCCAGGCATGACTGGACAGCCCGCCGCAATTCCCTATTGGCGGCTGTCCGGTTTCTATTTTTTCTACTTCGCCTTCGTTGGCGCCATGGCCCCGTTCTGGGGCCTGTATCTCCGCTCACTTGAATTCAACGCCTTCCAGATCGGCGTGTTGATGTCGCTGTTGCAGGTCATGCGCATCTTCGCGCCCAACATCTGGGGCCATATCGCCGACCACACCGGCAAACGCGTCGCCATCGTGCAACTGGCCGCGCTGGTTTGCCTGGTCGCCTTCGTCGGCGTGTTCTGGGCGACGTCGTTCTGGTCGCTGTTCGCGGTGATGAGCCTGATCAGCTTCTTCTGGAGCGCCTCACTGCCGCTGGTCGAAGCCACCACATTGACGCATCTGGGCAAGCGCACGGATCGTTACGGCCGCATCCGGTTATGGGGTTCGGTCGGCTTCATTCTGGTCGTGGTCGGCCTCGGCGCGGCGCTGGACCATGCCAGCATCAAACTGGTGCCCTGGGTGGTGCTGGGCCTGCTGGTCGGCATCGTGCTCACTTCGCGCTTCATTCCCGAGGCGGAAATCGCGCGCCACGAACACGTTCATATCCCGATGCGCGAGGTGTTGCGCCGGCCGGAAGTGCTGGCGCTGTTCGGCGCGGCCTTGCTGATGGCGGCGGCGCACGGGCCGTACTACACCTTCTTCACGATTCACCTGGTCGAAACCGGTTACAGCAAATCGTTCGCCGGCTGGCTATGGGCACTGGGCGTGATCTGCGAAATCGGCATCTTCCTGGTCATGCCGCGCGTATTCCGTTCGATTCGCCCGGAAACGGTCTTGCTGGCGACCCTGATCATCGCCGCCGCGCGTTTCGCCCTGATCGGCTGGCAGGCCGACAACCTGCCGGTGCTGCTGTTCGCCCAGTTGATGCACGCCTTCACTTTCGGCGCCTACCATGCCGCCGCGCTCTCGCTGGTGCATCGACACTTCACCGGCAAAAATCAGGCGCGCGGCCAGGCGTTCTACAACAGCATCGCCTTCGGCGTCGGCGGCACCCTCGGCAGCCTGTATTCCGGCGCGGCCTGGGACAGTCTGGGCGCGGGCATGACCTTCTCGCTGGCGGCGGGCTGCGCGGTGTTGGCGGCGCTGGTGTTTGCCTGGCGCGGATGGGCGAAGCCGTCGACGACTTAGGGAAACTCCTTAGCGCTGTTTCCGCAACCCATCCAGATAGATATCGATCAGCGCCCCGGCCTGTTGCGCCAGCGAGTAGCTGTCCGGCTCCATGCTCCAGTTGACGATCAGCCCGTCGACATAGGAAAACAGGCCGATTGCCGCGCGCCGGATATCGGTGGCCGGCGCAATCTGGCCGCATTCGATGGCCAACTTCAGATTCTGTTCGATGATCGCCTTGGCGCCCTGGCGGCATTCCTTGCGCCGCAACATCGTGGGAGCGAGGTCGTCGACGAATTCGCATTTGAAGTTGAGTATTTCGAACACCCGGCGGCAGCGTTGATCCTGTTCGGCCTGGCACAAGACCTCCACACAACCTTCGCGCAATCGGGATAACGGGTCAGTCAGATCCGGATCGGCGACCCGGCCGAACATGGCTTCCAGCGGCAGCGTGGCGCGGTCGCACATGGCGAGAAACAAATCGGCCTTGTTTTCGAAATGCCAATAAATCGCGCCCCGCGTCACCCCCGCCGCGCTGGCGATGTCGGACAGTGAAGTGCGTGTGACACCCTTTTCTCTGAACACGATCTCCGCCGTATCCAGCAGGTGTGTGCGGGTTTCCTGAGCTGCTTCTTTTGTGCGTCTGGCCATAGCGAAATATTCAAATCTTTGGGAACTTAGCCGGAGTGTTTTCAGTGTAATACCCATGTTCGACGCGAGTTTACATACATTCTCGTATGTATATAAAATCGCCGTGCTTTTCGGCTTACCCCGGCCGAACCAGTCTCGCCAGTCAAAGCCCACCTCGCCAGGAGCTATCGTGAATTCCGCCCCCCATGCCGCATTTGTCCGCACGCCCGTTCTCGCACTTGTGATGGTCGCTCTTTTTTCCCTATCCGCCTGCAAGCCGCAATCCGGCCCGACCGGCGATGGCAAACCCGGTGGCAAACCCAGCGCGCCCGGTGGCGGTATGCCGCCGCCTGAAGTCGATGTGATCAATGTGGCGCCGCGCAATGTGCCACGCACGCTGGAGGCACCAGGACGTTTACAAGCGGTGCGCACGGCAGAGGTCAGGGCGCGTGTCGAGGGTGTGCTGGAACGGCGCGGTTACACCGAAGGCAGCGAAGTCAAGGCGGGACAGGCTTTGTTTCACATCGATGCACGCAGTCTGGCGGCCAATGTGGAAGCGGCGAAAGCAAGTCTGGCGCGGACTCAGGCGCAGAAACTGATCGCCGGCCAGAATCTGGAGCGCATGCAGGCGCTGGTGGCCGGCAACGCGATCAGCAAACAGGAATTCGATCAAGCCATGGCCGCCAAAGCACAGGCCAATGCCGATGTGGCGGCGGCGCAAGCGGCGCTGTCGAAAGCCGAAATCGATCTGGCCTATGCCACGGTGACCGCGCCTATTTCCGGCCGCATCGGCCGCGCGCTGGTCACGGAAGGCGCGCTGGTTGGCAAAGGCGAGGCGACGCCGCTGGCCAGCATCGAGCAATACGATCCGATCTGGGTCAATTTCTCCCAGTCCAGCGCGGATTTCCTCAATCTGCGCGAAGCAATGCGTAGCGGTAAATCGAAGGCCAGCCAGGCGCCGGTCAAGCTGGTGCTGGAAAACGGTCGTGAATACCCGCTGCCGGGCAAGCTGCTGTTCAACGATCTGGCGGTCGATCCGGCCACCGGTTCGGTCGGATTGCGGGCCGAATTTCCGAACCCGGATCGCATCCTGCTGCCCGGCCAGTTCGTCACCGTGCGCCTGCCGGTGGCGCTGGCCGAAAACGTCATCGTCGTGCCGCAGCGGGCGGTACAGGTTTCGCCACAAGGCCAGGCGGTGCTGCTGGTCGGCAAGGACGGCATGGTGATGCCACAGCCGGTGAAGACCGGCGGCCTGTCCGGGCCGGACTGGATCATCGCCGAGGGTTTGCGCGGCGGCGAGCAGGTCATTGTCAACGGCGTGCAGAAGGCGCGACCGGGAACCCCCGTCAAACCTGTCTTGCTCAAGTAGGAGCGCGCCATGCTGCCCCGTTTTTTCATCGACCGGCCCATCTTCGCCTGGGTCATCGCGCTCGCAATTCTGCTCGCCGGCGTACTGGCGCTGCCCAAGTTGCCGATTGCCCAATATCCGGACGTCGCGCCGCCGGCGCTGGCCATCACCGCCGTCTACCCCGGCGCCAGCGCTCAGGTGGTGGAAGATTCGGTCACCACGCTGATCGAACAGGAAATGAACGGTCTGGAGCATCTGCTCTATCTGGAATCGAACAGCGATGCCTCCGGCGTGCTGACGCTGACGCTGACCTTCGCGTCCGGCACCAATCTGGATATCGCCTCGGTCGAGGCGCAGAACCGCATCAAGCGGGTTGAAGCGCGGCTGCCGGAAGAAGTGCGCCGCCAGGGCATCACAGTGGCGAAGGCGCGGCGTAATTTCCTGATGTTCCTGACCGTTTTTTCGCCCGATCAAAGCCGTAACGCCATCGATCTGGGCAGCTACACGGCGGCCAACGTGCTGGAAAACCTGCGCCGGGTGCCGGGTGTCGGTGAAGCGACGCTGTTCGGCACCGAATACGCCATGCGCATCTGGCTGGACCCGCTCAAGCTGGCCAGCTTCAACATGACGCCGGGCGAGGCGCTGAAAGCGGTGCAGGCGCAGAACGTGCAGCTCGCCACCGGCGAACTCGGCCAGTTGCCGGCCGCGCGCGGTCAGGAATTCGCCGCCACGGTGATCACACGCGGCCGGCTGTCGACGCCGGAAGCATTCGGCAACATCCTGCTGCGCACCGATACGACCGGCGCCGCGGTACGACTGAAGGACGTCGCGCGAGTCGAATTGGGCGCGCAGGATTACAGTATTCAGGCCCGCTTGAACGGCCGTCCGACCGCCGCCGTCGGCATCAAGCTGGCGCCGGATGGCAACGCGCTGGAAACCGCGGCCGCCGTGAAAGCGCGCATGGCCGAACTGGCCAAGCACTTCCCGAAGGGCGTCAGTTGGGATGTGCCTTACGACACCTCGCGTTTTGTCGAGATTTCCATCCGCGAGGTGGTGAAAACCCTGGCCGAAGCCTTCTTCCTGGTCTTCCTGGTGATGTGGCTGTTCCTGCAGAACCTGCGCGCGGCCATCATCCCGACGCTGGTGGTGCCGATCTCGTTGGTCGGCACGCTGGTCGGCCTGTATCTGCTCGGCTATTCGGTCAACGTGCTGTCGCTGTTCGCCATGGTGCTGGCCATCGGCCTGGTCGTCGATGACGCCATCGTGGTGGTGGAAAACGTCGAACGCATCATGACCCAGGAAGGCCTGCCCGCGCGCGAGGCGACGTCGAAAGCGATGGGCCAGATTTTCGGTGCGATTGTCGGTATTACGGTCGTGCTGTCGGCGGTGTTCATTCCGATGGCGTTCTTCAGCGGCTCGGTCGGCGCGATCTACCGGCAGTTCGCGGTGACGCTGGTGATGACCATGATGTTCTCGGCCTTGCTCGCCATCAGCCTGACGCCGGCGCTGTGCGCGACGCTGTTCAAGGGCATGTCGACCGAACAGATGGAGCATCACACCGGTTTCTTCGGCTGGTTCACCCGCTTCTTCAACGGCGCGACCAACGGTTACATGCGCGGCGCGACCGGCATGGTCAAGCGGCCTGCGCGCGCGCTGGCCTTGTTCCTCGCCATCGTTGGCGCGGCCGTGGTGTTGATGCTGAAACTGCCGACCGGATTTCTGCCCGATGAAGACCAGGGCTATCTGATCAGCATCGTGCAATTGCCGTCCGGCGCGACGCAGGAACGCACCGTCGAAGTGCTGTCCGGCATGGAGAAGTACTACATGAAGCAGCCGGAAGTGGCGAAGGTGGTCGGCGTCGCCGGCTTCTCCTTCTTCGGCAAGGGCCAGGACGCGGCGATCGCCTTTGTCCGGCTCAAGGATTGGGATGAACGCACCGGCCCGAACGACCATGCGCTCAAGGTGGTGCAGCGCGCGAACATGGCGCTGTTCAGCGTCAAACAGGCGATGATCTTCGCGCTCAACCCGCCGCCGATTCCGGAGCTGGCGGCGGTTGGAGGTTTCGATTTCCGCCTGCAGGATCGCGCCAGCCTGGGTCGTGAAAAACTGCTGGAAGCGCGCAACATGATGCTCGGCATGGCGTCGCAAGACCCGCGCCTGATCGGGGTGCGCCCGGAAGGCAAGGAGCCGGCGACGCAGTTGCTGCTGGATATCGACCGCGTGCGCGCCAGCAGCCTGGGCATCGACCTGGCCGAACTCAACCAGACCCTGGCGGTGGCGCTCGGCTCGGCTTACGTCAACGACTTCATCCGCGAGGGGCGGGTGTTGCGCGTGGTCATGCAGCTCGACGCCAATGCCCGCGCCACGCCGGAAGGCTTGCTGAGTTTGCGCGTGCGTTCGTCCAAGGGAGGCATGATTCCGCTGTCCGAAATCGCCACGCCGCTCTGGGTGGTGGGGTCGCCCAAGCTGGATCGCTACAACGGCGTGCCGGCCATGAAGATCGCCGGCTCGCCCGCGCCCGGCCGCAGCACCGGCGAGGCGATGGAGGCGATGCAGGAAATCGCCGCCAAACTGCCGCCCGGCATCGGCTACGAATGGTCCGGCACGTCGTATGAGGAACGTCTGTCCGGCTCGCAAGCGCCGGTGTTGTTCGCGCTCTCGATCATCGTCGTGTTCATGTGCCTGGCCGCGCTGTATGAATCGTGGAGCGTGCCGCTGGCGGTGTTGCTGATCGTGCCGATGGGCGTGTTCGGCGCGGTGCTGGCGGTGACCCTGCGCGAACTGCCGAACGATGTTTACTTCAAGGTCGGCCTGATCGCCATCATCGGCCTGTCGGCCAAGAACGCCATTCTGATCGTCGAGTTCGCCCGGCAACTGGAAGCACGCGGCAAATCGACGCGGGATGCGGTGCTGGAAGCCTGCAAGCTGCGCTTCCGGCCGATCATCATGACTTCGATCGCGTTCATTTTCGGCGTGCTGCCGCTGGCCATTTCAACCGGCGCCGGCGCGGCCAGCCGGCAGGCCATCGGCACCGGCGTCATGGGCGGCATGATTGCCGCCACAGTGCTGGCCGTGTTCATCGTGCCGGTGCTCTACCTGATCGTGCGTCGAATATTCCCCGGCCCGATTCACTATCACGGTGCCGCCATGAAGGGAGACGATCATGCGTAAGACTCTGATTATTCTGGCCGCGTTGACCGGGTTGACCTTATCCGGTTGCGTGACCATGCCTTCGATGAAGCAGATAAAGCCCGATCTGCCCGCCGCATGGCGGGATGAGGCGGGCCAGGAACTGGGCCAACCCATGCCCCCCGTCGCCAGCGACTGGTGGAAGGCCTACAACGATCCCATGCTGAATCAATTGATAGGCGAGGCGCTGGAGCATAACCGCGACTTGAAGCTGGCCGCCGCGCGCATCGAGGAAATGCGCGCCAACCTGGGTCTGGCCGACGCCGACCGCTATCCGAGCTTGCAGGTTGCCGCAGACGCGGGCCGCTCCCGCGTCTCCAGCAAGGGCAGCATGCCGGTGACCACGCCGACAAACAATAAATTCAAGCTCAATTTGCTGGCCGCCTGGGAATTGGATATCTGGGGCCGCTATCGCGAAGCCAGCAAGGCCGCGCGCGCCGAACTGCTGGCCACCGAATATGGCCGCGCGGCGGTTCATTCCAGCCTGATCGGCGCGGTAGTCCAGAATTATTTCGCGCTGACCGCGCTCGATGCCAACATCAAACTGGCGCAAGACACGCTCGTCAACCGAAAAGAAGCGGTGGCGCTGCAGCGGGTGCGTTTTGAGGGCGGGGTCGCTTCCGAGTTGGTATTGCGCCAGGCCGAGGCGGAACGGGCCAGTGTCGAAATCAACCTGGCCCAGCTTGCCCGGCAGATTCGTCAGCAGGAATTGGCCCTGGCCGTGTTGCTCGGTCGAGAACCGCGCGCCATCATGCAGACATCGACCGGGCGAGGCGCAAGCCTCGACACAATTGCCCTGCCCCCGGCCGTGCCGGCCGGACTACCGTCCGATTTGCTGTTGCGCCGTCCCGACTTGCGCCAGGCCGAACAAAAACTGCTGAGCGCGCAGGCACGCATTCGCGAAGCCGGAGCGGCCATCTATCCAAATCTGGCGCTGACCGCCAACCTGGGCACGGAAAGCAAAGCGCTCAGCGACCTGTTCTCCGGTCCGGCCGGCATCTGGGGTATTGGCGTCGGCTTAAGCCAGACCTTGTTCAACGCGGGCCGAACCGAGGCTGCGGTCAAGGCCGCCGGCGCGCGTCAGGATCAAGCGCTGATCGCCTATGAACAAGCCTTGCAAGCCGCATTCAAGGAAGTCCTCGACGCGCTGGTTGTGCATCGAGAGGCGCGGGAAACGGGCAGCGCCGAAGCGGGCCGGATCGTCGCGTTGAGACGCGCGGCGGAACTCGCGGACCTGCGCTACCGATCCGGCGTCTCGAATTACCTGGAAGCACTGGATGCAAACCGCGCTTTGTTGCAGGCGGAACAAGGTGGCATCGAGGCTCGGCGCGCTCAGCTTGCGGCGACGGCGGATCTGTTCAAAGCGCTCGGCGGCGGATGGGAGACGAAACTTGAAACGACCGACGCGAAACCCAAGGAGTGAAAACGCGGTTCGAGCCAGCCGGGATGCTAATCGGCCACCAGTTCAGCCTCGCCTTGCGCAAAGCGGTCGGTCAGCCGGGCTCGCGTCAATGTCATTGCATCCAAGCCCTGTTCATTGCCGAACAAATACATGCCTCCAGCCGGGCTGATCCAGTTCAAAAACATAATCCGCGCCTGATTGCGCTGGCAAAAACGAACCCGATCTCCGATTTTCAAGTCGGGCAACGGTAAACGCATGTCCGTGCCGCGCGGCAGCTCGAATTCCACAGGCTCTTTTTTCGGCGGCGTCAATACAGCCAGATCGACGACTTCCTCCGCTTCGGCAAGGCGCGTTATGGCGGTTTCCCGCTCATTCCGACAGCGCAAACCCGCCCGCGCTACAGCCGCATGCATCATGGCCAGACGTTCAAACAGCCTGTCTCGCTCGACAAAAGGCATCGATAGCGCGGCACACCCCTCCTGCAGACGCGCAAGCAATGTCGGCAACATGCGTAACATTTTCTCGGTCTCGTCGCGGGAGGTCTTGGGCGCCAAGCTCCACAAAAGCGCATTCACGGTATCCCAGCCGGCCAACCAATCCGCATGCTGATTGCCTTTTGCCATATAGATGCCGGTCAATAATCGAGCCCAATGATGGAGCAGGAATCCGAGAATTTCCTCCGGCGCGTCATGCTCAAGCAAATGGCGGTCCATCTCGGTCTGAATCCGATGCAATACGGATTGCTCATTGGCTTGTTTGCTGGCGATCGGTGTAGTCATGGCTTGGTCTCATGGTTCAAGCCGGATATCGGCATACCGCCTTCTATCTTTAGCCTCAAGTTCTTGGCACTTTCTGCCGATAGGCAATCCTGCTACCCTCTTGCGGCTTTTTCCGGGAGTCTCAAACAATGAATTTCGCTCTAAATCTGAACAAAAAGCGCATTTTCCTGGCGCTTGCCACCTTGCCTTTTTTGGGTGTAGTCACGGCTTTTGGCATCGCCCCTGACACAACCGCCCAGAACATTACGCAAGAAACCGTGATAGAGGCGCTGGCCTTGCCTGAAGCGCAGCCCACCGACAGCGGTGCATTCGATTTCTGGCGCGAGGAGCGAATCAGCCGCGGAGAAACCCTGTCCAGCCTGCTACAAAAGCTGGGCATCAACACCGAGGATCAACAAGGGATCATTTCCGCCGCGCCTCATTCGAAAGCCATGGGCAACCTGCTTCCCGGCCGGAGCGTGCTAGCCCGGGTCAGCTCAAGCGGACGCCTGCTGCTGCTTCGCTATTTGGTATCAGATACCACTTTGGTCAGCATCAATCGGATCAACAATCGATTTGAAGTCGCGGAACAGACCATTCAGCCGGAAATGCGCCCGGTAATGCGCTCCGGCTCCATTCAAGGCTCATTATTCGGCGCGACGGATGCCGCCGATGTGCCGGACAAAATCGCCTCGGAGATGGCGGAGGCGTTCTCGGGCGACATCGACTTTCACAAAGATTTACGGAGTGGCGACCATTTCTCGGTCATCTATGAGGCGTTCTATTTCGATGGCCGGCTGGTCAAAACCGGCCGTTTGCTGGCGGCGGAGTTCGTCAATCAAGACAAGCCATATCAGGCAATTTACTTCAAGGACGCGCAAGGCCACGACGGTTATTACAATGCCGGAGGACTTAGCCTGAAACGCGCATTCCTCAAGTCACCCATGCCATTCGACCGGATTTCATCGGGTTTCAGCACAGCCCGGCTGCATCCCGTCCTGAATATCTGGCGTTCCCATAAAGGCGTCGACTATGCCGCACCCACTGGCACACCGGTGCGCGCGATCGCCGACTCAATTGTCAGTTTCGCCGGAAAACAAGGCGGCTATGGCAACCTGGTCGTGCTCAATCACCAGGCGCCCTACAGCACGGCATATGGCCACCTTTCCCGTTTCGGCAATGGCCTCAAGCGAGGTGCGAAAGTCAAACAAGGCCAAGTGATTGGCTATGTCGGTGCAACCGGTTTAGCGAGCGGCCCGCATCTGCACTACGAATTTCGAGTCAATGGCGATCAACGGAATCCGCTCGCAATGAAATTACCGACGGCATACCCCTTGGACAATCGTAGCAAGGCGGCATTTTCCACTCATGCGCAACCGCTCACCGCGCGGTTAACCCTCTTGCGCGACACGAATTTATCCAGACTGGATTAGTCGCTCCGACTGACCGCGGCCATCGACTTTGTTGCCGATGCTCAGCCTCAAAGGCTGCAGAATGTGAGTTCGAAATCAACGTCCTGATCGCAAGGCCGCGGCTTCTGGGAGGTTTCCGGCGTCAGAAACCGGATATTGAGTGCATATTTGTTGGCGCTGACTTCTGGAGCGCAGGGCGCATCAAGAGCAACGCGCAACAGATGCGCCGTACGCCCCCCCAGCATAAGCTGGAACGAACCCTGAAGCGCGGCATGCCGACTCAAATGGCCGCTTTCTCTCAAAATACGCAGGATGACATCGACCGCGCTTTTTAGTGGCAGCAATGGGTTGAGCCACTCCATCAAATCGGCATGTCTGCGTACTGCTGACTGGTTAAGCCAGAAGTGATACACCGGCAAATCAAAGCTACAAGCACCGCCGGGAATAACCGCCCGCCCTTTGATACCGGCAAGCCATTCATTGTCTCGGACATGCTGACCGATTTTTCCGGTCATGGCATGAACGTCTGTCAAAGCCGCGGAGATACGAGCGAGTATTTCATTTAGCCGGGTTGAATCGACAGCGGGGTTGGCGCGCAAGCCTTCCAGTGTGTTTTTTTGTCGATCCAACTCCTGGATCAGCTCGCTCTTCATTTCCGATCGCGTCGTTACATCGACAATTTCGAAAATCCCCAGCAACGCTGCGTGATGTGAACGAGCGTCCTCAGCCCGGGCAAAAAAACTTGCCTTTTCAAATAAATCTTCCAAGCGCAACCAGGTACGGATGCGCTCACTGAGGGGGAATTCGTAGACGGTCACCGGCTAATCCGACGAGTTAGATGAGAAATTCAGCGCAAGATCTTGAATAAGAAGCAATTTTGCAGGATCACACCAGTTTAGTGCAACGAATTGTTTTAAGTAGAGTTAAGTGAATGAATTGCCTGTTTTAAATACAAGGCATGCAACCGTCGCACCTGCATATCAAGACCGCCCAACTCCCCGCTGTTATCGATCAAATCGTCGGCAATGGCGATACGTGACTGGTTGCTGGTTTGCGCGGCAAGGATGGCTTTAGCCTGGTCAACATTCAATCCTGGCCGAGCGGCAGTACGTGCAAGTTGTTGGCTCTCATCACAATCAACGACGACGACACGATCCAGCAAAGGCTGGTACGCAGCCAGATTTTCGACTAACAACGGCACCATCAGCAAAGCATATGATCGAGCGTTCGATACCCTCAGAGATTCAAGCCTCCGTACGACCTCGGCACGAATAAGCGGGTGCAGGATTGCCTGAAGTTTTTTTCTGGCGGCTGGATCGGAAAACACGAGAGTCCGCATGGCTGTCCGATCCAGCGCCCCCGCCTGGGTGGCAAATTCGCCGCCAAACGTATCGACGATAGCGGCCATCGCGGCGCCATTGGGCGCGGTCAGTTCATGAGAAATCGCATCGGCATCGATGACATCCGCCCCTAACCGCGCAAACAGCTCGGCAACGGTGCTTTTTCCGCATCCAACGCCGCCCGTGAGGCCGACACAGAACGGCCTGTGCCTCATCACGCTACGCCAGACGTACCCAACCAGAATTGCAGCAAGCCATCGCCCCAGAACAGCGCGATTAACCCGCCCAAGGCCAGCCATGGACCGAACGGCATGGGCTTGGATCGATCGCGGCCCGCGAACGTAATCATGACAATCCCGATCAAGGCGCCGGCAAGACTCGCCGCGAGCACAATGGGAAGCAACATTTTCCAACCCAGCCACGCCCCAAGCGCCGCAAGTAATTTGAAATCGCCGAACCCCATTCCTTCTTTGCCGGTAAGCACTTTGAACAGGTGGTAAATCGACCAAAGCGTGAGGTATCCCGCTACCGCGCCGATGACCGCTTGATCAAGCGGGCAGAACAACCCATTTAGGTTAACCAGAAGACCGACCCAGGCCAGCGGCAGGGTGACACTATCCGGAAGCAGCTGTGTGTCCAGGTCGATGAAAGCCAGGGCAACCAGACTTGCCAGCAAGCCCCAGACAAACGGGGTTTTGATTTCCACGCCCCAGCGCCATGCGGCATAACCGAATAAAACACCGGTCAGTATTTCCACCAATGGATAGCGCCTCGAAATCGGTGTACCGCAGCTCGAACATCGACCTCGGAGGACAAGCCAGCTCAGAACGGGAATGTTTTCATACCAGGTAATCAAATGATCGCACTTAGGGCAAGCTGAGCGCGGGATGACAAGGTTGTACGCCTTGCTTTCGACAAGCGTCTCGCCATTTATCCAGGCGCATTGTTCGTGCCATTCGCGTTGCATCATGAGCGGCAGGCGATGGATTACAACATTGAGAAAACTGCCGACCAGCAATCCAAACACGGCGGCAATCGACGTGAATAACGCGGGTTGGGCACCCAGCAAATCAAGCATCGGAGCAAAAATCATCAGGTCGATGCTCAGACCACCGACCCCATCTTGAAGATGGGCAGATACATGGCGATAACAATGCCGCCGATAAGCGTGCCCAGAATCACCATGATGAACGGCTCCATCAAGCTGGAAATTCCAGCCACGGCATCGTCGACTTCACGTTCGTAATAGTCAGCCACCTTGGAAAGCATCGAATCGAGCGCGCCGGATTCCTCCCCGATGGCCACCATCTGTATCAACATATTCGGGAATACGCCCGCGCTTTGCAGGCAGGAAGTCAAGCTGGAACCTGTGGATACCTGGGTTTTAATTTTCATCGTGGCTTCCATGAAAACATTATTGCCAGCCGCGCCGGCGACGGAATCAAGCGCCTCGACCATGGGCACGCCAGCCGAAAACATGGACGAAAAAGTGCGAGCCCAGCGTGAAACCGTGGCTTTCTCGATCAACGGGCCGAAAACCGGGACTTTCAGAATCAGGACGTCCATCTTGTTGCGCAAGGCCGGCGATTGTTTCCAGGCCCGCAAGATCACGTAAACCGATGCGCCGATAGAGCCGAAGATCACATACCAGTAATTCACGAAGGCATCGGAAATCGCCATCACCATCATGGTCAAAGCGGGTAGATCGGCGCCCGATTTCCCGTACAAATCCTTGAATGCGGGGATCACGAACAACATGATGCCGGCGGTGATGATAAAAGCCACCGTCAGCACAATGGCGGGATAAAACAGAGCCGATTTGATCTTGCCCTGGATGGCCAGCATCTTCTCCTGGTAGGAAGCGATGCGATCCAGCACGGTATCCAGAATGCCGGCCTGCTCGCCCGCATAGACCAGGTTGCAATACAGCCCATCGAAGTATTTCGGGTACTTGCGGAAAGCCACGCTCATGCTGGAGCCGGTCTCCACATCCGCTTTTATTTCACCTAAAAGCCGTTGCAACGCGGGGTTGGAATGGCTGCGCGCCGAAATATCGAAGGCCTGCAACAAGGGCACACCCGCCTTCAGCATGGTCGCAAGCTGTCGTGTAAACAGCGCAATGTCCTTGCTCGTGATCTTGCCGCCGCGGCTGAATATGCCCTGCTTACGCACTTTAACAACGTTGATGCCCTGCCGCCGCAAAGTCTGGCGCACAAAAGCCTCCCCGGGAGCCAGCATTTCGCCTTTGACCTTCTTGCCGACCTTATCGGTTCCCTCCCATAAATAGGGTGCCTGTTTTATCGCTGCAGCTGGAGCCGGGGCCATCGCCATGAAGTGTGATCCTTATGCTCTTCGGATTATTCGTTTGTAACCGCCAACACTTCTTCAAGCGAAGTGTGGCCTTGTTTGACTTTGAGCAAACCGGCTTCGCGCAGATTGAGCACACCGTCGCGCTTGGCCTGTTCAGTGATATCTACCGCGGTTCCATTCTTCAGAATGATGCGATTGATCTCTTCGCTGACCGGCATGACCTGGTAGATACCCAAACGTCCCTTGTATCCAGTCTGCTTGCACGCATCGCAACCTACCGCGCCATAGGGTTGCCACGAACCATCGAGATCCGCCTCGGAGTAGCCCGCATTGAGCAGGGCTTCCGGCGGGATATCGATGGGTTTTTTACAACTCGGACAGAGCCGCCGCCCCAGGCGCTGGGCGGTGATCAACTGCACGGAAGCCGCCACGTTATAACTTGGAATACCCATATTGATCAGACGTGTCAGCGTTGCCGGCGCGTCGTTGGTATGGAGCGTGGAGAGCACCATGTGGCCGGTCTGGGCGGCCTTGATCGCGATATCGCCGGTTTCATGATCGCGGATCTCGCCCACCATGATGATGTCCGGATCCTGGCGTAAGAAAGCTTTCATCGCCGCCGCGAAGCCAAGGCCCGCCTTTTCGTTGACGTTGACCTGATTGATGCCGGGCAACTGGATTTCAACCGGGTCTTCCACCGTGGCTATATTGACGTCGGGTTTATTCAGGATATTGAGACAGGCATACAGCGACACCGTCTTGCCGGAACCTGTCGGGCCGGTCACCAGCACCATGCCATAGGGCCGCTGCACGGCGTCCACCAACAATTTGAGCTGGTCTGGTTCATAGCCGAGTTTCTCGATGCCCATCGTCGCCGAAGTCGAATCGAGAATACGCATGACGATTTTTTCGCCGTAAATCGTCGGCAAGGTGGAAACCCGGAAATCGACCGATTTTGAGCGTGACAGCACCAACTTCATCCGGCCGTCTTGCGGAACACGCTTTTCCGAAATATCCAGTTTGGAAATGACCTTGATACGCGATGCGATCTTGTCCTTGATCGCCAATGGCGGTTGAGCGACCTCGTAGAGAATGCCGTCCATACGATAACGGATGCGATAGCTCTTCTCGTAGGGCTCAAAGTGAATATCCGACGCGCCGCTGTTGATCGCGTCGAGCAGCATTTTTTGCAGATACTTGACGACAGGGGCATCGTCGATATCGATGGCCGCAGCGGTATCGGCGGCGTTTTGCGCCTCGTCATCGCTGAACTCAAGGTTCAGATCTTCCGTCTCGATGGTCTTGAGGATGCTGTCCTCAGTCACCTCGCCACAACTGTCGAGCCAGCGCCCGAGCTTGTCATCCTCGACGACTACGGGCTCGGCGGCCAGGCTGGTTTGAAACTTGATGTCATCCAGCGCTTTCAGATTGCTGGGATCGGAGATCGCGACAAACAAGCGGTTACCGCGCAAGGTGATCGGCAAGACCCGATGTTTGGTCAGCAGCTTGGGATCAACCGCCCCCTTGGGCATGACGTTTGGGTCGAGGGAGTCGAGATTGAAGAGCGGTATGCCGAACGTAACGGAAGCAAAAGCCGCAATCTGGTCGGCCCGAAAGCGTCTGGTACGCAACAAGCTCGCGATAAAGGTCTCGCCTGAGCCGCGAGATTGGTTTTGCAGGCTCTCCCCCTCCTCGGGAGAAAGCAGCCCTTGGGTCACCATGGCCCTGCATAGCCCCGTAAGATTTGCCCCAACAGTGACAGCGACCATTACGCCCCAACGCTCCTTAAAGGAAATGCCTGTTTAGTACCGGAATCGGCCGGGGATATTGCCCCCCGGCCTTTTAAATGTAAAGAAACCGGAGACAATGCCACCGCCGCCGCATCAGCCGGGCTAAACACGGCGCGCGCCGATTTTGGCCGTCTTCACCATCCGGTCCTGAACTTGCACAATTTCGACCGGGTAACCGGCAATCATCACCCCGACACCGGCTTCCGGCATGGCCTCCAGATGTTCAAGCAATAAACCATTCAGCGTCCGGGGGCCATCGAGCGGAAATTGCAGTTTCAACTTGCGGTTCAATTCACGCAGCGACGCCGCGCCATCGACTAAATAACTGCCATCCGGAAACACGTTATTTGCGTTCTGTCCGCCCGGAAGAACCGCGGTGAACTCACCGACGATTTCTTCCAGAATGTCTTCTACGCTGACCAGCCCCAGTAATTCCCCATATTCGTCGACGACCAGGCCTAGCGACTGGCGAGTCGCCTGAAACTGGGCCAACTGGGCATAGAGCGAAGTGCCCGAAGGGATGAAATACGGCTCGCGCAGCCAGGTACGAAATAACTCCGGATCGAATTCCTCTTCCTGCAGACGTGCCAACGCGCGACGGACATGAAGAATGCCAATGACATTATTCGGCTCGTCCTCATAGACCGGCAGGCGCGCGTGATGGCTGGTACCCAGTTGACGCACGATTTCCTCCGGTTCCGCGGCCAGATCTATCGCCTCGATCTGGCCGCGCGGCAACATCGCGTCATCGACCGTCACATCTTCAAGATCGAACAGATTGCTGAGTATGCTGCGATGCTGGCTGGGCAGAAAAGAGCCCGACTCCGCCAACAAGGTGCGCAGCTCTTCGACACCCATGCTGTGCTCTGTGGCCGCGCTTGGGTTCAGCCTGAACAACTTCAATTGCGCCCGCACGAACAGATTCACGAACCAGATCACCGGCCGCAACAGTTTGACCAGAAACGTCAACGGATAGCTGATCACCGGCACCAGGCGTTCCGGCCAGGACGCGCCAATCACCTTGGGGGTCACCTCGGAGAATACGAGAATCAGGAAAGTGACCAACAATGTCGCCATGGTCAGCGCCAGTTCACTCTCACCGAAAAGCCGGAACACAATCACCGTGACCAGCGCCGCCGCGGCGGAGTTGAGCAGGTTGTTGCCGATCAGAACCGCCGACAACAGCTTGTCGGTCTCGGCAAGCAGCTTTTCGGCCAGTTGCGCACCGCGATGACCAGATTTCGAGAGGGTTTTCAGGCGGTAACGGTTCACCGCCATCATGCTGGTTTCCGAGCCGGAGAAGAACGCGGACACGACCAGCAGCAAGATCAAGGCGCCGATCAGCGCCTCTAAGGGAATGGAATCCAAGCGAAAATTAAGTGAGTTGCGACCGTGTCAGTGTAGCAGCCGGACAAGCCCTAGCGTTCGAACAGCGCGATGCTCTCGACATGGGCGGTGTGCGGAAACATATTGGCCACGCCGGCGGTTTTCAGTCGATAACCTTTTTGATGCACCAGCACCGCGGAGTCTCGCGCCAACGTGGCCGGGCTGCAGGACACGTAAACAATCCTGTGCGGCGCGCCGGAATCCGGCAAGGACTTGACCAGTTCGATCGCGCCATCGCGCGGCGGGTCAATCAGCAATTTGTCGAATCCGCCCAGCTCCGCATAGCGTTCCGGCGTCATCTCGAACAGATTGGCGACGCGGAATTCACAGCGTTCCGACAAGCCATTGCGCGCGGCATTTTCAATCGCCCGCGCAACCAGCCCTTCGCTGCCCTCAATGCCGACGACATCGGCACCGCCGCGCGCGATCGGCAAACTGAAATTGCCCAGACCGCAGAAAAAGTCGGCGACCCGCTCGCCCGCGCGGCATTCGAGCAGGCGCATCGCACACCGAATCAGTATGCGGTTGATGCCATGATTGACCTGGGTAAATTCGGTCGGCCGGAACGGCATCCGCAGATTGAATTCGGGCAACGAATACGCCAACTCGGGCGCGTCGAGCGGATGAAACGGATACGCGGTATCCGGCCCCTTGGGCTGCAACCAGAACTGAATGCCGTGGCGATCCGCGAAAGCGCGCACCTTGTCTTCATCCTCCGGCGTGAGCGGATCCATGATGCGCAACACCAGCACCGAAAGCGTCTCGCCGGCAGCCAGTTCGATCTGCGGCAGACGGTCGCGTATCGACAGGCTTTCCACCAACGCGCGCAACTTGGGCAAGAGCGCTGAAATATGCGGCAACAACACCTCGCAACTGGTCATATCGGCCACAAAACTGCTGCGCCGTTCATGAAATCCGACCAGCACGCCGCCCTTCTTGGCCACATTGCGCACCGACAGCCGGGCGCGGGTACGGTAGCCCCAGGTCGGCCCGTGTATCGGCGGCAGGATGGTTTCGGGCTGAACCTTGCCGATATGCTTGAAGCAGTCTTCCAGCACGCGCTGTTTGGCCGCGACTTGCGCCGCCTCGTCCAGATGCTGATGCGTACAACCGCCGCACACGCCGAACCAGACGCACTGGGGCGTTACCCGAAACGGACTGGATTTAAGAATTCGCGTCGCCTGCGCCTGTTCGAAGTCCGGCTTCTTGCGATAGCTGGAAGCCATGACCACTTCGCCCGGCAGCGCGCCATCGACAAAAATCGTCTTGCCGTCGCGATGGCCGATGCCTTTGCCTTCGTGGTCGAGCGATTCGATCAGCAGTTCCGATTCAGCCTCCGGTTTGGACTGTCTATCGCGCCTCATGCCGGCCATGCCTCCAGAAACTCGAACCAGTGATCGGCGCCGATTTCCTCCAGCGCGGCGCGCACCACACCGATTTCCTCCTCATATTGCGCGGCATTGAGCACACCACGCATTTTCTGGAAGCGCAAAAACACCAGATAGGTGTTGACCACATCGGTCTCGCAATAATCGCGGATGGCGGCGTGTTCGCCGCGCTGGAAGGCATCCCATACCGCGCCGCCGTCCATGCCCAGCTTGCCGGGGAAACCGAGCAGTTTCGCCAGCGCATCCAGCGGCGCATTGGCGCGCGCCTGGAAACCGGCCAGCACATCCATCAGATCGAGATGGCGGGTGTGATAACGATTGAGATAGTTGTTGTATTTGAAGTCGCGGTCGTCATCGCCCCAATCCCAGTAGCGCGGCGCGGTCACGCCATGCAGCAGGGAGCGGTAATGCAGCACCGGCAGATCGAAACCGCCGCCATTCCAGGACACGATTTGCGGCGTGTATTTTTCGATGCCGTCGAAGAACCGTTGCAGCATCTCGGCTTCGCTCGCTTCGGGATGCGACAGCGACCAGACCTTGAAGGTTTTTTCGGTGCGCAGCACACAGGAAATGGTCACCACGCGCTGCAGGTAGTGCGGCAAAAAGTCGGAACCGCCGGTTTGCTGGCGGCGCATCAGCAGCCCCATCTCGCCCACCTCGTGATCGCTAGCCTCCGGGCCGACGTTGTGAAGACGACGCAGGCCGTCGATGTCCGGGATGGTTTCGATATCGAAGATGAGAACGGGAGTCATGGGTGGTTTGCTCAGGAAGATACGCGGCTAAAATCCGGCTGATTTTATCCGCTTTCCCAGGACTAACCGATGCACTCGCCTGCTCCGTCCGGAACTTCCTCCAACACATCGCGGATGCGCCGGCATGTCGTCGAAAAACAGGCTTGGCTGGATGCCGCCTTGAACCGGGTGAATCAGGCCGCCGCAACCGCGCTGGCCGCGCGTGGCGAATTCCATCTGGTGCTGGCTGGCGGCGGCACGCCGGAAAAACTGTATCGCGCGCTGTCCGGCCAGGAACAGGATTGGTCGCGCTGGCATCTCTGGTTTGGCGACGAGCGCTGCCTGCCGACCGGCGCCCCCCAACGTAACAGCCAGATGGCCGCCTCGGCCTGGCTCGATCGGGTCGCCATTCCCGCCGGCAACATTCATGTCATCCCGGCCGAACTCGGCCCGGACACCGCCGCGCGGGCTTACGCCCAGGCGCTGGACAAGCACGGCGTGTTCGATCTGGTTTTGCTCGGCCTGGGCCAGGATGGCCACACCGCCAGCCTGTTTCCCGGGCACGATTGGGGTATCGAAAGCGACGCGCCCGCTGCGCTGCCGGTGCGCGATGCGCCGAAACCGCCGCCGGAACGGGTCACCCTGTCGGCGCGGCGACTGTCGCAAACACGCGGCGTCCTGTTCCTGATTACCGGCGCGGATAAACGCGATGCCCTGAACGCGTGGCAGCGTGGTGTAGCCATTCCCGCCGCGGCCATCCAACCGGATGCCGGCATTGATTTGCTCATCGACACGGACGCCTGTCCGCCTGGAGAACCCGAATGAAAAAGACCTTGCTAGCGCTTGCGCTGATTTCCGCCAACCCCGCCCATGCGCTGGATGAGCGTCCAAGCGGTTCCGCCGAGCAGACCGCGCTTGCGGTGACCATCTACAACGGCGACCTGGCGCTGGTGAAGGATGCGCGCAAGGTTCGCGTCGACAACGGCGACAACCTGCTCGCCTGGCGCGACGTCTCCGCGCAGATGCAGCCGGAAACCGCGCTGTTGCGTTCGACCGAGGGCAAGAAGCTCACGCTGCTGGAGCAAAACTTCGACTTCGACTTGCTGACGCCGCAAAAACTGCTGGAGAAATCCGTCGGCGAAACGGTGCGCGTGCTGCGCACTCAGCCGATCACCGGCGTCGAGTTCAGCGAATACGCCACGCTGCTCGCGGCCAACGAGGGTACCGTCCTGCAATTCAAGGACCGGGTGGAAACCGGCATTCCCGGCCGCCTAGGATTCAACGCGGTCCCCGGCGCATTGCGCGACCGCCCCACCCTATCCATGCTATTCAACACGGAAATACCCACCAGCGCCGGCCACCCCGGCGCCAACAGCGCGGCCGATATGGGACTGGAGCTGAGCTATCTGACCGCCGGGCTGACCTGGAAAGCGGATTACGTCGCGGAGCTTTCCGCCAAAGAAGACAGCATCGATCTGAACGGCTGGGTCACGCTGACCAATACCAGCGGCACGACCTACCCGAAAGCGCGTTTGCAACTGGTCGCCGGCGAGGTCAACCGGGCCCAGCCGGAACGCGGGCGCATGCCGGTCATGATGAAGGCCATGGCGATGGCCGACGCCGCGCCGCAAATGCGGGAGGAAAACCTGTTCGAGTATCACCTCTACACACTGGATCGCCTTACGACGCTGCTCGACAAACAGACCAAACAAGTCGCGCTTCTGTCCGCCCAAAACGTCAAAACCGACAAGGAATTCCGCTTCCAGGGCGCCGATTGGTACTACGGCAGCCAGCAAGGCGACCTGGGCCGCAAGCTGAAACCCGGCGTCTACATGGAGTTCAGCAACAAAGGCGGCAATCTCGGCGTTCCGCTGCCCAAGGGCATCGTCCGCGTCTACAAGAAGGACAGCGCCGGTCGCGCCCAATTCATCGGCGAAGACCGCATCGACCACACCGCCAAGGGTGAAACAATCAAGCTGAAACTGGGCGATGCGTTCGACATTACCGCCGACAAGAAACAGAGCGATTTCCAGAAAATCAGCGCCGGCTTCAATAACCGTGGCGGCGTCATCGAAACGGCCTACGTCATGGAAATCCGTAACGCCAAGAACGAAAAAGTCACCGTTACCGTCATCGAACCGATGCATGGCGATTGGCAAATCCTGCAGGAAAGCCTTGCCCATAAAAAAGAAGCCGCGCATACCGCCGTCTGGGTCGTGCCGATTCCGGCCGAAGGCAAAACCACGCTGACTTGGCGCGTGCGGGCGAAATTCTGATCCGCGCATGAGTCCGGAAGCCATTGCCGACGCCATTGCCGACACGATTGCAGCCGAATTAGCCGAACCGGGCTGGTGCGTCGTGCCCAACTATCTGGACGCGGCCGAAACCGCCGGCTTGCGGCAAGAATGCCTCACGGCGCACGCCAAAAACACATTTCATCGCGCTGGCGTCGGGCGCGGCACGGCCGAAATTCGTGACGAAATCCGGGGCGATCAGGTGCTCTGGATCGACGAAACCACGGCCGGGCCAGCATTAAAGACCGTGCTGTCGAAACTGGAAGCCTTGCGCCTGAGCGTCAACCGGCACTTGTTTCTCGGGTTGTTCGATGTCGAGCTGCATTTCGCGGTCTACCCATCCGGCGCGGGTTATCGCCGCCATCTCGACCGCTTCCAGGATGACGACCGACGCACGCTGACGGTCATTCTGTATCTGAACGAAAACTGGTCCGCCGCCGATGGCGGCTTGCTGCGCTTCTGGCCGAACCAGGCCGAAGCCGCTCTGGAAATCGAGCCCTCGGGCGGAACCCTGGTGACTTTTCTGTCCGATCGCTTCTGGCACGAAGTCGCGCCCGCGCAGCGCCAGCGGCTGAGCTTGACCGGATGGTTCCGACGCCGCTGAAATCGTCAGCGCGGAACCGCATCGAGTCGTGGACGGGGTTAGCCCCGTCGCCCTCTCACACCAGCGTCGGGATGCGCAGTGCGCCCATAAAAAAAGCCGCGCTTCGGCGCGGCTTTTTTCATCGCGCCAGCGCTCAACCCAGCAACTGCGCCAGCACGAACGGCAGGATGCCGCCGGCCTGGAAGTACTCGATCTCGATCGGCGTATCCAGGCGCAGTTTCACCGACACGTTTTGCGTCGATCCATCCGCGCGGATGATGACCAGAGTGACATCCTGCTGCGGCGCGATGCCGTTTTCCAGGCCGACGATGTCGAAGCTTTCGCTGCCGTCGAGCTTGAAGTCGGCCGGGCCCTGGCCGTCCTTGAACTGGATCGGCAACACGCCCATGCCGGCCAGATTGGCGCGGTGGATGCGCTCGAACGACTTCGCCACCACGGCCTTCACGCCCAGCAGTTGTGTACCTTTGGCGGCCCAGTCTCGGCTGGAGCCGGTGCCGTATTCCTCGCCGGCCAGGATAACCAGCGGCGTGCCGACGGCCTGGTAGGCCATGGCCGCGTCGTAGATCGGCATCTGCTCGCCCAGGTGCAGGGTCACACCGCCTTCGGAGCCGGGAATCATCAGGTTCTTGATGCGCACGTTGGCGAAGGTGCCGCGCATCATCACCTCGTGGTTGCCGCGCCGCGCGCCGTAGCTGTTGAAGTCTTTCTGCGCGACGCCATGCTCGACCAGATATTTGCCGGCCGGCGCGGCGGCCTTGATGTTGCCGGCAGGGCTGATGTGGTCGGTGGTGACCGAGTCGCCGAAGATCGCCAGCGCGCGGGCGCCGCGAATCACCGGATTGGGCAATTCGCCGCCCTGGAAGAACGGCGGTTCCTGAATGTAGGTGGAAGCATCGTCCCATGCGTAGACCTGCCCGGCCGGCGCGGGAACGGCGTCCCACAACGGGTTGTCGGCGCCGACATCCTTGTAGATGGCGTAAGCGGCGGCATTCGACGCATGCGGCAGCACGGCGGCGACTTCCTCTGCGCTGGGCCAGATGTCTTTCAGGAACACCGGGCCATCCGCGCCCTGCCCGAGCGGCTCGCTGGCGACGTCGATATCGACCCGGCCGGCCAGCGCCAGGGCGACGACCAGCGGCGGCGACATCAGGAAATTGGCCTTCACGTTCTGATGCACGCGCGCCTCGAAGTTGCGGTTGCCGGACAGCACCGAACAGGCGACCAGATCGTTATCCAGAATTTGCTTTTCGATCGCTTCCGGCAACGGGCCGGAGTTGCCGATACAGGTGGTGCAACCGTAGCCGACCACGCCGAAGCCGAGCTTTTCCAGATCGCCGAGCAGGCCGGCGGCCTTCAGGTATTCGGTCACCGCGCGCGAACCAGGGCCCATCGAGGTCTTCACATGCGCGGGCATCTTCAGCCCTTTCGCCACCGCTTTCTTCGCCAGCAAGCCAGCGGCCAGCATGACACCGGGGTTGGAAGTGTTGGTGCAGGAG
Source organism: Hydrogenophilales bacterium 28-61-23 (assembly GCA_002281555.1). Taxonomy (GTDB): domain Bacteria; phylum Pseudomonadota; class Gammaproteobacteria; order Burkholderiales; family Thiobacillaceae; genus PFJX01. Next base: position 207,689 of record NCGJ01000001.1, read on the forward strand.
GTGATCGCGGCGATCACCACGTCGCCATGCGACAGAGCGCCGGCCTTGCGACCTTCCGACTTGCCATAGCCGCCCTGCTCCTTCGGCAGTTCCAGCAAGGTCTCGAACGATTCCTTCAACGCATACAGGTTGATCCGGTCCTGCGGGCGCTTCGGGCCGGCGACGGAAGGCTTCACGCTGCCCAGATCGAGTTCCAGCGTCTGGCTGTACTCGATACTCCCTGCCTCGGGAATACCAAAAAGGCCCTGCGCTTTGTAATAGGCGCGCATCGCGTCGACCTTGGCGGCGTCGCGGCCAGTGGCCAGGAAATACTGGCAAGTCGCTTCGTCGACCGGGAAGAAACCCATCGTCGCGCCGTATTCCGGCGCCATGTTGGCGATGGTGGCGCGGTCATACACCGGCAGCGCCACGGCGCCTTCGCCGAAGAATTCGACGAACTTGCCGACCACCTTGGCGCGCCGCAGCATTTCGGTGATGGTCAGCACGATGTCGGTCGCCGTCACGCCGGGCGCGGCGCGGCCGGTCAGATGCACGCCGACCACGTCCGGGGTCAGGAAGTACACCGGCTGGCCGAGCATGCCGGCTTCCGCCTCGATGCCGCCGACGCCCCAGGCGACGACGCCGAGGCCGTTGATCATCGTGGTATGCGAATCGGTGCCCACCAGCGTATCCGGGTAATAGACACCGTCTTTTTCCATGACGCCGCGTGCCAGATATTCCATGTTGACCTGGTGCACGATACCGACGCCGGGCGGCACCACCTTGAACGTCTCGAACGCCTGCATGCCCCATTTCAGGAACTGGTAACGCTCGATGTTGCGTTCGAATTCGATCTTCATGTTCTGTTCAAGCGCATCGGCGCGGCCGAACACGTCGACCTGCACCGAGTGGTCCACCACCATTTCGACCGGCGCCAGCGGTTCGACCTTGCTCGCATCCTTGCCGGCGCGCTGCGCGGCGGAACGCATCGCGGCCAGATCGGCCAGCAGCGGCACACCGGTGAAGTCCTGCAACAGGATGCGGGCGACGACGAAGGGAATCTCTTCCGTGCGCGGCGCATTCGGCTGCCAGTTGGCCAGTTCGCGCACATGCTGTTCGGTGATCTTCTTGCCGTCGAAATTGCGCAGCACCGATTCCAGCACGATGCGGATCGATACCGGCAGCTTCGAGACGGCGCCGATGCCGGCCTTGTCCAGTTGCGGCAGGGAATAGAAGGAAGCGGTGTTGCCGTTGCCGGCGTCAAAAGTCTGGCGGGTATCGAAAAGGCTGTGCATGGGGATTCCTGTGAGCACCGGGACAACTCCGGCAATAGCCAAATTTTACCCATGGCGGCCAGGACAGTAGTGCGGGCATCGCAAATCGAGCAGACAAAAAAAGGGCGCGGCTTTTACACCGCGCCCTGAATCAAGCCGTTTGACGCCTAGCAGCCTGTCGGGCTTTGGTCGTCGATAGCGAAAATCGGCCCCAGCGAGGCCATTTTTTGCCGGCTTCTTGCCTCATAGCCCAGCTATGGGGCAAGAAGCCGGTGAAAAAGGGGCCGCTGCGGTCGATTTGCAGCCGACGATTCCAAAGTCCGACAGACTGCTAGGGATCAGGCGACGCGGTATTGATCCGCTATCGCCGCGCCCGCCATTGCCGGGTCGCTGAACGAGTGCTCGCCGATTTCCATGTGGCCGGCCAGACGGCGGCTGAAGTCGGCCTGCCCCCGCACCTTGACCGAGAAGTCGTACCAATAAGCGCTCGACGCCAGCGCCAGGGTCAAGGTGTGTTCACCATGTGCCTTGACGGTATGGTAGGCCGGTGTCGCCGGGAAATACTTGTTGGCGGTCACGCTGAACACGCAGGCTCTGCTGCCGGTGTTGATCAGCCTGATCTTCAACTCGCCGTTGGCGGCATCGTAGGTCGCCTCGACATCCGGATTGGGCTGGGTGGCCAAGATCACGCGCTTGGCATTGCCGGTGAAATGGCGATGGAAGCCGTTCGGGCCGAGTATCCACAGGTCATAAGCGCCGGTGGCGGCGGCATCCCAGACGCCGGCGAGCTCCTTGCCGGGTTCCACCGTGTAGCGGCGCGGGATGGCCGTCAGGTTGAGACGGTCATAAACGTGGAACACCGCCGCCGCGTTGCCGGTGTTGCCGAACAGCAGGTTCACCTGATTGCCGGGCATGGCCTGGCTGGTCACATGCAGTTCGTAAGGCAGCGCGCGCGCGGGGCGTATCCCGGCGGCCTGCTCCGGCAACGTGATGGTGGTCGGGGCCGGCGGCGTGGTGCGTGACGGCAGCGCGCGCGCCTGGGTGGCCAGGGCGAGCGTCGGCGGCAGCTTGCTGAAGAACTCGGTGTCGTTGGGGTCGGCGAAGTTGAAGGCGGAGGTCAGATCGCCGCACACTGCGCGACGCCAGGCGCTGATGTTGGGTTCCATGACGCCGAATCGAGCCTCGATGAAACGGATCACCGAAACGTGGTCGAACACCTCGGAGTTGACCCAGCCGCCCTTGCTCCAGGGCGACACCACGTACATGGGCACGCGCGGGCCGAGGCCATAGGCGCGGTGCAGCAATTTCTGCTCGGTGGTGTTGTTGTGGTAGCTGACCAGGTGCTCGTGGTATTCGCCGGTGGTGTCGACGGTGGAAGCGCCGGCCATGACGGCCTGGGCCGGATCGGCGTTCCAACTGGTGTAGGACGGCGCGGCCGGCGGCGGCATGTGGTCGAAGAAGCCGTCGTTCTCGTCGAAGTTGATGAACAGAACGGTCTTGCTCCAGACCTCGGGGTTGGCGGTCAGTGCATCCAGCACGCGCGAGGTGTAATCGGCGCCCTGGGCCGGGCTGGACGGTCCGGGATGCTCGGAGCCCTCGGCGGTGGCGACGATCCAGGACACCTGAGGCAAGGTGCCGGCCAGCACGTCTTCCTTGAGCTTGTCCAGGTCGCGCGTGCTGGTGCCGCGCTGGCGCAGGGCTTCGGAATAACCGGGGCTCTGGAACCAGGCGTCGCGGAAACTATGGAAGCCGGCCAGGGAGTTGTCGGTGAAGTTATCCGCCATGTTTTCGTAAACCTGCCAGGTGATGCCCGCGGCTTCGAGCCGCTCCGGATAGGTCGTCCAGTTGTAGCCGCCGTCATTGCCGGGGTTGGCGTCGAACCAGTCGTAATCGTTGTAGGTGGCCGGGCCGTTGCCCAGGGCCAGGGGGTCGTTGCTGCCGGTCCACAGGAACAGGCGGTTGGTGTTGGTGCCGCCCTGGAACGAGCAATGGTAGGCGTCGCAGAGGGTGAAGGCGTTGGCCAGGGCGAACTGGAAAGGCATGTCCTCGGCGGCGAAATACCCCATCGAGTGGTTGTTCTTGGCCTTGGGCCAGGCATTCATGAGGCCGTTGTTCCAGGCATTCTGGGCATCGGTCCAGGAATGGGGCGTGCCTTCGACGCGCATGTATTCGAAATGCTGCACCGTATTCAGGTGGAACGGAGCGACCGGTTGGCCCACGGCACGGACCGATTGATTGGGTTGCACCCAGACGTTCTTGCCGGTGATGCCGGTCGAGTTGGAAACCGGGATCGGGAACGGGTCGGCGAATCCACGTACGCCGGGCAGCGTGCCGAAATAATGGTCGAAGGAGCGGTTTTCCTGGGTCAGGATGACGATGTGCTCAACGTCCATGATCGTGCCGGTGCGGTTGTTGGCCTCGATGGCCAGGGCGCGCTGGATGGACAGGGGGAGCACGGAGAGTGCGGTTGCCGCGCCGGCGGTCGAGGCCAGGGAACGGAGAAAGTCGCGACGGTTTAGATTGCTCATGGGTGTCCTCAAAAATAAAAACGCCGGAATGAAAACGGGAGATGCCGGGCATGCCCGGTTCCGTCATTCCGGCTGGATGGCGCTGCTTACGCCGCTATCGGCGCAAGGGTGGCGGCGGCACTAGGCCGCCGCCTGGCGCAGTCCGAACTCAGCGAACGGCGCGGGAACGGCGGGCGGCGAAACCGACCAGACCCAGACCGGCCAGCATCAGCGCGTAAGTCTCGGGTTCCGGCACCGGGGTCAGCACGAAGGACAGGTTGTCGGCGTAGCCGTCGTTGTCGTTGCTGACCTGGCGCTCCATGTCCAGCAGGAACACCACTTGGGTGGTGGCGGTGGGCAGGAAACCGCTGGTTGCGCGGTAGTACAGGCCGGTCGTGTTGTTGCGGTCGGCGGGCTGGACCGGGCCGAGCTGGGCAACGCTCAGTTCGATGCCGTTGGTGTCCAGGAAGCTGACCAGCAGGATCGCGTTGTCGCCCTGGTTCGTCCAGCCACCCAGCCAGCCGGTCAATTGGAAGCCCTGGTTGCCGGTGGCGATGGCGGCGGTGTTGGCGCTCAGGTCCAGGATCTGGTAACCCGCGGAATAGCCGAAGCCGGACGTGCCGGCGAACATCATCGCGCCGCGATCGGCCGGGCCGGGTTCGCCAGGCATCACCCAGTTGTTGCCGTACTCGACGGATTGGAACAGGGGGAACGCCGGATCGAGCGCAGTCCAGCCGCTGACGCCGGACTCGGCGTCGCCGTTGACGATCAGGTTGGTGTTGTAGTCCGCAGCTTGAACGCTAAAGGAAGCCGTGGAGAAAGCCAGCGCCAAAAGGGCGTGAAGAAGATTCGATTTCATGTTGTTTCTCAAAGTTTTGATTAGAAGGGAAAGGTGTATCGCCCAACCTGCGCACCAGCCAGGTATGCCAGGGGATCTGGGCAGATCGAACCGACAACGACGGTCTGATTCGATCCGGGGCGAGGATAGCCAGCCAACATGACAATCAAAATTGTCAAAAATGAGCCGTTCGCTCTATTTACTTTTCCAAGAACACACTGAGAGACAATAAATCCATATAAATATCAATGGATTAGGATGCACCTCCGGAACGAGTCGGATTGGCCGAAATTTCATTGGGAAGCACAATCCACCTTCTTTCCGATAAGCTTTGACCCAGTCTGACCCGCCCGGCAGGCAGTTAAGCTGTCGGGCTCGATACACGGGTTTATCCCTATCGATGGAACCAGACTAGCCCGCAAACTCGAGCTGATCGCCTACTTACCGAGACAACAAATGAACGACCTGAACCAGAAAGCCTTGGACTACCACGAGTTTCCCCGCCCCGGAAAAATCTCCGTCGAATCGTCCAAACCCTGCGCCACCCAATACGAACTCTCGCTCGCCTACACCCCCGGCGTCGCCGAACCGGTGCGCCAGATCGCGAAAGACCCGGCCAACGCCTACCGCTACACCAACAAGGGCAACCTGGTCGCCGTGATCACCGACGGCACCGCCATCCTCGGCCTGGGCAACCTCGGCCCGCTCGCCAGCAAACCGGTCATGGAAGGCAAAGGTATCCTGTTCAAACGCTTCGCCGGCATCGACGTGTTCGACATCGAAGTCGCCGCGCCCAGCGTCGCCAGCTTCATCGAAACCGTGGTCAACATCTCCCCCACCTTCGGCGGCATCAACCTCGAAGACATCGCCGCGCCGCATTGCTTCGAGATCGAAGCAGCCCTGAAAGCGCGCCTCGACATCCCCGTCTTCCACGACGACCAGCACGGCACCGCCGTGGTCATGTGCGCCGGCCTGCTCAACGCGCTCGACGTGCAAGGCAAGAAACTGGACGAGATCAAACTGGTCTGCCTCGGCGCCGGCGCCGCCGGCCTGGCCTGCATGCGCCTGCTCATCGCCATGGGTGGCAACAAAGCCAACATGACTCTGGTCGACAGCAAAGGCGTCATCCACAGCGGCCGCACCGACCTCAACGCCCACAAACAGGAATTCGCCAAAGACACCGACCAGCGCAGCCTGGCCGACGCCATGAAAGATGCCGACGTATTCATCGGTGTCTCCGGCCCCAATCTGGTCAACGCCGACATGGTCAAGAGCATGGCCGCCAAGCCCATCCTGTTCGCCATGGCCAACCCGGATCCGGAAATCTCCCCCGCCGAAGTCCACGCCGCGCGCGACGACGCGCTGATGGCCACCGGCCGCTCGGACTACCCGAACCAGGTCAACAACGTCCTCGGCTTCCCCTATATCTTCAAAGGCACCTTCGACGCCCGCGCCAAAGCCATCACCCAACCGATGATGATCGCCGCCGCCCGCGCCTTAGCCGCCCTCGCGCGCGAACCGGTACCGCGGGAAGTGCTGGATGCCTACAAACTGGACAAGCTGGAATTCGGCCGCGAATACATCATCCCGAAACCGTTCGACCCCAGGCTGATCGAGCGGATACCACCGGCAGTGGCAGCGGCGGCTTCGTGACAAGCCGAACCGGGTTACGGAAAGCAACATAGCGGCGAGGGAAACAAAAACGAATCGCCAGGTTGCCGAAAATCAGCCAACCCCCGCGTGTCGGGGGTTTGTCGTTTCAGGGACGCGAAATGGCTGAAGAATATTGGCTATCAGGCAGCTGATATGGAAAATGCTCTTTGTGCTTCTAGCTGGGTCGAAGTGCGAAATATTGAAAGTGGGTATCAGCACCGACTATCGACACGATCCAATCATCCAGGCTGACAGCATTGAATGACGGGGGATCGGCCTAAACGGCCATTGAGCACCTGCGGCTTGGACGGCAGCTCCGCTTCGCACTACAGCCGTTCGACCATTTCCAAAAAGAAATCAGTGGCCTTTAGCGGGAATGACCGCTTATCGAAAATGCCTATTCACCCTTTCGACCCATTGCCGACGGTGACCAACATCGGGAGCTGCCGTTCGCCGGGAATGCGCAGAATGGGAAAGCCGACGTTCGTTATGCCCTCGGTCGATTTTCACCTGAACTTCGACTGTGCAGCGGGAACGGCCAGTCGGATCGGTGACACCACAGACAAGCTCGGCCAATAGCCGAAGTTATCGCAGCAAGCCTGACCGTCTGCAGCTGCCAGGGTTCGCGCTATGTGGTCTAGCACACAGATCAGCACGCAATGATTGGTGAGAATACTCCAGCAGCGCCCACAGGCAAGTTGCCTAACACCAGCTGGATTCGGGCAGCAAGACCGCCCGGTTACAGTCAAAGTACCCCAACCCAAACAGAGAGCTTTGGTGATGAAAAAAGGTAGGTACGCAACAGCCCGTGTGGTGCAGTGCGAAGTTATCCGCGTCGATTCCCCGTTCTTCCTGATCAACTCACAACAGATGGCCTGCCGTTATGAAACGGCAGATGGTTCAGTACTGGCAAGAGGCTATTACCTGGCCGTGTGGCCTAAAGGTGCATGCCTTACATTACACGGCCGCGAACTTCGCTATCTTGGTCCATTCGTGACAAGGGTAGCGGCGTGTTTGCTGCAAACTAGTGTGCTGTATCTAGGTATTGTCGATCCGGGGAAGGCAATGAATGCAGTCAATGAACCCGGACGTTCAGATGACTTCGCGCAGAAGATGGCCACCGTCTCTTACAGACTGTCAACGGCCTGTTGATAAATGCATAACAAGGTCCCCCTCCCCCTCGGTTTGCTGCTCTCGACCCCGCCAATTGATTACCGGTTTGGACAAATTGATCAGCGAGCGATGGTTTGCCAGATACTGCGCCACTCCTCCACCCAGCAGCACTGGTGATTGAAACCCGGCATGACTTTTACTGCCGGCCGCTGCGAGGACGGAAAGCGCTCGGCGAATGATGTAACCAGCGATGGTGGAATAACCCGATCCTCATCACCAACAAAATGAAATTGCTGTACGCGGCCTAATCTTTCAGTTTCCTCCGCCGGATTGAGCGAACCATTAAGCGGCTCGACATGATGATGTTTAGTCCAGGCTCTGTGATCCAGATTGCCGGCCACTGAAATCAGCATCTCGACATCGTCGCGGCGTGCCGCCAACAAGGCGGCAACCGCCCCGCCGCCCGAATAACCTACTAGCACCAACCGGCTTGCTCCAAAACGCGCCTTGAGTGTATCGATAGCCTGGCTGCTGGCAGCTATCACTTCCGGGGCAAAGCGTGCCTCCATCCAGTAGCGCTGCGAACAGCCTGTCCGTTCGGCGCCGACATACTGGCAAGGGCGGCCAAGGTAAGCAGCATTGCCCGTGGGATGCGCCAAGGCCAATTGCAAGGCCAACGGCTCGCGTGGCGTGGGATCGTCAGAAGGGGTCGAGCTACTCACCCAAGAAAAGCCATCCCCTTCGATGTATACCGTCAGGAGTAAGGCTTGCCGGATGTTCTGCGGTGCATAGGCCAAGAGATCTAATGGGCCTGTGGGTATCACCTCAGCCCGCCAACCACGCGCGGCAGTCAGCGTATCGGCATGGGTGCGCCGTTCGATTGGTGTAGGAATGACAGCACAGGCCGAGAGGATGCTTACCACCAACAGGAGAGAGATACGTCTCAGCATGGCTGGATTGTAGCGTTGCAAAAGTCGGCGCTGGCGGGACGGCGCGTGGGGGTTTAGATAACAAAAACCCGACACGCAGCTGGGTAGTTAGAGGAAACAGAGCAGACTAAAATGCCCAGCGCAGCTTGACGGAGGCAGTCTGGTTGAGGAAATCTTTGCGGTACTCAGCGTCGTAGTGGGCCAGAACTTCCATGCCACTCCGGGTCGCTTTGGCAATACCCAGGCCGGCTCTGAGCAGCCATGGGCTGGGCTCCAGCCCCTTGGTCGTGAATGCGGCACCCGGTGCACCGGCAAAGGTCGCTGTGATGCTGGCCTGCTTGTTCAGCGCATCGTAACCCGCGCCCAGATTGGCGGTGACGGTCGTGCCTTTATCGATTTCATGGGCAATTTTGCCGTCGATGGCGAGGGTCAGTTCATCGCTGCTGTGCCCTTGCACATTCAAGTTGAGCGCGCCGGCACCGGTCTCGGTATAGCCTGCATCCCTGATCCGGGTGTAATCGACCCGTAGAGAGGGGGTGAGACGAGTTTGTTCCGAGAGTGTGTAGCGACGACCAACACCTACCCCTGCAGTGGCGGTCAGGCTGGCGTAGTTCGCCTTGGCCGTGGTGCCCGTTAAGAGAATGGAACGCTGGCCCTCGTTTTTATTCTGGCCGATACCGGCTTGAAAATTGAGTTCGGTGTTGGGATCGAGGCTATGACTGCCGTAACCCACCAATTGATAAACATCGACGTAGGCGCTGTTAGGAGCCGTTGTGGCGTTGCCTGCGACATCGGCTTTGGCATAGGCGAAGGAAACGCCCAGCCGGGTGTCATCGGAAATAGTAGCGTCCGCACCGAAGGCGAGGCCGCCCGTCCTGCTCTTGAAGCCAGAGACACCCTTGCGGTCATTCTGGTCGGCCCAGGAGCCAAAGGGTTTCATCCAGAACTTCTGGTCGCCATAGAACGTATCGCCCGAGGACAGGCCACGATTTGATTCCTGACGGGTCTGCACTACGCCATTGATGTTGTGCAACACCCCGGCAATGACCTGCCCCATTCCGCCGGTCATCAGCGGAAGCGTTTGTGTAACAGCTTTATTGAGGTCTGCCGCTGTAGACAGTTGCCCCATCGCGGTGATGACGGACGTCATGTCGGCGGTGGCAGTGATCTCGCCATTAGCGATGCGCTCAAGCACGCTGGCAGCACCCACTGCCGGCGTGTTACTGCTGCCGGTGATTGCCGCGACCAGTGATCGGCGCGAGAACGTCAGGTCCCAGTTGGTGGGCGTGCCCGCATTCGGGCTCAAGGTCCAGTCGAACCAGCCAAACTGACCTGTGGTTGAATTCAGATTGCTGGCCGTGAAGCCGCTAAGAACAGTTGCGTACGTTCCCGTGGCAACAACCGAGGTGCCGTAGACGCCGAAGGTCGTACTTCCGGTTGCCCCGGAACTAGTGAGCTTGCCGTAGGTAGCCGCGCTGTTGATGATGATGTTGTAGTTGCTCGGCAGGGTGCCGGAATAAGTGACGGCGCCATTGCCATTGCCCGCACCTTGCAAATTGTTGAATGTCTGGATTGCCCCGCCGCTGACGGTGACACCCGCAAACGGTCCCGTAATAGAACCCGTGTTGGTCAGCGTAACAATTGTGCCGCCATTGGTAATGACACCGCGCCGGACCCCCGAAGAAATCGTTCCGGCATTGACTAGGCTGGTCAAGGTGCCGTTAACGGTTACGCCCCATTGCGACGCAGTGGAAATGATGCCGTTGTTGGTCAGGGTTGAGGTAGTTGCGGTCCCCAGGATGGAAACCGGGTCGCCGTTCCTGCCACCGCCTGCATCGTTTGAAACAGTGACGCCGGCATTAACCGTAACGTTGGCACCGGTATCAAGCGACAGCGGCTTGGCACCTCCTCCAGCACAACTCGCACTGATCGTGATCGTTGAAGTAACCGTGGTCCCGCCATTGCACTGGGCGGCCATTGCGTTGCCCCATGACAATAGGCAACAGTATGCGACGAGTGGAATCAATAAGCGGATGACGGAATTTACAGTCATAGATGCAATCAAAGAGGCTGGCGTTAGTGTTCGATCCGCACAAGGGGTAATGCGCCTACTGGGCTCAGTCTGCGGCGGACCCTTCAGTACGCAACCAGTTTGACTGAGCCAGTCTACTATCAAACCCAGCGAAAGCGCTCTCCAGACTCATCGATGTTACGAAGCAACTAATAATCAGAATGGCTGCAATGCAGAAAAATTTCGAGCAGCGGGTTGCGGTCGGGCACCTGAATAAAATTCGGCTTGCTGGAAAGGCATGACCACCCCAGACACCGGACGCATAACATCCACATGTTTCAGGGCCGTCAGTGACCGCTCCCACTGCACTCCTGCCCGTCAGGCTGAAGAGTTGATCACCCTCGGGCCAATGGCCGCTTCGGAGCGTTGCCCGAAATGAATGGCCGCATTGGAGCAGAAATCCCAGTGGCAGGTCATGGCCGATAACGGTCATGTCATGCTCGGATTGGGGATGGCTGCTTCGGCCGATTAAGTGGCATCGGCTTGTTTTGGCCTCAAGGTCGGCGATACGCTGAAGACCGGCCACCTGCTGAGAACGGCATCGGCCCTGGCCAATCCTTCTGCTGCGGTCTGTTGCTGGCGCGGCGAATGGACTAAAGCGTGCCTTTACTTGTAGCCAATATCCATAATTTGGATTGGGACCCGGACGAGGCCAGCGCCATCGCCGCCGATCAAACCCAATCACAGCCGGGTTGGCGGCTCTGAGGCCGCCGCCCTATCCCAGCCCGGAAACCGCGATCCATTCGATCAAGTGATAGCGGTTCGGGCCCAGTTGCCAGATTGCGTACTGTCTGGGCAGGTCGGGCCGGATGCTGGCGCAGTCGTGGTCGTGTATTTCCAGTTCGCCGCCGCGCCAGAATTGCGCGATGACCTGATCCAACGCTTCCGCCGCCGGACGGGCCAGAGGCGGGAATCGATCCGGTCGGCGCGCGCTTGAAGCCAGGTCGTGCCAGCTCGCCCAGGCGCGCCCGCGTAGCGCGGCGTCAAGGCCCCGCAGCCAATTTCGGCGTTCCCGGTCTGGCGCCGCGCCCACCAGATGCTGGCCCAACAAATTGCAGAACAGAAAAGCCGCATCCGGGTAGCGCCGGATCAGCATTTCAAATCCATGCGTGCCGGCCAGCCAGGCGGAGTCGGCGAATTGGAAACGCTGGCGCGGAAATCTGCGCCGCAGCAATAGTCGGGCCAGCGGGTCGGGTTCCAGTACGTCGATGCGCTCGAAGCGGGCCAGAAAATCGGCATTCAGCGCATAGCCGGCGCTGGGGCCGATCAGCACCAGTCGCGTTGTGTTCGGTTGCCACTCCCGCAGCCAGCGTTCGACGAGCGCATGAAACGGCCGCCACAAGGTGCGCCGCCAGCGCCGGGCGCGCAGGTGGTAGACCAGGCCGCCGCTCGGGTGCAGCAGCGGCATCAGGCGCCGAAGACGAGTTTCGCGACATCCTTGTAGTGCTTGACGAAACTGACCGACAAGCCGGCTTTGACGTAGTCCGGCAAGCGGTCGAAATCCGGCTGGTTGGCGTTGGGCAGGATCAGTTCGTGGATGCCGACGCGCTTGGCGGCGATGACCTTTTCGCGGATGCCGCCGACCGGCAGCACTTGTCCGGTCAGCGTCAGTTCGCCGGTCATCGCCAGCGGGCGGTCAATCTTTTCGTTGCGCGCCAGCGAGAGCAGCGCGGTGGCCATGGTGATGCCGGCGGATGGGCCGTCCTTCGGCGTCGCGCCCTCAGGCACATGCAGATGCACGAAGGCTTCGTCGAAAAATTTGGCGTCGGCCTTGTGGTTTTTGAGGTGGCTGGAAATGTAGCTGTAGGCGATTTCGGCCGATTCCTTCATCACTTCGCCCAGCTTGCCGGTCAGTTTGAAGCCGCGATTCAGCGTGTGGACTTTGGTCGCCTCGATGGTCAGCGTGGCGCCGCCCAGCGCGGTCCAGGCCAGGCCGGTGATGACGCCGATTCCCACCATCGGCTTTTCCTGGATGTAGGGCGGTTCGTTGATGTAGTCGGCCAGGTTGTCGGCGGTGACGTGCAGTTTCTCGGCCTCATGGCGGACGATCTTGACCACGCCCTTACGCACCACTTTGCCCAGATTCATTTCCAGTTGCCGCACGCCGGCTTCGCGCGCATAGCCATCGACAATGTGGCGCACGGCGGCCTCGGTAATGGAAACCTGGCCGCGCTTGAGCCCGGCTTTCTTGATCTGCTTGGGCCACAGGTGATGTTTGGCGATGGCCAGCTTTTCCTCCATCAGATAGCCGGACAGGCGGATGACTTCCATCCGGTCCAGCAGCGGCGCGGGAATGGTGTCGAGCTGGTTGGCGGTGCAGATGAACAGCGTTTTCGACAGGTCAAAACGCACGTCCAGATAGTGATCGAGGAATTCGGCGTTCTGTTCCGGGTCGAGCACTTCCAGCAGCGCCGAGGCCGGGTCGCCCTGGTAGCTGGCGCCGATCTTGTCGACCTCGTCGAGCATGATGATCGGGTTCTGCGATTCGACTTCCTTGATCGCCTGGATGAATTTGCCCGGCATGGCGCCGATGTAGGTGCGGCGGTGGCCCTTGATCTCGGCTTCGTCGCGCATGCCGCCGACCGAAAAACGGTAGAACTTGCGGCCCAGCGCGCGCGCCACCGAGCGGCCGATGGAGGTTTTGCCGACGCCGGGCGGGCCGACCAGCAGCAGGATGGAACCGGCCACTTCGCCCTTCAGCGTGCCGACGGCGAGGAATTCGATGATGCGTTCCTTCACGTCGTCGAGTCCGTCGTGATCGGCGTCGAGTATCTTGCGGGCGCGCGTCAGATCGAGCTTGTCCTTGGTGAACTTGCCCCAGGGCAGGTTGGTCAGCCAGTCCAGATAATTGCGGGTGACGGTGTATTCCGGCGAACCGTGTTCGAGGCCGGACAGCTTGTCCATTTCCTCGCCGATTTTCTTTTCCGCGTGCGGCGGCAGCTTCAGCTTCTTGATGCGGCCCTGGTAAAGCTCCAGGTCGGCGGTGCGGTCGTCCTTGGCGATGCCGAGCTCTTTCTGGATCGCCTTCAACTGCTCGCGCAGAAAGAATTCCCGCTGCTGCTGGGTCATCTTTTCTTCGACTTTTTCCTGGATATGGCTTTGCAGCTTGGCGACTTCCAGTTCTTTCTTGATCAGCAGCAACACCTTCTGCATGCGTTTGCGCAGGTTCAACGCCTCCAGCACTTCCTGCAGCTTTTCCTTCGGCGCGGTGGTCAGGCTGGCGGCGAAGTCGGCCAGCAAAGCCGGCTCGTTGGGCGAAAACCGGTTCAGAAAGAACTTCAACTCCTCGCTGTAAAGCGGATTGAGCGGCAGCAAGTCCTTGATCGAATTGATGATCGCCAGCGCATAGGCCTTGATTTCCTCGCCGCTGGTCGCCTGCCGGGTTTCCGCCGGATATTCGACCCGGGCGTAATACGGCGCCTTGGCGGATAGCCATTCAGCCACTTTGAAACGGGTAATGCCCTCGGCGATGAACTGAATCTTGCCATCCGAACGCATCGGGTGATGCATGCGCACCAACGTACCGGTGCCGTAGAAATCCTCCGGCCGCGCGTCGTCGGAGATGTCGCCATGCACCATGACCAGTCCGACCAGATGATGCCCGGCATCGCCGATGCGCTTCACCGTCTCCATCCAGGGCGGCTCGTTCATGATCAATGGCAGGGTCTGCGCCGGGAAAAACGGCTTCTCGGTCAGCGGCAGGATGTAGATCGTCGCCGGCAAGGTCTGCGCGGGTAAATTGGGGGTCGTCGTCCCGCTTCCGGGCTCATTCGGCTCGACGATTTCGCCTTCGATCAGCATATCGCTCGTTTCCCCATGTTCATCGTTCATCGCAATTTTCCGTTAACAAGCAGAGTGACTTGGTGCGGCCGTAAGTCTGAATTTCAAGCTAAAGCGTAATGCCACGAAAAATCGTCTTCGTTATACTGGAATCCCCCTATTCCGAAGAGTCCCGCCATGAAACGTGCCCTGCTCCCCGCCCTGTGTTCGGTTCTGTTTACCGGTACGGCTTTTGCCGGCGACCTTGACCAGATCAACGCGCTTGCACAAGCTGAATTCAAGAACCTGTCGAAAGACCTGACCGCCGCGCTGAGCTACAAACCGCTGCAACCGGCCGAAGCGATGGGCATTACCGGATTCGACATCGGCATCGGCCTGGGCGTCACCGAGATGAAGCACAGCGCGGTCTGGGACAAGGCCAGCAGCGGCGGTGATTTCGGCTGGATGCCGGTACCCAAACTGCACGTCAGCAAAGGGCTGCCGTTCAATATCAATATCGGCGGCTTCTACACGCAAGTGCCCACCACCAACATCAAACTGTGGGGCGCGGAAGTCAGCTATGCCATCCTGCCCGGCACCACGTTGGTTCCCGCTCTGGCGGTGCGTGGCGCATACACCAAGCTGTCCGGCGTCAACCAACTGGACTTCGACACCAAGAGCATCGACGTCTCGGTTTCAAAAGGCCTCGCCATGTTCACCCCGTATGTCGGCGTCGGCTACGTCTGGGCGGACAGCACCCCGAACGTGGGCGGACTGGTCTCGGAAAGCATCAAGGAATCAAAAATCTTCGCCGGCCTCAACTTCAACATCCTGACCGGCAATCTGGCCTTTGAAGCCGACAAAACCGGCGACAGCATGACTTACAGCGCCAAAGTGGGCATCCGTTTCTGATCCGGACTTTTCGCGCTAAGCGGCAACGAACAAGGGCGACTGGGTCGCCCTTGTTTATTTACCCCGTAACAAGCCCCGCAACAGTAACTCAGCCGTAACTCAAGCCCATCGCCTCGCGCACATCGCGCATGGTTTCCCGGGCCAGATCGCGGGCTTTTTCGCAACCGTCGTCGATGATGTTTTTCACGGTATCCGGCTCTTCGGTGTAGGCGCGGGCGCGTTCCTGAATCGGCGCCAGCTCTTTCAGCACCGCGTCGATCACCGGCTGTTTGCATTCGATGCAGCCTATGCCGGCGGTGGTGCAGCCTTGCATGACCCAGCCGCGCACATCGTCGCCGCTATAGACCTGATGCAGTTGCCAGACCGGGCATCGGTCCGGCGACCCGGCATCGGTGCGTCTTACCCGCGCCGGGTCGGTCGGCATGGTGCGTATCTTCTTCGACACCGCATCCGGTTCCTCGCGCAAGGAAATCGTGTTGTTGTAGGACTTGGACATCTTCTGCCCATCCAGGCCGGGCATCCTGGAAGCCGCGGTCAACAAGGCCTGCGGTTCGGTCAGAATCATCTTGCCGCCGCCTTCCAGATAGCCGTACAGACGCTCCTTGTCGCCAAGCGACAGGTTCTGCGTTTCGCCCAGCAAGGCGTGCGCCGATTCCAGCGCTTCTTCAACGCCTTCCTGTTGGTAGCGGGTTCTCAGCTCCTGATACAGCTTGGCTTTTTTACCGCCCAGCTTTTTCACGGCGGCTTCGGCCTTTTCTTCGTAACCCGGCTCTTTTCCGTACAGATGGTTGAAGCGGCGCGCGATCTCGCGCGAAAACTCGATATGCGGCACCTGGTCTTCGCCGACCGGCACCTGGTTGGCGCGATAGATCAGGATGTCCGCGCTTTGCAGCAGTGGGTAACCGAGGAAACCATAGGTGGAGAGATCTTTCTCGGTCAGCTTTTCCTGCTGGTCTTTGTAGGTCGGCACCCGCTCCAGCCAGCCCAGCGGCGTCATCATCGAAAGCAGCAGATGCAGTTCGGCATGCTCGATGACTTGCGACTGGATGAACAAGGTCGCCTTGGATGGATCGACACCCGCGGCCAGCCAGTCGATCACCATTTCCCAGGTCGCCTGCTCGATGCCGAGGGGATTGTCGTAATGCGTGGTCAGCGCGTGCCAGTCGGCGACGAAGAACAGGCATTCGTACTCGTGCTGCAATTTGGTCCAGTTCTTGAGGACGCCGTGGTAATGACCCAGATGCAGGCTACCCGTGGGGCGCATGCCGGAGAGAACGCGGTCTGCATACATGGAGTGATTCCGTCAGTTCAAAACAATTTGGATGAGGGCGAGCAATTCGACTGGATTGATCGCGAAAATGAAAGCGGCAAGTTGAATCAGCGCCTGAATCAGTGGCCACATGAAAAAACCCAGCAGGCCCATGAACATCAGGCCGAGCAGGATGAACAAGCCGTAGGGTTCGACCCTGGCCAACTGATAAGCCATGCGCGCGGGCAACAGACTGACCGCGATGCGGCCGCCATCCAGCGGCGGCAACGGAATCAGATTGAGCGCCATCAAAACCGCGTTGATGAAGATACCCGCAGCGCCCATCAAGGCCAGCGGCATCGCGAATGCGGCGCCCGGCATGCTGAAAGCCAGTTTGATCAGCCCCGCCCAGATCAGCGCCATCAACAGATTGGCGCCCGGACCGGCGGCAGCGACCCACAGCATGTCCTGTTTGGGATGGCGCAAATTAGCAAAGTTGACCGGCACGGGTTTGGCCCAGCCGAACAAGATGCCCGCGCCACCGGAAAGTTTGCTGATGATCAGGATCGACAGCGGCACGATCAGCGTGCCCATCAAATCGAAATGGCGAATCGGATTCAGGCTGATGCGACCCAACATTTTCGCGGTGCGATCGCCGAATTGAAACGCAACAAAACCGTGCGCGGCTTCATGCATGGTGATCGCGAACACCACCGGCAATGCGAACACGGATATCTTTTGTATTAGATTAAGTTCCAATTATTACTCTTTGTTTTATAAAAGTTTCTAATCGAAACCAAGCAACTGGACAGGGCCTGTTCCGCGCCGGATCAACTCCGGCGCAGCCCCGGTCAAATCGACCACCGTGGTCGATTCAATGCCGCAGAAACCGCTATCCAGTATCACATCGATACGATTGCCGATACGCAGCGAAATTTCTTCCGGGTCATTGAGCGGGTACTCGTCTTCGGGCAATTGCAGGGTCATCGACAGGATCGGCTCATCGAGTTCCGCCAGCAGAGAAGCCACCACGGTATGTTCCGGCACGCGCAATCCGATAGTACTGCGCTTCGGATGTTGCAACCGGCGCGGCACTTCCTTGGTCGCTTCGAGAATGAAGGTATAGCCGCCAGGCGTGGCGGCCTTGAGCAGACGGTACTGTTTGTTGTCGACCCGGGCATAACGGGCGATTTCCGACAAATCCCGACAGATCAGGGTGAACATATGTTTGTCGTCCACGCCGCGAATGGCGCGAATGCGCTCCATGCCGTCCTTGTTGCCGATCATGCAACCGATGGCATAGCAGGAGTCGGTGGGATAAACCATGACACCGCCCGCTTTGAGCAGTTTTACCGTCTCACGCAAATAGCGCGGCTGCGGGTTATCCGGGTGCAAGTGGAAGTGCTGGCTCATATTGCTTGGCTCATGTTGCATGGCTCATATCTCGAGGCCTACAAATTCCAGGCTTGCCAGATGGGTTTGCATCGCTCAGGCAAGCCGGTCAAACGGCCCAACTCGCGCCCGCCTTCGCCCGGTGCGTGGAAGTCCGACCCGATTGAAGCGAGCAAGTCGAACTCGAGCGCCAGATCGGCATAGATGGGAACCTGATCGGGCGTGTGGCTGCCGGTGACCACTTCAATTCCGGCTCCGCCCAGCGCCCTGAATTCGCCGAGCAGCAAGCGCATTTTTTCGCGTCCGATCTGATAACGCCCCGGATGCGCGATTACCGCGACACCGCCGGCGGCCTGGATCCAGTTCAATGCCTCGCTCAAACTGGCCCATTCATGCGCGACGTAACCCGGCTTGCCCTTGACCAGAAATTTTTTGAACACCGCTTTCATGTTTTTCGCCACCCCGCGCTGGATCAGGAAGCGGGCAAAGTGGGTACGGCTGATGAGTTCCTTGTTTTCCGCCAGCGCGCTGGCGCCTTCGAATGCGCCCACGATGCCCAGCCGCGCCAGTTCCGCTCCGATGCGCCGCGCACGCTCGGTTCGACCGCCCCGATTGCGCGCCAATCCATGCAGCAACACCGGATCGTACGGATCGACATTCAAGCCCACGACATGCAGCGTCACGTTGCCCCAGGTCACCGAGATTTCCACCCCGTGGATCAGGCGCAGGCCGACTTCCTTGGCCACGGCATCGGCCTCAGCTTGGCCGCTCAACTCATCGTGATCGGTCAAGGCCAGCACATGCACGCCCATTTCGCTGGCGCGACGCACCAGTTCGCTGGGCGACAGCACGCCATCGGAAGCGGTTGAGTGGCAATGGAGGTCGTAAATAGTCATTGAAAGTGTGTTCCCCGGCGAGTCGATTGCTTGGAGTTGTTAGGCATCCGGGTTGAGCCTATGCCGGGAATCATAGCAAAATGCCTGCCGCTGTTCTTTTGCCCGATGTCTCGCCAGTTGTTTGTGCTGCTGTTTCATCTGTGACCGACCCGCTTTTTCCCATCCCCCGGAGGCCGTTCAAAACGGCGCGCCAGTGAAAATCCTTTTCGACCTGTTCCCGATCATTCTGTTTTTTGTCGCCTATCAATATGGCGCTTCACACCCGGAAAATGCGACCGCATGGCTGGCGGCGCTTGGCATCGCGCTCGACAGCAACGCCAAACCGGGCGTTTTCCTCGCCACCGTCGTCGCCATAGGCGCCACCTTTGTGCAGCTTGCATGGGCTTGGTTGAAGTATCGCAAGATCGACACCATGCTCTGGGTTTCGTTGGTGTTGATTGTCGTCTTCGGCGGCGCGACGCTTTTCCTGCACGATGAAACCTTCATCAAATGGAAACCGACCGTGCTTTACTGGTTGTTCTCTTTGTCGCTTGGCCTTGCACCGATGCTGTTCGAGCGCAATCTGATCCGTCTGATGATGGAAAAGAATGTCACCCTGCCCGATGCGATCTGGGCCCGACTGAATATGGCCTGGGCGGCGTTCTTCCTGTTGATGGGCGTTGCCAACCTGTGGGTTGCGATGAATTTCTCCACCGACGACTGGGTCAATTTCAAGATGTTCGGCTCGATCGGCTTGATGCTGGTCTTCATTATTGGGCAGACTGTTTATCTGTCGCGCCACATCAAGGAAGAACCATGAATCTGTTTTATGCCATCACCGGCGAAGATGTGCCGAATAGCCTGGAGAAACGGCTGTCCGCCCGCCCCGCCCACCTGGCCCGGCTGAATCAGCTCAAAGACGAAGGCCGCTTGCTGCTGGCCGGCCCCTTTCCCGCCATCGACAGCCCGGACCCAGGCCCGGCCGGTTTCAGCGGCAGCCTGATCGTCGCCGCCTTCGATGGCCTTGAAGCGGCGCAAACCTGGGCCGATGCCGACCCCTACGTCGCCGCCGGGGTTTACGCCCACGTCAGCGTCAAACCGTTCAAGAGAGTACTGCCATGAATGACACCATCAGCGAAATCAAAGCACGCCTGGCGGTACTGTCGCCGCAACAGATCGAACTGGTCGACGAATCCGCCCTGCATGCCGGCCATGCCGGCGCCAAATCGGGCGGTGGCCATTACCAGCTCACCATCATCTCGCCCACCTTCACCGGCCAGAACACCGTCCGCCGCCATCGCGCGATCTACCAGGCCTTGGGCGATTTGATGAGCACGCGCGTGCATGCCTTGTCGATTAACGCCTATGCTCCCGATGAACTTTGAGAGGGCCCGATGCCCCGCATCGGGAACTCAACACCCGGCCAGTACCCTAATTCACCCCTGTCAACCACCTGGAATAGCAATGAAACTGAAACTTCTGATCGCCGCCCTCTCCGCCAGCCTGATACTGCCCGTTGTCTCGGCCTATGCCGCCGAAGCCGAATCGGCGCCCGCTCCCGCAGCCCCGGCTGCCGAGGCCGACAAGCCCCTGGCCGTGGTCAACGGCGTCGCCCTGCCGCGGATATTCGCCAACTTCGTGCGTCAAGACCGGGTAAACCGGGGTGCGGCGCCGGAAACGCTGACCGACGAAGCGATTCGGGATGCCACCATCACGGCGGAGATACTGGCTCAGGAAGCCATGCGCAAAGGCCTGGATAAAGGCCCCACCCTGCTGGCCGCGCTGGAGTTTCAGAAAAAACAGCTGCAGAGTCAGGCAATGATCGAAGATTTCGTGCGCAACCATCCGATCAGCGAAGAGACCCTTAAAACCGAGTACGACAGAGCGCAAGCCAAGGCCGGCAATACCGAGTATCGCGCGCGCCACATTCTGGTCAACGACGAAAAAGAGGCGAAGGCCATCGTCGCAAAACTGACGGCGGGCAAAAAAGCCAAGTTCGAGGATCTGGCCAGGAAAGAATCCAAAGACACCTCCGCCGGCAATGGCGGCGACCTGGGCTGGACCTTGCCGGCAAATCTGGTGCCGGAATTCGCCAACGCGATGGTCAAGCTGAAAAAAGGCGAGATCACCAAAGAGCCGGTACAAACCCAATTTGGCTGGCATGTGATTCGACTGGAAGAGACTCGCAAACTGGATTTCCCCGCCTACGACAAGATCAAAGGCCGTATCGCCAACCAGTTGCAACAGCAGCAATTGCGCAAGTACGTTCAGGAACTGCGCGCGGGCGCCAAGATCGAGTAAGGCCTAAGGCGACTGAAACAGGCTGCCGGGTTCAGGCATATTCATCGATCGAACCCGGGTACTTGTCGTCTTCCAGAACCGCCGGACTTACCGGCGGTTCTGTTTTTTGCCGCTCGCGCTGACGTTTTCGCCTCAGATGTTCGCGCCAGTGCTTCAGCGGCGCATCGGAATGTTCATCCAGCCCGGGCGCAATTCGCCCATCGTCGTAAACGGGGCCGATCCGGTCGAGTGGCGCGGCGACTCGGGCTTGGGTCACGGGGATCGATTCACGGCAACCAGGCCTTGGCCCAGACGTCCAGGTTGTCCTCAAGAATCCAGTTGGCATTGATGTAGTCGCGCAACGCATCGCCGCGCCGCGCCAGTTCATCGCGGTCGGCAACATGGCCGCGGATGGCATCGACCCAGTCCTTGAAGCGGTTGGACACGCGGGTCACCGGATAGTCGCCGCGATAGGGCGTGAGGTCGGTGCAGATCACCGGGTAACCCAGCACGCCATATTCCAGCAGCCGCAAATGGCTCTTGCCATGATTGAACGGGACATCCTCCAGCGGCGCGACAGCCAGATCGAGGTCGAGACTGGCCAGTTTGGCGGGGTATTCGTCGAGGGCGACACCGGCATGGAATTCCGCCACATACGGGCGGATATTCGCCGGGCACATGCCCAGAAACACCCAATCCACCTCTTTTGCCGTGGCCTTGACCACATCGAAAATCACGGCCAGATCGCCATCGTGGGTCACGCTGCCGGCCCAGCCGACGCGGGCTTTCTTGCGATGCATGCGCTCAGGCTGCAATTTCCCCCAGCGGCTGCGTTCGATGTAGTTCTGTACCACGACAATGTCCGCGCAATAGCCCTTGTATTCCTCGGCCAGGAATTCGGTCGAAACAATGAATCGGTGGCACAGGGAAATACCCTTGCGGAAGCGCTTGTGCAGATCTTTCTGCTCGACAAAATGCTTCTTGCGGATGCTGCGGATCGGGATATTGGTAATCAGGTCGTCGATCTCGTAAACCCTGAAAGCCTGGCTGTGGCGTATGTAGCGCGCGATGAAATCGAGCTGGTGCGGGTCGACCTGGCGTTGCAACAGGATGACATCGGGCTCCATGCGGAACAGTTCGGGCGGGGTCAGGTAGTTGCCGGTGTCCCAGCCCATGATTTTCCCGGCGTCGTTCAGCGCCCGCATCGGCGCGACGATGCGGTACTCGCCGCAGCCGAAGCGGTCGGCGGGGTGCGCCAGAATGCGCGGACGCGGGCGCCAGTCCGGATCCCAGGCCAGAGCCGGGGCGATCTCGATCAGGAAATCGCGTCCATGGGTGGACAGGTTGCGGTTGTAGGCCGGATCGAAGGCGACATCGTGCCGCCAGGTGTCGAAGAAACGATTCTGCTCCTCGCTGAAACGCGCCACCTTGGCGGCATGCGCGCTGGCTTCGGTGGCGCCCTTCTGGCTGACCGAACCTTCATGCAGAACGCGTGCATGCGGAGTGAATACGGTGCGATAGCCCTTGCGGCCCAAGCGCTGGCAGAAGTCGGCGTCGTTGTAGGAAACCGCGAAGCGGGTCTCATCGAAACCGTCCAGTTCCAGATACAGCGAACGCTTCACCAGCATGCAGGCCGCGGTTACCGCGGAAAACTCCTGAGCCAGTTTGAGACGGCCGAAATAGCCGTTGTCGTCGGCCGGATGGTCGATGAACGGATGGTCGGCGGGCGCATCGTTCATGCCCAGAATCACGCCGGCGTGCTGAATCTTGCCATCCGGATAGAACAGCTTGGCGCCGACCGCGCCGACATCCGCTTGTTGCGCGATACCCAGCATTTCCTCCAGCCATTCCTCGTGCAGGATCGCGGTATCGTTGTTCAGCAGCAGCAGGTATTCGCCTTGCGCCTCGCGCGCGGCGCGGTTGTTCATGGCGGAGAAATTGAACGGCCCGGCGCAATCCAGAACACGCAAGCGCGGCGAATTGAGCGCGCGCAATTCGTCCAGATAGGCCACCGCCTCCGGCTCGTCGCTGCCGTTGTCGAGCACCAGGATTTCGCAGTTGGAATAGCCGGTGCCTTCGATCAGCGAGGTCAGACAACGGCGCAGGAATTCGACCTGGTTTTTGCTCGGAATCAGGATGGACACCAGTGGGTTGCCGAGCACCGGGTAACGCACATGCAGCGTTCCGGGCAGCAGGCCCTCATCCAGGCTTGCCAGCAGCCCGCAACGGGCCAGATGCGCCGCCAGCGCGCGCCGATGCACATCCCCGATTTCTTCCGCGCCGTCCCGCTTGCGTCCGCCTTCGGCATGGCGGTGATAAAGCACATCGGCCAGATGGGCGATACCGGCATGGCCGACTTGCTCCCACGCGCGCAGGACCAGATCGAATGCTTCGACGCCTTCCAGATTCAGATCGAAACCGTTCAATTGCGCGAACAGATCGCTTCGACACAACAGCAATCCGCCCACCGCGAAGGGCGCGCCACGCAGCATTTCCAGATTGAAATCGGTCTTGAAAAACGGCGTGGAATGCGCGTCCTCGGCATCGACCTGATCTTCATCGCTGTACAGCACGCGCAGTTCGTGATGCCGGTCGGCCTTGTCGGCAAAGGTGAACAAGGCGTGCGGCGCCAGCTTGTCGCCGGCCTCCCACATGCCCACCCATTGCGCGGGCGTTTCCAGCAAGGCGCGGTTGGCCGCCGCCAGTTGCTTGTCCGGCGTGGCCTGGATCCATTCGATCGATGCCACCTCCTGGTAGGCGGAATGCGCCGGGCCGGTCGCGACGATGCTCAGATGCCAGTCCGGGTAGAACTGATGGCCGAGCGACTTGATGTTGTTGGCCAGATGTTCTTCCCGGCCCTCGGGCACGATGATGGCGAGATGGAAGCGCGGCCGGCTTGCGAACGCTTCCATGCGTTCCGCGATCCAGAGCGCATCCCGCTTCAGATAGGAATGGCCCAGTTGCCAGAGTTGATAGAAGTCCTGCTCCACGCCGGCTGTCGCGCCCGCGGGCAGCGGCTTGGCCAGCAGCATGATCTGCAACGCCTTGAGATCCTCGAACTCCTCGTCGCCGACATCCTTCAGGATGATTTTGTCGGTTTCCACCGTGCTGCAACCGGGCGGGCGGGTCAGATTTTCGAATCCGGCGGCAAGGGTGCGGGCGGTGCGGCTGACTTCGTAGCCGGTCTCGCGGAACATGCGCAACATCTCGGCGCGGGTGAACCAGCGGATATGGGTGATGTCGAGCAGGCCTTCCTTGGCATACGGAAAGCGGCCGCCGGCGAGTTCGTTCAGCAGCCATAGATTGCGCGCATTGGGAATGCTGGCGAGCACCTGGGCATCGTCGGTCAATAACGGACGCAAATGCAGCAACGCCGACCAGGGATCGTAAATATGCTCCAGCACATCGGCGACGATCACCGTGTCGATGCTGCCGGGCAGGATGCCATGTTCGGCGAAATCGACGTCTTCCAGCTTCTGCTCCAGCACCAGATCGATGCGCTCGCGCGCCTTTTCGGCCGCCGGCGCCGACAACTCGATGCCGCCGACCCAGCAATCGGGATGCCGAGTCTTGAGGTATTGGCCGGTAGCGCCAGCCGCGCAGCCGATATCCAGCACCCGGCGCGGTATATGTTCCATCAGCTCGAGCAGGTCGCTGCGCGGACGGTCGTGATAAAGCCCCATCAGCTCGGCGTCTTCCAGATTGGACAAACGCTCCCAGACGTAGCCATCGGCCGGACGCTGGGCATGCTCCGAAGCCGCGTCGGCGAAAGGACGCGCCATATCGCACATCAGTTGCGCGACCCGCTCGCTGCCGCTGCCATCGACGCTGACGTTGTAATTGGGCGCTTTGAGCGCCATCAGTTCGAGCAGGCTGGCGCGCAATTCGGCGTCGGACAGCACCATCTCCAGCATCGGGGCCAGTTCGTTCGGGGCGGCTTCCAGAATGCCGGACTCGGCGTCGAAGCTGGGGCCCATGCGCAGGCCCAGTTCGTTCATCAGATTGATCGCCGGCGTTCCGGCCAGCATGGCTTCCACGGACAGATTGGAGTCGACCGAGACCAGTACATCGGCGGCGGTGACCAGCAATTTGGTGTCGTCCTGGGTATAGACGTATTGCGCCGGCCCAAGGCCGGCGGCGCGCGCCAGACGATCCGTGCTGTCACGGCCATGCGCGACATTGGAGGGACGGTCCTTGATGACGATATTGATCGCGCGCCCGGCGTCGATCAGCGCGCGGCAGGCGAGCAGAAACGTCGCCAGCGTCTCATCGTAAATGGCGGCATAGGAAGCCGCCGTGTAAAACGCCGCCCAGGTGGTGCCGAATACCAGCAGCGGCGCGCTCGGATCCAGACCGAACTTCTCGTTCAGCGCCTCGCGCACGCGTGGTTTCTCGGCCTTGAGACCGGCATAGACATCCCAGGCCGGATTGCCGGTCACGCGCAGCCGATCCGGGCTGATCCCGATATCGCGATAGCCTTCGCCGCCGCGTTCGCCGAAGACCGCCAGCACGTCCGCCGTGAGCGCGGCATGCACCGTATAGGGCGTGGCCAGCGCAATCCCGTGCGCCAGGTGCAGGCTGGGCACCTGATGCGCTTTTGCCCACTCGGCGGCCATGCGCCCGCCAGGCATCAGGTCCTCGTTGATCAGCAGCAGTTCAATGTTGTAAATGGCGGCGGCGGCATCCAGCGCCTCCACCAGGCACATGACTTGCTTCAGCCGCGCGACCAGATCCTTGCCCAGAACCGCGTCGAAACCTTCCGCCGCGAAGCCGTGCAGTTCGCAAAATGTCCGCCAGATCGCCTCGTTTTGCACTTCCGCGAGCTGGGCGACTTTGGCCGCCGCCGCTTCGGCGATGGCGGCGCTACGTTCCGCCGGCAGCAACTCATCCAGCGCCACCAGGCTGCTGCCTGTTTTTGCCACGATGCGCCGCAAGCTGTCGGAGCAGAAGCTGGCCGGCGCCAGCACCACGCGCGGACGATTGGCCAGATAGCGGGGCAGGACATGCACGTTCTTGTCCCAGAGCAGGTAGATCAGCGCGGTCTGTTTCATGCGGGGTTCACGGAGGTAGCCAGGAAGGCGATCAATTCACGGGTCAGGTCGTATTCCAGACCGCCAGCCAGCGGAATGCCACGGTGGCTGAGGACTGTCGACAGTTCAGGCAGCGCGGCCAGGTCATGCAGCGTGCCGCTGGCGACCTGATCGAGCGCGTCCTGGTGCCGCCAGGTCAGCAGCGCGCGGGCATGGCGCTGGTCGAGCCATTCGACCGGATCGAGGCGGCCCGGGAAATCTCGCCAGGCCGACAACAGGAAATGCATCAGCACCCGGTTGCGCGGCCAGTCGAGCAGGCTGTTGAGGCGGCCGCGCCAGCCTTCGTCGAAGGCGGGAACCAGATGGGCCAGCTCGGACGCCGCCGGCTGGCTGGCCAGCAGGCGATTCAGTTCTCGGTCACGCGCCAGCCAGCGCTGATTCGATTCAGTGGCGGATTCGGCGTCGGCGGAGCGATCCAGCACCACCATGAAACGGCCGGTGCTGACGCTGGTGAGGTGGGCGAAGACCTCGCGCTCGATGAACAAGGCGAAATCGAACAGGGCCTGATCGCTCGACAGCCAGGACAACAAACGGTCGAAACGGGTGCCGTCGGCCAGCGTATGTTTCAGCCAGAGATTGGGATTGCCGCCCGAGAACAAACCGGAATAAGGCACCACGGCGGCGATGCGCAAACCCAGCGCGGACGCCGTTTCGGCCAGTTCCTCAACCCGGATGCGGCAGGAGTAATTGCCGAAATCCTCGCTGCTGTCCGGCCGCGGCGGCAGGCCCTTGGCGGCGCAAACGGCATCTTCGTGGTCTTGCGAGTGGATATCGAACACGATGCGTCCATCCGCCCGCACCACGCGCTTCCATTCGGCCAGAATGTCGCGCCAGTGCGGGAAATGCACCATGACGTTGAGCGACATCAGGGTGTCGAACTCGCCATCGGCAAAACCCAGTTCGGCGACATCGCGTTGCAGCAGCGTGATCGGCGCGGCGCTGGCGGCGGCCAGCGCGCGGGTCTGATCCAGCATCGCCTGGGAGCTGTCCACCCCGGTCACGACGTAACCATCGCGCGCCAGCGGTAACGAGGCCCGGCCGGTGCCGATGCCGACATCGAGCACTTTCTTGCCGACCGCGAAACGGCGGCACAACTCGACTTCGACTTCGTTCTTGAGCCGGTTGCTGCCCCGGTTCTCCACCATGCGCCGGTGATACCAGGCGACCATGCCCGGGTTTTTCCAGGCATCGGTTTTCCAGTCGATCAGGTCTCGTTCCATTCCGGTTTTCCTTGCGTTGTCAGGCCAACAAATCCCAGGACATCGGTGTGCCGCGCCGAACGTCGCGCCCGACCCGCTTGCCGATCAAAGTGTCGTACAGGCCCGGCGCCAGGCCATAGCCGGGACGGATGGCGCGCAGATTGGCCGCGCTCAGCACGTCGCCGGCGCGCACATCGGCCACGATATAAAGCGAGCGGCGGAACACCAGGGAATTCTTCTCCGCTTCGCTCGGGCCGTAGCTCACCTGGCCCAAAGCCCGCCAGGCGCGTTCGCTTTCAACCCGCAGTTGCGCGAACTCTTCCGGCTCCAGCGAGAAGGTGGAGTCGACACCGCCATCGTCGCGACGCAGCGTGAAGTGCTTTTCGATCACCGTCGCGCCCAGCGCCACGCTGGCGACCGCCACGCCGAGACCCATGGTGTGGTCGGACAGGCCGACTTCGATGTTGCCAGCCGCGCAAGCGAACAAGTCGCGCAGATGCGGAATGGTGAGCAGATTGGTGTTCTCGGGCGTGGCCGGATAGGTGCTGGTGCATTTGAGCAACACCAGATCGCGGCAACCGGCGGCACGGGCGGCGCGCACGCTCTCGTCCAGTTCCGCCACCGTGGCCATGCCGGTGGAAATGATCATCGGCTTGCCGGTGGCCGCCACCTTGCGTATCAGCGGCAGGTCGGTGTTCTCGAAAGACGCGATCTTGTAGGCGGGAACGTTCAGTTGTTCCAGGAAATCGACGGCGGTTTCGTCGAACGGTGTGGAAAACGCCAGCATGCCGCGTTGCCGCGCCCGTTCGAATATCGGCTGGTGCCATTCCCACGGGGTGTAGGCCTGTCGATACAGCGCGTGCAGCGACTGCCCGCCCCACAGGGGATGCTCGACATGGAACTCGCCTTCATCCAGATCCAGCGTCATGGTGTCGGCGGTATAGGTCTGAATCTTCAGCGCATGCGCGCCGGCCTGGGCGGCGGCATCGACGATGGCCAGCGCCCGCTCCAGCGACTGGTTGTGATTGCCGGACATTTCGGCGATCAGGAAGGGCGGCTGGCCGCGGCCGATGGCGCGTCCACCGATGGCGATCTCAAGACTCATGGGGTTCGACTTTTCTCAGGGTGATTTCGTAACGATGGCCAAGGTAATCGAAGAATGCCGGATATCTGTCCGCATCCGCCACCCGCAGCAGGTTGAACTGTTCCGCAATACTGCGTTGAACATCAAGCCGACTATCCTCGGGCGTGCGTTTTCGATAGTAACTGGGTTCGCCGGCCTGAGTCCGGGGCTGGATGGTGTCCAGATGCGCGATGGCGAAATCCATCAGCGCCAGTTCCGCGTCGAACAGCGCGGCATTGATCTCATCGACCAGTTCATGCCCGGCAAAATGCAGCCGGATTTGATGCCAGATTGCGCCGCTATCGACCTTGTCGCCGGCTTCCAGCAGCGTGACCGGAATGTCGGCGCACCCGGCCAGAATCTGCCAGACCAGGGGCGACCAACCGCGTCCTTGCGGCAGATCGCTGGCATGGATCACCAGACTGGCGCGATAACGGGCGCGCGTATCGGCATCAATGACTTCATTGCAGGAAATCAAAAACAACATTTCCCCGCCGCTCAATTGGGCCCGGCCTTGCGCCAGTTCCACCGTGTGGGCCGGGCGCCGGGCGGCGCACCATTGCAGCAGGCGGGGGTAAATCGGGTGTCCGGAATCCGAACACAAGACTGAAATTCTCATCCCGACAGAGCCTCCACCACCCTGCCGCAGCCGGCCCCATCGACCATTTCCAGACAGGCCTGCCGCATGGCTTTGCGTTGCGCGGGTGCGTCGAGCAGCGCGACGATGGCTTCGGCCAAGCGTTCGGCGCTCACCGCGCCGGCATCACCGACCCAGGTCAACATCCCCGCCGCCTGGGCCGCCGCGGCGATGGGACGCTGGTTGTCGGCAAAGGTAATCGCCAGCGCGGGCAGGCCGACGCAGGCGCGCTCCCAGGTCACCACGCCGGACGCACCGATAGCCAGATCGGCGCGCGCCATCAACCCGGCCAGATCGTCGGCCTGACAGTGGAAGTGCGTGCCGGGGCGCGTGGCGCAGCGGGCTTTCAGCCGGTCGCAATACGGGTAAGCCTGGCCGACGACCACCTCCACGAGCAGATCGAATCGTTCAAGGCGATCCAGCGCGTCCAGCGTCAAACCGGTCAGGTCGAGCGGATCGCTGCCACCGAAACAGACCAGGATATTGCCGACGCTGTCCAGGCCTGGCGCGATCGCGACTCGGGCGCGCTGAAACTCCGGGCGCAGCAAGGCATAACTCGGGCCAAGCAGGACACGGCAATCGGCTGGCAGCAACCCGTCATAGCGATGACCGGTTTGCAGGTTCTGGTCCAGCAGCACGTCGCAATCGTGCATGCGGTCGGCCAGATCGTCGATGGCCAGGATGGATTCCACCAGACCGCGCTGTGCCCGTTCCCAATCGGCACCCAGCGCGTAGTGGTCCACCACCAGCCAGTCGTGCGGCGCGCCGACGGCGAGCGCCTGGCTGCTGGCGGCGGCATCCGGCATCGCATCCGGCAGCCAGTCGAGCGCATGGCCGCGCGCGAGGATCAGGTCACCCAGATGGCCGGGCGAGGGCCGGCAAAGAAATCGCGTCCGCGCGCCGCGCTCGAGCAATTTATCGGCCAGAGTCAGGCAGCGCATGACGTGGCCGGCACCTATCTGGACCGACGCATCGGCACGAAAGGCCACCTTCATGCGCCGAGTTCTCCGTTTTCGTGCAGCGCGGTAAACATCAACTCGGCACGCCGCCAATCTTCCTCGGTGTCGATATCCTGAACCCGATGCCGGGGCAGGATCAGCGGCAGCGATAGCGGCGAGAACAGGATTTCGTCGTCGAGAAACGCCCTCGCCCGTCCCCAATAGAACTGGCCGGCGTCATGCCATGCCGGCTCCAGGTCTTGCGAGCGGGTGGCTCGATATTCCGGGTACATCGCCTCCACTTCGCCCCGCGCGTTCAGCCGCAAGGCGCGTTGAATGGGAAAGGGAAAACTGGTGACGGAGAAAACAAAGGATTTACCGGAATCGAGCAGACGGTCATGGCCCGCACGCAGATCGCTGGCTTGCACGAATGGCGCGGTGGCATAGAGACAACAGGCGACTTCCACCGGCATGCCATGATCGTCATGCCAGCGGATGGCCTGTTTGACCACGGCGTTGGTGCCGGTGTGGTCGTCGGCGAGATCGCGGGGGCGCGTGAAAGGCGTTTCCGCGCCGTGCTTGCGCGCCACTTCGGCAATCTCTTCATTGTCGGTGGACACCATCACCCGGTCGAACAAGCCGGTCTCCAGCGCGGCCTGGATCGACCAGGCGACGATCGGCCGGCCGGCGAACAGGCGGATGTTCTTGCGCGGTATGCGCTTGCTGCCACCGCGTGCCGGAATCACACAGAGTTTCACGCCAAAGCCTCGCGCAGCGCAGCCACCACCCGGTCTTGTTCGGTGTCGCTCAGACCGGGATAGAGCGGCAAGGTGATGGCCCGGACGTAGTAGTCCTCGGCGACCGGAAAATCACCGGCGGAAAAACCGAGGCGCCGGTAATCCGGCTGCAAATGCACCGGAATGTAATGAACGTTGACGCCGATGCCCGCCGCGCGCAGCTGCTCGAACACGGCGCGACGGCGACTGGCGGCGTGCAACCGGATGACATAAAGATGCCAGGCGCTGGCGCTAGCCGGGTCGCGCCAGGGCGTCGTCAACGGCAGATCGGCAAGCAAACGGTCGTAACGGTCGGCCAGACGCCGACGCGCGTCGACGAAGCGGTCCAAACGCCGCAACTGAGATTCGCCCAATGCGGCTTGCAGATCGGTCATCCGATAGTTGAAACCGAGTTCGACCTGTTCGTAGTACCAAGGGCCGTGCGCCGCCTGTGCCGCGGCATCGCGGGCGATGCCGTGGCTGCGCAGGCGGGCCATGCGCTCAGCCAAACGCGGATCGTTGGTCAGCGCCATGCCGCCCTCGCCGGTGGTGACGATCTTGACCGGGTGGAAACTGAACACGGTAATGTCGGCGTAGCGGCCATTGCCGATGGGCTGGTCCTGGTAACGCCCGCCGATGGCATGCGAAGCATCTTCGACGATGCGGAAACCGTAGCGTTGCGCCAGCGCGTTGATCGCGGACATGTCGCAACTCTGGCCGGCGAAATGAACCGGCACGACCACTTTGGGCAATTTGCCCGCCTTTTCGGCCTGTGCCAGTTTGGCCGCCAGTGCGGCGGGAGACAGGTTGAGGCTGTGCGGATCGATATCGACGAAATCGATTTCCGCGCCGCAATAACGGGCACAGTTGGCGGATGCGACGAAGGTGTTTGGGGTCGTCCAGAGGCTGTCGCCCGGCCCCAGGCCCAGCGCCAGGCAGGCCAGATGCAGCGCCGACGTCGCGCTGTTGACGGCGACGGCATGCCGCGCCCCGCAACAATTCGCCACGGCTTTCTCGAACCGAGGCACGGCCGGACCTTGTGTCAGCCAATCGGATTGCAGTACCGCCACGACCGCGGCAATGTCTTCACTGCTGATGTCCTGACGGCCGTAGGGAATCACGCTAGGACCTGGATTCACGCTCAGGCCCGAGCGTTGAACTGACGGATTTCCTCCGCGTCGAGAAAATGCGGATTGCTGCCCGAGTTGTATTCGAACCCCTGCGGCACCGGGTTGCCCTCCTCGCCCAGTCCGTTGTGCCGGTAATCCAGGTCCATGCCGAAGAAGCGTATGGACGGTTGGATGACGAAGTGGTCGACGAATTCCAGCGTCAGATGCGAGTCGTCCGCCGGGCACATGACTTCATGCAATTTTTCGCCGGGACGGATACCGACCACATGCGTGGCGAGATTCGGCGCCATCGCCGCGGCCAAATCGACAATTCGAATCGACGGGATGCGTGGAATAAAAATTTCGCCGCCACGCATGCGCTTGAAATTGGCCAGAACGAAATCCACGCCTTCCTGCAAGGTGATCCAGAAACGGGTCATGCGCGGATCGGTGATGGGCAGGCTGTCGACGCCATCGGCGATGAGTTTGTCGAAAAACGGTACGACCGAACCGCGCGAGCCAACCACATTGCCATAACGCACCACGGCAAAACGTGTGCGAGCGCCGCCAGCCATGTTGTTGGCGGCGACGAACAGCTTGTCCGAAGCGAGTTTGGTGGCGCCATACAAATTGATCGGGTTAGCGGCCTTGTCGGTGGACAGGGCGATGACCTTGTCGACATTGTTGGCCAGGGCTGCCTTGATAACGTTTTCCGCCCCGTGAATATTGGTCTTGATGCACTCCATCGGGTTGTATTCCGCAGCGGGAACCTGCTTCAAAGCCGCCGCATGAATGACAAAGTCGACGCCGTTCATCGCCTGCGCCAAACGCTCGCCATCGCGAACGTCACCGATGAAATAGCGCATACAGGATGCGTTGAATTCCTGTTGCATTTCGAATTGCTTGAGCTCGTCGCGCGAATAGACGATCAGACGTCGCGGTTTGTAACGGGCCAGGAGGGTTCGGATATAGAGTTTGCCGAAGGAACCGGTGCCGCCGGTAACCAGTATGGATTTGTCATCAAACATGGTGAAGAGAGTATCCGGTTAGTGCGACAGCATTATTCGGTTGCCTGGGAACACGGCTTGCCAGAGTTCAGACTTCCCCTCTCAGACCGGCAGCCACGTTTAGATTAATGTTGATCAACGCATCCAGTTTTTCCGGTGCGGGATAAGCCAATGTCTCGAATGTACGTCGGTCAACAAAAAAGCTCAGCGCCAGAATGTTGCGCTTGATTTCATCCGGAAGCGGATTGTCCTGCATTGAAATTTCGGCTTGAAAAAAAGTCCAGACGCGCTGGTTATAGCTAAGGGCGTCTTCGAGCTCGGCGTCATGGTTATCTCGAGCCCAATTTTCTTTGATGGATTGCAACTGCACTGCGGCTTTAGTTAAAACAGTCGCTTCGATATCACGTTGGGACAACGTCGCTTTTTCTACGTTGCGGTATGCATCAAGCGGATTTGCGGGCATTGCTGACCAACTCCTGTTCGTAACGAATCAATTCACGCGCCACTTTCAGCGCCTGGTAATACTGACCGTCAAGCACATAATTACTCACTTTTCCAATGAACTCCACCGTACTGGGCGCGGCTTGAATAACTGCTTTGACTTCATCCCAGTAGAACTGGTGATAGCGCGCCATGTTTGGCGTATCCATGTACATCATCTGGACAGCCAGGTATATCCGTTTACAAGGCGTGTCGGCATCGCTCTCCTTCAAGATATCTTTTTCACGCAGGACGGGTACGTCATTCAAAACCGCCAATTGGCAACGGCTGTCACCATTAACAAGAACGGCCCCACCGAGAAAAATCTTCTCGTGGGGCCGCAGATCTAGTTTAAGAGGCATGGAGGCCCATCACTTCGGTTACTTGGACTCCGCCGCTTGCACCAGTTGGTATCCATTACCACCGATACCACGTTTTCCTAGTTCAGCAATTTGTTGACGGACGCCGGTCGCTTCGCTTTTTGATTCAGGTGAGTCCGCCTGCCTCACGAAGCCAACCACATCCTTCCACATCCCAGTCTGAAAATCTTCCAGAGAGGAATTCAAGGCTTTGACTTGGCCAAGCACTTTGCTGACGTCCGCATCGGTTGCCACAGACGGATCAAGTACAGGTATTTCCCATAACCGATCCTTGATAGCCTTAACCGCATCGGATGAAACAGCCGTAACAGCCGTATCGCCCGCCTTGGTTACAGCATCACCCCGAGTGCCCAATAGTTGCCCAACCGTATCGACAGCATCAGGACGCGGGAAAGTCAGCGCATCGATCTGCTTGCGCAGACCAGTTAAATCGTTGAGCAACAAGACACGTTCCGGACTGCCGATCGGGTAAGGCGGATACATCTTAACAATCGCGCTCAAACTACTCTCGACCTTGTCCAGCAGTTGCCCTGCTTTCTCAACGGCATTACCCACTTCCCGCACAACTGACGCCGCTTTATTCAGCGAATCCTGGCCCACTTGCAATTGAGCAAACACCCCAGCCACTTGCGTAGCCACAGTAGCCTGCCCTTCACGCGCGACCCCGAATTCCGGCACCACAGCATCTTCCGGGCGTACCAGACCGGTTGAACGATGAATAGGCGCCGCACCAGATTGACCAACCACCGAGTAACCTAGGCCAGCCCCTGAGATTTCAGTGACCATTTTTACCCCCTCCCCGCGCGGATCCATGAACCCGCGCGAGTCAAGTTACCGAGCATTTCTAAATTAGAACAGTCTCAAAACAGACTGCTCAGACTGCGAGGAAATACTCAGTGCCGTAGATCCCAATGATTGCTTGGTTTGCAGCGAGAGCATGTTGGCGCCCTCTTCATTGGTATCGGCCTCAGTCAACTTGGTTGCGCCAATAATCAGCGAATTCACCATTTCACTGATAAACGTCTGCCGTGAAGTAAGCGTACTCAGGTTAGCCGACAACTCGGAGGCTTTGGTTTGCAGCGTAGCGATAGCCGCATTCAGCGTCGTTTCAGCCGCATCCAACTCACCTCCAGAATCCAGATTCGCGGATGTGATGTTTCCGGTCGTCCCAGCAACGGTGAGCGTACTGCCGCCACCGGAGATTCCCAGGCCGCTTGCACCGGAGTTGAAGCCAGACATCACAATCTTCGTCGTGGCGTTTTCGTTGAAGTTGACTGACAGGGTCACGCTTCCGCTGGTCAGGAAGTTGGTACCCTTGTAGCTGGAGTCGGTTACCAGATTGTTCAACTGCTCGACCAGGCGGTTATATTGCCCGGTCAAACCACTGGCGCCGCCCGCAGCCGCACCACCCAGGGTGACAGCGCTGTTAACGGTGTCATTGATCGCCGACCGTGCTTGCGTAAGAACACCACGCAACGCTTCAATCGTTGTCAAAACACCTTTGATACCCGAGTCAGCAGCTTTGACGGTTTGAATCGCCTCACTGATACCGTCTTTGAGGCCGGTTAATTGATTGGCACGTGAAGTATGGCCTTGTGCCGCAAAAAAGTTGGCAGGATTGTCAACTGCAGTGTTGACGCGCTTGCCGGTGGAAAGACGTTCTTCGGTTTGCCCCAACAAGCGTGCAGTAGACTGCAAGCTGATCAGGTTGGAACGCATGGATGATGATAGGCCGATTTCGCCGATTGCCATGATGAAACTCCTTTTCTAGGGTCGATTGGTGAAGGTCTTCTGCCTCCAGAACAAAGCTAGATATACCTTGCTCAGGTTGTTTTACGGCACATCTCAAAAAAACTTTAGCTCGAATTCAAGTTTTTTTACCAGGCAAGCATCGAATTGCTTGTTTAGCGGCGAGCCTACCGAACCATGAACGGAATATAGCCCATAAAAACATGGCTTTGCGATGCAATATTACATAAATCACTTTGCGACCCCCAATTCCAGCTTGACTTGAACCACATGTCCATCCGCCTCTACCGCGGCAACTTCACCGAGCTTTATGCGCTGGCTCGGCGCGCCGGCGGCGGCAAGCCCTTTGGCTAACGCCTCGCCTCGACGTGCGGCCAGATTTTTCAACTCATCGTCGCTGACCGTTTCCTTATCGAGTAGACGTTGATAAAGCAAAGCATGCAGATCGGCATCCTTGAGTTGCGCCGTTTCATCGGCTGAAAGCGGCTGTTCGGTTTTCAGCAGTCCCTTCAAACGCGAGAGCATCTTGCCGGCACCGCTGTCCAGCTTCTTGTCCGGATTGGCTTGGCGCCATTTGGCGCTGAGCGCAGCCCATTCTTCTTTGCCGAAGCGTTGCGCGTAAAGCGCTTCCAGTGCGGCCTGGCTCTTCGGGTTGCCGGTGGAAACCGGGCCGGGGTCTTCAGTCGGGGCCAGTTTCACGCCCATCGTTTCAGCGACCGCGCGCCGCAACTGCGTTTCCTTCATCACTGGGCGATCAACCGCAGCTGCCCAAACACCGTGAACACCCAGCGCCAGACCTGGGCGTTTGTTGAGGATCTGGCTGATCTGCTTGAATTTCTCTTTTTCAGGTGGGGTCAGCGCATCCTCGCCGGCTTCAAAAGCCACCTTCTCCAGTTTCTCGCCGCCACCGCCAAACAGAGCGCCCAATGCGCGGAACGGCGCGGTGACAATCTTGGTCAGGATATTGCCGATGGCTTTCCAGATGATCCTGCCGTAGCTGAATTGAGGATCATCCAGGCTGCCGGAAACCGGCAAACCCAGGTCGATCTTGCCGTCGCTGTCTTGCAATATGGCGATAGCCAGATCGAGCGGCAGATCCTTCGCGCCCGGGCTTTCCACCCGTTCGCCCAGCGTCAGCTTGTCCATGACGATCTGGTTTTCACCCAGCAACTGACGTTGCTTGATCTTGTATTCCAAGTCGAGCGAGAGCTTGCCGGAGGCGATCTTGCGGCCGGCGAAGGTAGCGGAATACGGCGTCAGATTAGTCATCTCGACGTTGCGGAACACGGTTTTGATATCCATGAAGTCAGTCGGATTGAATAAATCAACCTGACCCACCGCGCGCGCCAGGCCGAACTCATCGACCTGGCCGTCGATTTCCAGCTCCGCTACCGTGCCGGGCTTGGTCGAAATTCCGTTGAAAGCGCCTTTGAGAGCGTGGATGCGGGTGCCGAACGGCAAAGACAACGAGTAATCGGCGAAATCCAATTCGCCGTTTTCGATCCGGATACGATCTATCGCGACCTGGAATGCGTCGGCGTCCGGTTTGGCTTTGGGAATCGGTTCCGCTGCTGGCGCTACCGGCACAGTTGATGCCGGCGCTTCCGGCGCGGATTTCATGATCCGCTTCAGATTGACCGTCTTGTCTTTGAAGATGACCAGCTTGGCGCCGAGTCGATCGAACCGCAGTTCATCGATATTCAGCGCGGACTGGCTGGCGCGGACGCTGTTACTGCCAAGCCGCTTCCAGGCCAGGAAGCGCGCGCCGCCTTCGCTTTCGTTGAGCAGCAGGTCGGCCACCTCGAAGCCGCCCCGAAACCCGACCTTGGGCGCGGCGTTTTTCCCGCCTTCGAATTTGACCTGGCCGTGCGTGGAAATATGACCGGACGCCATGACCAGGTTGGCGGCTTGCCCCAAATAGGGCTGCGCCGGCAGCAAGGACAGCTTGTTGAGCTTCAGTTTCACCTCGGCCGAAGGCGCGGCAGGCACGACTTTGCCTTCGGCTTGGAAGCTGCCACCTTGTTTGACCTGAAAACCCAGATGAACCGGCAACGGCGTTTTAAGGTTTTCGCTGACGCCGGAAGCCGATGCCTCAACCTTCTCCAGCGTCAATCCGGCGGCGGGTTGTACGCTTTCGTCGCGCACACCGATCTGAAAGCCGGCCAGATCGATGCGGTTCACGTTGTAGCGCCAGCCAGGCTCGGAATCCGTGTTTTTCGTGGCCGAGGCTACGGCTGGCGCGGCCGATTTTCCCGCCGCCGGCTTGAACGCTTCCAGCAAGGCCATGTGTCCGCGCGCATCGCGCACTGCATCGACCTTGCCATTGCTCAGACTGATCTTGCCGATCTTCGCCTGGCGCGCGGCGAGGTCGATATGGCCTTCACTCAGCGCGACGCCGCCGAGCACGAACAGCGGCGCGGCTGCATTGCCGGAAAGCAGGCGGATTCCGGAGATATCGATGCCCAATCCTTCCACCACGGCCTGGGTTTGCGCGCCACCGGCTTCGGCCTTCGCGGCAAAACCGATTTGCACATTGCCCACTTCCGCTTGCAACGGCGAGGAAAAACCGGCATCGCTGAATTGAATACCCAATCCATTCAAAGCGAAGCGATTCAGGTTGATGCGCCAGGGCGCGTCCCGCCCTGCCTGTGCCGACTTTTGCGTTTGCGCGACAGGCTGAGCCGATGGCGCGGCCGGCGGGAACCAGTCTTGAATGTCCAGGCGTCCTGCTTTGTCCCGCCGCAGCGCGATCTTGCCGCCATTCAGGGCGATGTCGCCGATACTGAATTCGCGCTTTTCCAGGTCGAAGCGGCCGCCGCTCAAGGCGAGCTTGTCCAGTTTGATGGCGGGTTCCTTGGCGTGCAGGCCTTTCAGTGCCAAGCCGTCGAGGCTGAAACTCAGCTTGTCGAGCAGCAAGGAAAATTTTTTGTTGGCCTTGGTGTTGACATACGCGGCACGGTAACTCAGCGCCAACGCGGCGGTCCCTTCGGGTGGCGCCATCGCCAGATTGCCCTTCACGTAAGGCCAGAAGCGCGTCAGCGTGAGTTGGTCTATCGCCAACTCGCCGGTGGCCAGAACCGGTTTCAGTGTGACATCGCCCTTCCAGCGGATACGCGCGCCCAATTGTGTGGTGGCGACAAGGGAATAGGCGCCCTTGTCATCCGGCAAGGTCGAGATGTCGGCCAGACTCAGGTCAAGCGGGTTGAACGTGGTTTCAAACCCCACTTTACGGTCCGCCACAGCAACGCGGCCTTGCTCAAGCGCAATACGACGAATCAACAGGCGCGGCAGCGGCTTATCTTCTTCCTCGTCCTTGCTCTTCAACGCTTCGATCAGCGCGGCCCAGTTCAGGCTGCCGTCGGCGCGCAATTCGAGTTGCGCATCGGGCGCGCTGAGACGGATGTTGTCGAAGGCGTAAGCCCATTTGAACAGACTGCTGGCATCGAAATCGACGAACAATTCGCCGAATGCGAGCAGCGGTTTGCCATCGGGTTCCGCCAGTTTCAGGCCTTTGATCGAGACGGACAGCGCAAACGGGTCGAAACGCGCCTCGGCAATCTGCAGTTTGTGTTGACTCTTGTCGGCGATGTACTTGGGCGCGGCCCATTTAACCAGCGGCTCGAAGCCGAACCAGGCGAACAGGAAGTAGGCGGCAAGCAAACCCACGGCAATTTTCGCTGGGGTTTTCAGCAAGACACTACGAACGAAGGCAAACAATCGAGCCCGCATGGTTTATCTCCTGTTCATGCCGTTGCGCCAAAGAACAAATACGCCGCCAGAACCGCCGCGACGAAACCGCCCAGATCGGCGATCAAACCACCCGCCACGGCATGGCGCACACGTTTGATGCCGACCGAGCCGAAATAGACGGCCAGCACATAAAAAGTCGTCTCGCTGCTGCCCTGAACGATGCAGGCCAGACGGCCGGCGAAGGAATCCGCGCCGGAAGCCCGCATGGTTTCTATCATCATCGCGCGCGCGCCGGAACCGGACAGCGGTTTCATCAGCATGGTCGGCAACGCATCCACCCAGGCGGCATCGAAACCCAGCAGCAAAACCAGCGCGCGCATGGCTTCGACAAAAGCCGGCAATGCGCCGCTGGCGCGCAACATGCCTATCGCCACCAGCATCGCAACCAGGTAGGGAATGATGGTGACGGCGGTGTGGAAACCTTCTTTTGCGCCTTCGATGAAGGCTTCATAAGCATTGACCCGTTTGATCGCCGCGCCGATCAGAAACACCGCCAGCAGAGCAAGCAGCAGGAAATTGGACAGCACCGACGACTCCGTCGTCATCCGCGCCGCCGGCAGACTGGCGAAATACAGCGCCAGACCGCCGACCACGGCGGTAATGCCGCCCAGCCAGGCCAGCACGACGGCATCGAGTCGAATGCGCTGCACCGCCGCGACGAACAGAAAACCGGCCATGGTCGAACAGTAAGTCGCCATCAGGATGGGGATGAACACATCGGTCGGATCGACCGCGCCCAATTGCGCGCGGTAAGTGAAGATGGCAACCGGCAGCAAAGTCACCGATGACGCGTTGATGACCAGAAACAGGATCTGCGCGTTGCTGGCGGTGTCCTTGACCGGATTCAGTTCCTGCAATTCGCGCATCGCCTTGAGTCCCATCGGCGTCGCGGCGTTATCGAGGCCCAGCACGTTGGCAGCCATGTTCATGGTGATCGAACCCAGCGCAGGATGACCACGCGGCACATCGGGAAACAGACGCGCAAACAGCGGCGCCAGCCAGCGTCCCAGCGCGCTCAGAAAACCGGCCTGTTCACCGATTTTCATGACCCCCAGCCAGAGGCACATCACGCCGGTGAGCCCGAGGGCGACCTCGAACGCGGTTTTCGCGGAGTCGAACGCGGCCTTCATGACCAGCGAGAAGATGGCCTGATCGCCGCCGAAATATTGCAGCAGCGCCGCGCCGAAGGCGGTAAGAAAGAAGCCGATCCAGATCGCGTTAAGCATGCCGGTCAGTTACAAACTACCCAGCCAGAACAGGCCAGCGACCGATAGCCACAGCAACACCGCGCGCCAGATCAGTGCAACGCCGGCTTCGATGCTGTCCGGGCCGGGCTGTTCGTCCAGACCGAGATCGGGACGCAACACCTCGCCGCCCGCGGTCTGAATTGCCCCGCCCAGTCGAACGCCCAGCGCGCCCGCGCCGGAAGCGAGAATTGCGGCTTCGTTGTCGTCGCGTCCCATCGCTGTCCAGAGTGGCCCCTGGCTGCGCCAGCACTCCGCCGCATCCTGAAAATTGCCGACGATGGCGAAGCTGAAGCCGAGCGCGCGCGCCGGCAACCAGTCCATCCAATAAACGACCCGAGCGGAAAATTCGACGAATTCGGCCTCGGCCCGCCATTGATCGCGACAGGAATGGCTGAGGAAATACAGCGCCGCCCCCGCGATACCGGCGACCCAGTACCAGAAAAGAATGCCGAACAGCGTGGTCAGCGCCGCTTTGATCGTTTCTTCCAGGCATTGCCGGGCCAGATCGTTCTGGTTGTCGCCCGAAAGAAGTTCCGGATGCCATTCATTCAACAACGTGCGCGCAAGTGGCGGATCGCTAGCCGTCAAGGCGCGCGCAACGCTGGCCGCCTGGAATGAGGCATGGCGAAACCCGAACAGGAAATACAGCACCATCACTTCGAACGCCCAACCCAGCAGCTCCAGCAATCCCCCCGCCACACCCGCAATCAATCCGAGCGCAAACGCCGGCAGAAGCGCCGCCAGAAGCCAAGCCAGCATGCCGTGCCGAACGCCGCCGGCATTGAAGTGCTCCAGCAACCAACGCTGGCCGCGAGCGATTTCCTTTGCCGGCAAATCCGGCACTTGCGGCCGGAACCGTTCCCAGGCCAGTGCGGCGAGCGGAGCGAAAGGGCTCACAACTCGCCTTTCATTTGAGCTCCATCTCCACGCTGAGTTGGCCCATGCTCAGACTGGAATCGGCGGCTTGATAGATTTCGACGGTCGGCATCTGAATACCCTTGCCGCGCGCCTGCAAATATTTATCCAGAGCGGCATAGGCACGCCCTGGAGCAAGCATGCCACCGGCACGCACGCGCACCACCAGCACCCGCCGCTGGGGAATCGTGTCGACCTCGAGCGGGAAGGAAACCTTGCTGCCACGCGGGATGAGGAAACCGGTGCGAGCATGCCGTTCGCCGACATCGACCAGATCGGGATTGGAATACAGCACCGTGATCGGATTGCCCGCTTCAATCCCGGCCGCCCGCAATGCCGCGCGCGCTTCTACCGCCTTGTCGGGCAACTTGGAGTAATCGCCCTTGCTCTCAACATAGGCATAGGAATAGGGACCGGCGGCCGACTCCTCGATCACAACCGGATTGAAACCGCCCCACCAGGCGTAAACAGCCAGCAGGGGCAAAACGAAAGCAAGCAGGAATGGCAGGAATTTCTTGAGAGTCACAGTACGGGCGGGGCAAAAAAGACGTGCCGAAGATACTACAGATGGCATGGCGGCTGGCTTCCTATAATCCCGCTTCACTAAATTTCAAACGACTCGAGGAGCAACCATGCGCGCCCTACTCTGCTTGTTTGTGTTGATGTTCGCCGGCGCAAGCTTTGCCGCGCCGAAATACCCGGCCCCGACGGTCAAGGTTCATGCTGAAAAACTGACCGCATACAGCTACTACATTCCGGGTCTGGCGGGTGCGGCCAGCACCAAAAACGAAGGCTTCATGTCGAATGCGGGCTTCGTGATTACGCCGGCTGGCGTTGTCGTGTTCGATACGCTGGGCTCGCCCTCGTTGGCGCAGGAAATGGTCAAACGCATCCGCGCCCTGACCAAACTGCCGATCAAACGCGTCATCGTCAGCCACTATCACGCAGATCACTACTACGGCATACAAGTGTTCAAGGAACTGGGCGCGGAAATCTGGGCGCATGAAGGCGGCAAAGGCGTGGTCGGTTCGGATGCCGCGAAACTGCGCTTCGAGCAACGCAAACAGATATTGGGCAAGTGGATCAACGACCGGACGCAACGCTTCCTGACACCGGATCTCTGGCTATCCGGCGATACCGATTTTGAACTCGGCGGCTTGCACTTCCGCTTGCGCCACGTCGGCCCGGCTCATTCCGACGAAGACCTGGTGATGTTCGTGGAAGAAGACGGTGTACTGTTTGCCGGCGATCTGGTCTTCAAAGGGCGCGTGCCGTTTGTCGGCGATGCCGATTCGAAACTCTGGCTGAATGCACTGGAAAAACTGATTGCGCTGAAGCCGAAGATCCTCATCCCTGGCCATGGCGCGGCATCCAGCACACCCATGGAAGACCTGATCCTGACGCGTGACTATCTGGTGTTTCTGCGCGCGGCGATGGGCCGCGCGGTCAACGAACTGGTTCCGTTTGAAGAGGCTTATGACAAAACGGACTGGTCTCGTTATGAAATGATGCCGGCGTTCCCAGAAGCCAACCGGCGCAACGCATACAACACCTACATCCTGATGGAAAAAGAGAGCTTGGCGAAATGAGCGAAACCATCGTCGTCGAGAGGCAAGTCACACCCGCGCGCTTGGCGGAGTTGGGTGTACATGGCTGGCCGACCTGGAAAGATGGCGTAGGTACACGAACTCTGGATTTTGACGCAGCAGAAAAGAGCTATCTGCTCGATGGCGCCGCCACCTTGAGCATGGAAGACGGCACGACGGTAAACGTGGAAAAAGGCGATCTGGTCATCATTCCGGCCGGAAAATGCCAGTGGGTAGTGCTCAGCACTGTACGGAGGCATTACCGCTCGGAGGCGCTCTCGCCGGCTTGCTGCATTATCTGAGCTGGATAGACCTGGCAACGAATGCGCCGAGGAAGTGATTTTTTGAGGCGTTAAACCGGGTTCTGAACCCGGTTCAATCAAACGGCGCCTGGAAGCACCAGGCGCCGCATCGGTAAAACTTACTTCTTCTTGGCCTTGGCGGCTTTCACCGGGTTGGCGGCGGCGGTCAGCGCAGCGCCAGCCTTGAAGCGAACAACCTTTTTGGCTTCGATCTTCATTTCCTTGCCAGTCTGGGGATTGCGGCCAGTGCGTGCTTCGCGCTGCTGAACACTGAACGTGCCAAAACCGATGAATTGGACGCTCTCGCCTTTGGCAACAGCTTCGGTGATTGCGGCAATGGCTGCGCCAATGATGTCGGCGGTAGCAGCTTTGGAAGCATTGGCCTTTTCAGCAACGATATCGATCAGTTCCGTTTTGTTCATGCATATCTCCTAGTGGTAAGGGCAGGTTAAAGCAATTCAGCGTGGCGCTTGTTTCATCGACTTCACATCCAGCCAGGCCATGTTCACTTCGGAGTGTCCTTGGAACCTGAC
This sequence comes from Hydrogenophilales bacterium 28-61-23, assembly GCA_002281555.1. Taxonomy (GTDB): domain Bacteria; phylum Pseudomonadota; class Gammaproteobacteria; order Burkholderiales; family Thiobacillaceae; genus PFJX01. Next base: position 251,341 of record NCGJ01000001.1, read on the forward strand.
CGTAGCGGGCAAATGCCCGGACTGGTGAAGCGCAGCGCTAGCGTAAGCGAGAAGGCAAGTTCAGAGAAGGGGCTAAACACCTACAAAGCCAGATTTTCTGCAGTTTTGATAATGAAAAAATGGCGCCGGGCAAAAAAACCGGCAATCAAAGCCAGAAATCCACCTATCAGAGGCTGCTGGCATGGATACGTTTCAGCGCATCGGAACTGGAACCATCGCGCCGAACATACGTGGATCGAGCATGGGAACAGCGGGATACATCTGCGGATAGGCCTGCGGATACGGCACCGCCTGCATCTGGCCGGGATAGCCAGGAGCTTTCATGAGATTGTTCATGGTTGGGCCATACGCTTGAGGGTTTGCCATGTTTCCCATCCAGGCACCATACCAGTTCGGATTCAAAGGTGCGCTGGCCATATTGAGCGTGCGCGGATCCTGCGCCGCAGTAGCAAACTTCAGGTAAACATTGGGGTTCAATGCATTGAGCAGCAAAGCCAAGGCCCTGGGGTCCATTGGCGCCATCGCCCAGCGCATCAATTTGTTGGGATCCGTCATCACCGTCTGCGCCGCCGAGATGAATTGCGGGTCCATCAACGCCTGAGACCAGGCGGCCAACACCACGGGGTCCATCGCCTTCGCAAAATTCGAATAGGCGCGCGGATCCATCAACGTAGCCGTGGATTGCAGATACAGATTCGGCTCCATCATCGCCTTACTGGCGGCGAGAAGAAATTCCGGCTCAGAAACGGTCGCAAGCGCGGCAATGAACTTCTTTGGATCGGCCAACATATCGCCATTCCGGGTGAAATCGGACAAATAATTGACCCACTCCGCAGTATTGGCCGGCACAGCCGAAGCCTGAACATTTGGGGCCGGGGCCGAATTGACAGGCATATCGGCAGCTAGGCTTGACACACTCGATGTCATCAGAGCAATCGTGAGAAGGGTATGGCTAGCGTTCATCCTGATCTCCAAATAAATCAATATTAACAATCGCTTATGCTTGTCACACAAGAGCGGGCGGAGTGGATTGTGACGCTATTCCAGCGTAAGGTGTCGGGAAAATAAACGCCCAGCCGTTACGGGAAAAAGCCCCCCATGAACGTCAACTGAAATCAACGAAAAACATTCAAATTCGATTCCACGAAGCACTCGTATTCTCAACTTCAGCGCGGGACCCTCCATCCGAATTGCTTGACTGCACCCTGAGCGCCGCGTAGATTGAAATTGCCTAGTTGTATTTGCTCGCATTGAGTCCATATAGGCATCACAAAGGGGGCGACCTGGTTTCGACGGGGGTCGCGAAGCAGACAAGGGCATACCGAGGACCAGTTACCTCGTAAATACATCTGGAATCTAGTAGTCGCCAACGACGAAACCTACGCCCTAGCCGCTTGACGGTTAGGCTCCACACCGGATGGTCCATGGGCCGGGTTGGGAAACCAGCAGTGGAGTCATTAACATGGACTCGCGTTGATTCGGGCCACTTGGATCAACGTTAAATTTAGGTAGCTCGCCTGAACCCAGCCTGTTTGGCCGGCGGGGTTGGGGTTAAAACCAAATGACCAGACTAAGTATGTAGAACTTGCTGTAGAGGGCTTTCGGACGCGGGTTCGATTCCCGCCGCCTCCACCAGAAAATGATTCAAAGACGTCCAACGAAGGCCTTAATTCTTAGCAAAATCAAGGATTAAGGCCTTTTTTGCGTCTATAGATATCCAAGCAGATTCATTGAAATCCTACGGTAACTGGCGGTAGCATTGACGGTAGATAATGCAACACCAGAAGGGGTTACCGTCATGCCGCTTACCGACACTGCGATACGCACCGCCAAGCCAGCGGAGAAGCCCTTGAAGCTCACGGATGGTGGCGGCCTATACCTCCTCCTCAACCCGAACGGTTCGCGCTGGTGGCGGCTCGATTACCGCTATGCGGGCAAGCGCAAGACACTGTCGATGGGCGTTTACCCCGTGGTCAGCTTGAAGGATGCCCGCAACCGTCGCGACGAAGCCCGCAAGCTGCTGGCTGCCGACGTAGACCCCGGCGAGAACCGGAAGGCACAAAAGTTGGCCAAGGTACTGAGCACGGCCAACAGCCTCGAAGTCATTACCCGAGAGTGGTACGCCAAGTTTTCCGGCACTTGGAACGAGTGCCACGGCGAACGCATCATCCGCCGCTTTGAACGCGACATCTTCCCCTGGCTGGGGAGCAAACCCATTGCAGAAATCACGGCCCCCGAGTTGCTGGCAACCGTCAGGCGCATAGAGAACCGGGGCGCGTTGGAAACTGCACACCGGGCCTTGGGTAACTGCGGCCAGGTCTTCCGCTATGCCATCGCAACAGGACGGGCGGAACGGGATGTTTCCGCCGATTTGCGCGGCGCCCTGCCGCCGGTCAAGGCTACCCACTTCGCCGCCGTCACCGAGCCGAAGCAGGTTGCCGAACTGTTGCGGGCGATGAATGGCTATACCGGCTCCCTGATCGTGGGCTATGCCCTTCGACTGGCCCCCTTGGTCTTTGTACGACCCGGCGAACTGCGCAAGGCCGAATGGGACGACATCGACCTCGAAACGGCCGAATGGCGTTACCTCGTAACCAAGACCAACACCCCCCATATTGTCCCGCTATCGTTGCAGGCGGTTGGCATCCTGACCGATGCAAAGGCAATCAGCGGTGACGGTCGCTACGTCTTCCCTGGCGCACGCAGCAATAGCCGCCCGATGAGCGACAACGCCATCCTTGCAGCTTTACGCCGCCTGGGCATCGAGAAAGACGAAATGACCGGCCACGGCTTCCGCGCGATGGCGCGAACCATCCTCGACGAAGTTCTAGGCTTCCGGCCCGACATCATCGAACACCAGTTGGCCCATGCCGTAAGAGACCCCAACGGGCGGGCCTACAACCGCACGGCCCACCTGCCAGAGCGACGAAAGATGATGCAGGCCTGGGCGGATTATCTGGACAAGCTCAAGGCCGGCGCCGACATCCTTCCGTTTCCCGTTGCCGCATAGGTCCGCACATGGTTGAAGATACTTCTAACGGAACCGAGAACATCACCGTAGACCCCTGGGCAGTTCCGCCCATCGACTGGGACAAGTGGAGTAAACGGGGCATTGTGCGGTTATGGCAGGCTGCCGCCCTGTTTTGCAGTGTTCCACCCGAATCAATCGGTTTCCAATTCGACTCGGAAATCCTGGACCCGATTTTTGGCAAGATGCCCGCCAAGGTTTCCGAACTGATCGATCTGGCCAAGGCCGCCATCGCTTCACGGGCGCTCCGGGTAAAGACGCTGGACGACAGCGCCACGGAAAACAGCGAAGTCGATATGACCGAGTTTGCCTCTTGGGCATGCGACTTTGGGAAGAAGGTGCCGCCGGAATTTCCCAGGGGTGAGGCAAAGAGTGAACCAGCTCCGGAGACACCGCTAGGCGAGAGAGAGCGAACTACGCTCCTTATACTGATCGCCGCCCTTGCAAAGGAAGCGCGGATAGACGTTACAAAACACTCCAAAGCGGCGGGACTGATCGAAGACCTGACACAGCAGCTAGGTACGCGTGTTGCAGCTCGTACCATAGAAGACCACCTGAAACGCATCCCGCAAGCTATCAACAAAAAATCGGCATAGCGAGACCGCAATTGCGTAAGACGCATATGCCCTTCATACCGCGCCACGCCTGCATCTAAGTCGCAATTGCGGAAACGGTTTCCGCAACTGCGGAATTCCTGGGGTGTCGGGGTATTGAATCCGCAGCCATGTTCAACAAAACCCAAGGGGGTTCAACATGGTTTCAATTCTGCGTCTGCCTATCGTTAAGGCTCAAACCGGCGCGTCCCGCTCCACGATCTACCTGCGCATTCAGCAAGGGCTTTGGCCCAAGCCGGTTCGACTTGGCCCCCGGTCGGTAGGCTGGCCGGCTGGCGAAGTTGCCGCCATCAATGCCGCGCGCATCTCCGGAAAGAGCGACGAAGAAATCCGCGCCCTGGTGGTTGACCTGGAAGCGGCCCGCAAGCTGGCGGGCGTCCGACTCGCCGGGGAATGCCATGCATAACCCCGGCCCCGACAAGTTCCCCAACGTTTCCTTCGACTATGCCGGCGGGCACTTCGAATTGACCCCGGCCGGCGTGCATTACTTTGGCAGGGACAAAGAAGGCAAGAAACAGCCCGCCCGGCTGATTTGCTCCCCGCTCCACATAATGGCCATGACGCGGGACGCACAGAGCAGTTCATGGGGACTGTTGCTGGAATGGTGGGACGAAGACGGCAAACGCCACCAATGGGCGATGCCCCTGGAAAGCCTGGAAGGGGACAGCGCCGAAGTCTGGCGTCGGCTTGCCAGTGAAGGCCTGAAAATCTGGCCATCGCAGGGCGCCCGCACCTTGCTTGCTGCCTATCTCAAGCTTTGCCCAGTTGAAGCTCGAGCGGTTTGCGTAGACCGCCTGGGTTGGCATGGCGGGGTGTACGTCACGCCGGAGCAATCCATCGGCGATTGTGGCCAGCTAGTCGTGCTCCAGAATCAACACGCATTGGAACCGGCCTTCTCTGAAGCAGGAACGCCAGAAAATTGGCGCGAAAACGTCGCGGCTCTGGCCTGTGGCAATTCCCGGCTGGTGCTGGCACTTTCCATCGCTTTCGCTGCCGGCCTCGCTGACGTGGCGGGTCTGGAATCTGGGGGCTTTCACTTCCGGGGCGCTTCTTCTTCTGGCAAGTCCACCGCTTTGAAATTGGCGGCTTCGGTATGGGGCAATCCAGCCGCCTATGTCCGACTCTGGCGCAGCACCACCAATGGCTTGGAAGGCCTGGCCGCGCTGCATAACGATGGAATTCTGATTCTGGATGAAATCGGCCAGATCGACTCAGGTGCGGCCGGCGACGCGGCCTATCTACTTGCCAACGGCCAAGGCAAGGTGCGGGCATCCCGCAATGGCATGGCCAAGCCTGGGCAACGCTGGCGCCTGCTTTTCCTGAGTGCCGGCGAAGAAACCTTGACCGCCATCATGGAACGCGCCGGGAAGAAAACGAGTGCCGGCCAGGAAATTCGACTGGCAGACATCGAAGCCAATGCCGGCGCGGACATGGGGATGTTCGAGGCGTTGAACGGTTACCCAAGTGCGGCCGACTTGACGACGGCAATCCAGAACGCCACCTTGCGGCATTACGGCAGTGTGGGCATGAGGTGGCTGCAACACATCGTGGCCGATCGCACCCTGCTCGCGGAACCGCTGCGGGAAGAAATGCACCAATTCGTGGCTTCGGTCTTACCCAAGGTGGCGGCAGGACAAGCGCAACGAGTCGCCTACCGCTTCGGGTTGGCGGCGGCTGCAGGAGAACTGGCGACCCGCTACGGCCTGACAGGCTGGCCAGTCGGCGAAGCCATTCAAGCCGCGAAAACCTGCTTCAACGCCTGGCTGGCCAATTTCGGCGAAGGCAACCGGGAAGAACGTGCCATCGTCACCCAGGCGCGGGCATTCATCGAACAAGACGGCGCCAGCCGCTTCGAAGACATGACAGCCGACCATGAACAGCGCATCCCCAACCGGGCCGGCTACTTCCGAACCCGCGAAGATGGTAGCCGCGAATTTCTGGTACTGCCGGAAGCGTTCAAAAGCGAGATATGCCAGGGCTACGACGATAAAACCGTCAAGCAAGCCCTGACCGCCGCCGGGATGCTGGTTAGGGCCAAGGACGGCAAGCCCACCCAGGTATTCCGGTTGCCCGGCCTGAGCACCACTGCGCGCGCCTATGTGCTCCGCTACATAGGCGAACACACCTAAGCGAGGGTGCCCTATGCGCGGGCTGCCATTGCGCCGGGTAACAACGGTAACGGTGGTAACACTCCGCAATGGCGAGGCTTCCCGCGTTTCCAATCATGCCGCTGACCGGTAACGGCGGTAACACCGACAGCCCGCAGCCCGTACCTGTAACGGTTCCCTATGCGTTACGGGCCTACGTAGGACCAACGTACATACGCATATGTAGGAGCGACACCCTGTAACGGATACCGTACTGGAACGGTATCCGTTACAGGGAAGCTTGGCGGCAACACCCTATGGCCAAGCTTTACCACCGTTACCGTAACAGCCAGCAACCAGCGGTAACGGGAAACACCTGCGCAATCAACCGCTTGGCCCGCATTTTCCAGACTGTTACCGCGTTACCGCCGAACACACGCCTTGTCGTGTTCGCTGGCACAATGGCGCCCCTCGCCTACGCGACCAAGAACAACCACGGTACTCGGTTTATCAGTCCACGAAGACCAAGAGATTTCGGGAAGCAAAGAATACATCATGACCGCCAAACAACAACCAATCGCCGTTATCGTTCAGCAAGGCAAGGTTCTCGACTTCATCGACGGGCAAACGCAGCGCGAGGAAACACCTGAGGAATACGTCCGGCAGGAAATCGCGAAATCGCTGGTGCGAGAGTATGGCTATCCCAAGAAACACATCGCCGTCGAATTCACCCTCCGCCTGGGTAGCCGCAAGCCGCGTGCCGACTTGGTGATCTTCACCCCCGATACCGAGCACGCCCAGGAAACCTCCTACATCATGGTCGAGTGCAAGGCGCAGAGCGTGAAATCCAGCGACCGCAAGGAAGGCGTGGGGCAGTTGCACAGCTACCTATCTGCCAGCCCGAATACCCAATACGGCATGTGGGCCAATGGTCTGGAGCGGTTCTGTTACCGCAAGGTCATCAAGGATGCGCAAATCGTCTACGAGGAAATCCCCGACCTGCCCAGCTTCGGCCAGACCGAGGACGAAGCTGAACGCCCCCGTTTCGATCAACTGAAACCAGCCTCGTCCGACGCCTTACTGTTCGCTTTCCGTCGTTGCCATAACTACATCGCAGGCAATCAGGGTTTGCAGAAGCCAGAAGCCTTCTGGGAACTGCTCAAGCTCATTTTTTGCAAGATTCACGATGAGCGCGATTCGCCAGATGTTGAGTTTTACGCCGCCGGTAACGAGCGCAACGGCATCAATGGCCCGCTCAAGGTCAAGGCGCGGCTGGATAAGCTGTTTGCAGAGGTGAAGAAGGATTACCCCGCTATCTTCCCAGCCAACGAGGCTATCACCCTCAAACCGCCTGTACTGGCCTATCTGGTCAGCCAGTTGCAGATGTATTCCCTGCTCGAATCAGATGTGGACGTGAAAGGCCATGCCTACGAGGAGATCGTTGGCGCCAACCTACGCGGTGACCGAGGCGAGTTCTTCACCCCGCGCAATGTCTGCAACATGGCCGTGGCCATGCTCACCCCCGGTGAGAACCAACTGATCCTTGATCCCGCGTGCGGGACTGGTGGATTCCTGATCGCCGCCATGAATCACGTCATCGAGAAGATACGCGCCGCCGAAATCGAGCGATGGAAAGGCGACCTCGACCGGGCCGAACCACGCGTTCAAGACCGTATCAAGAAATACGCCGGCAACTACATCGTCGGCATCGACTTCAATCCCAACCTTGTCAAGGCCAGCAAGATGAACATGGTCATGAACAACGACGGGGCAGGCGGTCTGTTTCAGGCCAACTCATTGGCCAGTCCGGCGACTTGGGAAGATGCGCTACGCGAGCGCGAACTACTGGGCAAGGTGGACTTGATCTTCACCAATCCGCCCTTCGGTTCCAAGATACCCATCGACGACCCGGCCATCCTGGAGAAATTCGACCTGGGCCATTCTTGGAGTTATGACAAAGAGGCCGACACCTGGACCATGGCCGAAGGCATCCAGAAATCCCAGCCGCCGGAAATCCTGTTCATCGAGCGTTGCGTCCAGTTCCTTAAACCGGGCAGCGGGCGGGTGGCGATGGTCTTGCCCGATGGCATCCTCGGCGCGCCGGGCCTGGGCTATGTGCGTGATTGGATTCTGACCCATACCCGCGTACTGGCCTCCATCGACCTGCACCCTGATACCTTCCAGCCCAGCGTCAGCGTGCAAACCAGTGTGTTGGTGCTGCAACGCAAGACCGAACGAGAAATCGCCCTGGAACAGGCCGCCGGGCGCAAGAACGATTACAACGTCTTCATGGCCGTGGCCAACCACATCGGCCATGACAAACGCGGCAACCGAACCTACGTGCGCGACAAGAAGGGCAACGAGATCGTTGAAGAGATCGAGGAAAGTGCCAAGGAATACGAGGACGGCAAGCCCATCTACACAAAGCAGAAGACCTTGCGCAAGGTCGCTGATGACAACACCCTGCAAATCGCCCAGGCATTCCGCAAATGGCTCTCCGAGCAAGACTGAGCGCCCCGCGCGCCGAGCAGGAACAATGGCCGTGGCATCAAGCCAAGTGGACTGCCTTATCCGCCGCTTTGATCTTCGGCGGTGACCGTCGCATGGAGGCGGAAAACTATCTCGCCGGGGGTTATGGCATCCGGCTGGCAATGGAAGCGCGCAAGGCGGGCTGGACCCGCATGGGCGATCTGGCCGACGTCTGGCAACCGTCACGCCTGAAAGGTATTCAGGTTAGCCCGGATTTCGGTACTCCATTCCTCGCGGCCACCCAGGTTTTTGATTTGCGGCCGGTACCACGCAAGTTTTTAGCCTTGGAGAAGGTCAAACAATCCGCTGATCTTTTTGTGACCAGTGGCCAGATTCTGGTGACGCGCTCAGGTAGCGTTGGTCGCGCCACCCTGGCCCATGCTCCCCACGAGAAGATCATCATTTCTGACGACCTGTTGCGCGTCGACCCGCGCCAAGAAAAACTTTGGGGCTGGCTCTACGCCTACCTGCGTGCGCCGCAGACCCGCGCCATGATGACCTCTGCCCAATACGGTCACATCATCAAACACCTGGAAACCGGGCACCTCAACGCCTTGCCCATGCCGGTGTTGCGGGATGATTTGTTGGTGGACTACACCGAGCGGGTGAAGGCCATCCTCGATATGCGCAATCAGGCGCATGAACTGGCCCGCGCCGCCGAGGCGAGGTTCGAGCAATGCTTTGGCCCATTGGTCATTACCGACAACGGCGAAGCCGGTTTCAACGTCCGCGCCTCTACGGCCTTGTTTAGCAATCGCCGTCGCTTCGATGCGTTACCCCATAACCCAGTGGTCAAATCCATCTATGAGCACCTTACCAAGCGGGCGAGTGGTTTCACGAAATTGGCCGACGCCGGGTTTTCGGTCTGGCTTCCAAATCGCTTCAAGCGGGTGCCGGCAGCGGATGGCCTGGGCCTACTGGGCAGTTCTGACCTATTCGAGATCAACCCGGACATCACCAAGCGTATCGCTGATGGCAACTTTGGTGATGCATACAACGCCCATGTCAAAGCTGGATGGTTGTTGCTGGCCCGCTCTGGCCAAATATACGGACTGAATGGCTCGCTAACACTGGCGACAAAAGCGCATGAAGCCCATGTGGTATCCGACCACATAATCAGAATCGCACCCCAAGAAAATGCGAGCATCCGCCCCGGTTATTTGTGCGTAGCGCTATCTCATCCTGAGCTGGGGCGTCCTCTTATGAAATCTCTGCCCTACGGTTCCAGTATCCCAGAAATCGAGGTGGCGGACGTTGAGCAACTCGCAGTTGTTCGACTTGATGCTTCAGAAGAAAACGCCATCGCCGATATGGCCGAGGAAGCCTCTTCCTTACGTGCTCAGGCCGACATACTAGAAAACGAACTTGCCGCCGACGCCGAGGCCATCCTTGATCGTTTCATTGCCGGGGATATGCAAGACGTGGTGGTCTCGCCATAAATCCGTTCAGGGAGAAAATAATGGCCATCTGGCTCATCCGCGCCGGTTCCCACGGCGAATACGAACAGAAGTTCATCCAGGAAAACCGGGTCTATGTGACCTGGGACGGCTTGGACGTGGACCTCGCCAAGCTCAAACAGCGGGCCGATCTGACGGCGGCGATGACCGAGCGTTACCCAGACACCAAGCCCAAGGCGATCATGAACTGGGTCAGTCAGGTATGGCCTTTCGCCCATGACATCAAGCAAGGCGACCTGGTTGTCCTGCCGCTGAAGACGCAACCGGCGATCTACATCGGCGAGGTGACCGGCGATTACCACGCCGTGCCCGAGGGACCAAATCCGTTCTATCACTGGCGGCCGGTGAAGTGGATCGCCGAAGCGGTACCGCGCACCCATTTCGGCAAGGACTTGCTGTTTTCCTTCGGCGCGTTCATGACCATCTGCCGGATTCAGCGCAACAACGCCGAGCAACGCATCGCCGCCATGCAGGCGAATGGCTGGAAGCCGGAGACCATCGCGGCGGCCATCAAGGCCAATGCACCGGTCAGCGACGAAACCGCCGGGGATACGAACCTGGAAGAACTGGCCCATGACCAGATCGCCGATCTGATCGCCGCCCATTTCAAGGGCCACGGCCTGACCCGATTGGTGGAAGCCATCCTCAAGGCCCAGGGCTACACCACTTACCTCAGCCCAGAGGGCGCGGACGGCGGCGCGGACATCCTGGCCGGGGCCGGGCCGCTGGGTTTCGGCACGCCGCGCCTATGCGTGGAAGTGAAATCGGAGTCCACGCAAATTGGCCGTGAGACCGTGGACAAGCTGCTGGGGGCCATGACCAAGTTCAACGCCAACGAGGGGCTTTTCGTGGCCTGGGGTGGTTTCAAGAACAATGTGCAGAAAGACTTGGCCAGTCAGTTCTTCCGCCTCCGGCTTTGGACCCGGAAGGAGTTGCTGGAACAGTTGTTCGAGCAATACGACCGGCTGGATGAAGACCTGAAAGCCGAACTGCCGTTGAAGCGGGTGTGGATGGTTGCTGCTCAAGACGAATAGGGAATCGAACCCCTGCGACAAGGCACAAGCGGCGGTAACAATGTCGGTAACTATATATCATTGAACGCTAATATACATTTATATTCAGCGTGTTACTGAATGTGTTCGATTGCCGCCGCCCCAAGACCTTGAAAGTCTTGGCGTTTTTCATTCGGCTTGACGGTTTTCTCACTTCGGTGTGCCACTTTGGTATGCCGCCGCGCGAGTCGCCGGAGAGAACAGGCGCGTCGAGAAGGATTCTTCAACCAAGCAAGAAACTGGAAACAGGCCAGCGAAATCCGAGCATACGTCGCCGCGCTACAAATGCATCCGGAAGCTGGCCAGGAAACGGAGGCACTGGAGTTGTGGGTCACTTGGGCACTGTCCGAGGCGGATGCGTTGGACCCGTTATGTTCCCCATTAGGTAGGTTGCTAGATAAAGGTCAGGAGGAAAAGCCGGACTTTCCTGCTCCATAAATAAGGAAATACTGGCCGCCATCGCAATAGCTGCTTGCAGTTATTGCGATGCAACTAGAGAGATATATCAAGGAGGTGAGCTCATGCCTTTAATCACAGACACGTTGCCATCAGTCGTCGCCCAGGACATCAGCGCCCTGCGTGCCCATCTCGACCAGAGCGTCCCGGCCAAGAAATCCCATGAAAACTTGCTCATCGCAACCTGGAACCTGCGCGCGTTCGCCTCGCTGACCCGAGAATGGACCGCCGGCCCCAAACGCAGCCCAAAGCGAGATTTGCGAGGACTGCTGGCTATTGGCGAAATCGTCCGCCGTTTCGACGTGGTCGCCATCCAGGAAGTCAAAGGAGACCTGCGTGCCCTGCGCGACCTGATGCGCTGGTTGGGAGACGACTGGGCTTTTGTGATGACTGACATCACCCTAGGCGCTGCAGGCAATGACGAGCGCATGGCGTTCCTGTTCGACACCACACGTCTCAAGTTATCTGGCCTCGCCTGCGAACTAGTGGTGCCGCCCGAATGGCTCGACGAAATAGGCGCGGATGCCCTGCGTCGCCAATTCGCCCGGACACCCTACGCGGTGAGCTTCAAGACGGCGGACACGACATTCATCCTGGTGACTTTGCATATCACCTTCGGAAATTCCGCAACTGAACGTCTGCCTGAATTGAAAGGCATCGCCCGATGGATGCGCGAATGGGCCAATCGAGAAAGCGCCTGGACCCATAACCTCATTGCCTTGGGTGATTTCAACATAGACCGCCAGGGCGACCCGCTTTGGCAGGCTTTTACATCGACCGGGCTGGCGGCGCCCGAGGAACTGAACAGCGTGCCGCGAACAGTGTTTGCCACCTCGGGCAAGCCGGAAACCGACAAGTTCTACGACCAGATTGCCTGGTTCAGAAGCGCGAGTGGGGTGCCAAAACTGTCAATGACACACAGAGCGGCCGGTTACGTGGATTTCTTGCCTTACGTCTATACGGAGCAGGAGTTCAGCAAACAGTCCATCTCTCACCGGGTGTCAGACCACTATCCGCTTTGGGTCGAGTTCTCATTGGCATAGCCGGGATAGGAATATGCATAGGGTTTGCACCATACATGGGGCTACAGCTGGGTGCTTTCCATTTTCAGTTCAAGCAAGCCTAGCTTCCCGCACGCGGCGCAGGGATAGCATGTCATCGTTCACTCATTCGGCGGGGAGCAAGCGAAGCTTAATGGAGCTGAGCCGCATGCCGACTTCATTTCACCGCCCAGACTCAACCCATTCTGGCCTAAAGCTGAGAAGGGGGTGAGTTCATTGTCATGTACTCACAATTGGTCCACAATATCCTCAGTTTGTATCTGGAGTTCATCATGCCTGCCACCACCCTCAAGGAAACCCGCCTCAACATCCGCTGCGACCTGCGTTCCAGGGAACTGCTGGACCGGGCGGCTACCTACGCGCATGTGAGCGTGTCGGAATTCGTCCTCAGCCACGCCCTCGCCTCTGCAGAGCAAGTGGTGCAAGAACACGAGGCCATCACTCTGAAACCGGAAGACTTCCAGGCTTTCTTGGCGGCCCTTGACGCGCCGGCCGAGCCGAATCCGGCGCTGCAACGCGCTTTCCAACGGCACACCGAGCAGGTTCGCTGAGTGTCCGGCTATCGCATTCGGCCGCTGGATGCGGCCGTCGATAGCGGCACATTCCGTTGCGGGCAGGCCGCATTGGATAGTTATATCTGCCGCTATGCCTCCCAGGACGTTCGGCGTGGGGTGGCGCGGGTGTTCATCGCCAGCCCTGAGGACGCCCCTGGCCGGCTCTCTGGATTTTTCAGCCTCAGCGCCGGCAGTGTTCAGGCGACCGACCTGCCGGAAGCGCTTAGGCGTAAGCTGCCGCGTTATCCGATTCCCGTCGCGCTGCTGGGTCGACTTGCTGTGGACGTGACCTACCAGGGCAAGGGGCTGGGGTCCATCATGCTGGCCGATGCCTGCCAAAAAGTGGCACAAGCCAGTGCGATATTGGCCGTGGCCGGCATCATCGTCGATGCAAAGGATGACTCGGCTGCACAGTTCTACCAGCATTTTGGTTTTTTGCCGCTCCCGGGTGTGCCGGGGCGGTTGATGCTACCCAGCCGCCAGTTCATCCCAAGCCACTGAGTTCGAACCATTCAGGGTAGGCAGATGTCGATGCCCAACGATGGTGTCGTACATTGGGCAAGGAGAAGTGAGCTGCCACGTGTAGGCACCGAGGGCACCACGGGTCCACGGACTAGGGTGCTGGGCGCTCCACGTCAGATTACAGGCGACTTTACAGTCGATTATAGTCGCCCGCCGAAAGCTGGCCCCGGGGTGGCGATTTGCACTCGTTTAAGCATCAACTTAAATTTTAAGCGCCAAGTTAAACGGTGCGGCTCGACGTGCCAGGCAGGCCCCTTGGTTGAACTTGCCACTACAGGTTGAACAGCAGGTCTCGGGGCGGGCACCGTACGCGTCGGGGAATCGAACCCGGGTCCCTGATAAAGCATAACTTGGCCAAAATACAACGAAATTTGGTTTGGACAGGTTATGCTTTATTCCGTCGCGAACGGCCAAGTTATGCTTTATAGACTGCCGGAAAAGGACTCTCAAACTGCCTAAAACGGCCACCAATTGATTGATTTCGTGGACATTTTTTACCTAACGGCACTTGCAATAACGACCGACCCCGCCGCACGCCAGTGTTGGCGGGGTTTTTCGCTTATGGCTTCCGGCAGCATTCGACTCTCGGTTACAGGTCGCCAGTTCAGTTCCTAGAGAACTGAACCAGAGCGCAACCTAAGGATAACGGAGAGCATGAAAACCACCCTTTGGCAGACGAAAAACCGAAGCAACCTCACTATATCTTTAGCGATCTTCGCCCCTGCGTTTGGCGGGCCTGCGGGTTATGCCGATTCCACCCGATTGCGCCCGTTCGCCTTGGCCTGGTAGAGCGCCGTATCGGCGCGCGCCAGCGCGGCATCGGCCGAGGCATCGGCCGCGTGGAGCTGGCTCACGCCAATGCTGACGCTGACCCGCAACGTCTTGCCATCGAAGGCAATCGAGTCCGCCGCGACCTGCCGCCGCAAATTCTCGGCAAAATCCGTTGCGTTGGCGCGGTCGCTACCGAGCAGCAGGATGGCGAACTCCTCGCCACCCAGGCGTCCGGCCAGATCGGTCTTGCGCAGGCTGTTGCGCACCAGATCGGCGAAACGGCGCAAAACCGCGTCGCCCGCGGCGTGGCCATGGCTGTCGTTGACCTGCTTGAAATGGTCCAGGTCAAGCATCAGCAAGGCCGTGGCGGGTTCGCTGAAGCGTTGCAGGCGGGCCGCTTCCTGTTCCAGTTTGGCGAGGAAGTGGCGGCGGTTGGGCAGTCCGGTCAGCGGATCGGTGGTGGCCAGGTTGTGCAGTTCCGCTTCCAGGCGTTTGCGTGCGCTGATGTCCTGCTTGATGCCGACGAAATGACGAATCGCGCCCGCTTCGTCGAGCACCGGCGCGATGATCAACTCTTCGTTGTAGAGGCTGCCATCTCGCTTTTTGTTGACGATTTCACCGCGCCATATCTCGCCGGACATGATGGTTTGCCACATGGCCTGGTAGAAAGCTTGATCTTGCAGGCCGGACTTGAACAGTTCGCCCGGTCGTCGGCCCGAGGTTTCCTCGCGGCTGTAACCGGTCAAGGTCTCGAACGCCGGGTTGACCCATTCGATATGGGCCTCGGGGTCGGTGATGACGATGCCGTTGGCGACCGCCTCCAGCGCCGAGACCAACAACCTGTCGCGGGCCTGGGCAGCCTGGCGCTGGCTGATATCGTGAAACGCCACCACCGCGCCAACGCGGACACCGGCACGTTCGATCGGCGCGACCGTCATCTCGACCGCAAAGCCGCCGCCATCCTTGCGGAAGAACCATTCTTCGCCGCGCCGGACCTGGCCGTCTTGCAGAGTGAGGTAGATCGGGCACAAAGCGTGTTCGTAGATTTCGCCATCCGGGCGATGGTGGTGGATCAGGCTGTGTTGATCCTGGCCCAGCAATTCCTCATTCCGGTAGCCGAGCATGGCCAGGGCGGCCGGGTTGACGAAGGAGCAGCAACCTTCCAGGTCGACCCCATAGACGCCCTCGCCCAGCGCGGCCAACAGTTGCCGGCGCTCATCGGCCAGGCGCTGTTCCTGCAGACGTAATTGTTTTTGCCGGGCCGCCAGCATGAACAGCAGAATGACGATGGCGCCGCCGCCGCCGGCGGTCAGGGAAATGCCCAGCCAGTGCTTGTTCAGGATGTCCTGCCAGGTGAAATCGGGCGCTTGGTCGAACGGCGGCAGCCGGAGTTCCTGCAACATGATCCGAACCGGCTCGTAATCGGTCGGAATGACCCAGCCGTGGTAGTGCCCCAGGCGGGTGGCCGGGTGATCGGCTTGCAACGAGAACAAGGCCGTGGAAACCACCTGGGCCAGGTGATCGTCGACGCCGGGCATGGCCGCGATGGCCCATTCCGGGTAGAGCCGGGTCGATAGCAGGAAGGGGAAGCCGGGGGGGTGCTGACGGTTCAGTACGGTGATCTGCCCGGCATCGATGCGGCCGGCCCGGATCAGCGACTCGATCACGCCGGTGCGGACGAAACCGGCGTCCGCGCGGCCGTCCAGCACCGCCTTGAGCACGGTATCGTGCGGCATGTCGGTGATCAGCAGATTGAGGTTGCCGGATATCGAAACCCCGTTCCGGGCCATTTCGTAGGCTTGCATCTGGTAACCGCCGAAGGAGCCGGTGTCCGGCGTGGCGACGGTTTTGCCCTTGAGGTCGGCCAGTTTTGCGATGTCCTTACGGCCCGCGCGGGTGAAGATGACGCCGCCGAAGTGGGTCAGCGGCAGTCCATTGTCCAGTTCGACCAGCGTGGCCAGCGGTGAGGACAGCCCATTGCGCCTGGTCATCAGCACATAGTGGGCGGGGTTGGTGAGGACGAAATCGACTCGCCGTTGCTGGATCGCCGCTTCCAGTTCCGAGTAAGTCATCGCCTCCAGAACAACGCGATGACCGGTTTGCGCGGTCAGGTAGTCGGCAGTGGGCTGCCAGCGCGCCAGGGTTTCCGGCTTGGGGCGGTAGGCGAGCACGCCGAGGGTGACTGGCACTTCGGTGGCGTGCACGACGGCGAGTGGCCACAGGCCGATCAAGATCAGAAGCCAGATCCGGCCTCGCGCGCAGAGAAAGATGAACTTCATGGTCGGTCCGTGTAGCTTGGAACGTGCTTGCTTTTATTACTAAAGGTATAGGGTTATCGAGCAAGGACAGAATAATCGCTTCGGCACATAGCGTCGCGTAAAAATGTTGGGAAACGCATACACATGGAGCGCCCGGCCAGGGCCGAGTAATAGCGTGCTCTGGCGCAGCCAAACGCACGATCCTGGCTGAACTCGAATTGCACCAAGCCGCCGCATGGCGCGCGGAACACGACATCGAGCCGATGTGGCGCCGGAAGAGGAGCGGCGGTAGACCCACGGGCGACATGGACGGCGCTCATTCCCTTGGCCGCGTGTACTTTAGCGCCCGTGCCGTACACGCAGGGTGTAGGCGTCATGGTGTTGTTTTCGAACTCGGCGGCGGCGTTCCAGCTCGCAGACGCAAGAGCAACAGAGCTGGCGACCCCAGGCCACCGACTGGTGCGCCGGGGTCACCGCATGCGCCTTGCCACAGACCGGACAAACGTGGAGCATCATCGGGTTCCTGCCGTCAGATGGCACGTTCAGCATAGCGGGCGAGATCCGACACGGCGGAAATGTTCTGCGCCGAAACCAGGAATACCTCGCGGCCACGCGGCACGCCGACCGCCAGGGCCAGACCGAGGGCGGCGGCGCCCGCGGTGGCTACGGCCAGGCGCATGGGCGTCTGCCAGTCAGTCAGGTAGCTGAGCAGGGCTGCGGTGCCGAGAGGGCCGGCCGGGAAGCGGCCGTGGGCGATCTCACGGCCAGTCGCACGCGCAGCCACCTGGATGTCTTCGCCCACGAGGGCGACACCGATGCAGATCGTGTCGGTATGCGTGGGAGGTTCTTCTGCAAGCTGGTTCGTGTACATGTCATCTCCTGTTGGTTGGGATGAATGTCAGTCATCTTTCTGTCACATCAAAAAACCGTAAAGATTGGACGCCGCGGTGTTAAGACTCGGTAACGGTCCAGGCTTGTGGCTTCAGCATGGATGCATCCCGCCCGCTGTCACAGAATGCCGCGAAAGAAGGCTGTCTATTGATCCGGTTGCTCAGGAAATTCTGAAAGCGACTAAAGAGAGGCCGTGTGCGGCATCCCTGCGCCGCATATTCTGCGGTGCAGGGAGCCCGACCCGAAGTGACTTCAGGTCAAGCCTTACTTCAGGTCAAAACGGTCGGCATTCATGACCTTGGTCCAGGCCGCGACGAAGTCACGCACGAACTTCTCCTTGTTGTCATCCTGCGCATAGACCTCGGCGTAGGCGCGCAGGATCGAGTTGGAGCCGAACACCAGATCCGCCCGGGTCGCGGTCCACTTGACCTGGCCGGTCTTGCGGTCGCGGATTTCGTACAGGTTGCTGCCGGCCGGTTTCCACTGATAGGCCATGTCGGTCAGGTTGACGAAGAAATCGTTGGTCAACGCGCCGACCCGGTCGCTGAACACGCCGTGCTTGCTGCCGCCGTGGTTGGTGCCCAGCACGCGCATGCCGCCCACCAGCGCGGTCATTTCATGGGCGGTCAGGCCCAGGAGTTGTGTGCGGTCGAGCATCAGTTCCTCGGCACTGACGACATAGTCCTTCTTCAGCCAGTTGCGGTAGCCGTCGGCGACCGGTTCCATCACCTCGAACGAGGCGGCATCGGTCTGCTCGGCAGTGGCGTCGCCGCGTCCGGGTGCGAAGGGCACGCCGATATCGAAGCCCGCCGCCTTGGCCGCCATTTCGACGCCGACGTTGCCCGCCAGCACGATGACATCGGCCACGCTGGCGCCGGTTTCGGCAGCGATCTTTTCATAGACCGCCAGCACCTTTGCCAAGCGGGCGGGCTCGTTGCCTTCCCAGTCCTTTTGCGGGGCCAGGCGGATGCGTGCGCCGTTGGCGCCGCCGCGCTTGTCCGAGCCTCGGAAGGTGCGAGCGCTGTCCCAGGCGGTCGCCACCATGTCGCCGATGGAGAGGCCGCTGGCGGCGATCTTCGCCTTCACGGTGGCGACGTCGTAGTCCTTACTGCCAGCCGTCACCGGGTCTTGCCAGATCAGGTCTTCTTTGGGTGCATCCGGGCCGATGTAGCGCGCCTTCGGACCCATGTCGCGGTGGGTCAGCTTGAACCAGGCGCGGGCGAACACTTCGGAGAAGTAGGCGGGATCCTTGTGGAAGCGCTCGGAAATCTTGCGATATTCGGGGTCGAACCGCATCGCCATGTCGGCGTCGGTCATGATCGGGTTGTAGCGGATCGAGGGATCCTCCACATCCACCGGCTTGTCCTCTTCCTTGATGTTGATCGGCTCCCACTGCCAAGCGCCGGCCGGGGACTTCTGCAGCCACCAGTCGTAGCCAAGGAGCAGGTCGAAGTAGCCGTTGTCCCACTTAGTGGGATGCGTGGTCCAGGCGCCTTCGATGCCGCTGGAGACGGTGTCGCGGCCGATGCCACGGCCGGTGTGGTTCATCCAGCCGAAGCCCTGTTCTTCAAGTTCGGCGCCTTCCGGGCTCGGGCCGAGGTTGGCGGCGCTGCCGTTGCCGTGGCACTTGCCGACGGTGTGGCCGCCGGCGGTCAGGGCGACGGTCTCTTCATCGTTCATCGCCATGCGCTCGAAGGTGACACGCACATCGCGGGCGGTCTTGAGCGGGTCGGGTTTGCCGTCGACGCCTTCCGGGTTGACGTAGATCAGGCCCATCATCACGGCGGCGAGCGGGTTTTCCAGATCGCGTTCGCCAGAATAGCGGCTGTTGGCGCTGCCACTTGGGGCGAGCCATTCCTTTTCGGAGCCCCAGTAGGTGTCCTTTTCCGGGTGCCAGATGTCCTCGCGGCCGAACGCGAAGCCGAAGGTCTTCAGGCCCATCGACTCATAAGCGATGGTGCCGGCGTAGGCGATCAAATCGGCCCAACTGAGCTTGTTGCCGTATTTCTTCTTGATCGGCCACAACAGGCGGCGCGCCTTGTCCAGGTTGACGTTGTCCGGCCAGGAGTTGATCGGCGCGAAGCGCTGGTTGCCGGTGCCGGCGCCGCCGCGTCCGTCTGCTATGCGATAGGTGCCGGCCGCGTGCCAGGACATGCGAATCATCAGGCCGCCATAGTGGCCCCAGTCGGCCGGCCACCAATCCTGGCTGTCGGTCATCAGGGCCGTGAGGTCGTTCTTGAGCGCCGCGAAATCGAGCGTCTGAACCGCTTCGCGATAGTTGAAGTCCTGGCCCAAAGGGTTGGTCTTGGCGTCGTGCTGATGCAGGATGTCGAGGTTGAGTGCCTTCGGCCACCATTCCATGTTCGACATGCTGGTCGCGGTCGCGCCGCCATGCATCACCGGGCATTTGCCCGAAGATTTCACGTTATTACCTTCCATGGTCATCTCCAATCGTAGTTGTGTAACAGGTACGGGTGAATTTATGGACGCATGAGAATGGCCGTCGTGATGGCAAGAACCGATCCCCTCGTTGCCACCCGAGGCGCTGGCCACTTCAAGCGCAGAGCACTTTCTCAAACGACGATTCAGATTAGCATTGGAGATGCCGCGCAAAACCGCCCAGGCCGATGGTTTTTCTGAATGGGCGCGATTGCTGATTTGAATCAGGCAGCGGCAATTGTGCGAGAGACGGTCGCGACGTATGCCGTTTGGCAGTTCGCCGAACGCAGCCTTGAGGGTGTTTTTCTTGCTGCGGCGAGCATTCAGGCGTTCTTTCCGGCCATCCTTTCTGAGTTCACCGCCGCTCCGCGCCCAGCGCCAGATTCAGTTGCAGTACATTGACCCGGGTTTCGCCAAGCACACCGAACTGGCGACCTTGCGTGTGTTTCTCGACCAAGCCGCGCACGCTTTCAATCGACAGGCCGCACAGGCGTGCGACACGCGGCGCCTGCCAGGCGGCGGCGGCCGGGCTGATGTGCGGGTCGAGGCCGCTACCCGAGGCGGTGACCAGATCGACCGGGATCGGCGCGGTCTTGCTTGGGTCGGCGGCTTTCAGGGCGGCGATGCGGGCTTTGACCGCGTCTTCCAGCGCCGGATTCAGCGGGCCCTGATTGCTGCCGCTGGAGGCGCCGGCGTTGTAGGGCAGCGGAGTCGTTAGCGCTTCAGCGCTTACGAATCCGGCGTCCCCCTTTTGCGGGGGCACCGGGCCGGTGGCCAAGAGGCGGCCCCAGAAGTACTTCAGATCGCTGAATGGCTGGATGTCACGTCCGCGCTGATGCAAGGTCGCCTTGGCCAGGACGACGATGGAACGGCTTCCAGGGTTTCATCGGCCAGCGCGGCTTCCGCCAGTTCCGCCGGGGTCACGCCGGACGCGGCGCAGTAACGAGACCGCCACGCCGATGCCGACGCGGCCCTCGGCCAATGCTTCGAGGAAATCAGAGAGGGGTTTGGATTTGGCGACTGTGAACAAGGTCAGTGCCGAGGCAGTCAGCAAGACGGCAAGGAAATAACCGAGCTTCGCCCCGAACGGAGCGTCGGCCGCAGCAATCAGGTTCATGCCAAGGAAACCGGCGGCCACCGTGCCGATCAGGCCGAAGGTGGTGACCACGGTGAGCCGCACCACGGTGTTCGACTGGCGGCGCTGTGTATCGCTTTCCAGATATTGGCTCATGTCCCGCATCTCCTCCTTGACGTCCTGGTATTTGGCATCGTTGCCCAGATGCGCTGAACTGCGCTGGAACAGTCCCTGCAGCTGGGCGCGTTCGGACAGTTCGTGGAACCAGTAGCGGTGGGTGAAGCGCAGAAAGGCTTCGAAGGTGTCCCGGATCCGTTTCCTGAAGCGCAGTTGCGACTTGGCGTCGCGGATGTCCAGGTCATTGATGGCATCCACCATCCGGTCGGAAAAGACCAGCAGCGCGGCCCGGTGAAAATGCGCGATCAGGAAGAGCAACAGGAACTGGTGCCGGAACTGGGCCAGCAGCCCATGCACCTCGTTGCGGAAATACCTTGAACGGGCATCGCCGACCACCATCAAGGTGTTACCCGTGCACATGACGCGGGTGTTGGGGCCGCTGTCGCTGACTGTCCAGTAGCGGTCGTCACAGTAGCGCGCCTCGAACTCCGCCACCACCGGATCCCGGAGGGGTAGAGTGTCGCCGGGACGAAAAGCGTTGATGAGGCCGAG
The DNA here is from genome assembly GCA_002281555.1 of Hydrogenophilales bacterium 28-61-23. Classification (GTDB taxonomy): domain Bacteria; phylum Pseudomonadota; class Gammaproteobacteria; order Burkholderiales; family Thiobacillaceae; genus PFJX01. The sequence goes on from NCGJ01000001.1 coordinate 272,804, forward strand.
ATGGATGAAATCCTCGGGCGTCAGGCTGCGGGGATCGTCCAGGGCCAGGTAGGCCATCACCGGCATGCGATGGTATTCGAGCTGGCGATAACGGACCGCCCCCGCCTCATCGGCGTGCTCAAGCACCAGGGGCCGCAGCAGGAACGCCCAGTGGGAGGCGATGCAGGGGGCGCGATGCTCACACACGAAGGACAGGAATTTCTCGCGGTTCTCGGAATCGGAGGTGGCCAGCACTTCTCCATTCGCGCCCAGCCATTCCGTCCGATAGGCGTTATGTACGCCCTGGCCGGTTTCGTCCCAGCCCGACGGGTAGGCGCGCCCAAAGCGGTGCAGCAGTTCCAGTGCGGTGTCCCAGGGCAGGTCATCCGCCTGAATCTCCACTTTGAGAAAAACCACATCGATGTCGAAGAAGAAGTGCAGATCGACATGGGCTACGTTCAGCAGGATGGGGGTGTCACCGGGCCGCAACGTGATGCGCAGACCGGTCACGTCCCTGCGGCGGAATGCCAGCATGGGGGAATCGCTCGGCGCATCGTCCGGCCGGCCCCCTCGGGAACGACTTTCGCCGTAGAGAAAGCGCTGCACATAGGGCAGAAAGGCCACGAACTCCTTGTATTGCCGTTCCTGGGATTCGATCGGGTCATTGCTGACATCGCATTCGACCCTGCTCCAGGGGCTGTCTCCTCGCTCCAGGATGCCCCAGGGGTTCCCCAGTTCTTCATTGGAGGACTGGACTTCGAGTTGCAGGGGCCAGAGCAGAATCTGGCGAAAATGTCGGATCAGACGGCTTTCGTTCATGGGCATGGGCTGAGTGTACTTTCAGCGCCCGTGTTGTACTCGCAGGACGTAGACGTCATGGTGTTGTTTTCGCACGCGGCGGCGGCGTTCCACCTCGCAGACGCAAGAGCAGCAGAGCTGGCGACCCCAGGCCACCGACTGGTACGCCGGGGTCACCGCATGCGTCTTGCCACAGACTGGACAAACGTGGAGCGTCATTGGATTTCTGCCGTCAGATGGCACGTTCAGCATAGCGGGCGAGGTCCGACGCGGCATAAACGGTCTGTGTGGTCTGCGCCGAAACCAGGAACACCTCCCGCCCGTGCGGCGCACCGACTGCCAGGGCCAGGCCGAGGGCGGCGGCGCCAGCGGTGGCCACGGCCAAGCGCATGGGTGTCTGCCAGTCGGCCAGGTAGCTGAGCAGGGCTGCAGTGCCGAGGGGGCCGGCCGGGAAGCGGCCGTGGGCGATCTCACAGCCGCTGGCGCGGGTCGCCACCTGGATGTCTGCACCCACGAGGGCGATACCGATGCAGACCTTGTCTTCGGTCAAAGGCCACGAGGGGGGTTCCTGTTCTTGTCGAGAGATAGTCATGTCAGCTCCTGTAGTTACGGTGATGTCAGCCTAGTGCTAGCCACATTAAAACGACGTAAAGATTGGCCGCAGTTGCGTTAAGGAAGTGCTGAATCACGAATATATGGACAACAGGATGACTGCGTATTTCTACGTTTTTTTTACCCTCGTTCAGTTAGCCTGCTGTCGAAATCAACCGAGGAATGCCCGATGACCTGTGGAAAAGCCGCAAGTGCGCCTTTTTTGTCAGCCTATCCGAAGGCCATTGCCGCTTGCGCACTGACCACCGCCCTGGCCATGCCCCTGCGCCACTATCTGGACCTGGCGAACATCGTCATGCTGTTCCTGCTGGTGACCTTCCTGACCGCGCTCAAACTTGGCCGGGGGCCAGCGGTGGTATCGGCGGTGCTGGGGGTGGCGCTGTTCGATTACATCTTCGTGCCGCCGCATCTGGCCTTTATTCCCACCGACGCCCAGTACGTGGTGATGCTGGTGGTGATGCTGGCGGTGGCTCTGGTGACCGGCCAATTGACAGCCGGCGCGCGGGAACAGGCGGAACTGGCCTGTCGCCGAGAGGAGCAGACCCGGCGCCTGTATCAACTGGCGCGGGATTTGGCGGGCGTACTTTCCCGCTGGGACATGCAACGCGCGCTGGACGACTATCTGCGGCACAGCGGCTATCGGGCCATGCTGTACCTCCTTGATGCCGGTGGGGAGACGACAACGCCCGCAGCGGAACCGCATTTGGCCGAATACATCGACGCGACCATGCGCCGTGGCGAGCCGATCGAGGGCGAAGCGGCGGCGCCTGCCCTGTTCATTCCCCTCAAGACCCCGGCCCGCATCAGCGGCGTCATGGTGGTAACCGCCTCCGGCCCGGCCACCCCCCCACCCATGCAGGAACGCGAGCTGTTCCAGGTCGTGGCATCCCTTGCCGCCATCACGGTCGAGCGCCTGCATGCCGCCGACGAGGTCCAGGCATCCCGTGATCAGGTCGCTTCGGAGCGCCTGCGTGCCTCCATCCTGTCGGCCTTGTCGCACGACCTGCGTACACCGCTCACCGCACTGGTCGGGATGACGGATTCGCTCGCCCTGTCCGATGCGCGACCGGCGGTCGGGCCGTCCCCTGAGGCGTTGGCGGCCATCCGCGATCAGGCCAGGAGCATCGGCCACATGGTGACAAATCTGTTGGACATGGCTCGGTTCTATGCCGGCAATGTCAGCCTGCGCAAGGAGTGGCAGCTTTTCGACGACGTGATAGGTGCCAGCCTGCGGCAACTACATGCCGCCCACCCTGGTCATCCAGTACGGACACGCCTGGCTCCAGATCTGCCGCTGGTCGAATTCGACGCGGTGCTGATGGAACGGGTGTTGGGCAACCTGCTGGAGAACGCCGTCAAGTACGCGCCGACGGAGTCGGCCATCGAGGTAGAGGCCTGGTTGGATGGCAGCCACGCTTGTCTGGCGGTGAGCGACCGGGGGCCAGGTTTCCCGCCACTGCAGATCGAGCAGATGTTCGGCCTGTTCGAACGGGGCAATCCGGAATCGCCCCGGCCCGGCGTCGGCCTGGGGCTGGCCATCTGCCGCGCCATCGTCGAGGCCCATGGCGGCGATATTCGGGCCAAGAATCGCGCCGAAGGCGGCGCCCGCGTCACCATCCGCCTACCGCTCGGGTCGCCGCCGGCCTTCGAGGAGGAGATGGAATGAGCGTCGAGATCAACGTCCTGGTGGTCGAGGATGAACCGCATATCCGGCGGGTACTGCACTCTGTCCTGACGACAGAGGGCTATCGGGTCTACGAGGCCGAAACCGGCGCGCGCGGCCTGATCGAAGCCAGCACCCGCAAGCCCGATCTGCTGATCGTCGACCTGGGCCTGCCGGACATGGATGGCATAGAGGTGGTGCGCTCGGTGCGCCATTGGTCCGAGGTGCCCATCCTCATCCTCTCGGCACGCACTGAGGAGACCGAGAAGATCGTCGCCCTGGACGAGGGTGCCGACGACTACCTGACCAAGCCGTTCGGCGTCGGCGAACTGCTGGCACGGGTGCGCGCCCTGGTGCGGCGGCGCGTGCGCGGCGGCGACGGCACCCCAGTGGTGGCTTTCGGCGACGTCCAGGTGGACCTGGTTTTGCGCGCCGTGACCCGGAACGGCCAGCCGGTGCACCTGACCAATCTCGAATACCGCCTGCTCGCCGTGCTGGTGGCCCATCTCGGCAAGGTGATGACCCATCAGCACCTGATGCGGGAGGTCTGGGGGCCGGGCCAGGCCGAGAACAGCCACTACCTGCGCATCTACGTCAGCCGCTTGCGCCAGAAGCTGGAGCCCAACCCCACCGAGCCGGAACATCTGATCACCGAGTCCGGCGTCGGCTACCGCTTCGTGGCCTGAGGCCGTGTCCGTTTACGAAAATTATGCGGCGGCCAGCCGCGATTATGCGGGCCGTTATCGGCCCCCCGCCTAGCATGCGGCGCATGCGATATTTCTTTGGGAGGCAGCCATGCATAGCGTGGTATGTATCAAGCAGGTGCCGGACAGCGCCCAGATCCGGGTGCATCCGGTCACCAACACCATCATGCGGCAAGGGGTGCCGGCCATCGTCAATCCCTACGACCTGTTCGCTCTGGAAGAGGCGCTGCGCCTCCGTGACCAACTCGGCGGCCGGGTGACGGTGATCAGCATGGGGCCGACCCAGGCCGAGGTGGCTTTGCGCAAGGCCCTGTCCCTGGGCGCCGACGACGCCATCCTGGTCACCGACAAGGCCTTCGCCGGCGCCGACACCCTGGCCACCAGCTATGCCCTGGCCGCCGCCATCCGCCAGATCGGCAAGGAGCTTCCCGTCGACCTGGTGTTCACCGGCAAGCAGACCATCGACGGCGACACCGCCCAGGTCGGGCCGGGCATCGCCCGGCGGATGGGCCTGCAACTGCTGACCTATGTTTCGCGCATCGTCGAGGTCGCGCCGGAGCGGCGCGAGATAGTAGTGGAGCGGCGCGCCGAGGGCGGGGTGCAGGTGCTCCAGACCCGGCTGCCCTGCCTCATCACCATGCTGGAAGACAGCAACCGGATGCGTTTCGGCAGCCTGCCGGATGCCTTGCGTGCCGCCCGCCAGGAGGTCCGTCACTGGGACAAGACGGCGGCGGGCATCGAAGACGTGACCAAGATCGGCCTCAAGGGCTCGCCCACCATCGTCAGCAAGGTGTTCACCCCCAGCCCGCGCGCCGAGAAGGCGGAGATGATCGCCATCGAGGACGGTAGCCCGGCCGACCTGGCGGCGGCGCTGTTGGGCCGGATCGCCGCGCGCTTTCCCGGTGTGGAAAAAGAACTCGCGCAACGGGCTTGAGAGGAGAACGACATGAGCGAACCGACAGCCCCCGTAAAGAAAAAGCGCAAGGTCGTCCTCGACCAACGCCTGCAAGCCTATCGCGGCGTCTGGGTCTACATCGAACACGAACGCGGCCGGGTCCATCCGGTGTCCCTGGAACTGCTGGGCGAGGGCCGCAAGCTGGCCGACACCTTGGGCGTGGAACTGGCCGGGGTGGTGATGGCCGGCGTCGATGCCGGCGCCGAGGCGCGCGGCTACTGCCAAACGGCCTTCGAGTATGGCGCCGACCTCTGTTACCTGATGCAAAGCGATGTCCTCGGCGAATACCGCAACGAGCCCTACACCCAGGGCCTCACCGACCTGGTGAACGCCTACCAGCCGGAGATCCTGCTCCTGGGCGCCACCACTCTGGGCCGCGACCTGGCCGGCAGCGTAGCCACCACCCTCAACACAGGCCTCACCGCCGACTGCACCGAACTGGCCATCGACCCGGACGACCGGAGTTTGTTATCCACCCGGCCCACCTTCGGCGGTAGCCTGTTGTGCACCATCGTCACCCTAAACTACCGGCCCCAAATGGCCACCGTGCGGCCCCGTGTGATGGCCATGCCGGAGTCGCAACCGGGCCGCACTGGGCGCATCGTCGAACATGGCCTGCTGCTGGCCGAGGCCGACATCGTCACCAAGGTGCTGGAGTTCATCGCCGACGACCGCCGCGACACGCCGCAACTGCCCTTCGCCGACATCATCGTCGCCGGCGGCCGGGGCCTGGGCAAGCCGGAGAATTTCCAGTTGATCCGGGACCTGGCCAAGGTGCTCGGCGCCGAGGTCGGCGCCTCCCGGCCGGTGGTTCAGGCCGGCTGGGTCGAGGCCGACCGCCAGGTCGGTCAGTCGGGCAAGACCGTGCGGCCCAAGCTCTACATCGCCGCTGGCATCTCCGGGGCGATCCAGCACCGGGTCGGCATGGAGGGGGCGGACTGCATCGTCGCCATCAACAACGACCCCGACGCGCCCATCTTCGAGTTCGCCCATTTCGGCATCGTCGGCGATGTCGCCACCATCCTGCCGGCCCTCACCGAGGCCTTTTGGGTGAAGCTGAAACGGCAGGCCAGCCTGCCCCCCCAGGAGGAAGCAGCATGATCGAACGTTTCGACGCCATCGTCGTCGGCGCCGGCCCGGCTGGCAACGCCGCCACCTACACCCTGGCCAAATCCGGCCTGCATGTCTTGCAGATCGAGCGCGGTGAGACCGCCGGGGCCAAGAACGTCCAGGGCGCAATCCTTTACGCCGACGCCCTGGAACGGCTGATCCCTGAGTTTCGCGACGAGGCCCCGCTGGAGCGCCACATCATCGAGCAGCGCATGTGGGTGATGGACGACGAGTCCTACATCGGCACCCACTTCCGCTCCGACGAATTCAACAAGCCGCCCCACAACCGCTACACCATCATCCGGGCCAAGTTCGACAAGTGGTTCTCCAAGAAGGTGCGCGAGGCCGGCGCCCTGGTCATCAACGAGACCACGGTCACCGAACTGCTGCGCGACGACCGCGGCAAGGTGATTGGCGTGCGCACCGACCGGGCCGGCGGCGACCTCCACGCCGACGTGGTGATCCTGGCCGACGGGGTCAACTCCACCCTGGCGCGCAAGGCCGGCTTCCGGCCCGAGATCGAGCCGAAACACGTCGCCCTGGCGGTGAAGGAAATCCACTTCATGCCCAGGGATACCATCGAGAGCCGCTTCAACATCCACAAGGGCGAAGGCGTGGTGATCGAGATGCTGGGCAAGATCACCCAGGGCATGATGGGCACCGGTTTCCTCTACACCAACGGCGACTCAGTCAGCATCGGCATCGGCTGCATGCTGTCCGACCTGATGGCCCAGAAGACCACGCCCTACGAATTGCTGGAGCGGATGAAGGCGCACCCGTCGATCCGGCCATTGATCCAGGGCGGCGAGATGAAGGAATACGCCGCCCACCTGATCCCCGAGGGCGGCTACCACGCCATCCCGCAGGTGTTCGGCGACGGCTGGCTGATCGCCGGCGACTCGGGCATGTTCGTCAACGCGGTGCATCGGGAAGGCTCCAACCTGGCCATGACCACCGGCCGCATCGCCGCCGAGACCGTGGCCGAGCTGTTCAAGGCCGGCCAGCCCATGACTGCGGCCAACCTAGCAGAGTACCGGCGTCGGCTGGACGACAGCTTCGTGATGAAGGATCTGATGAAGTACAAGGACCTGCCGGACATCTTCCACGCCAACAAACAGTTCCTCACCACCTATCCGGAACTACTCAACCGCTCCGCCTACACCATGCTCCGGGTGGACGGCGTCGACAAGCTCAGCAAGGAGCGGGAGATCTTCGCCGATTTCCGCGACAAACGCAGCCTGTTCGGCCTGCTCGGCGATGCGTTCAAACTATGGAGGGCGTTCCGGTGAGCCACGTCAACATCGAGGAAAAACTGTTCCAGAACCGTTATCTGGTGGACGCCGAACGGCCCCACATCCGCATCCGTCAGCCGTCGCTGTGCGAGAAGAAGTGCGCGGATCAGCAATGCGCGGTCTGTTGTCCAGCCGGTTGCTTTACCCGGGAGGGCCGCAAGGTGACCCTGATCACCGACGGCTGCCTGGAGTGCGGCACCTGCCGCATCGTCTGCAATGTCCATCGCAACCTGGACTGGGAATATCCGCGTGGCGGCTACGGCATTCAGTTCAAGTTCGGTTGAACATGCGTCAGGAATGGGTGGGGAATGCATTTCTGTGATTGGCCTCCAGGGACGGCTGTAGGTAACGGCCGCCTGCCATACCTTGCGCGCCATCGTATTCGACTGTCTGCACCAACCGGAACGCGCACTGGCAGCTTAACCGAGGCCTTTCGTGCCGGTACGGGCGATGTCCGGAGCGCCTGCGGCATTTCGTGGATTCTCGGCCAGTAAGGGCGTTGGCAGGACGCAGAGGCTTGGCTGGTATGTGCATTCGAAATTGCTGGCCGACATCTGGTTCAACCTGGGTTACGCCCGGAAAAAGTCCGGCAACCTGCAAGATGCTCTAGAAGCATTCCACCGCGCTACCGAGGTTTATCCCGATCACTGTCTTGCCTAGTATGGCCGGGGATTGCTCATGTCCGCATGTGCGATCACGCCACTGCTGCGATGGCTTTGAGCAGGGCCGCCAAGTTGAAGCAGATGAACGGCAAAATCTGATACACCCCGGGCATGGCATCGCTGCAACGTGCCCGACAGGGTCAGGGCGGTAGTCGAGCATTGCGTAGTTACCGCCCCGCCGTTGCCTGCCGTCTGGTTAAAGATACCGTCCGATCTGACCTGATACCTCTGGTCGCCCATCAACGGGAGCGGAAATGAGAGGGCGAGACACCCCGAGGTTCAGCGGGCTGTTTCTGCCACCAGTCAAACCATGGCGCCGGATTCTGGTTTCACCGCTTTGACGAAGTCCGCCTGGGTTACCCCCAGGTAGTAAACAATGGGGCTTGCCACCAGCACCGAAGAGTAAATGCCGAACAGGATGCCTATGGTCAGCGCCAGAGCGAAATAGTGCAGCGCGGGACCGCCGAGAAACAGCATCGACAACACCATCAGTTGCGTCATGGCGTGGGTGATGACGGTGCGCGACATGGTGGTGGTAATGGCGCTATCGATGATTTCGGCGGTCTCCGTCTGGCGCATCTTGCGGAAGTTTTCCCGGATACGGTCGAACACGATGACCGACTCGTTGACCGAATAACCGAGGATGGCCAGGATGCCGGCCAGCACGGTGAGGTTGAATTCCCAGCCGAAAAAGGCGAAGCAGCCCAGGATGATGACCACGTCGTGCATATTGGCGACGATGCCGGCCAGCGCGAACTTCCACTGAAAGCGCAGGGTCAGGTAGCCCATGATGCCGAGGCACACCACCAGCAGAGCCAGCGCGCCGTTTTCGTAAAGCTCGTTGCCGACTTGCGGGCCAACGTAATCTAGCCGTTTCAGTTCAGCCCCCGCGTTATGGGTCTTGAGCACTGCCATGACGCGTTCGCTCACCTGTGGGCCGGTCAACCCCGCCTTGTTGGGCACGCGGATCAGCACCGTCCGGGATGAACCATAACTCTGCACACTGAGTTCACTGAAACTGGTTTTCTCCAGCACCGTCCGGACCTGATCGATCTGGACGGTGTTGGGGTAGGCCACCTCCAGCATAGCCCCGCCGGTGAAGTCGACGCCCAGGTTCAATCCCTTGCCAGCCAAGGCCCACACGGCGAGGAGAAAGGTCGCCAGGGAAATGAAAGTGGTTACGCGTCCATAGCGCATGAACGGAATGCTTTTGCGTAACTTGAACAATTCAATCATCTGAGCCCCTTTCCGGGCGTGCGTGGCGGAGCAAGTTCAAGGTAACGGTGTTGGCACAGGCGACACCGCATCCGGCATCAGCGTACAAGAGGAACCCAGGGCGCTTTGCAGGACACTCATGGCACTGTCACGGGTAGCGGCATCGGCAACGCGCACGGTCACGCCGCCCCGATCCAGTACCACCCGGCGTGCTTCGATACCGGCGTGCATGAGTGCGGTTTCCACCTGATGCATGAGCTGGAGGTTTATTTCGCCCGCACCGATGGATGGCGTCACCCGAACGTAGGGCTCCGAACCCGATAACACAGGCCAGGCGCGCAAAGCGGTGGTCAGCAAAACGCCGATGACCACCAGACTCAATATGGATTTGGTTGTCATGTTTTCTCCTTTCCAGATATCCGGCAGCACCAATAACCCGTTGAAACCTGCGCGGAAGGCAGTGGCGAGAATAGGGATCGGCACGCAAAAACAGCGCTAAGAAACAGCGCTGTGGCGTAAATTTTGAGTAAAGAAAACGCCTCGGAAGCGCTGCGGATTCACTCGAACCACGCTGACGACAGCGGCCAGGCATCGAACAATCGCTTGACCGCCGGCGCATCGCCACACTGCTGCAAACGTCCACGAAAGCGTCTGTTGGCGAACATTTGCGTCGCTTCGGCCAGGATTCTCAGGTGTTCATCGGTGGCTTCCTTCGGCACCAACAGGACCAGGATATGTGTCACCGGTTCGCCATCCGGGGCGTCGAACGGAATCGGCGACCTGGGGCGCAGGTAGGCCGCCAGTATCCGGTCCAGGTTCTTGACGCGGGCGTGCGGGATGGCAACGCCTTGTCCAAGACCGGTGGAGCCAAGCTGTTCGCGGCGGGAGAGGCCGAGGGAAATGCTTTCGCGCGGAAGCGCATGCGCCAGCTCCATGTGTCGACCAATGGCATCGAGCAGTTCGGCCTTGCTCGCTACATCGACATCCAGATGGATGTCTTCCGGGCGCAAGTAACCTGTGATTGTCGTGTTCAAGGTACTTGCCCGCCATGCGTTGATGAATAGGCCAGGTTTCATCATGGTCAACGGATTCCGGCTCGGTCTCATGATTAGGCAGCTTTCCGTAGACTGTGGCATGCGCTCAGGTGGAATCCAGATTTGCCGTAGGCAGGGGCAAGCTTCAGGGGGGCCACGTGTTCGTCGGATGCACAGGGGGTCCAGGTAGCGACCAGACGACCAGCTTCGTTCTTGATCCAGCGGATGTTCAACATGTTGCACCTCCATCAATCAATCCATGTCACGGACGAGATTCCTGTTCGCTACAGGTTCCGCCCACAACACGAATGCTAGGCAGGGCAACGTAATAATTTCGTAAAGACTTGGGAGGTGGGACATCAAAATCCGGTAAAGATCGGACACATTTGAGCTTGGCGCCTGCTGCCGGCCGCTTTTGGCCTCGACGCGTGCCAACAGTCTGGGCACTGGCGGAACGAGGTAACGCGCAGTTCGGTGTAGGCCATCGCGTGATGCCCTGCGCTTGGAAGATTCGACTGAATCAGGCTAATAGGTCTCGGCCCGCGCGTTTGGCCCTATGTGAACTGCGCGGCGGCAAAACCGCCGCGCATTGGGTCAGAACGTCTTGGAGAAGGAGACTGCGAACACACCCTTGCCGACGTTTTCGCCATCCCAGTTTCCATAGGCTGCTGTCTTGGCATTGGTGTCGGAATAGGCGGCAGTGACGGTGCCAAAACCGACATCCTTGGTCACGCCGACGTTCCAATCGGAGTAGGAAGCCAGGTTGAAATCGTCATGTTTGACTTTCTGGTGACCGATATGCCCGAGCAGGCCCCAGCCATTGCCCAGATCGTGGGTGGCATTCAGTTCGAGGTAGTTGCTGCCGGAGGTTTTTGCATTCGCAGCCCCAGTCCAGCCAATGAAATAGTCGGAGACCACATGGCTGTACTTCAAGGTCAGCATTTTCCAGGTGCCGGCGACATAGACTTCGGTGGTATCCGGTGTGGCTACGCCGGCAATCTTGTCGCCAGGGTAGTAGTAGTGAATCAGGCCAACGTCATAGCCCACATCGCCCACGGCGCCCTTGTAGCCGCCGTATAAATCCAGTTCCAGATTGCTATTATTTTTGTAAGCATCGCCGGCTGTGCCAGTGCCGTACGTTTCCACCCATTTCTGGTTAGATAACCAGACGCCAGCGTAGAAGCCGCTGGTATGGCTGTAATCAACGCCGCCAGAAATGGCCGGGTCATGCTGGGTCTGTGTCACACCGCGGAAAATGTAATCGGAGGTCACGCCGACGTTGAAGGCCACGCTATGGGGACTCTCCGCGGCCAGTGCCGGCAGCGCAGACAGGGCTGCGATCAGGATGAGGGGGCGGAACGGGGTTGCATGTGACTTTTTCATTGCTTTGATTTCCTTATATGTTTCGAGGGGGACTTGCTGTCCGGATAGCTCACGATCACCCAGGCCAATACAAACGGCAGTACCAGTGCGGCGAAAGCCATCAGGATGTTGAGGATTTCCATGTGGCTCAGGGCTTGGCCGGATGGTCCAGGGCCAGGTTCAGGGGCAGCACGTTGACCCGGGGCTCGCCCAGCACGCCGAGTTGGCGCTCTTGCGTATGGGCCGCGATGAGCTTGGTCACCTCAGCCTCGCTGAGACCGCGCAGGCGTGCGACACGTGGCGCCTGCCAGGCGGCGGCGGCGGGGCTGATGTGCGGGTCGAGGCCGCTGCCGGAGGCGGTGACCAGATCGACCGGAATCGGCGCGGTCTGGCTCGGGTCGGCGGCTTTCAGGGCGGCGATGCGGCCTTTGACCGCGTCTTCCAGCGCCGGATTCAGCGGGCCCTGATTGCTGCCGCTGGAGGCGGCGGCGTTGTAGGGCACCGGGCCGGTGGCCGAGGGACGGCCCCAGAAGTATTTCGGGTCGGTGAATTGCTGGCCGATCAGGGCCGAACCGACCACCTTGCCGTCCTGCTCGATCAGGCTGCCGTTGGCGGCGTTGGGGAACAACCCTTGCGCGATGCCGGTGACCAGCAGGGGGTAGGCGACGCCGGTGACGACAGTCAGCCCCAACAGCATGACGAAGGCGGGTTTCAGTTCTTTCAACATGATTTTCTCCAGGGGGTTTTCATCAAGCCAGGTTCAGACCGACCAGAATCAGGTCGATGGCCTTGATGCCGATGAACGGCACGATGAGGCCGCCGAGGCCGTAGACCAGCAGGTTGCGGTTGAGGATGGCGGCCGCGCCCAGGGGCAGGTAGGCCACGCCTTTGAGCGCCAGCGGGATCAGCGCGACGATGATCAGCGCGTTGAAGATCACCGCCGACAGGATCGCCGAGGCCGGCGTCGCCAGGCCCATCACGTTGAGCGCACCCAGCGCCGGGTAGGTGGTGGCGAAGGCGGCCGGGATGATGGCGAAGTACTTGGCGACGTCGTTGGCGATGGAGAAGGTGGTCAACGAGCCGCGCGTCATCAACATCTGTTTGCCGGTTTCGACGATCTCGATCAGCTTGGTCGGGTTGGAATCCAGGTCGACCATGTTGCCCGCCTCCTTGGCGGCCTGGGTGCCGGTGTTCATCGCCACCGCCACATCGGCCTGGGCCAGCGCCGGCGCGTCGTTGGTGCCGTCGCCGGTCATCGCCACCAGGCGGCCTTCGGCCTGGTACTGGCGGATCAGCTTCAGCTTGGCTTCCGGTGTCGCTTCGGCAAGGAAGTCGTCGACCCCGGCTTCGGCGGCGATGGCGGCGGCGGTGAGGCGGTTATCACCGGTGATCATCACGGTCTTGATGCCCATGCGGCGCAGTTCGACAAAACGCTCCTTGATGCCGCCCTTGACGATGTCTTTCAGTTCGATCACGCCGAGCACGCGCGCTTTTTCGTCGGCCACGTCGGCCACCACCAGCGGCGTGCTGCCGCGCCGGGCGACGTTTTCGATGATGGTGTCAACCTCAGCCGGGAAGTGGCCGCCCAGGGTTTCGACGTATTGCCGGATGGCGTCCGCCGAGCCCTTGCGGATCTGACGTTCGCCCAGGTTCACACCACTCATCCGGGTCTGCGCCGAGAAGTGGATGAAGGTGGCGTCGAGGCCATGGATGTCGCGTTCGCGCAGGTTGAACTTCTGCTTGGCGAGCACGGTGATGGAGCGTCCCTCCGGTGTTTCGTCGGCGAGAGAGGCCAACTGGGCGGCGTCGGCCAGTTCCGCTTCAGTCACGCCGCTGGCATGCAGGAAGTTTGTCGCTTGGCGATTGCCCAGGGTGATGGTGCCGGTCTTGTCGAGCAGCAGCACATCGACGTCGCCGGCCGCCTCGACCGCCTTGCCGGAGGTGGCGATGACGTTCTTGCTCAGCATGCGGCCCATGCCGGCGATGCCGATGGCGGAGAGCAGACCGCCGATGGTGGTCGGGATCAGGCAGACCAGCAGCGCGATCAGCACGGTCACGCTCACCACCGCGCCGGAACCGGCAGCCGCCACGCTGAAGATCGAGAACGGCAGCAGCGTCGCCGTCGCCAGCAAAAAGGTCAGCGTCAGCGCCACCAGCAGGATGGTCAGGGCAATCTCGTTGGGCGTTTTCTGGCGTTGGGCGCCTTCCACCATGCTGATCATGCGGTCGAGGAAGGTTTCGCCCGGATTGACGCTGATGCGCACCACCAGCCAGTCGGACAGCACCCGGGTGCCGCCGGTGACGGCGCTGAAATCGCCGCCCGATTCGCGGATTACCGGCGCCGACTCGCCGGTAATGGCCGATTCGTCCACCGAGGCTACACCCTCGATCACCTCGCCGTCGCCGGGGATGGTGTCGCCGGTTTCCACCAGCACCACGTCACCCAGGCGCAGATCCTCGGCGGCCACGGTGTTCCACTTGCTGCCGTGTTGCGGTTCGAGCTGTTTCTTGGCGAAGACGGTCTTTTTCAGCCCCTTCAGCGCCGCCGCTTGCGCCTTGCCGCGGCCTTCCGCCATCGCCTCGGCGAAGTTGGCGAACAGCACGGTGAACCACAGCCAGAGACTGATGGCGAGGATGAAGCCCGCCGGTGCCTCGCCTTTTCCGAGCAGGGCCTGGAGGAACAGGCCGCTGGTCAGCACGCTGCCCAGCCAGACCACGAACATCACCGGGTTCTTCAATTGGTAGCGCGGCGACAGGCGCTTGAACGAATCCCATGCGGCCGTTTGCAGCAGATTGGGATCGAATAGGGAGAGTGACTTTTTCATGGGAATTCCTTTTGGGCTTGCCTTAATTCACACCGAGCATCTGCAACTGCTCGACCACCGGCCCCAGCGCCAGCGCCGGCAGGAAGGTGAGCGCGCCGACGACAATCACGCTGCCGATCAGCAGCAGCACGAACAGCGGGGTATGCGTGGGCAGGGTGCCGGCCGAGGCCGGGATGATCTTCTTGGCCGCCAACGAGCCGGCGATGGCCAGTACCGCGATGACCAGCCAGTAGCGCGCCATCAACATGGCCAGCCCCAACATGCCGTTGTAGAACGGGGTGTTGGCCGACAGGCCGCCAAAGGCGCTGCCGTTGTTGTTGCCGGCCGACGAGAAGGCATAGAGGATTTCCGAGAAACCGTGCGCGCCGGGGTTGGCGATGCCAGCCACGCCGGGCGCCACTACCACCGCAATGGCCGCGCCGAGCAGGACTACCAGCGGCGGCACCAGGATGGCGACGGCAGCCATCTTGACCTCGAAGGCCTCGATCTTCTTGCCCAGATACTCCGGCGTGCGGCCGATCATCAGTCCGGCAACGAACACCGCGACGATGGCGAACATCAGCATGCCGTAGAGGCCGGAACCGACGCCGCCGAAGATCACCTCGCCGAGTTGCATCAACCACATCGGCACCAGGCCGCCCATCGGCGTGAACGAGTCGTGCATCGCATTCACCGAGCCGTTGGAGGCGGCCGTGGTGGCGGTTGCCCACATGGCCGAGTTGACGATGCCGAAGCGCGCCTCCTTACCTTCCATATTGCCGCCGGCGGACAGCTCGGATGCTTGCGTCGCCAGTCCAAGCCTATCGAACAGCGGGTTGCCGGCCTGTTCCGCGCCGACGCAAACCGCGCCCAGCCCGACCAGCACGAGAGTCATCGCCGCCAGGATGGCGACACCCTGGCGGGTATCGCCGACCATCTTGCCGAAGGTGATGCACAAGGCCGCCGGGATGATCAGGATGGCCAGCATTTCCAGGAAGTTCGCCAACGGCGTCGGGTTCTCTAGCGGATGCGCGGAGTTGACGTTGAAGAAACCGCCGCCGTTGGTGCCGAGTTGCTTGATGGCGACCTGAGAAGCGGCCGGGCCGACGGCGATGGTCTGCTTCGTGTCCAGAGTTGCTTCCATGACCGGCTTGCCGGCGGCATCCTGCAACGCTTGGCCATCGGCGCCCAGCTTCGCCTTTTCGTATTGCGCCGGCTGGCTGAGTTCAACCGTCTGAGACGGCGCGAAGGTCTGCACCACGCCCTGACTCACCAGCACCACGGCCAGGATCAGCGACAGCGGCAGCAGCACGTACAGCGTCGAACGGGTCAGGTCGACCCAGAAATTCCCGATGCGGTCCGCCTCGCGTTGCACGAATCCGCGCACCACCGCGACCAGTACGGCCATGCCGCTGGCGGCAGAAACAAAGTTCTGCACGGAAAGACCCGCCATCTGGGTGAGATAACTCATCGTCACCTCGCCGCTGTAGCCCTGCCAGTTGGTGTTGGTGGCGAAGCTGATCGCCGTGTTGAAGGCGGAATCCGGCGTGACGTTGCCCAGTCCCTGCGGATTTAGCGGCAGCCAGAGTTGCAGCCGCTGCAAGGCATAGACCACCAGCAACCCGAGCAGATTGAAAACCAGGAACGCCATGGCGTAGCGCAGCCAGGACATGCCTTCTTCGGACTTGATGCCGGACAGCCGATAAAGCCCGTTTTCCAGCGGACGCAACCAGCGTACGTAGACCGGCAGTTCGCCGACGTAAACCCGCGCCATGTAAAGCCCCAGCGGCCAGGCCAGGAGCAGCAGCGCGGCCAGATACAGGCCGATTTGTAGATAGCCGTTGCCAGTCATGAGAATTTCTCCGGAAAGAACAGCGCGATGACCAGGTAGACGAACACCCCGGCCGCGGCCAATAAAGCGATCAAATAGAGCGCGTTCATGTCAACGCCTCCGCAACTTGTCGAAAGCCAAGGCCAGCGCGGCGGTAATGCCGAAGAACGCCAGTGCGGCGAAGAGATAGATCAGGTCCATGACAACTCCTGTGGATGCGAAAGATTACGCACTGAACTCTAGGCGGGTTCGGGTCAAGAAAAGGCCAAGACCGGGACGAGCCGCATTAAGAAAACATCAAGATGACAGGCTGCCATCGCATCCCGGAGCAAGCGTTTTCAACACCCGATACCGGAATACCTCTGTAATATCGGCTATCCGACAAATTCAGTCGGGTATTAACCAGGGGAAGAAAACATGAACGAACCCGTTATCGCCGGCAAGGAACCCATCGAGGCCAATCTGGAAGCAGGTGAATATTGGTGGTGCAGTTGCGGCAGATCGAAGAATCAACCGTTTTGCGACGGCTCCCACGCCGGCACCGATTTCAAGCCGATGCCGTTCAAGCTGGAGACGCAGACCCAGGTCTGGCTCTGTACCTGCAAGCATTCCGCCAACCCACCCTATTGCGATGGCGCGCACGAGTTGCTGGATTGAATATTCGACGTTGTCCGCGCCCTATCGGGTAGCGGATAATCGCGGCGAAAAATCACGCGCCTGATCGCACCCCCCTTGGAAAACTACCTTCTCATCCTGATCGGCACGGTGTTCGTGAACAACATCGTGATGTCGAAAATTCTCGGCTTGTGCCCATTCATGGGCGTTTCGCGCAAGCTGGAAGCCGCCATCGGCATGGGCGCCGCCACCACCTTCGTGTTGACGCTGGCGTCCGGCGCCAGCTATCTGGTCGACACCTATCTGCTCGGACAGGATTTGTCCTATCTGCGCACCTTGTCGTTCATCGTGGTGATCGCCGGCATCGTCGGGTTCACCGAGATGTTCATCAAGAAGACTTCGCCGGTGCTGTTCCGTGTGCTGGGCATCTATCTGCCGCTGATCACGACCAATTGCGCGGTACTGGGCATTCCGCTGCTGAATGTGCAGGAACAGCACAATTTTCTCGAGTCGCTGTTCTACGGCCTGGGCGGCGCGCTCGGCTTCAGTCTGGTGCTGATGTTGTTCGCGGCGATGCGCGAGCGGCTTGAGGCGGCAGATGTGCCCAAGCCGTTTCGCGGCGTCAGCATCGCCATGATTACGGCCGGCTTGATGAGCCTGGCGTTCATGGGCTTTGCCGGATTGATCCGATAGTGCTCAGCTCAATTCTGGTCATGGCGGCAATCGGCCTGGTGCTGGGCGGCATCCTGGGCTGGGCGGCGATCAAGCTCCGGGTTCAGGACGATCCGCTGGTGGAAAAGATCGACGCGATCCTGCCCCAGACGCAATGCGGCCAATGCGGTTTTGCCGGTTGCAAACCCTATGCCGAGGCCATCGCCAAGGGTGAGGCGGATATCAATCTGTGCCCCCCGGGCGGCGCGGAAGGTGTCAAGAATCTGGCCGAATTGCTCGGCGTCGATGCCAAGCCCCTGGGCGAAGGCGTCGAGCCAAAACCCAAATCGGTGGCGGTCATCGACGAGAACACCTGCATCGGCTGCACCTTGTGCATACAGGCCTGCCCGGTCGATGCCATCGTCGGCGCGGCCAAGCAGTTGCACGTCATCGTGGCAGCGCAATGCACCGGCTGTGAACTCTGCCTGCCGCCCTGCCCGGTCGACTGCATCGGTATGCAGGTGATCAAGGAAGACGTGGTGACCTGGAAATGGCGCTATCCCATCCACATGATGAAGCGCGCGGCATGAGTCTGAAGCCATGAGTCGAAAGCTGTATACCTTCAACGGCGGCGTGCATCCGGACGGACACAAGGCCATGTCCAACGGCACGCCGATTCGCGCCATGACCCTGCTGCCGCGTTACATCGTGCCGCTGCGCCAGCATATCGGCACACCGGCGCGGCCCCTGGTCGCGGCCGGCGACACGGTGTTGCGCGGCCAGACGATCGGGGCGGCTGATGGCTACGTCTCCACCGCCGTGCATGCGCCCACTTCCGGCCGCGTCGTTGCCGTCGAACCGCGCGCCGTGCCGCATCCTTCCGGCATGTTCGATCTGGCCGTGGTGATCGAATCGGATGGTGCCGACCGGGCCATCGAATTCCAGCCGCTGGATTGGCGCAATCTGGATCCTTCCGCGTTGCGCAATCGCGTCCGCGACATGGGCCTCGCCGGCCTCGGTGGCGCGGTCTTTCCCAGTTATATCAAGCTCAATCCTGGCGGACAGAAAATCCACACGCTGATACTCAACGGCGCCGAATGCGAGCCATGGATCACCTGCGACGACCGTTTGATGCGCGAACGCGCGCCGGAGCTGGTGCGCGGCATCGAAATCATGCGGCATGCGCTGGGCAGCGAAACCGTGCTGATCGGCATCGAAGACAACAAGCCGGAAGCCATCGCCGCCCTGCGCGCCGCAGCCCCCGCCGGGATGGAAGTCATCGCGGTGCCCACGCGCTACCCGGGCGGCGGCGGCAAGCAACTGACTTACAGCCTGACCGGTGTGGAAACGCCCGCCGGCGGACGCTCCACCGATGTCGGCATCCAGGTGTTCAACGTCGGCACCGCTTACAGCCTCTATCGCGCGGTGGAACTGGGCGAGCCGATGATCTCGCGCGTGGCCACCATCACCGGCCATGTCGCCCAACCCGGCAATTTCGAAGTTCGCGTCGGCACGCCGCTGTCCGACCTGGTCGCGGCGGCGGGCGGCGCGCTGGCGGGAGCAAGCGGTGAACTCATCGGCGGCCCGATGATGGGTTTCGATCTGAGAGACAGCGACGCCCCGGTAACCAAGGCGGTGAACTGCCTGATCGTCAAAAATCCGCGCCTATTTCCGGCCAAACCGATCGAACTGCCCTGCATCCGTTGCGGCGCATGCGCGCAAGCCTGCCCTGCCGACCTGCAACCGTTCGAGATGTATTGGTATAGCCGCGCCAAGGATTTCGGCCGCGCCCAGAGCTACAACCTGTTCGACTGCATCGAGTGCGGCTGCTGTTCCTATGTCTGCCCGAGCCACATCCCGCTGGTCGATTATTTCCGTTTTTCCAAGAGCGAAATCTGGGAACGCGAACGCGAAAAACGCAGCGCCGATCAAGCCCGCGTCCGGCACGAATTCAAGGTTTTCCGACTGGAACGGGAAAAACAGGACAAGGCCGAAAAATTCGCCAAGGCAGCGGAAAAGTCACGTGAAAGCGCGGCCAGCAACGCCGTAACACCCGCCGATCCGGACGCCGAAAAGAAAAAAGCCATTCTGCAAGCCGCGCTGGATCGCGCCCAAAAGACGAAAGAAACCGTCACCCCGAAGAACACCGAGAACCTGACATCCGGCGTGCAAAAAGAAATCGATGCAATCGAAGCGCGACGGGCCAAGGTCGAAGAAAAAACGGAATCGCACGAATGATCGGCTCGCCCTACACCCTTGGCGGCAATTCCACCTCGACGATCATGCTCAAGGTCATGCTCGCGCTGGTTCCCGGCATCCTGGCGCACGCCTGGTATTTCGGCCCCGGCATCTGGATCAGTCTGCTGGTCTGCAGCGTCTTCGCGCTTGGCTTCGAGGCTTTCATGTTGTTGATGCGCGGACGGCCGCTGAAGCATGCCCTGTCCGACAACTCGGCGCTGCTGACCGCCTGGCTGCTGGCGTTATCGCTGCCGACACTGGCGCCCTGGTGGCTCTATGCCATTGGCATGCTGTTCGCCATCGTCGTCGCCAAACAGTTTTATGGTGGCCTCGGCCAGAACCTGTTCAACCCGGCGATGATCGGCTATGCGGCGCTGATCGTCAGTTTCCCGGTCAACATGACGCAGTGGGCCGCGCCCGTCGACCTCGCCGATCACGCGCTGACGCTGCTGGATGCGTTCGACGTGGTCTTCGCCGGCCAAGGCTCGATCAGCCCGGACGCCTACACCTCCGCCACGGTGCTGGACACCTGGAAAACCCAGGCGCGATTGAACACGCCGGTTGCATCCATCCTCAGCCAACCGATGTTTGGCTGGGCCGGCGGGCGCGGCATGGAGACCGTCGCCGCGATGTACCTCCTCGGCGGCTTGTACCTGTTCTGGAGCCGGCTCATCACCTGGCATATTCCCCTGGCGTTCCTGGTCGGCGTCGCCGCCAGCGCCGGCTTGCTGCACCTGATCGATCCGACCCAACACGCCGGCCCGCTGCTGCATCTGTTCTCCGGCGGCGTCATGCTGGGCGCGTTCTTCATCGCCACCGACCCGGTCACGGCCGCCTCGACGCCGCGCGGCAAGCTGATCTACGCCGGACTTGCCGGCATTTTGACGGCGATCATCCGCGCTTTCGGCGGCTATCCGGATGGTGTCGCATTCGCTGTGTTGTTGATGAACATCTGCGTGCCGTTCATCGACACCTACACGCAGCCGCGCGTGTTCGGACATGGCGCCGGCCCAAAAAAGGCGGGTAAAGCATGAGCCCGGCGCTACGTGAAACCGTGTCGACCGCACTCACGTTGCTGGTCTTTTCAGTTGTCGGCGCCAGCCTGCTGTCCGGCGTCTTCACGCTGACCAGCCCGACCATAGAACTCAGCGTGCAAGCCGACAAGCTAGCGCTGGTCTCGCAAACCCTGCCCGCCGGCAGTTTCGACAACGACTTGATCCGCGATGCCATAGTGCTGCCGGCCAATCCGCAACTCGGCTTGAAGCGTCCAGGCCAGGCTTATGTAGCGCGCAAACAAGGCAATGCGACCGCCGTCGTGCTCGAAGCCATCGCACCCGATGGCTACGCGGGCGAGATTCGCCTGCTGATCGGCATACAGGCCGACGGCCGCGTCACCGGTGTGCGTGTCACCGCGCACAAGGAAACCCCCGGCCTAGGCGATTACATCGAGATCGCGCGCAACCCGTGGATCAATCAATTCACTGGCAAGAGCCTGATCGCACCGGCCGACACGGCCTGGAAAGTCCGCAAGGACGGCGGCGTTTTCAACTACATGGCCGGCGCCACGATTACACCGCGCGCGGTGGTCAAAGCGGTCAACAAGGCCCTGCATTTTTTCGAATCGCACAAAGACGAACTTCTCGCACCGCAACGGGAGAACCGCCATGTCCAGTCCTGAAGCCGCCTTGACACCGGAAATATCGCCGGAATCGGCCCCTGGAGCGGCGCCGGAACCCGCCGCGCCACGCGCGCGTCTGCTGTCGCAAGAAACCCGCGACATCATCCTGAACGGCCTGTGGAAGCAAAATCCGGGCGTCGTCCAGATACTCGGCCTGTGTCCCCTGCTGGCGATCAGCAACAACGTGGTCAACGCGCTTTCACTGGGACTTGCGACCACGCTGGTCATGGCGTTGTCGAGCGGCTCGGTTGCATTGGTGCGCAATTTCATCCCGCACGCCATTCGTATCCCCGCTTTCGTGCTGATCATTGCCGTGCTGGTGACGATGGTGGAATTGGCCATGCACGCCTGGGTGCCCGCCCTGTATATCGTGCTGGGCGTATTCCTGCCGCTGATCACCACCAACTGCATCGTGCTGGCGCGCGTCGAGGCGTTCGCGTCGAAGCGCTCCACATCGCACTCCGTCCTCGATGCCACCATGATGGGCCTGGGCCTCACCGCCGTTCTGGTCGTGCTGGGCAGCGTGCGCGAAGCGATCGGCAAGGGCACGTTGTTTTCCGGCATTGACATGGCGCTCGGCCCGGTCGCCAAGGATTGGGTCATACCCTTGGCGCATGACTACAGCGGCTTTCTGCTCGCCGTGCTGCCGCCCGGCGCATTCATCGGCCTGGGCCTGCTGATCGCCACGCGCAACTGGCTACAGGAAGAGCGGCCTGGCCATTGAAGAGCCGGCCTTGCTGGCCGATGCGCCCCGGCCAGCGACTCATCGCCTATTGATCAGCCTATTGATCAACTTCCTGACGATGGGCATCATCCTTGCCCGCACAAGCCGGAATGCTTGGCATTCGAAAAATAAGCAATTTTTATGGGGATAAACCAATGATCAAACGCCTGCCTCTCATGCTCGCCCTGCTGCCCGGAGTCGCGGTCGCCGCGACCGGAAACGTGGACGTCCATGGCCAAATACAGATCGGCGCCGGCTTCGACATCGTGTTCGACTACAGCTACGACACCGGCGGCTTCTTCGCCGACGCTACACGCAAGAACCTGCTGGAGGCCGCGGCCGGCGTGTACGAGAGCCGCATCACCGACAGCCTGGGCGCCATCACCTCGAGCGGCGACAACGCGTTCGCCATCGGCTTCTACGACCCGGCCAGCGCCAACGGCTACATCAACGAGAATTTCGACAATCTGGCCCTGAACACCGTCTCCATCGCCGCCAACGAGTACCGCATCTACGTGGGCGGCGCGGCCCTGGCCGAGGACACCCTGGGGCAAGGCGCGGCGGGCGGTTTCTCCTTCACCACCAGCGCCGATGCCAACGGCCTGGCCTTCGAGAACAGCATCAGCCGCAGCCAAGCCGGCTTCATGCCCTTCGTCAACAATGGCGCCAACGACACCGACTTCGCCCCCTGGGGCGGCTCCATCGCCTTCAACAGCGGCCTCAACGACTGGTATTTCGACGCCACGCCCGCCACCACAGAAAGCTTCTCCGGCTACGACTTCTACTCGGTGGCCCTGCACGAGATCGCCCATGTGCTGGGAGTGGGCGTCGCCGACTCCTGGGTCAATCAGGTGAACGGGGTTGCACACACCTTCACCGGCAGCTTTTCCGGCACGGTGGCCCTGGAGAACGACGACTCCCACTGGAAAGATGGCGTGACCAGCCCCATCGATGGCCAGGGCAGCTTCGAAACCGCCATGGCCCCCAGCATCGGCAACGGCGCCCGCAAACAGCTCACCGACCTGGACTGGAACGGCCTGCGCGACATCGGCTGGCAGGTGGCCGCGGTGCCCGAACCGGAGACCTGGGCCATGCTGCTGGCCGGCCTCGGCCTGGTGGGCATGATGGCGCGCCGCCGCGCCTGAGCCCTCCCACCGCTCGACCAGGGGCGCGCGACGCCCCTTTTCTTTTATCATTGGCCCATGAACGCCGCCCGCCGCCGCGAAATCTTCGAACGCCTGAAGGCCGCCAATCATCACCCCACGACCGAACTTGTTCACCGCTCGCCGTTTGAATTGCTGATCGCCGTGATGCTGTCGGCGCAAGCGACCGACAAGAGCGTCAACATCGCTACGGCGACACTGTTTCCTGCGGCCGATACACCCGAGAAAATATTGTCGCTGGGCGAAGATGCGCTGAAATCGCATATCCGCAGCATCGGCCTGTTTCCGACCAAGGCGAAAAACATCCTCGCCACCTGCCAGATACTGCTCGACAAACACGCCGGCGTGGTGCCGCGCGAGCGCGACGCGCTCGAAGCCCTGCCCGGCGTCGGCCGCAAGACCGCGAACGTGGTGCTCAACACCGCTTTTGGCGAACCGACCATCGCGGTCGATACGCATATTTTTCGCGTGTCCAATCGCACCGGACTGGCGCCGGGCAAGACCGTGCTGGAGGTGGAAACCAAATTGATGCGCAACGTGCCGGTCGAATATCGGCTCGACGCGCATCACTGGCTGATTCTGCATGGCCGTTATGTCTGCAAGGCGCGCAAGCCGGAATGCGGTCGCTGCGTCATCCGCGATCTTTGCGATTGCCAGGACAAGACGGCGTGAAAGCCGCGACCGGCATCAAGCAAGGCCGTCATGTCGATCCCGCCCTGGCGGCGCAAGCCGTACGGATGGCGATGGACGCGGCGGAACTCGAAATCGCGCAATCCGTCGTTTTGTATCTGAGCAGCGATTTTGCGCATGACCCGCAAGCCGCGATCAATGCGGCCGCGCGCGCCGCCCAATGCACCCAGGTGGCCGGTTGCACCGCCGCCGGCGTGTTCACCGAAGCGGATTGGGTGCTCGATGCGCCTGCCGCCGCCGCGTTGGTTCTGGGCGAAGGCGCCAGTCTGCGGACGGCGCAATCCGATACCGCCCAGGTTCTCACCTACAGCGCCCCGAATGCGCTCGACCTGGCTTGGCTCCAGTCCGGCCCGCCACGCTATGGCGGCGTTTCCGGCGATGCCACCGGCCAGGGGCCATACTCGGTGTGGCAAAACACACGCATCCAGGCCAATGGCCGGTGCGAGTTATGCGTACATGGCGCGCGCCTGCGCGTGGACTTTACCCAGGGGGTGCATCCCCTTTCCCGGCCGGCCCGACTGACCAAGGTTGCCGGCCATGACGTGCAAACGCTCGGCGGCATGCCCGCTCTCGCCAGTCTGGCGCGGGAGCTTCCGCTTAGCATGCGTGCGCTGGAGCGCATTCCCACCTATCTGCTGATGGCCGGCATTCCCTATGGCGAACGCGAAAACGCCCTCCAGGAAGGCCGCTACCATCTGCTACCGGTGGTGGCGGTAAACGGCAACGATCAATCCGTCACCATCGCCGGCCAACTCGAACCTGGCGTCGAACTGTTCTGGGCGCTGCGCAAACCCAAGGCGGCGGCGGACGACATGGCGGCGATGCTGACTCGCTTCTGCGCGGACACTGTGTCCACACCCCGTTTCGGCCTGATGTTTCCGTGCATGGGACGCGGCCCGATGTTTTACGGCGGCGAGGACCGCGATCTGACTATCCTCGCCGAACGCTTTCCCGGACTGCCTTTCATCGGTTTCTACGGCAACGGCGAGATCGCCTACCTCGATGGCGCCAATCGTCTGCTGCAATACAGCAGCGTACTGGCGCTGGGCTACGATCTGTAACCAAACAATCTCAAAAGACACGCCATGTTCAATCCCAGCCGAGACCAGGTACGCGAATTCTTTTTTGGCGTCTGGAGCAAATTCAACGCCAAGCAAGCCCTGTCGGATATCGAAAAAATCGCGCTTGAACACATTGCCAGCCACCCGGAATACCACGCCATCCTGGCGCAACCGGAGCGCTATCAGAACCGGGAATGGCGACCGGAAATGGGCGAGACGAATCCGTTTTTGCATCTCTCCATGCACCTTTCCATCAGCGAGCAGCTATCGATCGATCAGCCGGCCGGCGTCAAAACCCGCTATCTCGCGCTCGCCGAGCGCCTGGGCGATGAACATGCGGCTCAACACGCGGTGATGGATTGCCTGGCGGAAATGATCTGGCAGGCGCAACGCAACAACCTGGCCCCGGATGCGCTGGCCTACCTGGAGTGTCTTGAAAAAAAGAGCTGACGCAGCACGAATTCCAGCTCGCCACACCTTTGCAGCGGGACAAAATTCATCGCCATACGCAACGCCGCCAACGCAACAAGCGCGTGCCGCGCGAAGCTGCAGTCCCTCAGGCGGGCGACTTGGATAGCAGTTTCCGCATGCGGCAAATGGCATCGTCGACGTAGGTGAAGACGACCGGGATCACCAACAGACTGAGGAAGGTCGAGGTGATCAGGCCGCCGATGACGACGATGGCCATCGGCGCGCGAAAACTCGGGTCGGTGCCGATGCCGAGGGCGATTGGCAGCATGCCGGCGCCCATGGCGATGGTGGTCATCACGATGGGCCGGGCGCGTTTGTGGCAGGCATCGAGCAGGGCATGCCAGCGATCCAGGCCGGGGTTTCCATCGACGCCGCGGCGGGCGAGGATGACGTAGTCGATCAGCAGGATCGAGTTCTTGGTGGCGACCCCCATCAGCATGATCAAGCCGATCATCGACGGCATCGTCAGTGCCGTCTGGGTGACGAACAGCGCGAGAAAAGCGCCCGGCACCGACAGCACCAGCGCGGTCAGGATGGTGGCGGGCTGCACGAAGTCCCGGAACAGCAGCACCAGCACGACATAGATGCACAGCACGCCGATCAGCATGGCGAGGCCGAAACTGTTGAACAGTTCGTTCATTGCTTCCGCATCGCCGATGCTGGTTTGCAGGATGCCCGGCGGCAGCTTGTTCAGGCTGGGCAGCGCGAGCGCGATTTTTTCAACCTCGCCAAGCGGCTGCTGGTTGAGTTCGATTTCGAAATTGATGTTGCGCAGGCGGTCGTACCGGTCGATCTCGGCCGGACCGCCGGTGATCGCCAGACTGGCGACGTTGGCTATCATGACCGGGCCATGTTTGCCAGGTACGGTCAAGCGCCCGAGCAGGTTCAAATCCTGGCGGGCTTCCGCTGGCAGCTTGACCACGATGGGCACCTGGCGCTGGGCGAGATTCAATTTGGCGATGCTCTGGTCGTAATCGCCGGCCGTGGCGATGCGCAGCACGTCGGCGATGGCGGCCGAGGTGACGCCCAGGTCGGCGGCGCGGGCGAAGTCGGGACGCACAACCAGTTCCGGCCGGGTCAGGCTCGCCGTGCTGGTGACCGCGCCGATGCCGGGAATCGTGCGCAGTTCCCGCTCCACCGTGCGGGCATGTTCGGCCAGCAGCGGACCGTTCTCGCTCGTCAGCACCAGCACGTATTTTTCATTGGCGCCGCCCAGGCCGACCTTGACCTGCACGCCGGGCAATACCGCCAGGGCCTCGCGCAACTGGCGCTCCACCTCTTGTTTCTTGACGCCGCCGCGCTCTTTGCGCGGCGTCATGTTGATGGTCAGCGTCGCCTTGCGCACCTCGGACGCGCCGCGCGCGGCGAACGGATCGCTGCCGGCCGCGCCGCCGCCGATGGCGGTATAGACCATCTTGACATGCGGATGCCGTTCCACGATGCGGCGGGCCTGCTCGGCGGCGGCATAGGTTTCCTTGAATGTGCTGCCGGGTTGCAGCGCAAGATAAACCTGGGTCTGCGACAGATCGTCCGGCGGCATGAAACCGGTCGCCAGCAGAGGTACCAGCGCGAACGAGCCGAAGAAAAAGAATGCGGTGGCGAACAGGGTGGCAATACGGTGCTTCAGGCACCACGCGGCCCAGCCGGTGTAAGTTACCAGCCAGCCCGGCTCATGGCGCACCTGCTTGGGCGGGCGCAGCAGATAGGCGGCCATCATCGGCGTCAGCATGCGCGCGACGACCAGCGAGAAGAACACGGCAATCGCCGCGGTCCAGCCGAACTGGACGAAGAATTTGCCCGCCACGCCGCTCATATAGGCGGTGGGCAGGAACACCGCGATCAGCGTGAAGGTGGTGGCGATCACCGCCAGCCCGATTTCGTCGGCGGCTTCCATCGCGGCCCGATAGGGTGTCTTGCCCTGAGCCAGATGGCGCATGATGTTCTCGATCTCGACGATGGCATCGTCGACCAGGATGCCGACGACCAGCGACATCGAAAGCAGCGTCACCACGTTGAGCGTGAAGCCCAGAAGGTACATCGCGGCGAAGGCCGGAATGATAGACAGCGGCAGCGCGACGGCCGAAACCAGCGTGGCCCGCCAGTCGCGCAGGAACAGCCAGACGACGAGGACGGCGAGCAGCGCGCCCTCGATCAGCAACGCCATCGAACCCTCGAAGTTCTCGACCACCGGATCGACGAAATTGAACGCCTCGGTGACGCTGATATCCGCATGCTCCGCCTTCAGCTTTGCCAGGGCGGCGCGCACGCCGTCGGCGACCTCGACCTCGCCGGCGCCCCGGCTGCGGACAATTTCGAAACCAACCACCGGTTTGCCGTTGAGCAGCGCCGCCGAGCGCCGTTCGGCCACGCTGTCGCTGACCGTCGCCAGTTCGTTGAGCCGGATCCGGCGCCCGTCGGACAGGGCGATTTCCAGCGCGCCGAGCTCCTCCGCCGACTGCACGGTGGCGATGGTGCGCACCGACTGCTCGGCGCCGCCGACATCGGCGCGGCCGCCCGAGGCCTCCTGCTGAATCTGGCGCAACTGGCGCGACACGTCGGCGGCCGTGGCGCGCAGCGCCAGCAAGCGAGCCGGATCGAGCTCGACCCGAATCTCGCGCGTGACGCCACCGACGCGCGAGATGGCGCCGACCCCGCGCACGCTGAGCATGGCCTTGGTCACCGTGTTGTCGACGAACCAGGACAGCGCCTCATCGTCCATCCGGGTGGAGGCGACGGTATAGGTGAGGATGGGCGCGCCGGAGAGATCGACCTTCGAAATCACCGGGTCCTTGAGATCGCCCGGCAGGTCGGCGCGGACGCGCGAGACGGCATCGCGCACATCGTCGACCGCTTCCTGGGTCGGTTTTTCCAGCCGAAATTCGGCGGTAATGGTCGCAGTGCCGTCCTGCACCTTGGTGTGGACGTGCTTGAGACCCTGCAACGTGGCGACCGAGTTTTCGATCTTGCGCGCCACCTCGGTTTCCATCTGCGCCGGCGCCGCGCCGGGCAGGCTGGCGGTCACCGTGACCATGGGCAGATCGATATCCGGGAATTGCTGGATCTTCATGCCCTTGAAGGCCAGCAGGCCGAACAGCGTGAGCATGACAAACAGCAATATCCCCGGAATCGGGTTGCGGATAGACCAGGCGGAAACGTTCATGGCTTCGATTCTGTCGCGCTCGGAGCCGGCACGATACGCACGCTGTCGCCGTCCGCCAGGAAGCCGACACCGCTGGCCACCACCCGGGCCTGTGCGTCCAGTCCGCCGCCATCGATCAGTTCGATGCGTTCGCCGAGGCGCCGCCCGGTGGCGATCTTGGTCTGGATGACCTTCGGGTTGGCCTTCGGCGCGGCTTTATCGGCCTCGATACGGAAAACATAGGCGAAGCCCTCGCGCAGCAGCACGGCGGATTGCGGCAAGGTCAGCGCCGGGCGCTGGCCAAGGCGGAATTCGCCGCGCGCGAACATGCCGGCGCCGACCACGCCGGCCGCCGCCGCCGGCAGATCGACATAGACCAGCGCGTTGCCGGTTTGCGGGTCGACCGTGGGCGCCACGGCGCGCACCGTGCCCACCACCACATCGCCACTCGGGCTGTTCAGGCTGGCCGCCTGGCCGGGTTTGAGGCGACCAAGTTCGGCCGCGGTGACCTCGGCGCGCCATTCCAGCCGGCCGCCGCGAATCAGACGAAACAGTTCCTGGCCGGGTTGCGTCAGCGTCCCGACCGTGGCGGCGCGGGCCGAAATGATGCCGTCGTCCGGGGCCAGCAGCGTGGCCTTGGAACGTTTCAGTTCGGCCGATTGCAGGCGCGCCTTGGTGGCATTGAGGCGGGCGAGCGCGGTATCGGCGACGGTTTGCGACTGCGTGTTCTGCTGCGGGCTGTAAAAACCGCTTTCGGTCAGTTGCCTGGCCCGCTTCTGGTTGGCCCGGGCTTCGGCCAGCGTGGCCTCGGCTTCGGCAACGCTGGCGCGGGTCTCGGCGAACTCGCTTTCCACGGCATCGCCGGCGATACGCGCCAGCACCTGGCCCTTTTTAACGACATCGCCCACGTTGGCGCGCACCTCGGTGATCCGGTAATTGCTGATTTCCGGACCGATCACCGCCTCCTGCCAGGCCGCGATATTGCCGCTGGCCTTGAGCGTTTGCGGCCAGTCGATCACCCGCGGCGTGGTCGTGGTCACGCTCAATGCCGGTTTGGCGGCGGTTGGCCGAGAGCTGGTTTCCTTGGCTGCTTCGCCACAGGCGGTGAGCAATATGGCAACCAACGCCAAGCCGATCAATCGGCCTACGGTGTGCTGTGGATGGCTTGGTTTCATGGTCGGGGTTTAAATGTCATTGTCAGATTGCGACATGCATGATTGTCGTCGATCAAGTCGCCAGTATTTATTAACTCGACCGGTGTGTCGAAAAGGCCGCGAAGTCAAGTCAATACCAAGGCAGAGAAGACTCTGCTAGAATGCGCGCCGCTTTACGTCCAACACTGTGTCGGACGAGCGAAATCCACACATCCGCACCAGTTAAGGTGCCCCGCACGGACTCGCGGGGTTCTCGGCGGATGGAGGCTTAACCTTAACCTAGGAGTTATTCATGTCCGTAACCATGCGTCAGATGCTCGAAGCCGGTGTTCATTTCGGCCACCAAACCCGTTACTGGAACCCGAAGATGGCCCCTTACATCTTCGGCCACCGCAACAAAATCCACATCATCAATCTGGAAAAGACCCTGCCGTTGTTCAACGACGCCGCCACGTTTGCGCGCCGTCTGTCGTCCAACAAAGGTTCTGTTCTGTTCGTCGGCACCAAGCGCCAAGCGCGCGAGATCATGGCCGAAGAAGCCGCCCGTTGCGGCATGCCCTGGATTTCCCACCGCTGGCTGGGCGGCATGCTGACCAACTTCAAGACGGTCAAGCAGTCGGTCAAGCGGATGAAGGACATCGAAGCGCAACTGGCCGAGCCGGGTGCGATTTCCAAGAAGGAAATCCTGCGCGTTCAACGCGAATTCGACAAGCTGGAGCAGAGCCTGGGCGGCATCAAGGATATGGATCGTCTGCCGGACGCGCTGTTCGTGGTTGACGTCGGCTACCAGAAAATCGCCATCACCGAAGCCAACAAGCTGGGCATACCGGTCATCGGCGTGGTCGATACCAACAACTCCCCGCTTGGCATCGATTACGTGGTGCCAGGCAACGACGACTCCAACCGCGCCATCCGTCTTTACGCGCGCGGTTTGGCCGATGCCATTCTGGAAGGCAAAACCATGGTCATCGAAGAGATGGTCGCGGCGACTCAGGACGAATACGTTGAAGTTGACGAAGCCAGCGAAGCCAACGCTTCCTGATGCGGACGCCACGAACCTCATCGGGCGGCTTGCATGCCCAATTTATGACTAACCGTTAACCCTATTCACGACGCCCCGCTTATCGGGGCGTTTTTTCGATAAAGAACTGTTCAGGAGAAACAAAATGGCGGAAATCACCGCATCGATGGTCAAAGAACTGCGTGAGCGCACCGACGCGCCCATGATGGACTGCAAGAAAGCGCTGACCGAAGCCGAAGGCGATATGCAAAAGGCCGAGGAAATCCTGCGCGTGCGCTTCGGCAACAAGGCCGCCAAGAGCGCCGGCCGTGTCGCCGCCGAAGGCGTGGTTGCCGTCACCATCAGCGCCGACGGCAAGACCGCCGCGATGCTGGAAGTGAACTGCGAAACCGACTTCGTCGCCAAGAACGACGATTTCCTGGCCCTTGCCAAAGCCCTGGCCCAGATGGTCATCGATCAGAACCCGGCCGACGTCGCCGCCCTCTCCGCCCTGCCCTATGCCGGCAAAAGCGTGGAAGAAACGCGTACCGAACTGGTCGGCAAGATGGGCGAAAACATGTCCATCCGTCGCTTCGTGCGTTTGTCCGCCCAGGGCAAGTTCGCCAGCTACATCCACGGCAGCAAGATCGGCGTGCTGGTCGACGTTTCCGGCGATGAAGCGATTGCGCGCGATATCGCCATGCATATCGCGGCTTCCAAGCCCAAGTCGCTGGATGCTTCCGGCGTGTCGCAAGACCTGATCGACACCGAGCGCCGCGTCGCCATCGAGAAAGCCAAGGAAGCCGGCAAGCCGGAAGCCATGCTGGAGAAGATCGCCGAAGGCACCGTGCAGAAATTCCTCAAGGACGTCACCTTGCTGTCGCAGCCTTTCGTCAAGGATGACAAGCAGGCGGTCGAACAAGTGCTGAAGTCCAAGGGCTCGCAGTGCCATGGCTTCACCATGTTCATCGTTGGCGAAGGCATCGAGAAAAAAGTTACCGACTTCGCCGCCGAAGTGGCCGCGGCCTCCAAGGTCTAAGTCGCATGGCCCAGATGGTCACCCCGTGCAAGCGCATATTGTTGAAGCTTTCCGGCGAAGCGCTGATGGGGCCGGATGCGTTTGGCTATCACGCAGACACGATGTCCGGCATGGTTGCCCAGATCAAGGACGTGGTTGACCTGGGCGTACAGGTGGCCATCGTCGTTGGCGGCGGCAACCTGTTTCGCGGCGCCACCGGCGCGCTTTCCGGCATGGATCGCGCGACCGCCGACAGCATGGGCATGCTGGCAACGGTCATGAACGCGCTGGCGCTGAAAGACGGCCTGATGGCCGCGGGCGTCGAAACCCGTGTGCAGACCGCCGTCACCATTGCCCACGTCGGCGAAGCCTTCGAGCGGGACAGCGCGGTACGCCATCTGGAAGCCGGTCGCGTCGTGATCTTTGGCGGCGGCACTGGCAACCCTTTCTTCACCACCGATACCGCTTCCGCCTTGCGCGGCGCCGAAATCGGCGCCGACCTGATGCTGAAGGCGACCAAGGTGGACGGTGTTTACACCGCCGACCCGAAGAAAGACCCGACCGCCACGCGTTACGAACAACTGAGTTTCGACGAAGCCATCGAGAAGAACCTGGGCGTCCTGGATACCGCCGCGTTTGCCCTCTGCCGCGAACAGAAACTGCCGCTGTGCGTGTTCAGCATCTTCAGGGCGGGGGCGTTGAAGCGTGTGGTACTGGGCGAGCCGGAAGGCACCCGGGTCGTCATTTAAGAGGATTTAGCCATGATTGCCGACATCAAGAAATCCGCCGAAGAGAAGATGAAGAAGTCCGTCGAGTCGCTCAAGGCGGACTTTGGCAAGGTCCGTACCGGACGCGCCACCACGGGCATCCTGGATCATGTCAAGGTCGACTACTACGGCACGCCTACGCTGATCAGCCAAGTTGCCAACCTGACCTTGATCGACGCCCATACCGTGGGTGTGCAGACTTGGGAAAAACCCATGCTGGGTAAGGTTGAAAAAGCGATTCGCGATGCCGACCTCGGCCTCAACCCCTCCAATATGGGTGAAATGCTGCGCGTTCCGATGCCGCCCTTGACCGAAGAACGGCGCAAGGAACTGGTCAAGCTGGTACGTGGCGAAGCCGAGAATGGCAAGGTCGCGGTGCGCAATATTCGTCGCGACGCCATTGCCCACCTGAAGGAGCTCCTGAAGAACAAGGAGATCAGCGAGGACGACGAACGACGCGCCACGGAAGACATTCAGAAGCTCACCGATAAATACATCGCCGAGCAGGAAAAACATCTGGCCGAGAAAGAAAAGGAATTGATGGTGGTCTGATTCTTCAGGCATCGACACTCCATCATGATAAAGCGATTCTTTAGCTCAACATCGGAAGTACCTGATTCCGTTGAAGTTCCGCGCCATGTCGCCATCATCATGGATGGCAATGGCCGTTGGGCAAAGAAACGATTTTTGCCGCGTGTCGCCGGCCACGCCCAGGGCGTCGATCGCGTCCGCGACATTGTCGAAGGCTGTATCGAACGCGGCATCGAATACCTGACCTTGTTCGCTTTCAGTTCTGAAAACTGGCGCCGTCCGCAGGATGAGGTTACACGCCTGATGGAGCTCTTCGTCATGGCGCTGGAACGCGAAGTCACCCGCATGCATCGCAATGGCGTCTGCCTGAAAGTGGTCGGCGATCTCGGCCGCTTCGATACCCGTTTGCGTGAACTGATTGCGCAAGGCGAACAGCGCACCCTGGAAAATCGCCGCCTCACACTCACCATCTGTGCCAACTATGGCGGGCGCTGGGACATACTCAACGCCGTCAACAATTGGCGGCGTGACAATCCCGATGCGGGTGAAATGACCGAGGAAGCACTGGCCGCCTACCTCACCATGCCCTATGCCCCCGAGCCGGACCTGTTCATTCGCACCGGTGGAGAGCAGCGCATCAGCAACTTCCTGCTCTGGCAATTGGCCTATTCCGAGTTGTATTTCACCGACACCCTATGGCCCGATTTCGATGCGGCGGCGCTCGATCTGGCCATCGACTCATATCGCAAACGTGAACGTCGTTTCGGACGCACCAGCGAGCAACTTCTTGAACGCTAGTGCTTATTTGCATAAGTCCGCGTCAATACAGAGGCCGAGGATTTGGCCTGGTTGGCGCGAAGAGAAGCGCGGCCATGCTTGTTTCATGGCGAGGATGACCGACCAAGTCAGACACGGCAAAGACCGGCCGGATACAGCGTGGCTTATGCAGCGTGACTTATGCAAGTAAGCACTAAATCCGCGCTGCAAACGCGCATTGCCACCGCGACCCCCTTGATCGCCGGTTTTCTGGCGGCGCTCTACTGGGCGCCAGCGCCAGTCTGGATAGGCCTGACCGGCCTCGTCCTGCTGCTGGCGGCGTGGGAATGGGCCGCGATGGCCGGACTGGGCCGGATTCCTGGCTTGATCTACGCCGTCCTGCTCTGCGCGGCCGGCAACGGGCTCGCCTTCACTGCGCCCAGCCTGGCCGAACCGTTCTATCCCGCCCTCGCCTTCTGGTTGCTGGCGCCGACCCTGCTCGCTCGCGCGGTCGCGGTTCGACCGGCGGCGCTACACCTTGGACTCGGCATCATCGTCCTGCTGCCCACGCAACTCGGCCTGATCGCGCTGCGCGACATCAGCCCCGATCTGCTGCTGGTTGTGGTCGGCGTCGTGGTCATTGCCGATACCGCCGCCTATTTCTCCGGCCGCGCCTTCGGCAAACACAAACTGGCGCCCAGCATCAGCCCGGGCAAAACCTGGGAAGGCGCGATCGGCGCCTGGCTGGCCATCACGATCTACGCGCTGCTGCTGTATGTTTACGCGCCCGCCACGATCAAGCTGCAATGCCTGCCGCAAGCCCTGGCGCTGTTCTGGGCATTGTTCGGGCTGTCCGTGCTGGGCGACCTGTTCGAAAGCACGCTCAAACGCCAGGCCGGCATCAAGGACAGCGGCACGCTGCTGCCCGGGCACGGCGGTATTCTGGATCGCATCGACAGCCTTACCGCTGTGCTGCCCGCCGCAACTCTGTTCTGGATGTGGTTGAAATGACTTTGCACTCACTGACGATACTGGGCGCCACCGGCACCATCGGCGTCAATACGCTCGATGTCGTCGCGCGCCATCCGGAAAAATTCCGCGTCGTCGCGCTGACCGGCCAGAACCAGATCGAGAAGCTGGCCGAGCAATGCCTGCGCTTCCATCCACGCTATGCCGTCGTGCTGGACGCCGACAAGGCGCAAGCGTTGGAGGCGTTACTCGCGGGCACCGACACGGAAATCCTGGTCGGCATCGAGGCGCTGGAGTTCGTTTCCAGCTTGCCGGAGGTCGACAGCGTGATGGCCGCCATCGTCGGCGCGGCCGGGTTACGTCCGGCGCTCGCCGCCGCCCGTGCCGGCAAACGAGTACTCCTGGCCAATAAAGAAACCCTGGTCATGGCGGGCCGTTTTTTCATGCAGGCGGTGCGCGACCACAACGCCACCTTGCTACCCATCGATAGCGAGCACAACGCGGTGTTCCAGTCGATGCCGGCCGCTTACTTCCAACGTAACAACACCGGCGACCTCAAGGCGCACGGCGTGCGCCGCGTTCTGCTGACCGCGTCCGGCGGGCCGTTCCGCACGCGCGAACTGGATACTCTCAAGGACATCACGCCGGAACAGGCCATCGCCCACCCGAACTGGGTCATGGGCAAGAAAATCTCGGTCGACTCCGCCACCATGATGAACAAGGGCCTCGAAGTCATCGAAGCGCGCTGGTTGTTCAACGCCCAACCGGAGCAGATCGAAGTCGTCATTCATCCGCAAAGCATCGTCCACAGCATGGTTGAGTACCTGGATGGCTCCGTGCTGGCGCAGCTTTCCAACCCGGACATGCGCACGCCGATCGCGCATTCCCTGGCCTACCCGGAGCGGATCGAGGCTGGCGTCAACTGGCTCGATCTGACCAAGATCGGCACGCTGACTTTCGAGGCGCCCGATCTGCGCCGCTTTCCCTGCCTCGGACTGGCCTATCAGGCGCTAGCCGCCGGCGGCGCCGCGCCGGCGATGCTCAATGCCGCCAACGAGGAAGTCGTGGCCGCATTTCTGGACAAGCGAATTCCTTACCTGTCCATCGCCGCCACGCTCGATGCCGTCTTGCAGCGATTGGCCGATCAGCCGGCGGACTCGTTGGAGGATCTGATGGTGGCGGATGCGGCCGCCCGCGCCATGGCGCGAGAACTCATCGCCGCAAACAGCTTCAATCCGGTATGACCACGCTGCTCGCATTTGTGGCCACCCTGGCCATCCTCATCGTCTTTCACGAATTCGGCCACTATCTGGTCGCGCGTCTGGCCGGCGTGAAGGTTCTGCGTTTTTCCATCGGTTTCGGCAAAGTCCTGGCTCAGCGTACCGACAGCAACGGTACCGAATGGGCCTTGGCCGCGATACCCATGGGCGGCTACGTGAAAATGCTGGACGAGCGCGAAGCGCCGGTCGCGCCGGAATTGCTCGACCAAGCCTTCAATCGCAAA
Organism: Hydrogenophilales bacterium 28-61-23; assembly: GCA_002281555.1. Classification (GTDB taxonomy): domain Bacteria; phylum Pseudomonadota; class Gammaproteobacteria; order Burkholderiales; family Thiobacillaceae; genus PFJX01. The sequence continues at coordinate 308,954 of NCGJ01000001.1, forward strand.
TCCGTGGCGGCGCGCGCGGCGATAGTCGCCGCCGGCCCCCTGGCCAATTTCCTGCTCGCCATTCTGTTGTTCTGGGCGCTGTTCATGTCTGGCGTGCCCATCCTGAAACCGGTGCTCGGCGAAGCGCCAAGTGGAACGCCGGCGGCGCTGGCCGGGATCAAATCGGGCGAGATGGTTACCGCGGTCAATGGCGAGCGCGTGGAAAGCTTTCAGGATCTTCATTGGCTCGCGCTCAAACACACCATCGGCGACGACGACCTGAGTATCGATACGGTCGATGCCAAAGGTTATCTGGCGCATCGGCTGCTTACTCTGACCCAGGCCGATGGACAGTCCAAGCGTGACGAAACCTTCGAACAATCGCCATTGAAAGCGCTCGGCCTGGTGCGCTATTTGCCGCCATTAGCGCCGGTGCTGGCCGAGGTAGTGCCCAAAGGGGCCGCCGATCGGGCCGGCTTGCGGCCAGGCGACCGCATTCGCGCTATCGATGACCGCCCCATCGGCCATTGGGATGAAATGGTCAATATTGTTCGCGCTTCGCCCAATATCGGTTTGCATTTTCAGGTCGAGCGACAAGGCCAGCTGCGCGAATTCACGGTGCGGCCGGAATCGGTAGCCAGTGCCGGCAAGACCAGCGGCCGCATCGGCGCTGCACCGAAAATCGATCCGGCCTTGTTTGAGCCCTATCAGGCCGAAGCCCGCTATGGCCCGTTGGAAGCCTTGTCCAGAGCGCTGGATCGGACTCGGGAGCTTTCCGTGTTCAGCCTGGAGATGCTGGGCCGCATGTTGATAGGCGAGGTTTCGGTCAAAAACCTGTCCGGGCCGATCACCATCGCCGATTACGCCGGACAATCCGCCGCGAGTGGCGTCGGCAGTTTCATCGCATTTTTAGCGCTGGTCAGCATCAGTCTAGGCGTGCTTAACCTCCTCCCGGTGCCATTACTGGATGGGGGCCACTTACTGTATTATTTCGTCGAATTTTTGACCGGGAAACCTGTACCCGAGCGGGTTCAGGAAATCGGCCAACGCATAGGAATCGGCCTTCTGGGTCTGCTGATGTTCTTCGCCCTGTTCAACGACCTGCAACGACTTTTTGTCGGATAACCGCCCCATGCTTTCTTTTCGTCTTCTTCCGCTTTGCCCCGCCATGCTCGCCTTGGCTTTTCTTTCGGCGCAAGCACAAGCCTTTGATTCATTCGAGGTCAAAGATATCCGGGTGGAAGGCATCCAGCGCACTGAGGCTGGCACGGTATTCAGCTACCTGCCGGTCAAGGTCGGCGAAACGCTGACCGCGCAACGCGCGGCCGAAGCCATCAAAGCGCTCTATGCCACAGGTTTTTTCAAGGATGTGCGCCTGGAAGCCAACAACGATGTGCTAGTGGTCACGGTGGAAGAACGCCCGGGTATCGCGAGCGTCGATTTCACCGGCATGAAGGAATTCCCGAAAGACGAAATCAAAACCGGTCTCAAACAAATCGGCTTGGCGGAAGGCCGCATCCTGGACAAGTCGTTACTGGATAAAGCGGAGCAGGAGCTGAAACGGCAATACTTCAATCGGGGCATGTACGCGGTTCAGGTGAAGGCCGTGTCGACACCGCTGGAGCGCAATCGGGTCGCGATCAGTTTTGAAGTCAATGAAGGCGAGGTCACCAAGATCCGCTCGATCAACATCGTCGGCGCCAAGGTTTTTCCCGAAAAACAACTGTTGAAATTGTTCAATCTGAGAACACCCGGCTGGCTGAGCTGGTGGAGTAAAAACGACCAGTATTCGAAGCAGAAACTGTCGGGAGATCTGGAAACCTTGCGCTCGCATTACCTGAATCAGGGTTACCTGGAGTTCAACGTCGAATCCACCCAGGTTTCGATCACGCCGGACAAGAAAGATATCTACATCACCATCAATATCAACGAAGGTGAGCGCTACACGGTGGCCGATATCAAATTCGCCGGCGATTTGCCGGTAGCGGAAAGCGAATTGAGAGGATTGGTCAGTTTGAAGGCTGGCGAAGTTTTCTCGCGCGAACGGCTGAACGAATCCAGCAAAAAAATCGGCGACCGCCTGGGCAATGAAGGTTATGCCTTCTCGAATGTGAATGCGGCCCCGGAGATCGATAAAGACAAACGCAGCGCCAGCTTTACGTTTCTGGTCGACCCAGGCAGAAAAGTCTATGTTCGCCGCATCAATGTCACTGGCAACACCAAAACGAAGGATGAAGTCGTGCGGCGAGAAATGCGCCAGATGGAAGGCGCATGGTATGCCGCCGACAAGGTCAACCGTTCGCGCGAACGGGTTGAGCGGCTTGGCTTTTTCAAGGAAACCACCATTGAAACGCCGCCGGTGCCAGGCACAACCGATCAGGTCGATGTCAATATCAACGTGACCGAGCAACCCACCGGCAACATATTGCTGGGCGCCGGTTTTTCCAGTTCGGACGGCCTGGTTCTATCGGGCTCGGTTTCGCAAAACAACCTGTTCGGCACTGGCAATCGTCTTTCAGTCCAGATCAACAGCGGCAGCGTCAACAAGGTATTTTCCCTGTCTTACACCAATCCCTATTTCACCCAGGACGGCGTCAGCCTCGGTTACGACATTTATCAACGCAATGTGAATACATCCAGCCTGAATAGCGTCGCCGATTACGACACCTCCACTATCGGCGCCGGTGTACGACTGGGCGTGCCGATCACCGAACTTGATACGGTCAATTTCGGACTCGCTTACGAACAGGTCGCGCTGGATCTGTCCGCCACCGCGCCGAATGTCTACCACGACTACGCCGGCCAGTACGAACCGGCGTGTGCCGGTCCGACTGGCTACAACACGGCGTGTGGCTCCACGACCAACTCGCTCCGTTTCGAAACCGGTTGGGCGCGCGACTCGCGCGACAGCCTCCTGTATCCAACCAAAGGCACGTTTCAACGTGCTTTCCTGGAGGCCGGCACCCCGCTGGGCGACCTCAACTACTACAAATTGAACTATCAATATCAGTGGCTACGTCCGCTCTCGCGCAGCGTAAGCCTGATGTTGAACGGTGAAATCGGCCTTGGCGGTGGCTATAGCGGCAAGGACATGCCTTTATTCCGCAATTTCTTTGCCGGCGGCATCGGCTCGGTGCGAGGTTTCGATTCCGGCGCGCTGGGACCGAAGGCGACCAATACCGCGGGCAGCAGTTTCTCGATCGGCGGCACCAAGCGACTCGTCGGCAACGCGGAATTGCTGTTCCCGTTCCCCGGCATGGGCAACGATCGTTCCGTCCGGCTCAGCACATTCTTGGACATCGGCGCCGTGGCTGGAGCCGGCGACAGCCTTGGGCGTTACGAAGCACTTTCCCTAGCCGATATGCGCTATTCCTTCGGCGCGGCCGTCACCTGGTATTCACCCATGGGGCCGATCAAGCTTTCCCTGGCTAAAGCGCTCAACGCGGCCACGGACGATAAAACCCAGATGTTCCAGTTCCAGCTCGGCAATGTATTCTGACAGCGCGCTTAGCCCGACATAGGAGATTCACCTTGAAACCGATATTCGCACAGTTCCTCGCCATTTCTCTCCTCGCCATGAGCGCTTCCGCCGCTCTCGCGGTGGAGCTGAAGATTGGCTTTGTCAACACGGAAAAGGTATTTCGTGAATCCAGTCTCTCCCTCAAAGCGACCAAGAAACTTGAAAAAGAGTTTCAGACACGCGATCAGGAATTGCAGAAACTGATCAAACAGGCGCGCGATCTGCAGACCTATATGGAAAAAGAAGGCTTGACGCTGTCCGAAGCGGACCGCGCCAAGAAACAAAAGGAACTGGCCAATATCAGCCGGGACCTTCAACACGACCAGCGCGCATTTCGCGAAGATTTGAACCAGCGCAAGAACGAAGAATTCGCTTCCGTCCAGGATCGGGCCCGCAAGGCGATCACCGAGATCGCGGAAAAGGAAAAATTCGACTTGATCCTGGAAAATGTGGTCTACGCCAGTCCTAAAGTCGATATCACCGATCGCGTCCTGAAATCTTTGGAACGCTGATTTCCCATGCCTGACCTGTCGCTGGCCGAACTGCAAGCTCATCTGGGCGGGACTATCCGTGGCAATCCGGATACGCGGGTCGATGGCGTCGCTTCATTGCAGCATGCCAAGCCGCATCAGCTTGGCTTTTTCCTGAGTCCGAAATATCTGGCGCAGGCTCGCGCCAGTCAGGCCGGCGCGCTGATCGTCCCGGACAAGCTGGATGGGGAATTGCCACAACCTTGCCTGCTTGTCGCCAATGCCCACGCCAGCTTCGCCCGCGCGATCTCGTTGCTGCAACCCGACCCGGTTATCGAGCCTGGCATACACCCCAGCGCCGTGCTGGCGGATGACGTCATTGTTGGCGCCGAGGCGCGCATCGGCGCCGGCGCGGTGATCGGTTCAGGGGCGATCATTGGCGCGCGTTGCCAGATCGGCCCGCATTGCGTCATCGGCCCGGGCGTTCGACTCGGCGAGGACTGCTTATTGCATCCGCGCGTCACCATCCAGCACGGGTGTATTCTGGGCAACCGGATCATCCTGCATCCGGGCGTCGTGATCGGCGCCGACGGTTTCGGCCTGGCTTGGGATGCCGAACCGAAGGATGGGGCATGGCTGAAGGTGCCGCAGGTCGGCCGCGTGATTATTGAAGACGATGTCGAAGTGGGCGCCAACACCTGCATAGACCGAGGCGCGCTGGACGATACCGTGATTGAAACCGGCGTCAAACTCGACAACCAGATTCAGATCGCCCACAACTGTCGAATCGGCCGCCACACGGCTATTGCCGCCTGTGCCGGCATCGCGGGTAGCGCGAGCGTTGGCGCGTATTGCCAGATCGGCGGCGCGGCCCTGATTCTGGGCCATACCGACATCTGCGATCGGGTCATCGTTTCCGCCGCCACTTTCGTCTCGAAAGACATACGCGAAGCGGGCACCTATACCTCGGTGCTGCCGCTGATGAAACATGAAGACTGGAAACACAACGCCGCGCATCTGCGTCGTCTCGATACGCTGGTGCAACGGATCAAATTATTGGAAGAAAGGCTGAAGGAAAACTGATATGGCTACCGAAATGGTTACCAGCAAGGCTGCGGACAGTGGCATGGATATCGCCGAGATCATGAAATATCTGCCGCATCGCTATCCCTTGCTGTTGGTGGATCGCGTGCTGGAACTGGTTGTCAACGAACGCATCGTTGCGATCAAGAACATCACCATGAACGAACCCCAGTTTACCGGGCATTTTCCGAATCACCCGGTCATGCCGGGCGTACTGATGATCGAAGCCCTGGCACAAACGGCCGGCCTGCTTGCGTTCAAGAGCGTCGGCAATGAAATCGGCCCGAAGAGCGTGGTCTATTTCGTCGGCATCGACGGCGCCCGCTTCAAGCGCCCGGTGGTGCCAGGCGATCAGTTGCGCATGGAAGCGGTTTTGCTCAGATACACGCGCGGCATCTGGAAATTCGCCGTCAAAGGCACCGTGGATGGCGTGACCGCATGCGAAGCCGAATTGATGTGCACCCTGAAAGAAATCGACTGAACGCAATGGCAAGCACGATGGCCGAAATACATCCGACTGCTCTGGTCCATCCGCTGGCCAAGCTGGGCGATGGCGTCGTCGTCGGCGCCTATTCCATCATTGGCGAACACGTTGAAATCGGCGCGGCCACCCGGATCGGGCCGCATGCGGTGATCACCGGCCACACCCGCATCGGTCGCGGCAATCGTATTTTTCAGTTCGTCTCGCTCGGCGAGGAGCCGCAGGACAAAAAATATGCCGGCGAACCGACCCGCCTGGAAATCGGCGACAACAATGTCATCCGCGAGTTCTGCACCTTCAATACCGGAACGATCCAGGATGCCGGCGTCACCCGGCTGGGCAATGACAACTGGATCATGGCCTACGTGCATATCGCCCATGACTGCGATATCGGCGACCACACGATCTTTGCCAACAACGCCTCGCTGGCCGGACACGTCAGCGTTCGGGACTACGCAATTCTTGGCGGCTTCACCGGCGTGCACCAGTTTTGTCGCATCGGCGCCCATGTCATTACCGGCATCGCCTCGGTCATTCGCCAGGATGTGCCACCCTTTTTTACTGTCGCGGGCAGTCCCGCCGCGCCGCATGGCATCAATTCGGAAGGCCTCAAGCGGCGCGGGTACAGCGTGGAAGCGATCAGCGCAATCAAACGCGCCTACAAGACGCTATACAAATCCGGCCTGGGTTTAAGCGAAGCCCAGAGCGTCATCGCGAGCGAGGCGGTTCAAACCCCCGAACTTCAAACCTTGGCGGATTTCCTGGCTGTTACGGGCCGCGGCATCATTCGTTGAGGCGGCAGTGTCCCGGTCCAGTGTTCAGGTTGGCATAGTCGCGGGCGAAGCATCGGGCGATCTGCTCGGCAGCCTGCTCATCGGCGCGCTGAAATCCGCGCAGCCGGATATCCGCTTTTTCGGTATCGCCGGCCCCATGATGCAAGCCGAGGGAGCCCAGTCCTTGTTTCCCATGCAAGCGCTGTCGGTGCGGGGATACGTTGAGGCGCTGGGCAGCCTGAGCAAGATTCTCGCCATCCGGCGCGCCTTGAAGCATCGGCTTCTGCTTGAAAAGCCCGATTTGTTCATCGGCGTCGACGCGCCGGACTTCAATCTCAAGCTGGAATCGGTGTTGAAGAAAGCCGGCATCGCCACGGTCCATTTCGTCAGTCCCTCGGTCTGGGCCTGGCGCCCGAAGCGGATCGACAAGGTTCGGCGCGCCGTATCGCATGCCCTGCTGATTTTTCCGTTCGAAGAAGAGATTTACCGCAAGGCCGGGATACCGGCGACTTATGTTGGACATCCTTTAGCGCATGCCCTGCCCGAGCCGAACCGAAAAACCGCGCGCGAACGACTCGGCCTGCGTTTGGATGGCGAATATCTGGTCTTGATGCCCGGCAGCCGGCTGGGCGAACTCAAGGCGCTGGCCCGGCTGTTCATCGAAGCCGCCAAGCTGTTGGCGGCCAAGCGTCCGCAGACCCGCTTTCTGATTCCTCTGGTCAGCCGGGAAACACGCACGGCGTTCGAGCAGAGCCTGCGCGAAGCGGAAGCGCACGACCTGCCGATACGCATCCTTTACGGTCACGCCCACGACGCGTTACAGGCCGCCGATGCCGCGTTGATCGCATCCGGCACCGCCACGCTGGAAGCCTTGTTGCTGGAATGCCCGCACGTCATCACCTACAAGGTGCCCTGGCTGACCTGGCAAATCATGCGCCGTCAGGCCTTGCAGCCCTGGATCGGCCTGCCCAACATTCTTGCCGAGGCAAGCATCGTGCCGGAGATCATCCAGAACCAGGCCACTCCGGACGCATTGGCCGAGGCGTTGGAACATCTGCTGAGCGACCACAATGCCAGGGATAGCCAGATCGAGTCGTTCAAACAGCAGCGCGCCCGACTCAAACGCAATACACCCGGACTCATCGCGCATGCCTTGCAACCGTTTTTGACTGGTGAAAAAACCCTTGTCTGAGCCGGTCCTGATTTGCGGCGTCGATGAAGCCGGGCGCGGCCCGCTTGCAGGTTCGGTATATGCCGCTGCGGTCATTCTCGACCCCGCGCATCCGATAGCCGGCCTGAAAGACTCGAAAGTCCTGAGCGAGAAAAAACGCCGCGCGCTCGCCGAAGAGATCAAGGCCCATGCCTTGTCCTGGTCGATCGCGTTCGCCACCGTCGAAGAAATCGAACGGCTCAATATCCTGCATGCCAGCATGCTCGCCATGCAACGCGCTGTTTCCTGGCTGAGTCCGGCCGCCGAATTTGCCTTGATCGATGGCAATCGTTGCCCGCAACTGCTTATTCCCGCCCGCGCCATCGTCAAAGGCGATGCCAGCGAAGCCTGCATTTCCGCCGCCTCGATTCTGGCCAAGACAGAAAGAGATCAAGAAATGCGGCGACTTGCCGATACCTACCCAATGTATGGTTTTGAACGTCATGCGGGTTATCCTACCGCCGCACACCTGGCCGCTCTGGAAGCGCACGGCGCCAGCCCGATACATCGCAAAAGCTTCGGGCCGGTAAAAAGAATCCTGAATAAAACTGACGCAGATAGGAGAACCTGAGCATGTTCGTATTGATAGGCTGGGGCCTGGTCTTGGGCAGCGTGTTCGGCGGCTACGCGCTGGCGGGCGGACATATCGCCGGACTTTGGCAACCCCTGGAAGTCCTGATGATCGCCGGCGCCGCGGGTGGCGCGTTCGTCGCCGCCAACAACATGCATGCCATCAAGCACACCATGGGCGCGATGGCTGCCTGCTTCAAAGGCTCCAAGTTCAGCAAGACTTACTACATGGAACTGCTCGGCTTGCTGTTTGAACTGCTGGCCAAGGCGCGTAAAGACGGCCTCATGTCGCTCGAAGGCGACGTCGAGGAACCCGAGAAAAGCGCGATCTTCGGCAAATATCCGAACATCACGTCCGATCACCATCTGGTCGATTTCATGACCGATTACCTGCGCATGATGGTGGGTGGCAATCTGGGCGCGATGGAAATCGAAAACCTGATGGACAACGAACTGGAAGTCCATCATCACGAAGAATTGCATCCTTCCCACGCCGTCGCCAAGCTGGCCGATGGCACCCCGGCTTTCGGTATCGTCGCGGCGGTCATGGGTGTGGTGCACACCATGGAATCGCTGCACCTGCCCCCGTCTGAACTGGGCATCCTGATCGGCCATGCGCTGGTCGGCACCTTCCTGGGCATCCTAATTTCCTACGGTTTCCTCGCCCCTCTGGTTGCGGTGATGGAAACCAAAGCGGCCGAATCCGGCAAGGCTTATCAAGTCGTCAAAGTCGTGTTGCTGGCTTCGCTCAACGGCTTTGCGCCGCAAACCTGCGTCGAATTCGGGCGCAAGGTGCTGTTCTCCACCGAGCGTCCGTCCTTCCGCGAAATGGAAGAGGACATCAAGGCGCGTAAAGGCAAATAACGCAATGAACGGACAGCGGTAACGGAGAGCAGAGATGGCGGACGACTCCCAAAGACCCATAGTCATCAAGCGGATCAAGAAAGTCAGCGGCGGCGCGCACGGTGGCGCCTGGAAAATCGCCTATGCCGACTTCGTGACCGCGATGATGGCGTTCTTTCTGCTCATGTGGCTGTTGGGCGGCACCTCCAAGGCCAAGCAGGAAGGCATCTCCGAGTATTTCAAGACGCCGCTTAAAGTAGCGCTCGCCGGCGGCGAAGGTTCGGGCGACTCCTCCAGCATCATCAAGGGCGGCGGTACCGATCTCACCCGCAGTGTCGGCCAGGTCAAGCGCGGCGATGTGGAAAGCACCCGAGCGATCAACCTCGATGCCAGCCGCGCCAAGAAGGAGCAAGAGGAGTCTCAGCGCCTGAAGGAAATCAAGGACAAGCTTGAAAAAGCGGTCGCCAACAATCCCAAGATGAAACAGTTCAAGAACCAGCTCAAGATCGACATCACCAGCGAGGGACTGCGCATCCAGATCGTCGATGACAAGAACCGCCCCATGTTCGACTCCGGCGGCGCGGTGATGAAGTCCTACACGCGCGACATCCTGCGCGAAATCGGCAAGACCCTGAACGAACTGCCAAACAGGATCAGCCTGTCCGGCCATACCGACGCGGTCGCCTACGCGGGCGGCGATGCCGGCTACAGCAACTGGGAGCTGTCCGCCGATCGTGCCAACGCATCGCGCCGCGAACTGGTCGCGGGTGGCCTGGAAGATGGCAAGGTACTCCGCGTGGTCGGCCTGGGCTCGGCGATACCTTTCGACAAGAACGATCCCAATTCACCGATCAACCGCCGCATCTCCATCATCGTCATGAACAAGAAGGCTGAGGAAGCCATCACCAAGGAATCGCGCCAGATTGAGGCGAGCACGGCCAAGGAGGTGGCGGAGAAACTGGATGCCAAACACTGATGCCAGGATGCGTGCGTTCGGTTTCGATTCGTTCGGTTTCAACTGTTCCGAATCCGGCTTGGTCAACGCAACGTCTGTGTTGTCGTTGATTTCACGCCTCCCCCCCGCCTTCGCCGCCTTGCTCGCGCATCTGCCCGGTATCGCGGTCGCCGCTGCCCTTACAGTATCCAGCGACCGGTTTCCGCTCCCGCTGTCGATTCCGATCGTTTCGATCAGCGCCGCGCTGCTGGCCTGGCTATGGCGCTTGCCGATCTGGTGGCGCTACATCAATCTGCTATTCCTGCCCGTAACGGCGACGGCGTTGTTTCTGCAAAGCCAAACCGGCGGCGTCGATCCCGACTGGTTCCTCGCCGCATTTCTGCTTCTGGTACTCACCTCGCTGGGCGCCGTTCGCACCCGCGTCCCGCTCTACCTGTCGAGTCCGCGTGCGGCGGATGAATTGGCGGCGCGCGCGCCCAATCAGGGCAGATTGATCGATCTGGGCTGCGGGCTGGGCGGCCCGCTCGCGCGCATCCACCGACATCGTCCCGATCTGCATCTGGCCGGCATTGAAGCCGCCCCGCTCAACTGGCTGCTGGCAAAAATCAGACTGTTGCAAGGACGGGCCGATGTTCGCCTGGGCAGCCTGTGGAATGTCGACCTCGGTACTTACGACATCGTCTACGCCTATCTGTCCCCGGCGCCGATGCCACGCTTATGGGACAAGGCGCGCAAAGAAATGAAGCCCGGCAGCCTGTTCGTCAGCAACTCCTTCGCCGTACCCGACTTCGAGGCCGACGAAATCGTCGACATATCCAAACCCGGCGATCTTTCCCCAGCTCGTCTTCTGATCTGGAGGATGTGATGACCGCCAACCTGGAACAGTTGCAACCTGGCGTATTGCCGATCTTCCGCCATACCCAAAAAGCGCTCATCGAATATGGCCGGCTGCGGGACCAGGTCACGGCCAAAGAGGTCGCCACGGACATCCTCGCCGACCCGCTGGCCACGCTCTACATCCTGCACACCATCAACCTGCGGGTCAGCGCCCGCTCCGGCACTGAAGTCACCACGGTCGAACATGCCTTGATGATGCAGGGCATAGGCGCTTTTCTCGATGCCGCGCGCCGCTTGCCGGTACTCGAAGACAGCCCGGCGGGCCGAAACCCGCGCACGTTCGCGGCGTTGCAAGCGCTATCCAGACGCGCCCAGCACGCCGCATGGCAAGCACGCGATTTCGCCGTGCTGCATAACGACATCCGCGCGGATGAAGTTCAGGCCGCCGCCCTCCTCCACACCTTGCCGGAACTGTTGCTCTGGTTAAGAACACCGGATCAGGCCATACGCCTGCAACGCCAGCGTCGCCGGGTTTCGGAAACCGAAGCGGAAACAGCCGTGCTGGGCGATACGCTTGCCAATTTGCGCCCGATTTTGCTGGAAAGCTGGAATATCCCGCCCCTCACCCTCGAGCTTTTCGACCCGAAAAACGCTGAACGCCCCCGCCAGACCATCCTCAATGCCTGTTGCGCCATCGCCATAAAAAGCGAACGAGGTTGGTGGAACGAAGACTTGATGGAGTCCTACAACGCGCTGGCTGGCGTCGAAAACACCGCGTTGGACACCATCATCGCCACCGCCCACGCCAATGCCGCACGCGCCGCCCGAAGCTGCGACTGGCTGGATGCGCCGCCGGCGGCGGCCTGGGCGCCGATGATCCCCGGCCCCTGGCCGAGCGATGAATACGACGAAGACGAGGTGGCGCCACAAACTGGCGCGCAACCCGTCTCACCAACCGCGCCGCAAAGCGCACAGCCCGACAGACCCGGCAAACCCGTCACGCCAGAGCAGGAACAGGAAGTCTGCCCGATGCCGGACAAGGCCGTGTTCAAGGAAACCTTGAAGAGCATCGACCAACACCTCAATGGCACCCTGACCCTGAACCAGATGTCCGCCATCATCCTCAAAGGCCTGCACATCGGCCTGGGTCTCTCGCGCATCATCTTCGCGATGCCGACGCCGGATGGCCTGCGCATGAAATCGCGTTTCACGCTCGGCATATCCGCCGAAGACCCGCTGCGCCACTTCGAAGTCGACCTCGCCAGCAAAGATCTGTTTTGCCAGCTCATGGGCAAAATGCAGGGCGTCTGGCTGAACGAAGGCAACCGCCAGAAGCTCTGGCCGATGATTCATCCCAAGCTGCAAACCATGCTGGGCGAAGGCGACTTCTACACCATGAGTTTGTACAACGGCAGCAAGCCCATCGGCCTGATCTACGCCGATCGCGGCAAGCACGAATGCGGCCTCGACCCCCTGAGCTACACCGATTTCAAGATGCTCTGCCTGCAGGCGGCGCGCGGCCTGAGCAAGGTCAAAGCGCCGGTTTGATTACGCTTGGGCCGGCCTCAGACCGCCATTCGCACCGCATCTTCCACATCCACCGCCACCGGCCTTGAGACGCCCGGTTCCGGCATGGTGACGCCAACCAGGTTGTGCGCCATTTCCATCGTGATGCGGTTGTGGGTGATGAACAGGAACTGCGTTTCGGCCGACATCTTGGTCACCAGCGCGCAATAACGCTCGGTATTGCTGTCGTCGAGCGGCGCGTCGACTTCGTCGAGCAGGCAGAACGGCGCCGGATTCAATCGGAAGAAGGCGAACACCAGCGATAGCGCCGTCAACGCCTTTTCGCCGCCGGAAAGCAGGTGGATCGAGCTGTTTTTCTTGCCCGGCGGCTGCGCCAGCACGGTCAGGCCGGCATCGAGAATTTCCTCGCCGGTCAGCGTCAATTGCGCCTCGCCGCCGCCGAACAACTCGGTGAACAAGGTTTTGAATTCGCGGCTGACGCGGTCAAACGTGTCTTTCAGCCGGGTGCGGGTTTCCGCGTCGATGCGGCGGATAGCTTCTTCCAGCGTGGCGGCGGCGGTTTCTAGATCGAGCGATTGATCGTCCAGGTATTGCTTGCGCTCCTGCGCCGCCTTGAGTTCGTCGAGCGCCGCCATGTTGACCGGGCCGAGCGCGTCGATGTCGGTTTCCAGCCGGGTCAGTTCGGTTTTCAGCCAAGCCTCGCCACGGCCGCTCAGACCGGCGGCGTGCGCGCGCGCTGCCAGATCGGTTTCATCGACCGCTTCCAGCTCTTCGGCATAGCGCGCCTCGTTGATCTGGGCTTCCTGCAATTTCAGCTCGAAGCCGACCGCGCGCTGCTTGAGCGGCTCCAGCGCGCGTTCGCAAGCCAGGCGCGCGCTGTCCAGATCGCGCAGCGCGGCGTTGGCGCCTTCCAGCGCTTCGCGCACGGCGGTCAGTTCAATTTCCGCGCGCTGACGTTTTTCCAGCGCGGCATCCAGTGCGGCCAGCGCCGGGCTTTCCCGGGCCTGGTCGAGCTCGTTTTGCAGCCGCTCATGATTGAGCGTGAGATCAGCCAGCACCGCCTGCGCGCGTTGGCCACGCCCGGCCAGGTCTTGCAGACGGGAGGCCAGCGAACGCGCCTGGAAAGCGGCTTCCTGCGCTTCCCGCTCAACCCGGCGCTGCAACTCGCGCAGGGTCTGCAATTTCAGATCGACCTCGCGCCTCGCCTCGCGGGCTTCTTCAAACCGCTCGCGGGCAAGGTCGATTTCCAGCAAGGCCTCGCGCTGCCGTTCGCTGGCCTCGTTCCAGGTTTCTTCTTCCACGCCGAGCTGCGCGTAAATCTCGTTCAACTCGCGTTCGATCTGCGCGCGCCGGTCGGCGACGCGACGCGCGGCTTCCTGCACGCGCACCAAGCTGACCTGCAACTGGTGGATTTGCGCTTGCGCCTGGCTGAGCTGGCTTTGCAGCGCTTCGCCCTGGCGGCGCGCGGTTTGCTGGGCGGCTTCGGCCTGAACGACCTCCTCGGCGATTTCCTCGACGCTGGCTTGGGCGAGATCGACCTCGATGCGCAAACGCTCGATTTCGCGCGCCCGGGCGAGCAAGCCCTGATGGCCCTTTTCCGGCGCATTGAAAATCAGGCTGTCGCGGCTGACGCGGTGGCCGTCGCGGGTGGCGATGAAGCTACCCGGCGGCAGTTGCGCGCGGCGTTGCAGGGCATGGTGCAGGTTGTCGGTGGCGTAGGCCAGGGCCAGGCGATCGGCCAGAAAACGCGCAACCAGCGGGTTTTCCGTGTGGATCAGATCGGCCAGCGCATGCAGATCGCCCTCCCCGGCCGGCGGCGAGGTCAACGTGCTGGCGTCGGCGCCGACTTCCGCACCGGGCAGCGCCGGCAGCAACAACTCGAAGCGCGCTTCCGGCGGCGTTTGCGTCCATTCGGCTTGCGCTTCCACCGCCAGCGCCGCCATGGCCTCGCCCAGCGCCGCTTCCACCGCGGTTTCCCAGCCATCCTCGACGCGAATTTCCTGCCACAGGCGCGCGGCCGATTCCAGGCCAGACCGCGCCAGCCAGGCCGCGCCCTGGCTTTCCGACTTCTGCACGCCAGCCTGCAATTTACTCAACGCGGCGGTTTCCGCTTCCAGTCGATGCAATTCGCGCCTGGCTTCGTCCTGCGCCTGCCGCGCCTGACGCAAGCGCACCTCGTGTTGCGGCAACTCGGCGCGCGCGGATTCCAGGTATTCGGCCAGTCGTTCGGCGCGTTCCTGTTCGGTTTCCAGCGCGATCTGCTGCTGCTCCAGCGCCGCCTCGTCGCTCTCGCTCAGGCGTTCCTGTTCCTGCAACAGACGCAGTTCGCGCGCCTTGAGCTGTTCGATGGCCTTTTCGGCATGGGCGCGGTTGGTGTCTTCCAGTTGCGCGCTTTGCTCGAACTGGCTCATCTCGCGCTGCTGCGTGGCGACAGCGGCTTGCGCATCGCGCATGGCATTTTCGACTTCCGGCAGGGCTTCGCTCGTTTGCGCGGCGCGTTCGGCGAGGATTTCCGCCTGCTCCTCGGCGCGTTCCAGTTCGAGCTGGCTTTGCTCGCCGGCCGTCCGCGCGGCCTGCTGCTCGGCCAGCGTTTGCGCCTGGCGTTCCTGGTTCAAACGAATTTCGTTGGTCAGGCGCTCGCGCGTGGCGTGCAGGTGGCGCAGTTCCTGTTCCACCCGCGCCACTTCGCCGCTTTCGGCATAGAACCGGGCTTGCGCCTGATTCAGGTTTTCGGTGGCTTCGAACTGAGCCAGACGCTGGCTCTCCTGCTCGGATTCGAGTCGGCGCAATTCGGCGGTTTTGGCTTCGATGTCGGTGCGGGCCGCTTCCATCTGGCGCGCCAGTTCGGCCTGCCGGGCTTGCGCCTCGCGCTTGCGGGTCAATGCCAGCAACTGGGTTTTCAGCGTGCGATCCGTGTCGAGCAGGAAGAATTGCCGCGCCACCTCGGCCTGCACACCAAGTTTTTCCAACTGCCTGCCGAGTTCCTCGCGAATATCGGACACCCGATCCAGGTTCTCGCGCGTGTCGCGCAAGCGGCTTTCGGTTTCCTTGCGCCGTTCCTTGTATTTCGACACGCCCGCCGCTTCTTCCAGGAAGCCGCGCAGTTCTTCCGGCTTCGCCTCGATGATGCGCGAGATCATGCCCTGCTCGATGATCGCGTAAGCATCGCCACCCAAGCCGGTGCCGAGGAACAGATCGGCCATGTCGCGCTTGCGGACCTGGACATTGTTGATGTGATAGCTGGAATCGCCGGCCCGGGTCAGCACACGCTTGACCGCGATTTCGGCGTATTGCGACCACTGCCCGGCCGCCTTGCCGTCGCTGTTGTCGAACAGCAGTTCGACCGAAGCGCGCGATGCCGGCTTGCGCCCGGTGGAGCCGTTGAAGATCACGTCCTGCATGCTGGCGCCGCGCAACTCGCGCGCCTTCGACTCGCCCAGCACCCAGCGCACCGCGTCGATCACATTCGATTTGCCGCAGCCGTTCGGACCGACGATGCCGGTGAGCTGCGCGCTGGCAGGCAGCGTGACCGGGTCGACGAACGATTTGAAGCCGGCGATGTGGATGTATTTTAAGCGCAAGGAGACGGGAGTGGTTACGGAAGACGGATTCAGGGCGGCGCTTGGGGTGACGTTTATAATGCGCGCCGCATTTTAACTTTGAAGCGTCCAGCCATGCCCAGCCAACCGACCAAAACTCTGGAAACCTTCGATAACCCGCAACCGAACCGGGATTACCACATCCACATGGAGATTCCGGAGTTCACCTGTTTGTGCCCGAAGACCGGCCAGCCCGATTTCGCCACGCTGTATCTGGACTACATCGCCGACCGGCAGTGCGTCGAACTGAAGAGCCTCAAGCTGTACATCTGGTCGTTTCGGGAAGAAGGCCATTTCCACGAAGACGTCACCAACCGCATCCTCGACGATCTGGTGCGCGCCACCGACCCGCGTTTCATGCGCCTGACCGCCAAGTTCTACGTGCGCGGCGGCATCTTCACCAACGTTGTTGCCGAGCACCGCAAAGCCGGCTGGGAACCGGCTCCGCGCGTGGAACTGAGCGCGTTCCCGGCGAATTCGAATACACGTGGTTGATCCCTTGTCCGACCGTCTAGCTGTACTCCCGCAATATCTGCTGCCAAAGCAGGCGCTGACCCGTCTGGCCGGCCGTTTTGCCTCCGCCCGCTTAGGGCGCGTCACCACCTGGGCGATCCGAAAGTTTGTCGCGCGCTACCGGGTCAACATGAGTGAGGCAGCGAATCCCGATATCGCCGCCTACCCGACGTTCAACGAATTCTTCACCCGCGCGCTGAAAGACGGCGCGCGTCCAATCAGCGAAGCGCCGCTGATCTGTCCGGTCGATGGCGCGATCAGCCAGTTTGGCGCCATCGAGCAAGACCAGATTTTCCAGGCCAAGGGCCATCGCTACTCAACCACCGCGCTGGTCGGCGGCGATGCGCAATTGGCGGCGCAATTCCAGGATGGCCATTTCGCCACGCTCTACCTGAGCCCGCGTGACTATCACCGCATCCACATGCCGGCGGCCGGACGCCTGACCCGCATGATCCACGTGCCCGGCGACCTGTTCTCGGTCAACCCGACCACCGCGCGCGGCGTGCCCGGCCTGTTCGCGCGCAACGAACGCGTCGTCTGCGTGTTCGACAGCGCCGCCGGCCCCTTCGTGCTTGCGCTGGTCGGCGCGACCATCGTCGGCTCGGTCACCACCGCCTGGCACGGCGTGGTCACCCCGCCGCGCTCGGGCAAACCGCGTGAATGGCGCTACGAAAAGGAAAGTATCGAACTGGCCCAAGGCGAAGAAATGGGCCGCTTCCTGCTCGGTTCGACGGTGGTCATGCTGTTTCCAAAAGGTCCGCTGGCGTTCAATCCGGACTGGCAAGCCGGGCGCCCGGTGCGACTGGGTGAGGTGATGGCGACATCACGCTAAGCACATCAGCTAGTTTCCAGTTTCAATCCAGCCAATTCTCGAGAGAACCCGCGCCGGTCATGAGCTGCTGACAGCAATTCGATCTGACCGTCGAACTCAATCACCGCGCGTCCGTGCTGTTGCGCCAGGCCAAATAGTCGGTTGCCGCAGTTTCCAGCTTCGGCCGGGGCTTATCGATGTTGTCCAAAGCCACAAAAAAAGCATCCCAATCACACGGTGACAGCATCAACGTCTCGCTTTCGGCCAGGATTTGTTTGGCACGCGCCTGCGCGGAGGCAATGAGGAATGCGCTCAACGAGACACCCGCCGTCGCCGCTGCACGGACGATCAAGCTCTTGATCTCGGGTGAAGTACGCAGGTCTCTGCGCTCATACGGTTGAGAAGGGATCGTCATGACATGCCTTTGCAATGATTACGGAAAACATACGGATATGATTTAGGCAACAAGGCGATGGGCCGCAATTGCTCCGTAATAATGCCGTATCAACGAAGGGCGTTTATGCGCGCGAGAGCGCGATGTGGAGGGTGCTTTCCTGTGAAAAAACGGGGAAACCGTGGTCATGTCCTCTATTGTTCACTCTCGACCGCAATGTTAGCCATGCACACGATTTGAAACCTCAATCAGATTCATGTCTGGATCGCGGAAATAAACAGAAAGAATTGGGCCTGTTGCTCCTGTGCGCTGAACCGGCCCCTCAATGACAGCAACGTTGCACGAAGAGAGGTGGCTTACCACTTCAGGTATCGGGACTGACGTGATAAAGCACAAATCAGCCGAGCCGGGCGTGGGTTGTTGCGCTTTTGGCTCGAACTCTTTTCTGTGCTGATGCAGGTTGATTTTCTGCGCGCCAAAAGAAAGAGCTTTTCGACCGCCACCGAAAGTAATGATGTCCATGCCCAAGACACTTGAATAGAAAGACGCGGTGGCGTCGATGTCTTTGACGGTCAGTACCAAGTGATCAAGGCTGTCAATTTTCATGCGATGCTGACTTGTATGCCCAACGTAGAGCTAACGGGCGCCCGCGAAGGCGCGTCCACGAAGTGAAGCTGGCATTTCGGGCGTCCCGGTTGAGCGGCATGTTGGGTATGACATTAAAATAACAAGCCATGTAATTGTTGGTCTGAACAATTTTCCCCTTCAATTAGATAGAGAAGCAAGAAGCCAAATGAAGATCACCACAACGAATGCAGATGAAGACCAATTAATAAGTCGCCGTGCACTTCGCATATCTTTTTCAGATATGGAGACAATGACGCTATCGGAGATTTCTGCCTGATTTGACCTGTAGTCATTAATAAGTCCTATGAGCCTGCCTTCATCAATCGCAAGGTTGCCAAGCTTAATATTGTATTTTGATTGTAGCCCGATAATATTTCCCACCGCTTGCACAAATTTAGGCGAGATGCGTGTAGATGTCGCATCTTTCTTTAGGTGAATGTTCAGAATTCGGAATGGTATTTTTCCCAGAACAGTGCTGCCCTCAACCTTATCGATGCTTTTCCAAGCAAGCACATCCGATACACCAATAATTCTAAGACCTGATTTGTCAAGTGCGACAGCAACCGGGTTTTTTACGCACTCCCATAAGGACTTCAGTCCTATAAACAGAAGCAGTGCTACAGGAAGGCCAAACATAATTGCCATTGGTGGAAATAAAAATACAAGTCCGGCAATGGTTATCCCAGGAACAATCGCTAGCATCGACTCAAATATTTTTGCGGAAGTCGAGTAATAAATATGAAGCACTGGTTTCAACATGGCGATGCCCAACGTCGAAGGTGAGGGGCGCGGAGGCAGCAAGCGAAGCTTGCTGGCGGAACGTCCCGCTCGACCGTAGTGTTAGAAGCAATGGCGCTACTCGGTGACATGGCTTTTATAACCACATTGCGAGCACACCTGACGCTTCTGAAATTGCCACCGAAAGAAGAAGCGCACGGTGGCACCAAGCAGGAAAAGCACGCCACCGAGAAGCCACCCCTCAGCGAACAAGCCTGAGGTATTAGCGGGCTGGCCCAATGCTTTAGCACCACCGCGACGAACCAGGAACCAGGCAAATACAACCAAAGCGGCGGCATAGGCTAAGCCCCAAGGGCCAAGAATATGGGCGACAACTGCAAGGACAGAAAGAAGAAATAGGCAGACAAAGGTGACGCCGATGAGATCAGCCAGTGAAAACCGGATGGTTTTCTTTGTCTTGAGTGGCCCACCGCACGATGGGCAGATTGTTTGGCTTTGGTCCATGCTTCTAACGACGCTGTAGAAAAACCCCATTCCGCACCCCCACCGCGCCCCAAGCCGAATTTTTTTCAGCCCAGCACTCGCCGCGTCGCGAAATGATCAATTTCAAGTTTCCCAAGTTTGTTCTCCCCGATTTGCGTTCATTCGGCCTTCAATTAGGCCCATTTGGCGGGTTTCCCGCGCTTTCTTATCCCGCATAGCCGTGATGCGCCAGCTTCTCGATGTTGTGGACCAGGCAATACAACTTCTATTGCCCATCCACTTTCTTCTGGCCGCGTAGCGTAAACCGATCCAGGCGTTTATTGCCACGGGTGTTGCCGAACACCGGTTCCACCGTCGCGAAGCGCCAGGTGATCATGCGTTTGCCGCAGTCGCTGTCGATCTTCTGTTTCATCCGGTCGGTGTGACTTTCGTGCCCCAGCGCTTTGCCCAGGAAGAACGCGACCTGGCGTGTCTTCGTCTTCTCCGGGGTGCGCAAACACCGGCCTCTCTGCGCGCACGGCACGCAATCCTGTTGCGCGCCCTGGAACTTGATCGCGGCAAAGCCGTTGATGGTGCAGTTGCCGCCATTGCCATAGAGCCGCTTGCCGGCCGGACAGATACAGGTCTTCTGCGTCAGATCGAACTGGAAGTCCTTCGGCTTGAAGTGGTTGGCCTTCTTTGACGGCGTGCCGCTCTTGTCGTGCAATGGGTCGGGTTTGGCCTTGTGCGCTTCCTGCCCGGCATAGCGTTCATCGCGTTGGCGGTAGCCGTTGTCCGGGATGTAGGCATCGACTTCGCTCGCCGCCAGTTGTTTGAGGTTGGCCTCGGAGTGATAGCCGGCATCGGCGGTAATCACCGTTTCAGGCGTGCGATAGGGCGCGGTGGCGTCCACCACGGGGAGGAGCAGTTCCTGTTCACTGCCGGTGCCGTGGGCTTGCGCGTCGACGACGATCTGCGTCTTGGCATCCACCGCCGCCACCCCGGTGTAGCCCTGGATGACGCCCTTGCCGGTGGCCATCTTGGCCGATTCGTTATCGGTGCGATTGGACAGCCGCACGCTGCCTTTGGAACCCTTGCGATCTTCGGGATGATCCTTGAGCCAGTCGCGCAGTTGTTGGGCTTCGCGCTGCAGCCGTTCCAGCGAACGGGATTCGCGCTGGGCGTCTGATTCGCTGGCAGGGGCGGCATCGGCGTCGCGATGCTTGTCCAGCATCGCCTTGGCGGCCTTCTCCATCTTCTCGGCTTGACGCTGGTAGTCGGCGCGGGAGCCGGACTTGGCCTTGCTGGCGTTGCTGGGTAGTTTGACGCCGTCGATGGCGAACATCTCGCGGCCGATCAGGCCTTGGCGGTCACACACGGTGAGGACTTGGGCGAATAGTTTGGCGGTCAGGTCGCCCAGTTCGGAGACGAAGGCGGCCAGGGTGGTGAAGTTGGGTTGCGAATCGCCGGAGACGGCGATGAACACGACGTTGTCGCGGCAGGCGGCTTCGATCTTGCGGCTGGAGACGATGCCGCGACTGTAGGCGAGCAGGATGATCTTGAGGAGA
>NCGJ01000017.1 GCA_002281555.1 Hydrogenophilales bacterium 28-61-23
GGAGTGAAATAGATCCTGAAACCGCATGCATACAAACAGTGGGAGCCTCGCAAGGGGTGACTGCGTACCTTTTGTATAATGGGTCAGCGACTTACGTTCAGTTGCGAGCTTAACCGAATAGGGGAGGCGCAGCGAAAGCGAGTCTGAACAGGGCGTTCAGTAGCTGGGCGTAGACCCGAAACCGGATGATCTATCCATGGCCAGGTTGAAGGTGCGGTAACACGCACTGGAGGACCGAACCCACTAGTGTTGCAAAACTAGGGGATGAGCTGTGGATAGGGGTGAAAGGCTAAACAAATCCGGAGATAGCTGGTTCTCCTCGAAAACTATTTAGGTAGTGCCTCGTGTATCACTCTCGGGGGTAGAGCACTGTAATGGTTGGGGGGGTCGTCTAGACCTACCCCGCCATAGCAAACTCCGAATACCGAGAAGTGCGAGCACGGGAGACAGACGGTGGGTGCTAACGTCCATCGTCAAGAGGGAAACAACCCAGACCCACAGCTAAGGTCCCAAATGATGTGCTGAGTGGAAAACGAAGTGGGAAGGCATAGACAGCCAGGAAGTTGGCTTAGAAGCAGCCATCCTTTAAAGAAAGCGTAATAGCTCACTGGTCGAGTCGTCCTGCGCGGAAGATGTAACGGGGCTAAGCACATAACCGAAGCTTGGGATATGCACTTGTGCATATGGTAGAGGAGCGTTCCGTAGGCCTGTGAAGGTGTCCTGTGAGGGGTGCTGGAGGTATCGGAAGTGCGAATGCTGACATGAGTAGCGATAAAACGGGTGAAAGTCCCGTTCGCCGGAAGCCCAAGGTTTCCTGCGCAACGTTCATCGGCGCAGGGTGAGTCGGCCCCTAAGGCGAGGCTGAGAAGCGTAGTCGATGGGAAACAGGTTAATATTCCTGTACCGCTCTTCAATGCGATGGGGGGACGGAGAAAGGTAGGCCAGCCGGGTGTTGGAAGTCCCGGTTTAAGCGTGTAGGCGTGCCCTCTAGGCAAATCCGGAGGGCTTAGCTGAGGCGTGATGACGAGGTCCCATGTGGACTGAAGTGGTTGATCCTAAGCTTCCAAGAAAAGCCTCTAAGCTTCAGTTGAAGAGTGACCGTACCGCAAACCGACACAGGTGGGCAGGGTGAGAATCCTAAGGCGCTTGAGAGAACTCTGGAGAAGGAACTCGGCAAATTGACACCGTAACTTCGGGAAAAGGTGTGCCTCGGTAGAGTCAGAGCCCTCGCGGCAGCAGCTCGATGAGGTTGCAGTGAAAAGGTGGCTGCGACTGTTTAACAAAAACACAGCACTGTGCAAACACGAAAGTGGACGTATACGGTGTGACGCCTGCCCGGTGCCGGAAGGTTAAGTGATGGGGTGCAAGCTCTTGATCGAAGCCCCGGTAAACGGCGGCCGTAACTATAACGGTCCTAAGGTAGCGAAATTCCTTGTCGGGTAAGTTCCGACCCCTTTGACGGGACATGTGTAGGATAGGTGGGAGGCTGTGAAGCGGTGACGCCAGTTATCGTGGAGCCAACCTTGAAATACCACCCTTGTGTCTTTGAGGTTCTAACCTAGACCCCTTATCGGGGTCGGGGACCGTGCATGGTAGGCAGTTTGACTGGGGCGGTCTCCTCCCAAAAGGTAACGGAGGAGCACGAAGGTTGGCTAGACACGGTCGGAAATCGTGTTGATAGTGCAAGGGCATAAGCCAGCTTAACTGCGAGACCCACAAGTCGAGCAGATGCGAAAGCAGGTCCTAGTGATCCGGTGGTTCTGTATGGAAGGGCCATCGCTCAACGGATAAAAGGTACTCTGGGGATAACAGGCTGATTCCGCCCAAGAGTTCACATCGACGGCGGAGTTTGGCACCTCGATGTCGGCTCATCTCATCCTGGGGCTGTAGCCGGTCCCAAGGGTATGGCTGTTCGCCATTTAAAGAGGTACGTGAGCTGGGTTCAAAACGTCGTGAGACAGTTTGGTCCCTATCTGCCGTGGGCGCTGGAGATTTGACGGGGGCTGCTCCTAGTACGAGAGGACCGGAGTGGACGAACCTCTGGTGTACCGGTTATCACGCCAGTGGTATCGCCGGGTAGCTAAGTTCGGAAGAGATAAACGCTGAAAGCATCTAAGCGTGAAACTCGCCTGAAGATGAGATCTCCCGGAGGCTTGACCTCCTTGAAGGGTCGTTGAAGACCACAACGTTGATAGGCTGGGTGTGGAAGCGCAGTAATGCGTTAAGCTAACCAGTACTAATTGCCCGTAAGGCTTGACCCTATAACCTTGAATATATCAAGGGCATCAACCCCATAGTTCGAAACTTCTTCTTCCCCTTGACTGAATGCCATATTCAGACCTAATTCAGTCTACTTGACTCAACTCAAGTAGACATCCAGTTATGTCTGGCGACCATAGCGGGGTGGCACCACACCTTCCCATTCCGAACAGGACCGTGAAACGCCCCAGCGCCAATGATAGTAGGCTCTCCGCCCGCGAAAGTAGGTCATCGCCAGACTCCCCCTCTAAGCGCCTCATCCATGATGAGGCGCTTTCTTTTTGTGCTTTCAATTGAGCGGGATGGGCGTGAGTCCGTCCCGCTTGTCACATCTGGACCAGGGGTTATCTTGTCTGTGTTCGAGCCTGCAATTCTTGTTTTGTCAGATGGTACCGTTTTCCGTGGCTACGGTATTGGTGCCAAAGGAGTCGGTGTCGGCGAGGTGGTATTCAATACCTCGATGACTGGTTATCAGGAAATTCTGACTGATCCATCCTACTGTCGCCAGATTGTGACCCTCACCTATCCGCATATCGGTAATGTTGGGACAAATGAGGAGGATGAAGAGTCCTCCGGGGTTCACGCTTCTGGATTGATCATCCGTGACCTCCCTTTGTTGGCGAGCAACTTCCGGATGGGACAATCGTTGCCGGAATACTTGGAAGCTCATGGTGTTGTTGCCATTGCTGGCATCGATACGCGCAAGCTGACCCGTATTCTGCGTGAGAAGGGGGCTCAAAATGGCTGCATCATGTCCGGGGGTGTTGATGAGGCGGCAGCACTTGCCCGGGCCCGAGCATGCCCGAGTATGTCCGGGCTTGACCTCGCGAAAGTGGTGTCGTGCGCCAGCTCTCGCGAATGGCGGGAGGGGGAATGGGGGTTGGGTAAGGGCTTTTCCGTGCCAAATCCGCCCATTTTCAACGTGGTTGCCTACGATTTCGGTGTTAAACGGAACATTCTGCGGATGTTGAGTAGTCGGGGGTGCAGGGTGACTGTTGTTCCTGCGCAGACGCCATCTGCCGCTGTTTTGGCCATGAAGCCAGATGGCGTTTTTCTTTCGAACGGCCCAGGTGACCCAGAGCCTTGCGATTATGCTATCCGTGCCATTCAGGACATCCTGGCGGCGCGCATCCCAACATATGGAATTTGCCTTGGCCATCAGTTGCTTGGATTGGCTTCCGGGGCTCGCACCGTGAAGATGAAGTTTGGTCACCATGGTGCAAATCATCCTGTGCAGGATGTAGATAGCAAGCGTGTGATGATTACAAGCCAGAATCACGGATTTGCTGTCGATGTATCCACCCTGCCGGCTAACTTGCGAGTAACACATGTTTCATTGTTCGATGGTTCGCTGCAAGGGATGGCGCGAACCGATGTGCCCGCGTTCAGTTTTCAAGGTCATCCTGAAGCCAGTCCGGGGCCGCAAGATGTCAGTTATCTATTCGATTTGTTCGTCAATATGATGCAAGAAAACAAGGTGCGGAATGCCTAAACGTACCGATCTCCGTTCTATTCTTATCATTGGGGCTGGCCCGATTGTCATTGGTCAGGCTTGTGAGTTCGACTATTCAGGTGCGCAGGCTTGTAAGGCTTTGAGAGAAGAGGGTTATCGAGTCATTCTGGTCAATTCAAATCCAGCCACGATCATGACCGACCCGGAGATGGCCGATGCGACTTACATCGAGCCGATCAACTGGCAAACCGTTGAGCGCATCCTCGAGAAAGAACGTCCTGATGCGATCCTGCCGACCATGGGTGGTCAGACCGCGCTCAATTGCGCGCTCGACTTGGCAAAGTATGGCGTATTGGAAAAGTACGGCGTTGAGTTGATCGGGGCTTCACGCGAGGCGATCGACAGGGCCGAAGATCGCGAAAAGTTCAAGCAGGCGATGGCCCGAATCGGCCTTGCAAACCCGCGTTCTTCGTTGGCGCACAGTCTGGAAGAGGCCATCCAAATCCAGGCCGGCATTGGTTTCCCGACGATTATTCGACCGTCTTTCACGATGGGTGGGAGTGGCGGCGGCATTGCTTACAACATGGAAGAGTTTGTCACCATCTGCGAAGGTGGTTTGGAGGCCTCTCCGACACGTGAATTGCTGATTGAAGAGTCACTGATCGGTTGGAAAGAGTTCGAGATGGAGGTTGTGCGTGACTGTGCCGACAACTGCATCATCGTCTGCTCGATCGAGAACCTTGACCCGATGGGCGTGCATACCGGGGATTCGATCACCGTGGCGCCGGCTCAGACGTTGACGGATAGGGAATATCAGCTCCTGCGCAATGCTTCCATTGCGGTCTTGCGCGAAATCGGCGTCGATACTGGCGGGTCCAATGTGCAGTTCGCCATCAATCCGCAGAATGGCCGCATTGTCGTCATCGAGATGAATCCTCGCGTCTCGCGTTCTTCCGCGCTGGCCTCGAAAGCAACGGGTTTTCCTATCGCAAAGGTGGCCGCCAAACTGGCGGTAGGTTACACGCTGGATGAGCTGAAAAATGAGATCACCGGTGGCGCAACCCCCGCCTCTTTCGAGCCCTCGATTGACTACGTTGTAACCAAAATTCCGCGTTTTGCGTTCGAAAAATTTCCTCAGGCGAATGACCGTCTTACCACGCAAATGAAATCTGTCGGCGAGGTGATGGCCATTGGCCGCACCATGCAGGAGTCATTGCAGAAGGCGTTGCGAGGTCTGGAGACAGGTGTGGATGGTCTGGATGAAAAGTCCATGGACGAGGATGAAATCAAGGCGGAAATGGGCAATCCGGGCGCCGAGCGCCTCTGGTTTGTCGCGGATGCCTTTCGGTTGGGTATGAGTTTTGAAGATGTTCAGCGCACCAGCAAAATCGACCCCTGGTTCCTTGCGCAGATTGAAGATCTGGTCAAGCAAGAGCAAGCCCTGAAAGGGCGGGATATCGCAAGCCTGAGCCGCGACGAGTTGTTTTTGCTTAAACGCAACGGCTTCTCCGACCGGCGTCTCGCCAAGTTGCTTGGTTCCGACCAGCACGGCGTGCGTAACAAGCGGTGGGAGCTGGCCATTCATCCAGTCTACAAACGGGTGGATACCTGTGCCGCTGAATTCGCCACGTCTACCGCCTATCTCTACTCCACCTATGAAGAGGAATGCGAATCCCTGCCTACGGGCCGCAAGAAAATCATGGTTCTGGGCGGAGGTCCCAATCGTATCGGACAGGGCATTGAGTTTGACTATTGCTGTGTCCACGCGGCCTTGGCAATGCGCGAGGATGGCTATGAAACCATCATGGTCAACTGTAATCCGGAAACGGTTTCAACCGATTACGATACATCGGATCGGCTTTACTTCGAGCCGTTGACGCTGGAGGATGTGCTGGAAATCGTGCGCATCGAGAAGCCGGTGGGGGTCATTGTTCAATATGGCGGTCAGACGCCGTTGAAACTGGCGCGCGATCTGGAGAGATACGGCGTTCCCATCATCGGTACGACGCCCGATGCCATCGACCGTGCAGAAGATCGAGAGCGTTTTCAGATCATGATCAACGATCTGGGTTTGTTGCAGCCGCCGAATCGTACCGCAAGGGCGGAAGACGAAGCTTTGCGTCTCGCGGCCGAGATCGGCTATCCGCTGGTTGTGCGCCCCTCCTATGTGTTGGGTGGCAGGGCCATGGAAATTGTGCGTGAAGAGGCGGATTTACGGCGTTATATGCGTGAGGCAGTGAAGGTCTCGAATGACTCGCCGGTTCTGCTGGATCGCTTCCTGAACGACGCAATCGAGGTGGACGTCGATGCGCTTTGCGATGGAGAGGACGTTCTGCTCGGCGGTATCATGGAACATATCGAACAAGCCGGTGTTCACTCGGGTGATTCCGCCTGTTCTCTGCCGCCATACAGCCTTTCACCCGCAATTCAGGATGTTTTGCGCCAGCAAACCGTTGCAATGGCCAAGGCGCTCGGCGTCGTCGGTTTGATGAACGTGCAGTTCGCCATCAAGGGTCGGGGTGACGAGGCAGTGGTTTATGTTCTTGAAGTCAATCCTCGCGCTTCGCGGACAGTGCCTTATGTTTCCAAGGCGACCGGCCGTCCACTAGCCAAGATCGCGGCGCGATGCATGGTTGGTCAATCCTTGAAGTCGCAAGGCGCGGTTCAGGAAATCGTGCCGCCTTATTTCTCGGTCAAGGAAGCCGTTTTCCCGTTCCGAAAGTTTCCGGGCGTCGATTCTCTGCTAGGCCCGGAAATGAAGTCCACCGGTGAGGTGATGGGGGTGGGTGAGAGTTTTGGTGAAGCCTTCCTGAAATCCCAGTATGCAGCCAGCGTCAAATTGCCACGGCAGGGCAACGTATTCGTTTCTGTGCGCAATCCGGAGCACCCTCATGTAGCCGAGATTGCCGCCAGGTTGAGCGATCTTGGCTTCAAGTTGTTTGCGACGCGAGGCACGGCCAAGGCGATCGAGGAGGCTGGAGTGCCGGTGACGCGAGTCAACAAGGTGGCGGAAGGTCGCCCGCATATTGTCGATATGATCAAGAACAAGGAAATCCAGTTGATCATCAATGTGGTCGAGGACAAGCGCGCGGTAAAGGATTCCTTTGCCATTCGCGCGGCGGCTTTGAGCCAGAATATCCCCTATTTCACAACGTTGGCGGGTGGCAAGGCGGCTTGCCTCGGTATGCAGGATAGACGGGAAATCACTGTTTACTCCCTGCAAGAGCTGCATCAGCGTCTGCATTAACTCGAGGTTTTGGAATGACTAAAGTCCCACTGACGGTGGTTGGAGCA
The DNA here is from genome assembly GCA_002281555.1 of Hydrogenophilales bacterium 28-61-23. Classification (GTDB taxonomy): domain Bacteria; phylum Pseudomonadota; class Gammaproteobacteria; order Burkholderiales; family Thiobacillaceae; genus PFJX01. The sequence continues at coordinate 7,007 of NCGJ01000017.1, forward strand.
GAGAAACTGCGCAATGAGTTGCAACGCCTCAAAAGCATAGAACGTCCCAGTGTCATCGCGGCCATCGCGGAAGCGCGCTCACATGGCGATCTTTCTGAAAATGCTGAATATGATGCGGCAAAGGAAAAGCAAGGTTTCATTGAGGGGCGCATCAAGGATCTCGAAGGCAAGCTGGCTAACGCGCAGATCATCGATCCGCGCCACCTGGACGTGGAGGGCAGAGTGGTGTTCGGCGCCACAGTCGAACTGGTTGACGCGGAAACCGGGGAGGAGGTGCGCTATCAGATCGTCGGCGACGATGAAGCCGAGATCAAGGAGGGCAAGATTTCCGTCAGCTCGCCCATCGCTCGTGCGCTGATCGGTAAATATGCGGGGGATGTCGCCGATGTTCATGCACCGGGTGGATTGCGACACTACGAAATCGTCGATGTCCACTATGTTTGAAGCGCAACGCTGACGTGAAACGCTTGCCCGATTTTCTCGCCGCTTGGGCCATAACGCTCTGGGTTGGCGGACTTTGGGCTGTCGGCTACCTCGCCGCGCCCCTGTTGTTTTACAACCTTGAAGATCGTGTGCTGGCCGGCATGCTGGCTGGCAAGATGTTTACCGCCATTGCCTGGGTCGGTGTGGTCTGCGCGGCGTGGCTATTGATGTTCCGCTTTGTCCGTTTTGGTGCCGATGCGTTGAAACAGGGGTTTTTCTGGATTGCGATGCTGATGCTGTTGCTCACCTTGGCGGGGCATTTCGGTATTCAGCCTATCCTTGCTCAACTCAAGGAAGCGGCTTTGCCCAAGGACGTCATGGCGAGCCTGTTCCGTGATCGATTCGCAACCTGGCACGGTGTTTCCAGTGTGGTTTATCTGATTCAGAGCCTGCTCGGTTTGGTCTTGGTGACGAAACAACATTCAAGGTAGCCGCAGTTTCGGTTTCAAGGCCGGTCTATAGATCAATAACAGTTTGCCGATATGTTGGACCGGCGCCGCATTTAGCGTTTCGCATAGTTGCGTCAGGTAAGCCTCGCGTGCATCTCGTTCATCCCCTAACACGCGTATCTTGATCAGTTCATGAGCGGCAATTGCACGTTCGGCTTCCTTTATCACCGCATCGCTAAGGCCTTGGGAGCCGATCATGACCACGGGTTTCAAGGCATGCGCCTGCGCCTTGAGGTATTTGCGCTGTTCCACAGTTAATTCGAGCATTCGCTTTCCTGTTCTAGTCAAAAGGGCGGAAAAATGGGTGGAAAAAGGGGGCGATAGTAGTCTATGAGGTCTAATCAGTGAAACGGCAGGCTAAAAGTCGTGTCTGGCACCAGCGCCACGTTAATGATTTCTACGTGCAGCAATCGGTTGAGCAGGGCTACCGTTCCCGATCAGCCTATAAGCTGATGGAAATCGATGATCGAGATCGCTTGTTGAAGCCCGGTTCGGCATTGGTTGATCTGGGCTGTGCCCCGGGTGGGTGGTGCCAGGTGGCGCTAGGGCGCATGAAAGGCCAGGGCCGGATAGTCGGAATCGATCTGCTGGATATGGTCGGACTGAATGGGGTCGATTTTTTGCAGGGTGATTTCACCGAAGAAAGCACCTTGACCGAGTTGGTTTCGCGTTTGAATGGCAGCAAAGCCGATCTTGTATTAAGTGATATGTCGCCCAATATCACCGGAGTCATCGTGTCCGACCAGGCGAAGATTTACCATCTGGCGGAACTGGCGTTGGAATTCGCAGCCCAATGGCTGAAACCTGATGGCGCATTCCTGGTCAAGGTTTTCCAGGGCGCGGGGTTTGAGGACTATGTGAAGCAGATGCGGATGACATTCAGGGCTGTGGTTATTCGTAAACCGAAAGCTTCGCGCGACAGCAGTCGTGAGGTGTATTTGCTTGGTCGCGGACTGAAAGAGACTGAAAGCAGCGGCATCGATTGAACAAGAAACGGAATTGGACTAACTTCGTCTAAACGCGGCAGTGGTGTCGCATAGGAGTCAAATTGAATAATGTTTTCAAGAATGTCGGCATCTGGTTGGTTATTGCACTGGTGCTGATGACTGTGTTCAACCAGTTCAACACGCGTCAGGCCGTGCAGTCGCAGATCGACTATTCGACTTTTATCGAGCAGGTGCGACAGGGCCAGGTTGCCAAGGTCACGATAGAGAATCACATCCTGCGCGGAGTCGGCGCGGATGGTCGGCGTTTCACGACATACGCGCCTTCCGATCCATGGCTGGTTTCCGATCTGCTCAAGGCCGGTGTTCAGGTCGAAGCCAAGCCGGAAGAAGAGCCGTCGATGTTGATGAGTATCTTCGTGTCCTGGTTCCCGATGCTGTTGCTGATTGGCGTTTGGGTATTCTTCATGCGCCAGATGCAGGGTGGCGGCAAAGGCGGTGCGTTCTCCTTCGGTAAAAGCAAGGCGCGTCTGCTCGATCAAGATAGCAATCTGGTGACTTTCGCCGATGTTGCGGGTTGCGACGAAGCCAAGGAAGAAGTGGGTGAACTGGTCGAATTCCTGCGTGACCCGTCCCGCTTCCAGAAGTTGGGCGGACGCATTCCGCGCGGCGTGCTGATGGTCGGTTCGCCAGGTACCGGCAAGACCTTGTTGGCGAAGTCCATTGCCGGCGAGGCGAAAGTGCCGTTCTTCTCGATTTCGGGTTCCGATTTCGTCGAAATGTTCGTCGGCGTCGGCGCGGCGCGCGTGCGCGACATGTTTGAGCAGGCCAAGAAACAGTCGCCTTGTATTATTTTCATAGACGAAATCGACGCAGTTGGGCGTCAGCGCGGCGCCGGTATGGGCGGTGGCAACGACGAACGCGAGCAAACACTGAACCAGTTGCTGGTGGAAATGGACGGCTTCGAACCCACGGTGGGCGTCATCGTCATCGCCGCTACCAACCGTCCCGACGTGTTGGATCCGGCTTTGCTGCGTCCGGGCCGCTTCGACCGCCAAGTCGTGGTGCCGTTGCCGGACATCCGCGGCCGCGAACAGATTCTGCTGGTTCATATGCGCAAAGTGCCAATGAGTCAGGACGTCAAGGCCGATATCATCGCGCGCGGCACGCCCGGCTTCTCCGGCGCGGATTTGGCTAATCTGGTCAATGAGGCCGCTCTGTTTGCCGCGCGCTCCAATAAGCGTGTGGTCGACATGGAGGATTTCGAGCGCGCCAAAGACAAAATCATGATGGGGGCCGAGCGTCGTTCCTTGATCATGCCCGAGGAGGAGCGCAAGAACACCGCGTATCACGAGTCGGGCCACGCGGTGGTGGCCAAGTTGATGCCCAAGACCGATCCAGTCCACAAGGTCACCATCATCCCGCGCGGCCGCGCTCTGGGCGTCACCATGCAGCTTCCGACGGAAGACCGATATAGTCAGGATCGCACCCGCCTGATGTCGACTATTGCCGTATTGTTCGGCGGCAGGATTGCTGAAGAGTTGTTCATGAATCAGATGACCACGGGTGCATCCAACGACTTCCAGCGCGCGACCGATCTGGCGCGCCGCATGGTCACTCAGTGGGGCATGTCGGATGCGTTGGGTCCCATGGTTTATGGCGAAGAGGAAGGCGAGATTTTTCTCGGCCGTTCGGTTACCACGCACAAGAGCGTTTCCGAGGAAACCATGCGCAAGGTGGATCAGGAGGTTCGCCGCATCATCGACCAACAATATGCTTTGGCACGCAAGACACTGGAAGACAATCGCGACAAAGTGGAGCGCATGACGCGCGCGCTACTTGAATGGGAGACCATCGATGCGGATCAGATCGACGCCATCATGGCGGGCAATGAACCGCATCCGCCCAAACCGGTGACGCCGCCGGTCAGCAGCACCAGCAATCCGCCGCCAAGTGGCCAACCCGGTACCCCGGCGCCAACCGTCACGCCGGCTGAGGAGGCTTGATTCCTTTCGTTGCGGCATGAAGATCAGGGGCGGCTTTGCCGCCCCTGATCGTTTGCGGCGGCGTGCATACGTTCAGACCGGTACCCATGCCCAACTTCCTCTGCGGTCGTTTCAATTTCTCGCTGGCGCAACCGCTGGTCATGGGCATTGTCAATGTCACGCCCGACTCATTTTCCGATGGCGGCCGGTTCTTCTCAGCCGAGCGCGCGATCGAACACGGTCTGCAACTCAAGGCCGATGGCGCGAATATTCTCGATATCGGCGGCGAGTCGACCCGACCCGGCAGCGCGCCGGTGAGCATCGACGAGGAATTGGCGCGCGTGATGCCTGTGCTGGAGGGTTTGCGGGGTGCGGACGTGGCAATTTCTGTCGACACCATGAAGCCGGAAGTCATGGCCGCAGTTTTGCGGTCTGGCGCGGACATGATTAACGATGTGCAGGGTTTTCAAGCGCCGGGCGCGTTGGATGCGGTAGCCGGCAGCAACTGTGGTTTGTGCGTCATGCATATGCGCGGCATGCCTAAGAGTATGCAGTTAGACCCTTCCTATGAAGATGTTGTGATTGAGGTATCGGCGTTTTTGCGCCAGCGTCTGTTCGCCGCGCAAGAAGCGGGGGTTGACCCGGGACGGGTTCTGATCGATCCCGGCTTTGGATTTGGCAAGGCCATGGAACATAACTTGGCCTTATTCAAGAACCTTGATCGATTAACCGATATCGCGCCGGTACTGGTGGGAGTGTCGCGTAAGTCATTCCTGGGTCAGTTGACCGGGCATGGCGTGACAGACCGACTGCTGCCAGGGGTGGTCGCCGCATTATTGGCGATTCAAGCCGGAGTGGCCGTGGTGCGGGTCCATGACGTGCGCGAAACCGTGGAAACCATACGATTGTGGCGTGAATTAAGGGGGCAAGAATGAGCAGAAAGTACTTTGGCACCGATGGTGTGCGCGGCAAGGTCGGGGAAGAGCCGATCACGCCCGATTTTGCGATGCGTCTCGGCTATGCCGCCGGCAAGGTGCTGGTCGCGGCGGAACACGATGCATTGCATGGCGAACATCCGGCTGTTTTGATCGGCAAAGACACGCGTATTTCGGGCTATATGTTGGAATCCGCGTTGCAAGCGGGTTTGACCGCGGCTGGTGTCGATGTGCGTTTAACGGGGCCAATGCCAACACCGGGCGTTGCGTACCTCACGCGAGCCCTCCGGCTACAGGCTGGCGTGGTGATTTCCGCTTCGCACAATCCCTATGAAGACAACGGGATCAAGTTCTTCTCCGCGCGCGGCACGAAACTGCCTGACGATGTCGAATTGGCCATTGAGGCCGCGCTCGACGAACCCATGAAGACCGCGTCGTCGAAACAACTGGGCCGTGTCAAACGCGTGGACGATGCAGCCGGGCGCTATATCGAGTTCTGCAAGAGTACGTTTCCTACCGATATGGATTTGCGCGGCATGCGCATCGTGGTGGATTGCGCCAACGGCGCCGGCTATCACATCGCGCCGCACGTCTTTCATGAATTGGGCGCGGATGTCATAGCCATCGGCAATGAGCCCAATGGCATGAATATCAACAAAGAATGTGGCGCCACCCATACCGATGCCTTGTCTCGCGCCGTACGCAAACATCGGGCGGATGTCGGCGTTGCGCTCGATGGCGATGGCGATCGTCTGATGATGACGGATGCCAACGGTCTGGTCATGGACGGTGACAAGCTGATGTATGTGATTGCCCGCTACCGCAAGGAAACGGGCCACCTTGATGGTGGCGTCGTTGGCACTTTGATGACCAATCTGGGCACGGAGTTGGCGCTCAAGGCTTTGGGATGCGATTTCAAGCGCGCCAAAGTGGGTGACCGTTATGTGCTGGAAGTGTTGCAACAGAATGGCTGGTTGATCGGGGGGGAATCGTCAGGCCATATCCTGTGTCTGGATAAGCACACCACGGGCGATGGCATCGTCTCGGCGCTGCAAGTTTTGGCCGCATTGCGCGGCTCAAGGCTTTCTCTCGCCGAATACACTCGTGACTGTCCAACTTATCCGCAAATTCTTCTCAATGTGCGCGTTGCCAAAGGTTTCAAAACCGATGGCGATGTGGATGTGGCGCGAGCCGTCGCGGATGTGGAAGCAGAGCTGGGCGATAGCGGGCGCGTTGTCTTGCGCGCCTCTGGCACGGAGCCGCTCATACGCGTGATGGTGGAGGGCCGGGACGAGGCCCAGGTTTTACGAACAGCCAACCATATTGCCAACGCAGTAAAAGTTGCAGCGGGTGTTTGAAGTTGGAGATTTATTACAAATGTAACCAGATTGTAATAAATCGCTTATATCCTCAGTGAGTCTTTAAATGAAGACCAATTTATCCGGAGAATGAATATGCATGCGACTCGTACCCTGTTGAAACTGTCCACCCTGGCCGCCGCCATGTCCCTGAGCCTTTCCGCTCTGGCCATAGACGTCACCGGCGCCGGCGCGACCTTCCCCTACGCTGTCTACACCAAATGGGCCGAGGCTTACAAAGCCGCCACCGGCAACCAGGTGAACTACCAGGGCATCGGCTCTTCCGGTGGTATCAAGCAGATCAAGGCCAAGACCGTGGACTTTGGCGGTACCGATGCGCCGCTCAAGGAGGCCGATCTGGATGCGGCAGGACTGACCCAGGTTCCGACCGTGATGGGTGGTGTGACCATCGTGATCAATGTGCCCGGCATTGAGTCCGGCAAACTGAAACTGGATGGCGCTACTGCCGCCGACATGTTCCGCGGCACCATCAAGAAATGGAACGACCCGGCTATCGCCAAGCTGAATCCTGGCGTCAAGTTGCCCGATCTGGCCGTCACCGTGGCACACCGTTCCGACGGTTCCGGTACGACCTATGCCTTCTCGCACTACCTCTCCAAGCAGTCCATGGGCTTCATGCGCGATGTCGGCGCCGGTACCACCGTGAACTGGCCTGCCAACGGCGTGGGTGGCAAGGGCAACCCCGGTGTCGCCGCCAATGTGCAGAAGATTTCCGGCGCTATCGGGTATGTCGATATCGCCGATGCCATGAAGAACAAGATGGACTTTGTTGCGCTGAAGAACAAGGCCGGCAACTACATCGTGCCGAACCAGGATGCCGTGGCCGATGCCGCCGCCGGCGCCAACTTCAAGGTCAAGGGCATGGCCCCCGACCTGCTCGATCAGAGCCACAAGAACGCCTGGCCGATCACCAGCGCGACCTACATTCTGGCTTATGAAAAAGGTTCGGATGCCTCCAGGCAGAAGGGTGTGGTTGACTTCTTCACCTGGTCCCTGAAGAACGGCCAGAAAATGGCCGAGGAACTGGGCTTCGTGCCGCTGCCCGCCAGCGTGGTGAAGATGGTTGAAGCCGAGATGAAGAACATCAAGTAAGTTTTACTGTCGCACCAGTTCGGGCGCGGGAGGAGGTCATCTCGCCCGCGCCCGAACTTTCTCCGGAAGTCCCCTTGCGGGCGAGGGGCTTTCCGGAGAAAGTCCAATCAAATCAGGAAAGATCGCAATGAGCGTAGCGACTCCCCCCATCGACCTGCATGCCGCGCAGGTCCGGAAATTCAAATTGCAGGACATGTTTTTCCATCAGGTCACCCTGTTGTTCGCTTTCATCGTGCTGGCGGCGCTGGCTGGGATCCTGATTTCGCTGGCCATTGAGGCCATGCCGGCATTCAGGCAATTCGGTCTGTCCTTTCTTTGGACCAATGTCTGGAACGTGCCGGAAGATCAGTTCGGTGCGCTCAGCGCCATCTACGGCACTGTGGTGACCTCGATCATCGCCCTGGTCATCGCGGTGCCGATCAGCTTCGGCATTGCGCTATTCCTTACCGAAACCTGCCCGGCCTGGATGCGTCGGCCGCTAGGTACCGCCATTGAACTGCTGGCCGGTGTGCCCTCCATTATTTACGGCATCTGGGGCCTGTTCGTTTTTGCGCCGTTGTTCTCTAAATATGTGCAGCCATATCTGCAAACCGCGGTGGGCGATACACCGATTATTAGCGGCTGGTTTGCCGGTGCGCCCATCGGCATCGGCATCCTCACCGCCGGCATCGTGTTATCGCTGATGGTGATCCCCTTTGTCGCCTCGGTGATGCGCGATGTGTTCGAGACGGTGCCGCCGCAACTCAAGGAGTCCGCCTACGGAGTCGGTTGCACGACCTGGGAGGTAGTCACCCATATCGTCTTGCCCTACACCCGGGTCGGTGTCATTGGCGGCATCATGCTCGGCCTCGGCCGCGCGCTGGGCGAAACCATGGCGGTCACCTTCGTGATCGGTAACGCCAACCGCATCGTCGGCAGCCTGTTCGCGCCGGGCACCTCGATCGCCTCCACACTGGCCAACGAATTCGGCGAAGCCGATCCCGGCCTGCATATTTCGTCTTTGTTCGCCCTCGGCTTGGTGCTGTTTGTCATCACCTTCATCGTGCTGGCCATCTCGCAATGGTTGATCAAGCGCGGTATCGCCAAGCAAGGCATATGACCAGGCAAGCAGGAGCCTCGCAATGAATCTCTATACCCGCCGCATTCTGACCAACCGCATCGGCATCGCTCTGTCCATGGTCGCGATGGCTTTCGGTCTGGCCGCGCTGATGTGGATCCTCTGGACCCTGTTCTATAACGGCTTCTCGGCGCTGAGCTGGGACTTCTTCACTCAGGATACCCCGGCACCCGGCACCGAGGGCGGCGGTCTGCGCAATGCCATTGTCGGCAGTCTGATGATCATCGGCGTGACCACGCTGGTGTCGACGCCGATCGGCATCTTGGCCGGCATCTATCTGGCCGAATTCGGCGCCACCTCCAAATTCGCCGCCACGACCCGTTTCGTCACCGACATTATGTTGTCGGCGCCATCCATCGTTGTCGGCTTGTTCGTCTATGCCCTGATGGTGGCCACCTTGGGCGGCTTCTCCGGTTGGGCCGGATCGGTGGCCTTGTCGTTGATTGCCATCCCGGTCGTGGTGCGCACCACTGAAAACATGCTGTTGCTGGTACCCACCGCGTTGCGCGAAGCCGCCTTCGCCGTCGGTGCGCCGCGCTGGCAAGTGTCGTTGAAAGTCACGCTGCGCGCGGTCAAGGCCGGTGTGGTGACCGGCATCCTGCTCGCCATTGCCCGCGTCATGGGGGAAACCGCGCCTTTGCTGTTCACCGCGCTGAACAATCAGTTCTTCAGTACCGATATGTCGCAACCGATGGGTAACCTGCCGGTGGTGATTTTCCAGTTCGCCATGAGTCCTTATGACAACTGGGTCAGTCTGGCCTGGGGCGGCGCGTTGTTGATCGCGCTGCTGGTGCTCGGCATCAACATCATTGCGCGTGTTCTGTTTCGTAACAAATCCTCAGCCTGAATCCGGAGTTCCTTATGTCCGCCCCCCATACCATTGCCGACAGCGATGCCATCCTGTCAGTCCGCGATCTGAACTTCTATTACGGTGATTTCCGCGGCCTGACCAATGTTTCCCTGGATATCGCAAAAAGCAAGGTGACAGCGTTCATCGGCCCCTCGGGTTGTGGCAAGTCCACCCTGTTGCGCACCTTTAATCGGATGTATGACCTTTATCCCGGTCAGCGCGCTGAAGGGCAGATTCTCTTCCATGGCAAAAACCTGTTGGACAAAAAACAGGATGTGAACCTGGTGCGCGCCAAGATCGGCATGGTGTTCCAGAAGCCGACGCCATTTCCGATGACGATCTACGAGAACATCGCGTTTGGTGTTCGGTTATACGAAAAAATGTCCACTTCCGCGATGAATGAGCGCGTCGAATGGGCGCTGCGCAAGGCGGCGATGTGGGATGAGGCCAAGGACAAGCTGCAACAGAGCGGATTGTCACTCTCAGGCGGCCAGCAGCAGCGTTTGTGCATCGCCCGCACGATCGCGGTAAAGCCGGAAATCGTGCTGCTGGATGAGCCGACTTCCGCGCTCGACCCAATCTCGACGGCAAAGATCGAAGAGTTGATCAATGAGCTGAAGCACGACTACACGATTGCTATCGTCACCCACAACATGCAGCAGGCGGCGCGTATTTCAGATTTCACCGCTTTCATGTATCTGGGCGAACTCATCGAGTTCGATAAGACCGATAGTCTTTTCGTCAAGCCGACGAAAAAGCAAACCGAGGATTACATCACCGGACGATTTGGTTGATTTAGAGACACCGTGGTCTTTTCCGTGGCGTGGATTGGGGTCTGGGTTTGCGTCAAACAAATATTGATCAATAGGTGTGGCGCCCCGCCATGTGTCGCTTATATGCGGGATGCTCCCAACCTTGCGACTTGTATTGCGTTCGGGCGTTAGGACTTGCGGAGTTTTCATGATCGTTTCGGCGAGATCGGCCTATCTTGCCCGGGTGGTGCGGCAGCCCTGCTGCTGTCGACTGGCCTTGGATGCGCTGGCGGGGAAGAGCGGTTCCGCAGCGGCAATCTGCCCGGGCTGAGCAGAGGCTACGCATGCGCCTGTGATCTGGGCAACGCGGGTTTCCGATCAACCGATCCAGGAAAATCCGTTTTCGCGCGCCGAATGCGTCATTTTGAATAAGGAGCTGTTTGTGCTTGATGCGCTTGCCATGTTGGACGATATTGCATGCCGCATGCGCGCCCACCAACGCAAGAAATCCGCTCGATTGCGAGCATTACATTGGTAAAGAAGGAAATGCTATGGCCAACGCAGTGAAAAACATTGCCAAATTCATACGGAAAAACCCAGAAAACGAAGCCGCTTCGGCGCTCCAGGATCTCTGCATCGCTCTGGAGTCTTCAGCTACATTCGATTTGAGTTGTCTTTATGACCTGGAAAAGAAGCCCTTCGAACTGGCCATTGAATTAATCGAGGAATGGCGCTTCGACCGACACGTGTTTGAGCGCCGGTTGCAGAAATATCTTGATGAGCCCGTGGAAGATTGAGCGCCTCGGGATCGCTTGCTGTTTGCGTTAGACGGTGGCGGTCAACATAGGTTACGTTCCGACGGCATTCCGCAATACGGTTTCGAAGCGGTCAATAATGGATCCCCAGGCGTGATTCTTTATCGATAGGCTGGCCTCCAAGCCAAGCGCCGATCTCAGTTCTCGATTTCCCGCCAATTCAACGGCGGCGGCAATGAAAGCGGACTCGTTTTCTGACGTTACCGCGAAGCCATTGATCCTGTCCTGTATCAATATTTCAGCCGCCGCGCGTTTATAAGTTGTAACGCCTAACCCGCTGGCCAAGGCCTCGGTCAATACATTGCCCCAGGTTTCGGACAGGCTGCCAAATAGAAAAAGATCCGCGCTTGCATAATGCGCCGCGAGATCTTCTCCAATCCGCGATCCAGCAAAGAGATGGTCAGGGTGTGTGGCTTTCAAATGCGGTAAGGCGGGGCCGTCGCCGACCCAGACCATACGCGCTCGCGGGTCTCGTGCCGCGATTGCCGCAAAGGCTCGTTCGACAATCTCCAGATTTTTTTCGGGTGCGAGACGACCCACATACAGGCAGGCCAAATCATTTTCCGCAAGACCCCAGCGGTCGCGCAATGCAGTATCACGCCGGCTGGGGTGGAACAGATGCGTATCGACGCCCCGTCCCACCACGCACACATTGGGAATGCCGCGCGCACTCAGTTCGGAGGCTAGTTCCGGAGTGGGCACTATGGTGGCTTGGCAACCTCGATGCATTGAGTCGAGCCAACCCGTAATCCAGGGCATCAGCCAGCGCAAACCATAATGCTTGCTGTATTGGTCGAAGTGCGTGTGATAGCCCGAAGTAATTGGCAGTTGTCTGGCTCTGGCGGCGTTCGCGCCCGCCCAGCCAAGCGGGCCTTCAGTGACTATATGAACCAGGTCAGGGCGTAATTGATCGATCAGGCGACGAATACGCCACCATGCCGGTATGCCAATACGTAAGCCCGGGTACTTGGGCAGCGGTATGCCGGGTACCGTCCACGTATTTTCATCGGGGTGTTCATTCGCCTGCTTGGGCCGCACTATGCCTACCCAGTGACCGCGAGCGCGAAGTCCCTCGACAAGACGTTGCGTCGTCATCGCGACGCCGTTGATCTCGGGAGGGTAGGTTTCAGTGACCAGGAGGATGCGCAGTGGCTTCATTGCATTGGTTTACCGGAGCAGACTTCTGTAAAGGTCCGCTAAGCGCGCAGCCAAGGCTCGGTCTGACCATTCATGAGCATAGGCGAGAGCCTCGTCGCCGAGTTGAATGCGGCTTTCAGGGCTGTTCAGGAGTGCTACAAGCGTGCTGGCAAAGCCAGTATGGGTGTCGGGAGCAATGCGACAGCCGCGTCTGGGTTCAAGAATGTCCGCTGTGCCCATGACGGAGAGTCCGACAACGGGGCACTTTTGAGCCATGGCTTCCAGCAATACGAGGCCCTGTGTTTCTGTGCGCGATGCGAACACGAAAACATTGGCCGCGGCATAGGCCGATGGCAGTTCGCGCTTGCGATCCAGATAGCCAAGAAATCGAACATGATTTTGTATGCCCAGACGCGCTGCCTGCTTCTCCAGATCGGCCCTGGCGGGGCCTTCGCCGGTAATCAAAAGCAATAGTTCGGGCAAGGCGCGGATGGCAAGCGCCATCGATTCCAGCAGGAAGCCGATATTTTTTTCGTGGGCGACTCGACCAACGAACAGGGCTACCGGTCGATTGGGGTCAATGCCGTGTCGGGAGCGAAAGCCGGTTGCATCGCCCGGTGTAAAGGCGCTGGATGGAAGTCCGGTCGGGATGATATGTAACGGGCGGGTAACGCCATATTCCGTAAGGCGTGTTTGCATGGCGGACGAGGGGACGATGACCGCATCGACGTCGTTGCACTGTCCGCGCGAGAAACGTCGGGCCATGCCGCGCAGCATGGCACCAGGCAGCCAAGGAATGTAGTGCTGGAGATATTCCTCGAACAGCGTGTGGTAAGTGGTGACCGTGGGTTTGTTCAAGATGCGAGCGGCATGCAGGCCGGCGTAATGCGCGGCAAAAGGCGTCTGGATATGGATGACGTCACAGTCCGATGCCGCCAGCAATGTGGCCTTGCGCAATTTGGGGTAATGCGCCAAGCGATCTTCCGGGTCGCCGAGTACTCGACTTGCGGGGACTCGAGTGATATCCGGGGTCGGGCTGTCGTCGCCATAGCTGGGCACGACCAGCTTGACCGATACATTCTGTTCGGCGAGGGCGCAGCGAAACGTTTCTATTGAGGTGGAAACCCCGTTGATGCGCGGAAAAAATACATCTGAAACCATCAGGACGCGCATTAACTGGCTTCTTCTATGGGGGTGGGGAGGGCATCGCCGAGATTGTCGCTAAGGAGTTTGCAGACTTCACTCCACGCGACGACTTCAAGGCGACCATCCAGGTGTTCCACGATCGCCGTGCATGAATCGACCCAATCCCCGCAATTGGCGTAGATCAAGCCGTCGACTTCCTTTAGCGCGGCCCAATGAATATGGCCGCAAATCACGCCATCGAGACCACGTTCGCGGACATGGTGTATGACCGAGTCCTCGAAATCGAAAATGAACTGCAGCGCGGATTTCACCCGCCGTTTGGCATAACCGGCCAAGGACCAATAGCCGGCGATACCGAAAAAACGGCGGAGGCGGGACAGCCAGCCATTAATTATCACCAGTGTGTTGTAGGCCACGTCGCCCAGTACCGCGACCCAGCGGTGATGTCGCGTGACCTGATCGAAATCGTCACCATGAACAAGGAGAAATCGACGGCCATCTGCTGTGACATGTATGTATTCGCGTTCAATGCGAATGTCGCCGAAGGCTGTGTCGCAGTAGTCACGCAAGGCCTCGTCATGATTGCCGGGAACGAACACGACTTGTTCGCCGTGGCGCGCGCGCCGGAGAACTTTCTGAATCACGGTGTTCTGCGCGGGACTCCAGTGGATGCTGCGGCTCATGCTCCAGAAATCGATGATATCGCCGACCAGATACAGATGGCTGGAAGGGTATTCGCGGAGAAAGGCGAGCAGGCTATCTGCCTGACAGGCCCGGGTGCCCAAATGGACATCCGATATAAAGACGGAGCGGACGGCTGGCATGGGGGTGGAATCTGCCTGTTGAATGTGACGTCGCGGTTACAGATTCGCTTTAAACCGGCGTGAATTGAAAAAGAAGTGACGTATCCGTGGTGAGAGGCGCGCCGAGATCGGTTGACCAACAACTTCTTCGTCATTAGACTCCGCGCTCTTTTTTGGGAGAGGCATCCAATGCGTCGCAAACTTGTTGCCGGCAACTGGAAAATGCACGGTAGTCTGGCTGAGAACGAGGCTTTGCTGTCCGGGTTGCTGGCTGGCATGGGCAATGTCAAAGCGGGCGTGGCTGTTTGTGTGCCGTTTCCCTATCTTGCCCAGGTGCAGTCCATTCTTGCGAACAGTCCTATTGCTTGGGGCGCGCAGAACATGAGCCAACAGGCCAAGGGTGCGTTCACTGGCGAAGTGTCCGCCAGCATGTTGACCGACTTCGGCTGCGCTTATGTCATCGTCGGCCACTCGGAGCGACGTGCCATCTATGGCGAAAGCGATGAACTGGTCGCCGAGAAATTTGCCGCGGTGCAGGCCGCCGGCATGACTCCGATATTGTGTGTGGGCGAAACTTTGGTTGAGCGTGAGGGTGGCATTACCGAGTCTGTGGTGGCGCGCCAGCTTGATGCGGTCATAGCGAAGTGCGGGGTGATGTCACTGGCTAAGTCTGTTGTGGCCTATGAGCCCGTTTGGGCGATCGGCACGGGTAAAACGGCAAGCCCGGAACAAGCGCAGGCGGTGCATGCTTATATTCGCGCGAAGTTGCGTGATCTGGATGCAACCGTCGCGGATGGTCTGGTCATCCAATATGGTGGCAGCGTAAAAGCGAATAACGCGGTTGAATTGTTCGGTCAGCCGGATATTGACGGCGGACTTATTGGCGGCGCCGCGCTTAATGTGGAAGAGTTTCTGGCGATTTGCCGCGCGGCGTGAAATTAAAGGCTCAGGGTCAGCAATGGAATTTCTAGTCTGGATCGTTCATATATTGGTTGCCGCCGCTGTGGTGATATTGGTGTTGCTGCAGCATGGCAAGGGTGCCGACATGGGGGCGGCGTTCGGTAGCGGTTCGTCTGGTAGTTTGTTTGGGGCAAGCGGTTCGGCCAATTTTATGTCTCGTGCCACCGCGGTTATGGCAACGCTTTTTTTCTTGACCAGCCTTGGCCTGACCTATTTTTCCAGCCAAAAACATTCCGCTGTGGTTGCGCCGGTGACCAAGCAAACTTCCGCGCCTCAGCCTGTTCCCGTGGCGCCGCGGAAGGATTTTGATTTATCGGGTGCCATACCGAAGTAACTGAAGTTAGTGTTAGCAGGCAAAAGCGATGTTTTGCCTGTCAAGTATTGCCGACGTGGTGAAATTGGTAGACACGCTGTCTTGAGGGGGCAGTGACGAAAGTCGTGCGAGTTCGAGTCTCGCCGTCGGCACCATCGAATTTATTTATGCCCACTACTTGCCAATTAATAACCCATTGATATTAATGGGTTTTTTGTTTTTCGTCGCCTTGACGTGGGTTTTCCGAAAGCCTAGACTCTGTCGCCTATAGCCGTGTTTTAGGCGCGCGTTTCGGGGACCACATGCTCGAAAATTATTTTCCGGTTTTGCTCTTTATCCTTGTCGGTCTGACCGTCGGGGTTGCGCCTATGGTGGCGGGATTTGTGTTCGCGCCGCACAAGCCTGATCCGGAAAAGCTTTCTCCCTACGAATGTGGATTTGAGGCGTTCGAGGATGCGCGTATGAAGTTTGATGTGCGCTATTACTTGGTTGCCATTTTGTTCATTCTGTTCGATCTGGAAATCGCATTTCTTTTTCCCTGGGCAATTGTTCTGGAAGAAATTGGTTTGTTCGGTTTTCTGTCCATGGTTGTTTTCTTGGGAATTCTGGTCGTCGGCTTCGTCTATGAATGGATGAAGGGCGCGCTGGATTGGGAATGACGAGATGAGCATCGAAGGTGTACTTGAAAAGGGTTTTGTGACCACCACGGTCGACGCCGTGGTGAATTACACCCGTACCGGATCCCTTTGGCCGATGACCTTCGGTTTGGCTTGTTGCGCCATCGAGATGATGCAGGCGGGCGCATCGAGATATGACCTGGACCGTTTCGGTATCGTGTTTCGGCCCAGTCCGCGTCAGTCCGACTTGATGATTGTTGCCGGCACCTTGTGCAACAAGATGGCGCCGGCATTGCGCAAGGTGTACGACCAGATGGCGGAGCCGCGCTGGGTGCTTTCAATGGGTTCCTGTGCGAATGGCGGCGGGTATTATCACTACTCCTACTCGGTGGTTCGCGGTTGTGATCGCATCGTGCCAGTGGATATTTATGTGCCGGGTTGCCCGCCCACGGCGGAAGCGTTGTTGTACGGCTTGATTCAGTTGCAGAAGAAAATTCGTCGTACCAATACCATCGCTCGCTGACAGGATCCACATACATGCCGTTGACTCCGGAAGTTCTGCTTGGGCGGGTTGAAGAAGCGCTGGGTGACAAGATTCTGACCAGTAAGGTCGCGCAGGATCAGGTCACCATCGAAGTGGCGCCAACCGATTGGTTAGAGGTTTGCGCCACGCTGCGCGACGCGCCCGCCCTTGCTTTCGATCTGATGATGGATCTATGTGGTGTCGACTATTCCGCTTACAAGGATGGCGCCTGGGAAGGGCGACGCTTTGCCGTGGTGGTGCAACTCCTGTCGGTGCGGCGCAATCACCGTCTGCGTGTGCGTACTTTCTGCGCCGACGACGAGCTTCCCATCGTGTCATCGCTGATGGATGTCTGGCCGGCGGTGAACTGGTTTGAGCGTGAGGCGTTCGACCTGTTCGGTATCGTCTTCGAGGGACATCCGGATCTGCGTCGTATCCTCACTGACTACGGTTTCATTGGTCACCCGTTCCGCAAGGATTTCCCGGTTTCGGGCCATGTCGAGATGCGTTACGACCCGGAACTGAAGCGCGTGGTGTATCAGCCGGTGAGCATCGATCCGCGTGAAATCACCCCGCGCATCGTGCGCGAAGACAACTATGGGACGGCCTAAAGGTTAAGTCATGGCTGAAATCCGCAACTACACCATGAATTTCGGGCCCCAGCATCCGGCCGCGCACGGCGTGCTGCGTCTGGTGCTGGAACTCGACGGCGAAGTGATCGTGCGCGCCGACCCGCACGTCGGTCTGCTGCATCGCGGCACCGAGAAGCTGGCCGAAACCAGAACCTTCCTGCAGTCCGTGCCTTACATGGACCGCCTGGACTACATGTCCATGATGCAGAACGAGCATGCCTACGTCCTGGCGGTCGAGCGCCTGCTGGGCGTCGAGGTGCCGGAGCGGGCGCAATACATTCGGGTGATGTTCGACGAGCTGACCCGCATCCTGAATCACCTGCTCTGGCTCGGCACGCATGCGCTCGACATCGGTGCCATGACCGTCTTTCTCTACGCTTTCCGCGAGCGGGAAGACATCATGGACATGTACGAAGCGGTCACCGGCGCCCGCGTGCATGCGGCCTACTACCGTCCGGGCGGCGTCTATCGGGATTTGCCGGGCGCCATGCCGCAATACCAGATCGTTCATCGCAAGAACGAGGCCGATCTGCGTCGCATGAACGAGAATCGCCAGGGCAGCGTGCTCGATTTCATCGAGGATTTCTCGAAGCGCTTCTTTGGCTATGTCGACGAGTACGAGACCCTGCTCACCGATAACCGCATCTGGAAACAGCGCACCGTCGGCGTCGGCGTGATTACGCCCGAGCGGGCCAAGGCGCTGGGCTTTACCGGCCCGATGCTGCGCGGTTCCGGCGTCGTCTGGGATATGCGCAAGATGCAGCCTTATGAGGTCTACGACAAGCTCGATTTCGAGATTCCGATCGGTCGTACCGGCGACACCTATGATCGCTATCTGGTGCGCATGGAAGAGATGCGCCAGTCCAACCGCATCATCCAGCAGTGCGTGGCCTGGCTGAAGGCCGATGATGCCAAGGGCGCGGGCCCGGTGATCGCCGACAATCATAAGGTCGCCCCGCCCTCGCGCGAATCCATGAAGTCCAACATGGAGGAGCTGATTCACCACTTCAAGCTGTTCACCGAGGGCATGCATGTGCCGGAAGGCGAGTGTTATGCCGCGATTGAGCATTCCAAGGGCGAGTTCGGCGTCTATCTGGTGTCCGATGGCGCCAACAAGCCCTATCGCCTCAAGCTGCGCGCCCCGGGTTTTTCCCATTTGGCCGGCCTCGACGAACTGTCGCGCGGTCACATGCTCGCCGACGTGACGGCGCTCATTGGCAGCCTGGACATCGTGTTCGGCGATATAGATAGGTAAGTTGATAATGCTATCCGCCCAATCCCTGGCCTTGATCGATAAAGAAGTCGCCAAATACCCCGGCGAGCAGAAACAATCCGCCGTGATGAGCGCGTTGCGCATCGCTCAGGCACAGTTGGGCTGTCTTTCCAAGGACTGCATCGAATACGTCGCCAACTATCTGGCAATGCCCGCCATCGCGGTCTATGAGGTCGCCACTTTCTACAACATGTACGATCTGGCGCCGGTGGGGCGTAACAAGGTCACCCTGTGCACCAACCTGCCGTGCCAACTGCAAGGCGCGGACAAGATTGCCGAACATATGCGAGCCAAGCTGGGCATCGGCTTCGGCGAGACCACCGAGGACGGCCGTTACACATTGAAGGAAGGCGAGTGCATGGGCGCCTGCGGCCACGGCCCCCTGTGCCTGCACAACAATCACAAGATGCACGACCACCTGACCCTGGAATCGGTGGACAAACTCCTGGATGACATGAAATGAGTTTGAACGCCCCCGATACCCAAGTCTGTCTCTGGACGCTGCAACATCCCGAGCCCGCTTCGCTGGCTACCTATACGGCCAACGGCGGCTATGAGGCGCTGAAGAAGATCCTCGCCGAGAAGACCCCGGCCGAGGACATCATCGCCCAGGTCAAGACCAGCGCCCTGCGCGGTCGCGGCGGCGCCGGCTTTCCGACCGGCTTGAAGTGGAGCTTCATGCCGCGCAGCTTTCCGGGCGACAAATACGTGGTGTGCAACAGCGACGAGGGCGAGCCGGGCACCTTCAAGGATCGCGACATCCTTCGCTTCAATCCACACCAACTCATCGAAGGCATGATCATCGCCGGTTATACGCTGGGTGCGGTGGCCGGTTACAACTACATCCACGGCGAAATATTCGAGCAGTACCAGTCCTGGGAAGGCGCGTTGGAGGAAGCGCGCGCCGCGGGTTTTCTGGGCAAGAACATCCTCGGTTCCGGCTGGAATTTCGATCTGCATGCGCATCAAGGTTATGGCGCCTACATCTGCGGCGAAGAAACCGCGCTGCTGGAGTCCATCGAGGGCAAGAAGGGGCAGCCGCGCTTCAAGCCACCGTTCCCGGCCAGTTACGGCCTCTACGGCAAGCCGACCACGATCAACAACACGGAAACCCTGGCCTCGATTCCCTGGATCATGCGCCATGGCGGCCAGGCCTTCCTGGAACTGGGCAAGCCGAACAACGGCGGCAGCAAGATCTTTTCCGTCTCGGGCCATGTCAATAAACCCGGCAACTACGAAATTCCGCTCGGCACACCGTTCGCCGATCTGCTGGAAATGGCCGGCGGCGTGCGCACCGGCCACACCCTGAAGGCGGTGATTCCGGGCGGCTCTTCCGCTCCGGTGCTGACGGCCGACGCGATGATGGCCTGCACGATGGACTACGACGCCATTTCCAAGGCCGGTTCCATGCTGGGTTCCGGCGCGGTGATCGTGATGGATGACAGCGTCTGCATGGTTAAAGCGCTGGAGCGCTTGTCCTACTTCTACTTCGAGGAATCCTGCGGCCAGTGCACGCCCTGCCGCGAGGGCACCGGCTGGATGTATCGCATCGTGCAACGCATCGAGCACGGTAAGGGGCGTCCGGAAGACCTCGACGAATTGCTGCGTATCGGCAAGAACATCGGCGGCAACACGATCTGCGCGCTGGGTGAGGCGGCGGTCGGGCCGGTTGCCAGCTTCGTCAAACACTTCCGCAAAGAGTTCGAGTACCACATCGAACACAAGCGTTGCATGGTGGGGTGCTGAGATGCCGATTATCGAAATCGACGGCAAACAGATCGACGTCGCGCCAGGCGCCACCGTGATGGATGCCGCGCATCAGGCCGGCATCAATATCCCGCATTTCTGTTATCACAAGAAACTGTCCATCGCCGCCAATTGCCGCATGTGCCTGGTCGAGGTGGAAAAAGCGCCCAAGCCTCTGCCGGCCTGCGCCACGCCGGTGACCGACGGCATGAAGGTGCAAACGCATTCCCCGAAAGCCGTCGTCGCCCAGAGAGGGGTGATGGAGTTCCTGCTGATCAACCACCCGCTCGACTGTCCGATCTGCGACCAGGGTGGCGAGTGCCAGCTGCAGGATATCGCGGTCGGCTACGGCGGTTCGGCCTCCAGCTACCACGAGCCCAAGCGCGTGGTGAAGGAAAAGGATCTGGGCCCGCTGATCGCGACCGACATGACCCGCTGCATTCATTGCAGTCGTTGCGTGCGTTTCGGCCAGGAAATCGCCGGCCTGATGGAATTGGGCATGCCCGGACGTGGCGAGCACACCGAGGTCATGCCGTTCCTGGAGGCCCAGGTCACGCATGAACTTTCCGGCAACGTCATCGAGTTGTGTCCGGTCGGTGCGTTGACCTCGAAGCCGTTCCGTTACGCCGCGCGTAGCTGGGAGCTGTCGCGGCGCAAGTCGGTGAGTCCGCACGACGGTCTGGGCGCCAATGTCCAGGTGCATGTGAAAAACAACAAGGTGTTTCGCGTTGTGCCGCGGGAAAACGAGGCCGTCAACGAATGCTGGATCGCCGATCGAGACCGTTACAGCTACGAGGCGCTCAATTCCGATGCTCGTCTGATCCAGCCGATGCTGCGCGAAGGTGGCAAACCCGGCGGCAAGTGGGTTGACGCAAGCTGGCAAGCGGCGCTGGAGCACGTTGCCCAGCGTCTTGCCGCGATACGCGAAAGCCAGGGTGCGTCCGCCATCGGCGGTCTGGCCAGCCCACATCAGACACTGGAAGAGCTTTACCTGTTCACCAAGCTGCTGCGCGGTTTGGGTAGCGAGAATATCGATCATCGTCTGGCGCATGCCGGCCCGACGCAGACCAATGGCGTGCGTTGGCTGGGTCTGCCGGTGGCGGATTTGAGCCGTATCGAACGGGTTCTGTTGATCGGCGCGACCTTGCGCAAAGAGCAACCCCTGATTGCCCAGCGTTTGCGCCAGGCCGTGAAACACGGCGCGCAACTGAACGTGGTGCATGGCGCCGATGACAACTTGTTGTGCAAGGTTGCCGGCAAAATGATCGTCAAACCGACCGGCATGGTTGCCGCGCTGGCTCGCATCGCGCTGGCTTTGCGGGATGCCGGCGCGCCAGTGTCGGAAAGCGTCGGCACGCAGATTGCCGGTGTGCAGGCCGATGAAGCCGCGCAACGAATTGCGGCGAGCCTGCTCTCGGGCGAACGCAAGGCGGTGTTGCTGGGCGCTGTGGCGCAAGGCCATCCCGAGTCGGATCGCTTGCATGTGCTGGCGCTGGCCATCGCGCAAGCGAGCGGCGCGGCATTCGGTTTCCTCGGCGGCGCGGCAAACTCCGTCGGCGCACAGTTGGCCGGCGCGCTGCCGGGGCCGGCTGGTTTGGCGGCGACCGCCATGCTCGCGCAACCGCGCGCGGCCTATCTGCTACTGGGCGCCGAGCCGGAACTGGATGCCTACGACCCGGCGCAGGCTCTGCGCGCGCTGCACGCCGCCGAATTCGTCGTCCAGCTCGCCGCGTTCAAGACGCAAGCGCTCGACTACGCCGATGTGCTGTTGCCGATTGCGTCTTTCGCCGAGACCGCCGGTAGCTTCGTCAACATGGAGGGGCGTTTGCAAAGTTTCCACGGCGCCGTAAAGCCTCAGGGCGAAGCCCGTCCGGCCTGGAAGGTAATGCGCGTGCTGGGTAATTTGCTGAATCTCAACGGCTTCGATTACGACAGCGTCGAAGGCGTGCGCGCCGATGTGCTGCCGCAGGGCCAGGCCAGCATCGATGCGTATCTCGATAACACGATAGGCGCGCTCGATCTGGCATTGGGGCAAGCCGGCGAGGGTATGGAGCGTCTGGGCGAAACGGCGCCGTACCAACTGGATCCGCTGACCCGGCGCGCGCCGTCGCTGCAAAATACGCCCGATGCCGCCGCGCCCGCGATCTGGTTGCATGGCAGCGTGCTGGCCCGGTTGAATCTGGAAGAGGGCGGCATGGCGCGGGTGCGTCAAGGCGATGCCGAGGCGATATTGCCGGTACGGCGCGATGATCGTCTGGCCGTCGATGTGATCCGCGTCCCGGCGGCGCATGCGCGGACGGCGTCGTTGGGCGCCCGCCTGGGCGCAATCAGCGTGGAAAAGGTCTGATATGGAAACGCTACTCGCCCCCATCGCCGAACTGCTCGGCCCCGCCTGGTTGCCGATCTGGACGCTGGTCAAGATCGTCGTCATCGTTTTGCCGTTGATGATCGCTTTGGCCTACCTGACCTATGCCGAGCGCAAGATCATCGGCTACATGCAGGTGCGTATCGGCCCCAACCGGGTCGGCCCGCTCGGCCTGCTGCAACCCATCGCCGACGGCCTCAAGCTGCTGATGAAGGAAATCATCATCCCCAGCGGCGCCAACAAAGCCCTGTTCATTCTCGGCCCGGTACTGGTGCTCGCGCCGGCGCTGGCGGCCTGGGCGGTGTTCCCGTTCACCGATAAGCTAGTGTTGGCCAACATCAACGCCGGGCTGCTGTATGTCATGGCGATCACGTCGATGGGCGTGTACGGCGTGGTGGTGTCGGGTTGGGCGTCCAACTCCAAATACGCCTTTCTGGGCGCCATGCGTTCCTCGGCGCAGATCGTGTCCTATGAAATCGCCATGGGATTCGCGCTGGTCGGCGTGCTGATGTGTGCGCAAAGTTTGAACATGATCGAAATCGTGCAAGCTCAGTCGGGCGGTTTCTGGCACTGGTACTGGCTGCCCTTGTTCCCGCTGTTCATTGTCTATCTGATTTCCGGCGTGGCGGAACTCAACCGCGCGCCGTTCGACGTGGCGGAAGGCGAGTCGGAAATCGTCGCCGGCTTCCACGTCGAATATTCCGGCATGGCCTTCGCCGTGTTCTTCCTGGCCGAATACGCCAACATGATCCTGGTCGCGGGCCTGACCAGCGTCATGTTCCTCGGCGGCTGGCTGTCGCCGTTCCCGTTCCTGCCGGACGGTTTCATCTGGATCGCCGCGAAGATGAGCTTCGTGTTGTTCCTGTTCCTCTGGTTCCGCGCCACTTTCCCGCGTTATCGCTATGACCAGATCATGCGTCTGGGCTGGAAGGTGTTCATCCCGGTGACTCTGGTCTGGATCGTCGTGGTCGGCGCGGCCATGCAGACGCCTTTCGGCTATCTGTTCCACTAAGGAGGACGCACATGTTCAACGGCATCAAGTCCTTCTTCGACACCTTCCTGCTCATCGAACTGGTGCGCGGCATGGCGTTGACCGGCCGGCATCTGTTCGCGCGCAAGATCACGGTGCAGTTCCCGGAAGAAAAAACGCCGCAGTCGCCCCGTTTCCGTGGCCTGCACGCGCAACGCCGCTACCCGAACGGAGAGGAACGCTGCATCGCGTGCAAATTGTGTGAAGCGGTTTGCCCGGCGCTGGCGATCAAGATCGAATCCGAACAGCGCGACGACGGCACGCGCCGGACGACGGTATACGACATCGACCTGACCAAGTGCATCTTCTGCGGTTTCTGCGAGGAGGCTTGTCCGGTCGATGCCATCGTGGAAACGCGCGTGCTGGAGTATCACGGCGAGAAGCGCGGCGATCTGTATTACACCAAGGACATGCTGCTGGCGATGGGCGACAAACACGAGGCGCAGATCGCAAAAGATCGCGCTGAAGATGCGCGCTATCGTTGACCCGCGGCGCTAACGGAATCGAAATGGAATTCACAGGCTACGTTTTCTACATTTTCTCGGCCATTCTGCTGCTGGCGAGTCTGCGCGTGATCACCGCGAGCAATCCGATCCATGCGGCGCTGGCGCTGGTGCTGGCCTTCTTCACCGCCGCCGGTTTGTGGATGCTGCTGGAAGCCGAGTTCCTGGCGATCACGCTGGTGCTGGTCTATATCGGCGCGGTTCTGGTGTTGTTCCTGTTCGTGGTGATGATGCTGGACATCAACCTGGAAGAAATTCGCAAAGGCTTCTGGGGTTATTTGCCGGCCGGTGCGCTGGTCGGCGGCTTGATGGTGGTGGAGATGTTCATGGTCTTGGGCGGCAAGGACTTCGGCCTGGCCGAGCCGGTCGCGCATGCGGCCGACTACAGCAATACCAAGGAACTCGGCCGCCTGCTGTATACCGAGTATGTCTATCCGTTCGAACTGGCCGCCGTGCTGCTGCTGGTGGCGATGGTCGCGGCAATTGCGCTGACGCATCGCAAACGCGGCGATACCAAGCCGCTGAATCCCGCCGAGCAGGTCAAGGTGAAAAAAGCCGATCGCCTTCGTATGGTTAATCTGAAGCCGCAAAAGCCCGAAGCACCCAAAGGGGATGACGAATGATCGGCCTGAACCACTATCTCATCCTGGGTTCCATGCTGTTCGCAATCAGCGTGGTCGGAATATTCCTGAACCGGAAGAACATCATCATCATCCTGATGGCGATCGAACTGATGCTGCTGGCGGTGAACATGAATTTCATCGCCTTCGCCCGCTATATGGACGACATGGCGGGGCAGGTTTTCGTCTTCTTCATTCTGACCGTGGCGGCGGCCGAGTCGGCCATCGGCCTGGCGATCCTGGTCGTGCTGTTCCGGAATCTGCGCTCCATCAATGTCGATGGCCTGAACCGGTTGAAAGGCTGAAATCATGGATATCCAAAGCCATATGCAAAGCCTTTACCTGACGGTTCCGCTGGCTCCCCTGGCGGGCGCGCTGATCGCCGGCCTGTTCGGCAAGACCATCGGCCGCGCTGGCGCGCATACCGTCACCATTCTCGGCGTCGCTATCGCCTTCATCGCCTCGCTGCTGATTTTTCAGGATGTTCAGGCCGGCAACACCTACAACGGCACGGTTTATACCTGGCTGACCTCCGGCGACCTGAGCCTGGAAATCGGTTTCATGATCGACCGGCTGACCGTATTGATGATGCTGGTCGTCACCTTCGTCTCGTTGATGGTGCATATCTACACCATCGGCTACATGGTCGACGATCCCGGTTACCAGCGTTTCTTCAGCTATATCTCGCTGTTCACCTTCTCGATGTTGATGCTTGTGATGGCAAACAACTTCCTGCAGTTGTTCTTCGGCTGGGAAGCGGTCGGCCTAGTCTCGTATCTGCTGATCGGGTTCTGGTTCACGCGTGAAACGGCGATCTACGCCAACCTGAAGGCATTTCTGGTCAACCGGGTCGGCGATTTCGGTTTTCTGCTCGGCATCGGCCTGATCTGGACTTATTTCGGTACGCTCGATTACGAGCAGGTTTTCCGAATGGCGCCGCATCTGGCCGGCCACACCATCAGCCTGATCGACGGTTACACCTGGAGCCTGATGGCGGTGATCTGCATCCTGCTGTTCATCGGCGCGATGGGCAAATCGGCGCAATTCCCGCTGCATGTCTGGCTGCCCGATTCGATGGAAGGCCCGACCCCGATTTCCGCGCTGATCCACGCCGCGACCATGGTCACCGCCGGCATTTTCATGGTGACGCGGATGTCGCCGCTGTTCGAACTGTCCGACGCCGCGCTGTCCTTCGTCATGGTCATCGGCGCGATCACCGCGCTGTTCATGGGCTTCCTCGGCATCATCCAGAACGACATCAAGCGCGTGGTGGCGTATTCCACGCTGTCGCAACTGGGCTACATGACCGTGGCCCTGGGCGCTTCGGCCTACTCCGTCGCCATGTTCCATCTGATGACGCATGCCTTCTTCAAAGCCTTGCTGTTCCTCGCCGCCGGTTCGGTCATCATCGCCATGCATCACGAACAGGACATCCGCAACATGGGCGGTCTGCGCAAATACATGCCGATCACCTGGATTACTTCTCTGATCGGTTCGCTGGCTTTGATCGGCACGCCGTTCCTGTCCGGTTTCTATTCCAAGGACAGCATCATCGAAGCGGTCAAGTTCTCGCATCTGGCCGGTTCCGGCTTCGCCTATTTTGCAGTAACCGCCGGCGTGTTCGTCACCGCGTTCTATTCGTTCCGCATGTATTTCCTGGTCTTCCACGGCAAGGAACGCTTCAAGTGCGCCCACGAGACGCACGACCATGAGGCTGACAAGGACGGCGATGTCCACGGTCATCATCATGGCGGGCATTCCTGTCCCAAAGAGACGCCCTGGGTGGTGACGTTGCCTTTGATCCTGCTGGCGATACCTTCCATCGTTATCGGTTATCTGACCATCGAACCGCTGATGTTCGGCAACTGGTTCGGCTATTCGGTGCATGTCGCCGGCTCGCATGGTTCGATGCAGGAACTGGCGCACCACTTCCACGGCGCAACCGCCATGGCGCTGCACGCCGTGACCGCGCTGCCGTTCTGGCTGGCGGTGGCCGGTGTCGGGCTGTCCTGGTTCTTCTATATGAAACGGCCGGATATCCCAGCCGCCATGCGTCAACGTTTCTCGCTGATCTACACCATTCTCGAAAACAAATACGGCTTCGACGCCTTCAACGACTGGTTCTTCGCCGGTGGCGCGCGGCTGATCGGCGGCCGTTTCTGGCGCTGGGGCGACGTGGCGGCGATTGACGGACTACTGGTCAATGGTACGGCGCGCATGATCGGCCGACTCGCCGGCGTCGTGCGGCATCTGCAATCCGGTTACATCTACCACTATGCCTTCGCGATGATCATTGGCGTGCTGCTGCTCGCCACATGGTTCGTGCGCGCTTAGTTTGAAATCAAATCGAGCCATTTTGAAAGCGACCGCAACTCATGATTGAAGGGATCGACCTCGGGGTAGGTCTATTAAGTCTTGCCATCTGGCTGCCTATCGCGGCAGGGGTGCTCATTCTCGCCACCGGGGGCGACGACAAGAGTGCCGATGGCCAGCGCACCTTGGCCCTGCTCGGCTCCGTGCTGGGTTTCCTGGTCACGTTGCCGCTGTGGACGGGTTTCGACGCCGCGACGTCGGCGATGCAGTTCGTCGAAGTCGCCGACTGGGTGCCGATGTTCAACATTCATTACCGGCTCGGCGTGGACGGAATTTCGATGCCGTTCATCCTGTTGAACAGTTTCACCACGGTGCTGGTGGTGTTGGCCGCCTGGGTGGTGATCAAGGAACGTACCGGCCAATACATGGCGGCTTTCCTGATCCAGTCCGGCCTGCTCAATGGCGTGTTCGCCTCGCTCGACGGCATCTTGTTCTACGTCTTCTTCGAAGCCATGCTGATCCCGCTCTATCTGATCATCGGCATGTGGGGCGGGCCGAACCGGGTTTACGCCGCGATCAAGTTCTTCCTGTACACCCTGCTCGGCTCGCTGCTGATGCTGGTGTCCTTGCTCTACCTTTATTTCCAGAGCGGCGGCAGTTTCGAGATCCTGATCTGGCATCGCGTGCCGCTGACCATGTTCGCGCAGACCCTGCTGTTCATCGCCTTCTTCTTTGCTTTCGCGGTGAAAGTGCCGATGTGGCCGGTGCATACCTGGTTGCCGGATGCGCACGTCGAGGCGCCGACCGGCGGTTCCGTCGTGCTGGCGGCGATCACGCTGAAAGTCGGCGCTTACGGTTTCCTGCGTTTCATCCTGCCGATCGTGCCGGATGCATCGCATGAATATGCCTACATCATCGTCACGCTGTCGCTGATCGCCGTCGTGTATATCGGCCTGGTCGCCCTGGTGCAGTCGGACATGAAGAAACTGATCGCCTACTCGTCGATCGCGCACATGGGTTTCGTGACCCTGGGCTTCTTCCTGTTCAACCCGTTGGGCATGGAAGGCGGTTTGATCCAGATGATCTCGCACGGCTTCATCTCGGCCGCCATGTTCCTCTGCGTCGGCGTCATGTACGACCGCGTGCATTCGCGCCAGATCGCCGATTACGGCGGCGTCGCCAACACCATGCCGCGTTTCGCCGCGTTCTTCATGCTGTTTGCCATGGCCAATGCCGGCCTGCCCGCCACCTCGGGCTTCGTCGGTGAATTCATGGTCATCCTGGGCGCGGTGCAAGTGAATTTCTGGTGGGCGGCTCTGGCGGCGACCACGCTGATTTTCGGCGCTTCCTATACCCTGTGGATGTACAAGCGCGTGGTGTTCGGCCCGATCGGCAACGAACATGTCGCCAAGATGAAAGACATCGATTCCCGCGAATTCGTGGTGCTGGGATTGCTGGCAATTTGCGTACTGGGCATGGGTCTGTATCCGTTGCCCTTTACCGAAGTGATGCATACCTCGGTGGACAATCTCCTGGCACATGTGGCCCATAGCAAGTTGGCCTATTGAACATAGGCCCGTGAACAAGAGCACGCCATGACCTTCGCCCTTCCCGACCTCAACCCCGTATTGCCGGAAATCTTTGTCCTCGGCATGACCTGCGCCATATTGCTGATCGATGCCTTGTTCAAGGATCGCGACCTGACCTATCCGCTGACCCTGTTCACGCTGGTGTTCGCCGCCGCCATCACCGTGTTCACCAGCGTGCCGCAGGTACAGTTCACCTTCGGCGGCCAGTTCGTCGATGACGCCATGGCCGACGTGCTCAAGCTGATGGGCTACTTTGCCACCCTGGCCGTGGTGGTCTACTCGCGCCCTTATCTGGTTGAACGCGGCCTGTACAAAGTCGAGTTCTTCGCGCTGGCGCTGTTCGCCCTGCTCGGCATGATGGTGATGATTTCCGCCAACCATTTCCTCACGCTCTACATCGGTCTGGAATTGCTCTCGTTGTCGCTGTACGCATTGGTCGCGTTGCAACGCGACTCCGCCCAGGCCACCGAAGCCGCGATGAAGTATTTCGTGCTCGGCGCGCTGGCCTCCGGATTCCTGCTCTACGGCATGTCGCTGCTTTATGGCATCACCGGCACGCTCGAATTGTCGGTCATGGCGCAACTGCTTCAGGCCGGTGGACAAGACCAGATGGTGCTTGCCTTCGGCCTGGTGTTTCTGGTCGCGGGTCTCGGCTTCAAGCTGGGCGTCGCGCCCTTCCACATGTGGGTGCCGGATATCTACCAGGGCGCGCCCAGCGCGGTGACCCTGTTCATCGGCTCCGCGCCGAAGCTGGCCGCCTTCGCATTCACCATGCGCCTGTTGGTCGATGGCCTGCACCCGGCGGTCGAATATTGGCAAGGCATGCTCGCGGTCATGGCGGTTTTGTCGCTCGCCATCGGCAACCTCGCCGCCATCATGCAGACCAACATCAAACGCATGCTGGCGTACTCCACCATCTCGCACATGGGCTTCCTGCTCCTGGGCATCATGTCCGGCACCTTCGCGGGCTACACGGCCGGCATGTTCTACGTCATCGCCTACGTGCTGATGAGCCTGGGCAGCTTCGGCCTGGTGGTCTACCTGTCCCGCAACGGATTGGAAGCCGAAAACATTGATGATTTCCGCGGCCTCAACAGCCGCAATCCGTGGCTCGCCGCGTTGATGGCCATCCTGATGTTCTCCATGGCCGGCCTGCCGCCCTTCGTCGGCTTCTACGCCAAGCTCGCCATCCTGCAATCCCTGGTCGGAGCCGGCTTTGTCTGGCTCGCCGTCGTCGCCGTGATGTTCTCGCTGATCGGTGCGTTCTACTACCTGCGCGTCGTCAAGGTGTTGTACTTCGATGCGCCCAAGCCCGATGCCCCGGTTTACCCGGCTATCCCGGATGTGCAGGCACTGTTGAGCATCAACGGTCTCGCGGTGCTGATGCTCGGCATCATGCCGCAGCCGCTGATCACGCTATGCACCTACGCCATGCAGATGACGCTGCAGTAACTCGCCCAAAGGCGACTGCTCCATCGATGTTTCAAGGCGATAACTCGCCTTGAAACAAATCAGTGCCGCAAAACAATAACGAGCCAAGCTCTAGAAAAATCAGGCCGTACTGAACGGCCGGCGTAATAAAACAATGAAGAAAATCAATTCGACCCTGGCCCTTTTGATTTGGTTAAAGAACGGTCGGGGCGCCACCGGAGATATGCCACTGTTTCATGGGCTTCCGGCACCGACCGTCCTTCGAAAATCGCTAACTTAACGGCATTGCCCCCCCAACAGCCAAAGGGGCTAGGGCCACATTCTTTTATTTGAACTGAAGAGAGCAGTGAATTATTTGACCCTGGCCCCTTCGATTCCTAAACACGGGTTTGTCGAAATATGAAAAATATTATGGGGCTTGTCAAATATACGGCACTGCTTACGCTGCTTGCCGGTTGTGCGAGTAGCCCGGAACTCTTGACCGAGGTTCAGCCAGTAAGCCAAAGTACATTTCAGCTGATTGATGATAGAAAAGACATCAACAAGCAAACCCGCGTGGAGCGAGTTGGGCATAATCTGGTGCGTTATATTCTTGGCGATGACAGGGTAAAGCCGTCAGTGCCTGTAATGCTTGAGTCATATCTACACAAAACGGGGAATGGCAAACTGGTTAACAAAAATATTAGGGTCGTCGCAGTAGACATTCGTGTCTATCGGATGTCTGGTTCGAACACGCCGCTATTTGAAAAGCAGGCATACATTTCGCCAGCAACATCGCCAGGCGCTGCTATCGGCGGCCTGTTGATATCCGACTTGATGGATATTGGATTTGAAGAGAAAAGAATCGAGGTGGAGATTGAAGGGCTTGTTGATGGAAAAACTATCAAAGCTGGCGAATATGATTACTACACATTCGGCTCTCCAGAAAAGAAGGCGCTTAAAATGTTGGATATCGTCATGAAAAAGTTCTCGGATCAAATGGATTGACGTGTTTTTGCATAAGCTATGCGGCTTAACTGCGTGCCCTAGTTGCCCAGGCGGAAATCAAATTGACCAGTCTCACATTTCTAAAGCAAAGTTAATGGAAAAAGGTTTGGCTCGGCTTTCCTCAATCCTTGCCCGGTTCAGCACTGAATCAGATAAAAAGCTGTGCCCAGCAATAGCGCCGAGCCCACGCCATATAAAACCAGATATTTCTTCGAGATATATCTTTTTGTTTGTCTGGAATGGAGTTGTACCTGCCACAACTCCCCTAGTGCGGCCATGCCCATGAAGACCCCGATGGGCACGACGCTCATCAATACGGCCAGCTTGGTGTCACTGAAACTGGATGCGCAACCGCTGTTCAGGCTGTAATAAAAAGCCGGGAAATTCTTTATTGAATAGGCGAACAAAACGCCCAGTAGTGCGCCGAAAATTATTATTCCGGCCAGTGTTTGCAGAAATTCCTTGGTGCTTTTTTTCATGGCGCTATATCAACCGCTTACTGTTGATGAGTGGGCGGACGGCATGGTTCCGGCGCTTCATTTCAACATCCCCGCGTCCATCGCCATGCGCACCAGTTCGGGCACGCTGCGGGCTTGCATCTTTTCCATCATGCGGGCTTTGAACACTTCCACGGTGCGCGGGCTGATGCCGAGTTCTTCTGCGATTTCGCGGTTCGGCTTGCCGGCGACGACCAGATCCATGACCTGGCGTTCGCGTTCCGACAGGCGCTCGATGTGCGCGGCGATTTCGGCGACGTGGGCCTGCACGGCATATTCGCGCGTGTCGCGCTCCAGCGCTTCGCTGACCGCTTTCAGCAAATCGGCTTCTTCATAGGGTTTTTCGAGAAAGTCGACCGCGCCACTTTTCAGCGCGGCGCGCGCGTGGGCGAGATCGCCATGGCCGGTGAGGAAGACGATGGGCAGCGTGCTGCCGCGCTGGATCAAGGCCTGTTGCAAGGCCAGGCCATCCATGCCGCCCATGCGCAAATCGAGCAGCAGGCAGCCGCGCCAGTCGGCTCGCCAGGCGTGCAGGCAGGCTTCGGCGCTGGCGTAGGCCTGGGTGCGGTAGCCGCGAAAATTCAGTAGTAACGCGAGCGAGTCGCGCACGGCTTCGTCGTCGTCGACGATGGTGACCAGCGCTTCAGTCATGCGTTCGGCCTAGGCTTGTTCCCGCGCTGGGCAGGGTGAAACAGAATTGCGCCGGGCGGGTGTTGGCCAGCCAGAGTTCGCCGCCGTGCGCCTGCACCAGCGTGCGGCTGATCGCCAGGCCCAGGCCCATGCCTTCGGCCTTGCTGGTGGCGAAGGATTCGAACAATCGGCCTTCCATTTCGGCGCCGACGCCGGCGCCGTTATCCGTTACGCAGACCCGGATCAGGTCGTCGCCCTGGCGTTGCGCGCCGATTTCGATTTCGCGCGGATCGCCGCCGCCGGTAGACAAGGCGTCGATGGCATTGGCCAGCAGATTGTGCAGCACCGTGCCCATTTGCACGCGGTCGGCATGGACGCTGGGCAGGGTTTCATCCAGCGCCAGTTTGAACGCGATGTTTTGCCGTTCCGCCCGGCGGCGGACATAGGACAGGCTCTCGTCGATCAGCGCGGCCAGCGTGAAGGTTTCGCAGCGCAGGCCGCCGCCACGGAAAAACTCGCGCAGGCGGCGCATGACCTGGCCGGCGCGATTGGCTTCGCGGTCGATTTTTTCCAGCGTGTCGGCCAGCAATGCGCCGTGCCGGGCCGGGTCGTCGAGCATGGATCGGCTGGCGCGGGCGTAGTTGGCGACGGCGGACAGCGGCTGATTGAGTTCGTGCGCGATGGCTTGCGCCATTTCTCCGGCCGCGGCCAGCCGCATGGCCTGGTTCAGCTCGGCTTCGCGTTGATGCAGGCGTTCTTCGGTGGCGCGCCGTACCGTGACGGTCATGCCGAGCGACAACATGGTCACCGCCAGGCCCAGCATCAGCATCTGGAATTCGACCACGGTGATGGCATGCGAGCCGCGCCATTCCAGGATCATGTTGATGCCGACGTGGCTGGCCGCCAGCGCGATGGTGGCGCCGTGTATGCCGTGGCGCATGGCGATCCAGATCATCGGCAGGAACAACAGGTAGAAGAATTTGAATTCGTCGGTGTATCTGAAGCCGAAGATCAGCCACAGCGCGAACGCAACCGCCGCGCCCTGCAACACCAGTTCGCGCGTTATGCGCCAATCCCAGATGCGCCACTCGCGCCAGCCGCGCCAATCGGTATCGGCATGCACCAGCACCAGCGGGGTGATGACCAGCAGACGGATCAACGCGCCGACCCAGAAATTGACCAGATCCGCCATCCAGGCCCAGGCATCGGGCGCGGCTTCGGGACTGCGCGAAAACACATGCACGCTGGCATCCAGCCAGGCCGCGAGGACGGCGATGAATAGAAACCAGGTCAGGTCGCGCTGATTGCTCAGGCGCGGATCGATGCGCAGACCGCGCAACAGCCAGATGGCCAGCGCCCACAAGCCCAGCATCAACAGCCCGGCGCCCCAGAGCGCCGCGAGCCCGTCTCTCGGTATGCCATACATCGGCAGGCCGATCAGGAACATCACGCCGATCAGCAAAGGCGCGTAATGCAGGCCGTACAGCAGCAAAAAAGCCAGCGTCAGGCCCGGTGGCGGCGTCCACGATGCCAGCGCCAGCGGCAGCACGGTTTGCGGATTGCTCAGCGCGTCCAGCAACAGGCTGGCGATGGCGTAGGCGATGAGCACTTTCCAGCTGACCGCGAACTGGGCGGCGAAGCGCTTGGAAAACCAGGCGCGTGGATGCGGCGTCAGCATGGCGCCCGTGCCAGAGCCTGGGCGCGCAGGATCGAAACCATCAGCGAATCAAGCCGCATCGAGCCGGTGCCAGTGTTGGAATGGCGCGAGTTTAGCTTGCTGCCGGGCATGGCTGTGACGCGCGTTGCCGCGCCAGTCATCACGCCGCTTTTCGGTCGGTTGCATAACG
Organism: Hydrogenophilales bacterium 28-61-23; assembly: GCA_002281555.1. GTDB lineage: Bacteria > Pseudomonadota > Gammaproteobacteria > Burkholderiales > Thiobacillaceae > PFJX01. Next base: position 40,770 of record NCGJ01000017.1, read on the forward strand.
CTTCCCCAATAAAAACACTCAGCCCGACCAACTGACCCAGCGCTGCGCCTTCTCGAGGTCTTGCAGATTGCGATAGCTGGTCGAGTGTTTGGATTGCGCCAACGGCAGTGCGCACAAGAACAGTTGCGCGGTGGCGAGCGCATCGGCCAGCGCGCTGTGGCGGGCGAAGTTGTCGATTTTGAAATGTCCGGACCAATCGTCCAGGGCCTGGTAACGGCGCGCATATTCAGGCAGCAAGCCCGGCATCACATAGGCCAGATCGAGCCAGGGATGCTTGAATTCGAAGCCGAGATAGTCCCGCATCGCCCGCTTGATCATGGTCTGGTCGAAGGTGACGTGAAACGCCACCAGGGGCGATTTGCCGAGAAAGTCCAGAAAGGCGAGCAGCGCGTCGGCCGGCTCGCTGCCCTCGCGTTGCGCTTCGCCGGCAATGCCATGAATCAGGATGTTGTCCTTGCTGCTGGCCTGGTTCTGGCGCAGCACGATTTCGAAGCTTTCGGCCAGGGCGACACGGCCGTGTTCGACCACGCATGCGCCGATGGCGATGAGACGGTCGTTGACCAGATCGAGACCGGTGGTTTCCACATCCACCACCACGTAACGAGACTCGGCGAATGGACTACCGAGATCGCCGCAGGCGCTGCCTATCCAGCCGTCCCGGTGTTGTGCCACCGCGGGGTCGAGCTTGGGGCCGGTGCGGAAAAAACGGGTTAGCCAGTTCATAGCCAGTCGGTCGCGCCATCGTTGTGCCAGAGCGCAATGATGCCGCAAGCCGGCCCGCTATTGATGGCTGGGCAAAAGAACAACGGCCTTCATCCGTCTGGGCAACGCGTCGCGCAACGTGCTCATATCTCGAGCTGGGTGCCGAGTTCGACGACGCGGTTGACGGGGATCTTGAAAAAAGTCATCGGGCTGGCCGCATTGCGCGACATGGTGACGAAAAGTTGCTCGCGCCAGGCCATCATGCCCTCGCCACGGGTGGGAATCAGGTTTTCCCGACTGAAGAAAAAAGTCGTTTCCATCAGGTCGAAGTGCATGCCGCAGGGGCACTCGGACATGGCCTTGGGCACATCGATATCGTCCATGAAGCCATAGCGGACGATGACGTGATAGAAGCCCTCGGCCAGTTTTTCCATCTTCAGCCGGTCTTCCGCGAGCACATAGGGCACATCGGCATAGCGGATGTTCAGGATCACCACGCGCTCATGCAGCACCTTGTTGTGCTTGAGGTTATGCAGCAGGGCGGAGGGCACGCCCTTGGCGTCGGCGGTCATGAACACGGCGGTGCCCGGCACGCGCAGCGGTGGATGCTCGAGCAGACTGGCGACGAAGGGCGCCAGCGGCAAGGCGGTTTCGCGCAGACGTTTCAACACGATTTCACGGCCGCGCTTCCAGGTCACCAGCACGGTGAATATCATCAGAGCCGCGACCAGGGGGAACCAGCCGCCGTCTGGAATCTTGATCGCATTGGCGCCGAAAAAAGCCAGGTCGATGGTCAGGAAAACCAGCATGCCGGCCAAGGTCGGAACCAAGCCTAGATCCCAGCGCACGCGCATCACCACAAACATCAAGAAGGTGCTGATGGCGAAGGTGCCGGTGACCGCGATGCCGTAGGCGCCGGCCAGGTTGCCCGAATTCTGGAAGCCCAATACCAGCAGCGCGATACCGAGCGCCAAAGTCCAGTTCACGAACGGGATGTAGATCTGGCCTTCCTCGCTCGCCGAGGTGTGGCGGATGGTCAGGCGCGGCGCATAGCCCATCTGGATGACCTGGCGGGTGACCGAAAACGCGCCCGAGATGACCGCCTGCGAGGCGATTACGGTGGCGGCGGTGGCCAAGCCGACCATGGGATACAGCGCCCATGCCGGCGCGAGCAGGAAAAACGGGTTGCGCACCGCCTCGGGATGAGCGAGCAGCAGGGCGCCCTGGCCGAAGTAATTGAGCACCAGCGCCGGCAGGACAAAGCCGAACCACACCAACTGAATCGGCCAGCGGCCGAAATGGCCCATGTCTGCATACAGCGCTTCCGCGCCGGTGATCGCCAGCACGACCGCGCCAAGAATGAGGAAGCTGGCCGTGCCATGCGCGCTGAAGAAGTTCCAGGCATGGATGGGCAGAAGCGCGGCGAGCACTTGCGGATGCTGCAGGATGCTGAGCGTCCCGAGCAGGCCCAGAACGCCAAACCAGACCAGCATGACCGGGCCGAACAGCCGACCGATGGCGGTGGTGCCGTGGCGCTGTATGGCGAACAACCCGAGCAGGATGCCGAGCGCGAGCGGCACGATGAACGGATGCAAGGCCGGCGCGCCCATTTCCAGGCCCTCGATGGCGGAGAGCACGGAAATCGCCGGGGTAATCAGACTGTCGCCAAAGAAAAACGAGGCGCCGAGAAAGCCCAGCGCCATCAGCACCCAGCGGATGCGCGACTGCAGTGGCGCCTGAGACTGTGCCAGTGCCAGCAGGGCGAGGATGCCGCCTTCGCCCTTGTTATCGGCCCGCATCATGATGCCGACATATTTCACTGAAACAACCAGAATTAATTCCCAGAAGATCAGTGAAAGAATGCCAAGCACATTGGCCTGCGAGAGCGCCAAGTGATGTCCACCGAAAACCTCTTTCAGAGTGTAAAGCGGGCTGGTGCCGATGTCGCCGAAAACAACGCCGAGCGCGCCGAGCGCCAGTGCGCTGGTTTTTGCGTGTGTCGAGTGGGTCTGATTCACTAAGTTCCCGCCGTTTCAACTGAGTTATTTATGAATGCCTGCCCGTATTATGAAACCCTAATACAACTAGGATCGCTTCACTTTTCAAAGTCTGAACCTGAAATGACAAATCCCCGGTCTGACCGGGGATTTGGCTGCCCGCCGCTGGTTGCGGCAGGCGGGGCGGGTTGATCCCGGCTTAGTGCGCGGTGGCGCCTTCCGCGTTGATGCCGGTGTTTTGGCGCACGTAGAGTTCGTCCCACATTTCTTCGGAACGCTTGTCGCGGAACAGCAGCGAACCGAGGATGACGACCAGGAAGCCGAGCGGGATGGAGATCAGACCGGGGTTCTTCAACAGGAAGTACGGCTTCTCCAGACCCATCATGCTGGTGGTCTGGCCGGCGAACTTCTGCATGTCGTCTTCGGCCTTCTTCTTGGCCTTCTCGGTCGCCGCGATGTCCTTTTTGACCTTCTCGATGTCCTTCGCGTCGGTCAAAGTCGCCAGTTTCGCGTTCAGCGCAACCAGCTTGTCGGCCGCGCCCGGCTTGGCCGGTTTCTCGGCGGCGGCGGCCTTGGCCGGGGCGGAAGCCACGCAACCTTCCATGGCGAACAGCTCGCACATGAAGCTGGACGCTTCCTTGGCCGGCACGGCCTCCTTGGCGGGCTGCATGGGTTCGCCGTTCAGCACCTTGTCGGCATCCTTGAGCACGGCCTTGGGATAGGTCATGTTCGGGGAGATCATCACCAGACCGATGGCGGCGATGGCGCCGACCAGCATGCCGGCGACGATGCCGTAGGTGTTGGCGGGTTTCCAGTACAGGGTCAGGAACACGGCGGGCAGGTTGGAGGACGCCGCCACGGCGAAGGCCAGGGCGACCAGGTGGGCGACGTTCTGGCCTTCGGCGGCGATGCCGACGTAGATGGCCATGATGCCGACGATGACCGACGATACGCGCGCCGCCATGACCTGTTCCTGGGGCGAGGCGCGGTCACCCTTGATGACGCCGACGTAGATGTCGTGCGCCATCGCGGAAGCCGCCGCCAGCACCAGGCCGGCCACCACCGCGACGATGGTGGCGAAGGCCACGGCCGCGACGAAGGCGAGGAACAGGTTGCCGAGCACGGAATCGGCGCCGCCGCCGGCGAACTGCGCCAGCATCGGGGCCGCCATGTTGCCGCCCTTGTCGAGCGCGCTGATCGGGCCGGCGCCGACGTTGATGGCGGCGCCCATGCCCAGGAACAGGGTCAGCACGTAGAAGCCGCCGATGATGCCCATCGCCCACAGCACGGAAGTGCGCGCGGCCTGCGCCGTCGGCACAGTGAAGAAGCGCATCAGGATGTGCGGCATGCCGGCGGTGCCCAGCACCAGAGCCATGCCCAGGGAGATCTGGTCGATCGGGTTCTTCAGGAACAGACCCGGCTCCAGGAAGCGCTGGCCGAGTTCTTCCGGCGTCATCGTGGTGGCGGCATCGCCGACCAGCTTGGCGACTTGCGCCTGCACCTTGGGATCGCCGATCACGGCGGTGAGGAAGCCGGGCAGGCTGAAACCGTATTGGCCCCAGGTGATCAGCACCAGCAGGATGGACGCGGTCACCAGCAGCACAGCCTTGATGATCTGCACCCAGGTGGTGGCCTTCATGCCGCCGAACACCACGTAGGCCAGCATCAGCACGCCGACGCCGATCACCGAGATGTGGTAATCGATGCCGATCAGGGTCTTGATCAGCACGCCGCCGCCGACCATCTGCGCGGTCAGGTAGAAGGTGGACACGGTGATGGTCGACAGCGCCGCGACGGTCTTGGATGCCTTGGGATGGTTGCGGAAGGCGAGGATGTCGCCCAGCGTGTACTTGCCGATGTTGCGGCACGGTTCGGCGATCACCAGCAACACGGTGATGTAGGCGACCAGCCAGCCGACCGAGTACATGAAGCCGTCATAGCCATAGAGCGAGATCAAACCAGCGATGCCGAGGAAGGACGCGGCGGACAGGTAGTCGCCTGCGATCGCCCAACCGTTCTGGATGCCGGTGACGGAACGGCCGGCGGCGTAGAACTCGGAGGTGGAGTGGGTTTGTCGGGCGGCCCAGTACGTGACGTACATGGTGATGGCGATGATCAGGCCGAACACGGCGAAGGTCATCCACTTGTATTCGTCGGCTACCGCGCCGGCGCCGGCGAAGGCCAGGGTGCTTACGGCCGCCAGCAGCGCGGCGGCGGCTGCGCCGCCTATCAGTTTCAGGTTCATGGTCTCGTCCTTATTTGATGTTGTGGGCGTCTTTGATGATTTCCGCAGCCATGGCGTCGAACTGCTTGTTGGCGCGTTGGGCATAGATGCCGGCGATGGTCCAGGCGACGATGAACTCGGACAGCGCGAACAGGATGCCGACGTTGACCGGGCCCCAGACTTTGATCTTGAACAGATCCTGGTAATAGGCCGCGCCGATGGGAAGCAGGAAGTAATACACCACCGAGATGATCATCAAGCTCCACAGGAAGGTCAGTTTTTTCTTGTGTAGCGCCTGGAAGCGCGGGTCGGCATCGATCGCCGCCCAGTTTATTTCAGCTTTTGCCATGAGCATGACTCCTCGAAGGATATGAAAAATGTCCGCTAAGCGCGGACGTCGGTAAAGGCTGTGCCGCGTGGCGTACGCGGCGCTCGTACAGTGTATCGGAAGGCGGGAAATCAGTCTGTCCGGGCATTCAGAACTGGAAGAAACTCTCCAGCCGTCCTTGCAGTTTTCTTGCCTGGCGGAAAGCTTCCTTGAGCGCCTGGTGTTCGACGTTGGTGAGATGTTCCGGGTCGAAACGGTTGCCCAGGGCGTGGCCTTGTTCCAGTTGCGATTGGTGCAGTTGCAGGCGCAATTGCTGGATGAACAGGAAGCTTTCCACCCAGGCTTCGACCTCCTGGCTGTTCAGCTTCCATATCTCGCCCGCGCCGCGCAGACGCGCCACCGTGCCGGTCTCGGACAGGCCGGCGGAGAGCGCGAAGATGCGCGCGGCGTCGACGAACAGCGTGGCGCCATGGATTTTCAGGTCGATGGTATGGGCCTCGTCGCCCTCGCCGTCGACGATGAAATCGCGCACCAACCCGACCGGTGCGCGGTTGCCCAGCGCGTTCTGCACCATCAACTTGAGGAACAGGCGCTTTTCCTTGATGCGCGCGTTGAGCCAGGCGCGCAGCGCCTCGGACAGGCTGGCGTCGCCGGCCAGGGCGCGGAAATCGAAGAAGATGCTGGCGTTGAGCAACACCGGCGCGTCACCCCGGGATATCCAGTCGCCGAAGGTGTGCCGCCATTCCTCCAGCGACAAACACCAGTTGGGATTGCTGGCCATGATTTCGCCTTTGCACAGCGGAAAGCCGCAGGCGTCCAGCCACTCGTTGGCGCGCCGGGCGGCGGCCAGCATGGGCGCGCGCAGGCGCTCGGCGGAGTCGCCGTCCGGTACGCTGAAAATCAGGCCGTTGTCCTGATCGGTATGCAGGGTCTGTTCGAAGCGGCCTTCCGAGCCCAGTGCCAGCCAGCACCAGGCCACGCCGTCCAGGCCGCTCTCGGCGAAGGTCAGATGCAGGATGCGCTGGGTGAGCTGGTCGTTGAGTTGCGAGATCAGCCGGGTCAGTCGTTCCGCGCCGACGCCCTGCGCCATCAGGTTGCGCGCCAGGCGATGGATATCTTCCGCCGCGTGTTGCAGGCTGGCGAGGTCCGGCGCCACGCGCAGGGCGCCGGCGATGCGGGAAACCCCGACTTGTTGCAGGGCAAACAGGTCTTTTTCCGAGATCACCCCGGCAACCCGGCCGGCATGCGTGACCACGACGTGATGGATGGAAAGCCGCGCCATGGCCAGCGCGGCCTCGAAAGCCAGAGCGGTGTCGGGCAGGGCAAACGGCTTGGGCGTCATCACCTGGCGCATCGGCTGGTCGATATCGCAGCCGCTCAGCGCGACCCGGTCGCGCAAATCCTTCAGGGTGAACATGCCAACCGGGGCGTCGGTCTGGTCGGTCAGCAGGATGGAGCCGACGTTGCCCTGGCGCATCAATTCCAGTGCTTCGCGCACCGGCCGGTCTTGCGAACAGGACACCGGCGCGCGCCGCGACAGGGCGGAAAGCGGCGTGGCGAGCGGGTCCGCCAAGCCCGGATCGGATACTTTCAATTGCGGCGTAATCGGTACGGCCAACGAGGCGTCGGTCACAGCTGACAAGGGTTCGGATAACGGTAAGGAGAGTGAAAAATGTGCCGCAGGATGCGCCCGGGCTTGGAGTCGAATTCAGGCAAACTGGGAGAACCCGCTGTAGGTGTCGGCGGATTTGTCCATCGCCAGGCCGACCACATCCTTGCCGCTGAATGAAAAATTGATGTGCGACGGGTCGATGGTGCCGGTCACGCTATCGTTCTGCTTCACGTTGAACAACACCGAAGCCGTCAGGTTTTGCCGGTCGTAATAGACCGCCAACGGCGTCGATGGCAAGGCAACCTCGGTCGCCGGCAACATCATGTCCAGGTTGTAGCCGTCGCCTCGCGCCGTGCCGCTGGCGCGTTCGATTTTCCAGTTGAAGACATTCTCGACCGAGGCGGCATCCATCTGTTTGCTGAACTGAAAGACCAGCGCGAAGGTTTTTTCGCTGCTGGCGGTTTGAAGATACACATTCATGCCGGAAACCAGCGTGCCCGGCCCCAGCGTGGACGGGAACATGGCATACAGATCGTTGGCGTAAACCGCCAGCATTTTGGGATTCTCTTTTTCGTAGATGTACTGGTTCAGATCGCTGGCCAGGGTCGCGTCGTTGGCGAGCAGGCTATCGGCAATTTCCTGCGCCTGGCTGGTATCGCCGCTATCGGCCAAGGCATAACCCATTTCCGAATAGGCGTTCCAGTAGTCGCTCTTGATCGCGATCGCAGACTTGAACGACTCGATGGCGAAGTCGTAGCGTTCTTGCTTGGCGTAAACCTGGCCCAGGCCAAAATCGCCGAATTCTTCTTTTGGCGACAACTGGCGCACCATTTCGAACTGCGCCTTGGCTTCGTCCAGCCGGCCCGCCGCCATATAGCCCTGCCCGAGTGAATAACGGTTGGCGGCGCTGGGGTTGTTTTTGACGGCGAGCTCATATTCGGCCACGGCCTCGCTGTAACGCTGGTCCGTGGTGTAGATATTGCCCAGTTGCGTGTGCAGATCGTCGCGCTTGGGATCGATCTTCAACGCCGCCTGATAGGACTGGATGGCCGCCTCAGCATCGCCCTGAGTGAGCTGCGCGCGCGCCATGTAGTCGTAGGCATTGATCGCGGTATCGGTGCCGGGCGCCAGCCGGATCGCCCGATTGAAACTGGTGATCGCCAATTCATAGCGCTTGCCGGTGAACTGGCCCAAACCTTTATCCAGTTCACGCAGCGCCAGATTGCCCAACTGTGCCGCCTTGTTCGACGCGCCGCCGAACAGTGCCGCAGCCGTGGCCGAGTTATCGGTTATTTCCATTTCGAGTCACCCTGGATCGCAACATACATGTTTACGATTTAGCACAAGTTCGGGGTTTACGCGCTTGTTTCATGGACGCAAGCGGCGATAGCCGAATTCGGGCTTGCGATGCCGAAGGTTCTTCCGCTACTCGGGGAGGGCTGGGAAATCATGCAGCGGCTCGGCCATAAAGCACTTTATGATGCCGACCGCCGGCCGCGCGCCGCGCTGACCGGAACAATCACAGGAGATCGGTAAATGCCCAAGGCGCATGTTGATGCAACAGAAGCTCAGATTCCCGAAAACATCCGCACCGGCGATTCGGTCGAAGCCCTGAAACGGGCCTTCCTCGACCACCTGTTCTATACCCAGGGCCGCTTTCTCGAAGTGGCCACGCCCAACGACCACTACCAGGCCCTCGCCCACACGCTGCGCGACCGCTTGCTGCATCGCTGGGTCAATTCGGTGCAGACCTACGCAAAATCGAACTGCCGCACAGTCTGTTATTTATCCGCCGAATACCTGCCCGGACCGCATCTGGCCAACAATCTGCTCAACCTCGGCATCACCGAAAACGTGCGCCAGGCGCTGGCGCAACTCGACCTCGATCTGGAAACCATCATCGAGCATGAAGAAGAGCCGGGTCTGGGCAACGGCGGCCTGGGCCGCCTGGCCGCCTGCTTCATGGATTCGCTGGCGACGCTGCAAATACCGGCCATGAGCTACGGCATCCGTTACGAATACGGCATCTTCGATCAGCAAATCCGCGACGGCTGGCAGGTCGAAACCACCGACACCTGGCTGCACTATGGCAACCCGTGGGAAGTGCGCCGGCCGAACATCGTTTATGAGGTCGGCATCGGCGGCCACACCGAGCAGTACGCCGATGCGCATGGTCAGACGCGCGTGCGCTGGCTGCCCAACGAGGTCTTCCGGGGCGTCGCGCACGACACGCCCATCCTCGGCTATGGCGTCAATACAGTGAATCTGCTGCGCCTGTGGGGGGCGGAGGCGGCCGAATCGTTCGACTTCCAGGCCTTCAATCAGGGCGACTATGTCGGCGCGGTGATGCGCCAGGTGCGCTCCGAAACCATCTCCAAGGTGCTTTACCCGAACGACGAAGCCGACATGGGCAAACGCCTGCGCCTGTTGCAGCAGTATTTCTTCGTCTCCTGTTCGTTGCAGGACATGCTGCGCATCTTCATCACCACCGGCCAGCCTCTGGAGCATTTCCACGAAAAATATGCCGCCCAGCTCAACGATACCCACCCGACCATCGCCGTCGCCGAACTGATGCGCCTGCTGGTCGATGTTCAACTGATGGAGTGGGACGCGGCCTGGGCGGTCACCCGCAAAACCTTCGCCTACACCAACCACACGCTGCTGCCCGAGGCGCTGGAAAAATGGCCGCTGCCCTTGTTTCAAAGCGTGCTGCCGCGCCATCTGGAAATCATCTACGCGATCAACAGCCGCTTCATGGACGACATGCGGCTGCGCTATCCGTTCGATCAGGATCGCGTCGCGCGCCTGTCGATCATCGACGAGGCCGGCCCGCGCTATGTGCGCATGGCCAACCTGGCCTGCGTCGGCAGCCATGCCATCAACGGCGTCGCGGCCCTGCATACGCAACTGCTCGGCGATACGGTGCTGAAGGACTTTCACGACGTCTGGCCGGAAAAATTCCAGAACAAGACCAATGGCGTCACGCCGCGCCGCTTCATCATGGTGTCCAACCCGGGCCTGACCGAGTTGCTCACCGAGACCTTGGGTGAGGGCTGGGGCAAGGACCTCTACCGCCTGCGCGAAATCGAACGCCACGCCGACGATGCCGCCTTCCAGGCGCGCTGGCGCGCGGTCAAGCTCGAACGCAAGAACAATCTGGCGCGCTTCGTCGAGGCCCGGCTCGGCATCCAGCTCGACCCGGCCAGCCTGTTCGACGTGCAGGTCAAGCGCATCCACGAATACAAGCGCCAACTGCTCAACCTGCTGCACATCGTTACGCTATACAACCGTATCAAACGCAACCCCGGCATCGACCTCCAGGCGCGCACATTCATCTTCGGCGGCAAGGCCGCGCCCGGTTATCACATGGCCAAGCTGATCATCAAACTGATCAACGCGGTGGCCGATGTGGTCAACCGCGACCACGATGTCGCCGGGCGTCTCAAGGTGGTGTTCATCCCCAATTTCAACGTCAAGGTGGCCCACCACGTCTACCCGGCCGCCAACCTGTCGGAACAGATCTCCACCGCCGGCAAGGAAGCCTCCGGCACCGGCAACATGAAGTTCTCGATGAACGGCGCGCTCACCATCGGCACGCTGGACGGCGCCAACGTCGAAATTCGCGAGGAAGTTGGCGCCGAAAACTTCTTCCTGTTCGGCCTCACCGCGCCGGAGGTCGAACGCGTCCAAGCCGAAAGCTATCGTCCGTGGGAGATTTATCAGGCTCAGGAAGAACTCCGCGCGGTCATCGACCTGATCGGCAGCGGCCTGTTCTCGCACGGCGATGGCAGCCTGTTCCGGCCGATCATCGACCACCTGATGAGCCGCGACGACTACCTGTTGTTCGCCGACTACAGCAGCTACATCGCCTGCCAGGAAGCGGTCAGCCGCGCCTACGCCGACGAACGCGTCTGGACCCGCATGTCCATCATCAACGTCGCTCGCATGGGCAAGTTCTCGTCAGACCGAACCATAGAGGAATATTGCCGCGAGATCTGGAAGGTGAAACCGGTCACGGTCCAGATGAAGGCGTAGCGCGGGGCTCGAAGGCGCGCCCGCCATGTGGCAGGAGACGAACGGAGAGGAGACCTTCATCCTTGCTTCACGGCGGGCAGAAATCGGCCACAGCCGACCGTAAGCCTGCGGTCTGTGTCGGGCGGCAATGCGCTGGTTACCCGCCGCTCACCCGCTGATGGCGGTCAATGACCGCTTGGCCCTTCAGGCTACAGCCGGATCCGACCCGTTGTCGACATTCACTACCTCGGCGGATCAACGGCAGGTAACCAAGTGGGGCAGTCGCTAGGCACAACCAAACATGGACAGCACGTCGGCCTC
>NCGJ01000027.1 GCA_002281555.1 Hydrogenophilales bacterium 28-61-23
GCCGACGATCAAACTGCCCTCGTCCATCGTCGGCATGAAGGTCTTGCCCACCTGGGTGTAGACCACGCCAGCCAACACCAGCATGACCACCGCGATGGCCGCAACCACACCCTGTCGGCGCAAGGCCCATGCCAGCGTCGGCTCGTACAGGGCGGTGATCTTGCGCAGCAACCAGGGGTCTTCGTGCTTCACGTCTTTCAACAGATACGACGCCAGCACCGGAATGACGGTCAGCGACAGCAGCAGCGAGGCGACCAGCGCGAACACGATGGTGAGCGCGACCGGCACGAAAAACTTGCCTTCGAGCCCCTGAAGCGTCAGTAGCGGCAGGAACACCGTGATGATGATCAGCACGCCCGAGGTCACCGGCACCGCCACCTCGCGCGCCGCGCGATAGATCATGTGCAGCCGGGGCAACTTGCCCGCCGTGGCATCATGCGCGAGGTGCTGCACGATGTTTTCCACCACCACGACGGCGGCATCGACCAGCATGCCGATGGCGATGGCCAGGCCGCCCAGACTCATCAGGTTGGCCCGCCCAGACTCATCAGGTTGGCCGACATACCAAAGCCGCGCATCAGGATGAAGGTGATCAGCGCCGCCAGCGGCAGCACCAGGGCCACGGTCAACGCCGCGCGGAGATTGCCGAGGAAGACGCCCAACAACACGATGACGATGAGGGTCGCTTCCAGCAGCGCGGTGGACACCGTGTTGACCGCCTTGCTGACCAGCGAGGCGCGGTCGTAGAACGTCTCGATGCGCACGCCTTTCGGCAGCGTCGGGCGCAGCTCGTCCAGCTTCTTCTTCACGCCTTCGACCACCGCTTGCGCATTGGCCCCGGCCAAGCCCAGCACCAGGCCTTGCACCGCCTCGCCCTGGCCGCTTTTGGTGACGACGCCATAGCGCGTGACGGTGCCAATGCGCACCTCGGCCAGATCGCCGATACGCACCGGGGCATCGTCTTTCGTTGTGACAACCACCTCGCGCAGGTCGGCCAGGCTGGTAATGCTGCCCTCGCTGCGCACCAGCAGCACTTCATCGCCTTCGCTCAGCCGTCCCGCGCCGTCGTTGCGGTTGTTGGCGTGTATCGCCTCCTTGAGTTGCGACACCGTGACGCCGCTGGCCGCCATTTTTTGCGCGTCGGGCACCACCTCGAAGGCGCGCACGACGCCCCCCAGCGCATTCACATCGGCGACGCCCGGCACGGTGCGCAGCACCGGCCGGATGACCCAGTCGAGCAGGCTGCGCCGCTCGGCGAGAGACATTGCATCAGCCTCGACGGTGAACATGTACACCTCACCCAACGGCGTCGTGATCGGCGCCATGCCGCCGGAGATGCCTTCCGGCAGACTGTCCGTCAGCCCGCCGAGGCGTTCGCTGACCTGCTGGCGCGCCCAATAAATATCGACACCGTCTTCAAATTCGATGGTGACGTCGACCAGGCCGTACTTGGTAACCGAGCGCAGGATTTTGGTCTTCGGAATGCCGAGCATTTCCACTTCGATCGGCACCGCGATCCGGCTTTCGACACCTGGGTGCTGGCCACATCGGGAAAAGCGTCGATCGGCAACCCCCGGTAGGCAAGCACGCCGGCGCCGCCGACGAGCAGCGAAGCTAGCAAGATGAACAGGCGTTGGGACAGGGAGAATTGAATGAGCCGGGCAAGCATCACTGGTCTCCCTTGCTTTTGAGCCAGGCGCCCTTGAGCGCGACCACGCCGCTGATCGCGACCTGCTCGCCAGCTTTCAGCGCACCCTGCACACGCACGCGCTGGCCGGCGCTGGCCGTGGCCTGTACGGGCCGGGCTTCGAACCCGTCCGACGTTCGAATAAAGACGTAGGCTTGCTTGCCATCATGGGCGACGGCGGCCAAGGGCACATCCCAGGCATCCTTGGCGCCGCCCAGGGGTAGCGCGACGGTTACAAACTCGCCAGGACGCAGTTGCGCCGTCTTCTTCTCGACCATCGCGCGCAGCACCACCGTCTGACTGCCTGCCGTGACCATCGAACTGGCGCTGGTGATGCGTGCGGTGATTCCCCGATCCGGCACTTCGACCTTCGTTCCTGCTGGCCAGTTTGTTGCCAAATTCGCACTTTCGGCGACCGGAACCTGGATGTCCAAACCCAGGGTGTCGGTTTTATCGAGATGCAGCAGCGCGGTCGCGGCATCGACCCGTTGGCCGGGCTTGACCATCATTTCGGTGACGACGCCCCCCCGCGCCGCGGTCAGCGTGATGCCGTCCTGCGGGATGCCGCTAACCGCAATGCGCGCTATCGTTGTCGCCGACATGCCGCCCAGACGCAGCGCGGCCTTGGCCTGGTTCCATGCAGCTTCGGCCTCCTTCAAGGCCGCCTGGGCCTCCTGGACCCGGCGCTGCGGGATGACTTCATCCTCGAACAGCTTCTGCTCGCGCTGGGCGGTTTGCCGCGCCAGCGTGGCGCGCGCCCCGGTTTGCAGCAACTGCAACTGCAACTGGCCCAGTTCCGGGCTGACGATATGCAACAGCGGCGCGCCGGGCCGCACGCTCTGATTTTGCTGCACCAGCAAGCGGTCCACCAGGCCGGCCACGGGCGAGCTGACGATCTCTTCCGCGCCGGCCGGAACGACCACCTGCGCGGGGTAAGTCGCCTTGACCTTGCCAATCTGGCTTTGTAGCGGCGCGGTCTGTATGCCCATTGCCTTTATCTGGGCGATAGGGACGGCGAATTTGGCTGGAGCAGGCACAGGGGCAGACACAGGAGCCGCCTGAACGGTGACGCAGGAAAGCCCCATCAGGGCGATCAGCAGGATTTTGGATAAGGTTTTCATTCGGCGCTCCCAGTCAACAAGTCATATTCGATGCGGGCTTCACGCGCCCGTTTCTCCAGTTCGAGCGCGGCGGTTTCGCTTTCCAGCGCGCCCCGGTAGGCATCCAGCAGCTCCAGCAAACTGGATTCGCCGCCGCGATAAGCCGCCTCGGCGATACGCAGCAACTCCGGGGAAGCCGCCAGTGCGCGGCTGCGATAGTCGAGCGCCGCCGTGCGCAACGCCTCGGCCTGGCGGCTTAGGCCGCGCAGTTCGCCTTCGGCGCGGGTCCGCGCCAGACGGTACTCGGCGCGGGCCTGCTGGGCCTCGGCCGCAGCGCGTTGCCGCCCGGCCTGCTGACGGTCGAACACCGGCAAGGGAATCGACAACGAAAGGGCGAAGCCGTTGTCCCGGCTGCTGCCGTTGTCAATCCACCTGGGGCCGATGCCGACCGTCAGATCGGGGATCGCCGCAGCCTGCTTCGCGGCGCGGCCATCCAGGACGGCGGCCTCGGCGCGGCGGGACAGCGCCAGCAGATCCGGGCGCTGCTCCAGGCGGATCAGTGTTGCCTCGATGGCGGGCAAGGTTGCGGGCAATAACTCACCCGCAACGATGGGATTCTGGGACGCGCCGGTAAGCGCAGCCAGACGCTCCATGACGCGGCCAAGCTCGGCGCGCCCACCCGCCAGACTGGCCTCGGCGGCCTGCCGCTCGCGCGCCAAGCGCCGCCGGTCGTAACCGGAGGCTTCGCCGGCGCGGGCGAGTTTGCCCACCATGCCTTCTACCCGGACGAATTGACGCGCCCAGGTCTCGGTCACCCGGATAACTTCTTGCTTGAACAAGACGTCATAAAAACCGCGCCGGATTTCGGCGGCAAGCTCGCTGCGGCGACTAGCGTTGCCAGCCGTGGCGATCTCGATACGGCGTCCGGCGGCTTCCCGGTGCAGTTTCCGCTTGCCGGAAAGATCGAAGGTCTGGCTCAGTATCCAGCTCTGCTCCGTCGTGTCCGACGCGCCGCCGAGGCGATCCCGGTTGTAGCTTAGCGTGGGGTTAGGTATCTGGCCGGCGGCCAGCAGGTCGGCCTCGGCGGCCTGGACCGTGCCTTGCTCCAATTCGGCCAGATCGCTTCTGGCCAGGCCCAGACGGACCGCCTCGGCCTCGCTCAGGGTTGTTTGTGGGGTGGATTGCGCCCACGCCGGCAGCGCGAGCAATGAAAGTACAAATAGGGTGTGCGCGATACGCATGATCTTCCTCGTGAAAAAACAGGGGGGCGAAGAACACCGGCGTGCGCTAGTGCACCCGCAAGGGGTGCGCAGGATTCAGAAAGCACTGAAAAGCTAACGTATCCACATATGTGCTGCTGGGCAGTTAGCCCAAGCTGTGCACAACCATACAGGCGCGCCGGTCAGGCGCGCGCTGGAGGCGGAGGATTTTGCGGGAGGGGGGTGTGAGAGGTGAAACGCGCCGCCGGATGCGCCGGGGCGGTGCCGGGCTGGCTCTGGCCAGGCATCAGCCCGGATGCCATGAAGACGACGGAGAACACATGATGGCAATGGCTGACATGATGGCCGTCGTCGTTGTGACCGGCATCGGCATCACCGGCCAAAGCGAGGTCATGCTCCGAATCCGCGCTGGCGTGAAGATCGTGCTCATGGGCATGTACGCCGACAGCGCGAGTATCACCACCAAGATGCCCATGCACGCCCATCGCCGCCGACCAGGAGAACTGGAGCGGAACAATCAGCAGGAGGATCAGGGCAATCAGGCGGCGCATGGCGCGGATGCTAACTCAACGCGCGCCTGCCGGACAATGCTCACCGAGGCAGTCAATGCCAGCAGGGCCATCAATCCGGCCATCAGCAGGTTCGGCCAGGCCGAACCCGTGCCGGATACGCCCAGTGCGGGAATCAGCCGGGTCTTCCCCGGCCCGGCACAGGCGCCTTGGCGAAGATCACGATGCGGACAGGTTTCATGGGATGGATTTCAGGGAAAATCGGAATGCCGCCGAGGCACAGAACCGAATGACGGAACATTCCTGCCCGTCACCGTTCACTCGACCACTCGACAAAAGGCTTACGCATGCAGTTCATTGATAGATTCCCGCTTCCGTTGCTGCTGGTGCTGACGGTCTTCATGTTGGGCGCCCCCTTCGTGCCGGAACCGCATCTGGTTGAAAAAATGCGCATGCTGGCGGAAGGCGCACTGACCAGGCCGCTGGATATTTTTGATGTGTTTTGGCATTTGCTGCCAGCCACTTTGCTCATGGTGAAGCTCGTCAGGCATCGCGGTAATAGCGCGTGACCAGCCGCGCCGCCGGCACGCCGCGCCAGTAGTCGAAGCGCAGCTGCAACATGAGCAAGATGGTGCGCCAGATACCATGCGTCTCCCAGCGCCGCCCGGAAGTGGTCACGCGCTGCCCGAGGCAGGCCGGTGGGCCGAGTCGCTTCAAGCGTTTCGACAGTTCAATGTCTTCCATTAACGGCTGATCCGGGTAGCCGTCCACCGCATCGAAGGCGGCGCGGGTGACGAAGATGGCCTGGTCGCCGGTAGCGATGCCGGTGCGGCGGGAGCGCAGGTTCATCAGCGTCGCGATCACGGGCAGCCAGCGGGAACGGCCCGCGATGTGCACATCGAAGCGGCCCCAGGCATACCGACGCATGGCCGCCTCGATGGCGGCCAGGGCGTCGTCCGGCAGGCGCGTGTCGGCGTGCAGGAACAACAGAACATCGCTGCTGGCGTTGGCCGCCCCTGCGTTCATCTGCCGGGCGCGGCCACGCGGCGCGGCGATCACCCGATCGGCCAGCGGCGCGGCCAGGGCCGGCGTGGCGTCTGTGCTGCCACCGTCCACGACGATCACTTCATGGCCGGCATCGCGCAGTGCTTGCAGCGGAGCCAGCGCGGCGGCGATGCCCGCTGCTTCGTTCAGCACCGGCACGACGATGGAAAGCCTCAACCCCTTCTCCAGGCATGGAAACGTTCCAACCAGGCCAGCGCCCGCTTCGGCGCGTGGGCGCGCTTCCACTCCCCGGCGGCGTATTTGGCCGCCTCGCTCCAGGTCGGATAAGGGTGGATGGTGCTCAGAATCTTGTTCAGCCCGAGGCTGTGCTTCATCGCCAGGGTGAATTCGGCCAGCATCTCGCCGGCGTGCTCGCCGACGATGCTGACGCCGAGAATCCTGTCCTTGCCGGGCGGAGTGAGCACCTTGACGTAGCCGTGGGCGGCGCCTTCGGTGATGGCGCGGTCCAGGTCAGCAAGAGCGAAACGGGTGACTTCATGGGCGATGCCCTGGGCCTGAGCTTCCGCCTCAGACAGTCCCACCCGCGCGACTTCCGGACTGGTGAAGGTGACCCAGGGGATCACCCGGTAATCGGCTTTGAAACTCTTGAGGCCGCCGAACAGGGCATTAACCGCCGCATACCAGGCCTGATGCGCGGCGGTGTGGGTGAATTGGTACGGCCCGGCGACGTCGCCGCAGGCGTAGATGTTGGGATAACGTGTTTGCAGGCAATCGTTGACCTGGATGGTGCCGGCCTTCGTCAATGTGATGCCCAGCTCCTCCAGGCCGAAACCGGTGACGCGGGCTTTGCGGCCGGTGGCGCAAAGCAGCACGTCGAACGGAATCGCCTCTTCAAGCTCGGCTTGGCGCACGATCAACCGTTGCTCGCCATCAACGACCTCGCAGCGCAACGTGTCCGTGTCGGTCAGCAGGCGCACGCCATCGGCGCGCATGCCGGCTGCCACCAGGGCAACGGCGTCGGCGTCCTCCTTGCCCAGGATGCCGGATCGGGCCACCAGGGTGACCTGGCTGCCCAGGCTGGCGAAGGCCTGGGCCAGTTCACAGCCGATGGGGCCGCCGCCTAGCACCAGCAGGCGTTCAGGTTTTTCGCGCAGCGACCAGACCGTGTCCGAAGTGGCATGGCGCACCGACTCGATGCCGGGGATGGCCGGAATGATCGGGGCCGCGCCGGTGGCGATGACGATGGCGCGGGTGGTCAGCGTTTGCTGGCCAGCTTCGGTGCTCACTTTCACCGTCCACGGCGAGGTAATGCGCGCTTGGCCCTGGATCACCTCGACGCCCAGCCCGGTGTAGCGCGCGACGGAATCATGCGGTTCCACCTGTCGCACCACGCTTCGCACCCGTGCCATGACGGCGGCGAAATCGACCTGGGCCGAGGCGACACTGATGCCCAGTTCGCCAGCGCGGCGAAGATCGCGCAGCAAGCGGGCGACGCGGATCAGCGTCTTGGAGGGCACGCAGCCGGTGTTGAGACAATCGCCGCCCATTCGGTGGCCTTCGATCAAGGTGACCTTGGCCTTCACGGCGGCGGCGATGTAGGCGGTGACCAAGCCAGCGGCGCCGGCGCCGATTACCACCAGGTTGCAGTCGAAACGGCGGGGTTTCCGCCAACGAGTCGCAAGAAAAACGCCGGGCTGCCCCAAGTTCTTCTTGAACCCCCTCGGGGGCAGTCATGTCCCGCATCCCGCCTCGTCCAACGCCCCGCCGCAACTGCTGCCCTGACCGGCTGTGCAGCCGTAGCAGTGGTCGGCGACCCGGATGGGCTGGTCGGCGACACCCATTTCCAGCAAGTCGGACAGGGTCGTTACACCCTGCATGGGTAGGTCCAGCATCTGGTTGAAATCGCAGTCGTAGAGGCGTCCTTGCCAATCCGCGCTGACCAGTTCCCGGCACATCACCTGGCCCAGGTTGTCGAGACTGTGGCTGCTTTTCAGCAAGGCCATGTAGTTGGCGAACTGGCCCCGGGAAACCAGGGTGCTGCCGAAACGCAGGATGGGCATGTTGGCAATGGTGTAGAGCCGGTTGAAGACGATGCCGTGGAGGGCTTCGAGTTCTTGCTTGTAGGCGGCCTCCAGCCCGGCCTGGGCCGGGGGCAGGCTGGCTCCGGCAGGGTTGTAGACCAGATGCAGATCCAGACCGCTGCCGGGTTGACCCCTTGGTTTTCCGTAACCCAGGGCGTTGAGCTGCTTGAGGCCGGCGATGCTGCGCTCATACACGCCCTTGCCACGCTGGCCGTCGACGTTTTCTTCCAGGTAGCAGGGCAGTGAGGCGACCACTTCGACTCTCTGCGCGGCAAGAAACTCAGCCAGGTCTTCCTGGCCGGGTTCGGACAGGATGGTGAGGTTGCAGCGGTCGATGACCTTCACCCCCAAGTTGCGGGCCGCAGCCACCAGCCAGCGGAAGCGCGGGTGCAGTTCCGGCGCGCCGCCGGTGAGATCCAGTGCTGCCAGGCCGCGCGCGGCCAGCACGCGGGGGATGCGCTCCACGTTTGCATCGTCCATCGTCTCAGTGCGGTTCGGGCCGGCGTTGACGTGGCAATGCAGACAGGTCTGGTTGCAGCGGTAGCCCAGGTTGACCTGCAAGGTAGTCAGTTGACTGCGGCGCGGGGCGGGAAAATCCGTGGAGAGCAACAAGGGAAGGGTGTCGTGCATGCGTATTCCGGTGCGTTAATGCTTCGTGAATTTTACGCCGTGAACTCGATGAGCCCGGCCTCCGGCACCTGGTTTGAATGGGTAAGACAGCTGTACTGGCGTGGTTGGATTGGCTTATGTTCATGACCAGTCACTGTCTATACGCTTCCACCCGTTGCCCACCCCGAGTCCACCATGCGCCCAAATCACGCACTGAAAGCCTTGTTCATTTCTGTCGCCATGCTGGTAAGCGCCGCACCAGCCTTCGCGGCAGATGTTTCGCCGGTGTCCAAAGCCATCGAGGAATACCTGGATTTCAACGAGTACGGCAGCAGCCTGATCTGGCCGGAACAAATCCCCGCCGAGGACTGGAAGAACGTGTTCGTGGTGGATGCCCGCGACGCCGCCCAGTTCGCCAAGGAGCACATCCCCGGCGCCATCAACATCGAGTGGCGCCAGATTCCCGGACGCCGCAACGACATCCCGCGCGACAAGATGGTGGTGATCTATTGCAACTCTGGTTCCCTTTCCGCCCAGGCTGTTTTCGCCATGCGATTGCTGGGTTGGGACAACGTCAAGGTCTTGCAGGACGGCATCGAGGGCTGGAAGAAAAAAGGCGGCTTCGAGGCGAACAGACGCGCCAGCGGGGCGACGGGACATTAGCCAATTTGATGCTGAGCCAGCAAAGCTCAGTGACCTTCGATCATCTCACCGAACAGCTCTTTGACCTTTGCCCGCGCATCAACCAGCGCCACCTGGCCCTGTTCGGTGATCACGTACACACGCCGCCCTCGCCGCCCGGTACGTTCGTGGTGCGGGGTCAGATAACCTTATTACTCCAGCCCGTGCAGCATCGATGAATGGCGCTGGTCCACACCGTCTGATACAGCGCCGCCAACAGTAGACCGACCACGGCTGCATTGACCCCGGCGAGGGCCGCTTGAGTGCGCAGGCATTGCAGCAATCGCTCCCAAAACGGTAAAGCACCGACGACCAGCAAGAAAGACGGCACGAAGATCGACTTTTGGTTAACACCAGCCAATCGCCGGTGCGGTTTTCGGCTTGTCCCAGCGGCCGTTCCTGGTAGACAACACTCATTGCCAACGCTTCCACAAAGCTGACGTTCCGCATGAATTGAGCGGCGAATCTGAAAGTCGGCTTCGGCCGACGACCTGCCGCTCGCGGCGTCTCCTCTGCATATCAGTTACAGGGTCAAGGCTGGGTTGAGACGTGCTGCCCGCTGAATGTCGCTTTCTAGTCCTTCTTCAGACACTTGGCCCCACGTAGTTGGCCATCCGTTGTGTTTGCGAAGTTGCCATGGCTCTTCGCCGGCGACACTGGCAAAGACGGGGCGAAGTTCGCCAGCCAGCATTTCCGTCAGCGACCATCCAGGATCGCATAATCCCTC
>NCGJ01000018.1 GCA_002281555.1 Hydrogenophilales bacterium 28-61-23
AAACACGGCTTTGTTCCATTCGGCCGCGAACACCACGCCCGGTTTCATCAGGCCGGCCGCTACCGCCACGCTCACCGCGCCGGCGGCGCCAGCACCCTTCAGTACGTTTCTGCGCAAAATGTTCATCTTCACTCCTAGGTCTATTTGGATGATTACAGGCTATGGATAAAGTCGACGACCTTATTGATTTCTTCCTCGCTCAACGCTTGGTGCTTGCCGAACGGAGGCATGAAAGAAGCAGGGTTGGATGCGGTGGCATCCCAGATCTTGGCGCGCAAGACGGCCTTGTCGGGGAAGCGCGCTTGCATGGCGATCAGGGGCGGGCCGCTGTTGCCAGTCTGTTCGGCGTCGGGCTGATTCGGAAAACCGTGGCAGGCCAGACAATTTCCCTTGGAACGGTTGTAAGTAATGTCCTTGCCGGTCTCGCCTTTTTTGGGCTGTTGCGCGAAGGCAGTTGTGGCAAGCAGGGCAGCGAGAACCCCGGTTATTACGGCGGTGCGTTTCCGCATGACGTCTCCTTCCTTATCGAAAGCAATCTGGCTATGCCATTGGGTCTATGCCGTCATGCATAGAACCCGAATGGATGGACCCGTATCGGGGCGTCGAAGAATATTCGCAACATCACTCGCTGCACAAGGCCGAAGCAGGCGAGTTAGTACGATATTTTTTCACCCGAGTATGTTAGTACCAAGCCCCGCTGCGGTGCTAGGCGCAAAAAAATCAGCGTGGCGCTTCTTTCTGTTGCTTCTCGCGCAGGTTGCGCAAGCGGGCATCGATGATAGACAGCGTGTAGAAATCGGCCTTTCCTGATTTTTGCGCCAACAGCAATTGTTCTATCGCCGCGCCCGAGCGGTCTTCCAGCACATAGGCCTCGGCCTGGGCCAGAGAGGACTGGGCGGATTCTCCAAGCGCTTGATGCGCCTGTGCTTGCAGCGCATAGAGCTTACTGTCGGACGACCAGATGAGCTGCCGCTCACGCAAGAATTTCAATGCTTCTTGTGGTTGCTTGTCACGCAGCAAAGCCTGGGCATGCAGGTAGGCCAACGGCCGGTAGGCGCTATGGGTGATTTGGGCCGCGACGCCTATCTTGATCGCTTCACCCGCCTGACCGCGAGCCAGCGCAAGCTCCATGCGCGCCAGATCGAGCAATGGCGAGGGCATGGACAAGCTGATTGCCTTATCCAGCGCGCGCGCGGCGCGCTCAAGGTTAGGTACGCCGCGCAGGCTCGCGTGCGCCAAGCCATACCAGGCGGCGGCCGAAGGTTGTTCGCGCACGCGGGCTTCAAATTCACGTACGGCGTCATCCGCCGCGCCGGCCGCCGCCTGCACGCGCGCGCGAACCAGGCCGAACTCCTCGCTATCTGGGATCTGCCGGTAAGGCAAGCTGGCCAGGCGGTTTTGAATATCCGCGATGCGCTCAAAAGTCAGCGGGTGCGTGCGCAGATAGGCCGGCGCATTGTTCTCGTACAGACGTCCCTGCGCCTGCAGACGCTCAAAAAACGTACCCATGCCCTGCGGGGCAAAACCAGCGGAAGACAGTGTTTGCAAACCGACCCGATCCGCTTCGCGTTCGTGTTCGCGGGTGAAATCAAGTTGATTCTGGATGCTCATCGCCTGTGCGGTGACAAGCGCCGCCTGAGTCGCATCCGGATTCGATCGCGCCGCCAAAATCGCGATCGCCAGCGCAACCAGTGACGCCATGCCGGAGGTCTTCTGCGCATCGACAATGCGCGCGATGTGGTGCTGGGTAACGTGTGCGATTTCGTGCGCTACCACGCCGGCCAACTCCGACTCGCTGCGCGCCGCGGAAATCAGGCCGGTGTGGACGCCAACGTAGCCGCCCGGCAATGCGAAAGCATTGATGCTGCTGTCGCGGACGGGGAAAAATTCGAAACGGAGCCCCGGTTCGGGCGAAGCGGCGGCCAGTCGCTCGCCCAAAGAATTCAGGTATTCGACCAGTACCGGATCATCCAGATAAACACCTTCATCGCGTATCTGGCGCATGATCTCCCGGCCGATGCGTTTTTCATTCGCCTCGGTCAGCGCGACGCGGGACACCTCGCCAAGATCGGGCAATTCAAGGGCCTGAACCGGCAGGGCAACGAGCAATGCGAGTGTGATGGAGCGAATTTTCAGCATCGGGCTATGATACTTGCCCTCTTCACCAGTTCCCCGCCGTCATGAACGACTTTACCCATTTTGACCATCAGGGCCGCGCGCTGATGGTCGGTGTCGGCGAAAAAGCCGAAACCCGCCGCGTCGCCGTCGCCGCCGGCCGCATCGAGATGCAAGCCGCCACGCTGGCGATGATTCGCGATGGCGCCACCAAAAAGGGCGACGTCCTCGGCGTCGCGCGACTGGCTGGCATCATGGCCTCGAAACGCACCGCCGATCTGATTCCGCTCTGCCACCCTATCGCGCTGACCAAAGTCACCGTCGACTTCACGCTGGACGAAGCCGCCAACGCCATCGACTGCAGCGCGATGGCGGAAACTTATGGCCGCACCGGGGTCGAAATGGAGGCGCTCACTGCGGTCGGCATCGCTCTGCTCACCATCTACGACATGTGCAAGGCGGTCGATCGCGGCATGATCATCTCGTCGGTGCGACTGATGGAAAAGCTCGGCGGCAAGTCCGGACACTGGCAAGCCGAAACTTGAACAAGGATTTTTCATGAACGCCAGCAACGACTTGCGCGCACCTTTCGTGCATGACCTCAGTCCGGCCCAATTGCGTGCCTTGCAGGAAAACACGGCCAGCCAGATCGGGCTCGCCGTCAATTTCCGGGACGCTCTGTCGGATGGCGCGTCCGGACCGGAATTGGCGCTGATCCCGGCCGGTGTTTTCACCATGGGCAATCCCGATCCGGCGCGCGACTTTGGTGAACTGCCAGCACGCCAGGTTCAGATCGAGACCAGCTATGCCATCGGCCGCCACTGCGTCACCGCGGAGGATTTCCAGCGCTACGCGGAGGCCAGCGGCCACCCATGGCCCGACCATCTGGTGCGCACCGAAGGACGCCAGCCGGTGACCAATATCAGCCGCGCGGATGCCACCGCCTATCTCGCCTGGCTATCGGAACAGAGCGGCCGCACTTACCGCCTGCCGACCGAAGCCGAATGGGAGTACGCCGCCCGCGCCGGCAGCCGGAGCCGCTATTGCTTCGGCGACGAACTCGCCTGCAGCGAAGCCAATACCGGCTCTTTCCGCATCGTCGGACGCAGTGTCCAGGGGTGGCGACGATATTTGCCGTTCTGCGCGCCGATGAACCAGGCGGTCGATGTCGGCCTTTACCCGGCCAACATCTGGGGTTTGCACGATATGCATGGCAATGTCTGGGAATACACCGCCGATTTATGGGAAGGCCCGGCGGATGCCCTCAGCCCGGGCAAAACCGGCCAGTGGTATGTCACCAAAGGCGGCTCGTGGTTCGAGTCGGCCTGGCAAGCCCGTTCGGCCGCGCGCAAACCGCGCTGGTTCGACGAGCTCGACGTCAACCTCGGCTTCAGAGTGCTGCGCGAAACTGCCTAAAAAGACGTTATTATCTTTATAATCAATGATTTATTGAATTCCAAGCAACGTCTGCTAAAGAGAAAACAGGCCTGTGGCAACAGGTTTGTTCAACTCACCGAGGAGAATGGAAATGCTCGATATCAATAAATTGCTTATGGCGGAAACCATGGCGCCGTGCGATGCGGATGCCTATCTCAACGATCTGGACACCTGGAACGAAGACATGGCACGCGCGCAGGCTAGCAAAGAGGGCATCCAGCTATCGGATGCGCACCTCGATGTCATCTGCACGCTGCGCGACCATTTCGCCGAATGCGGGCCCACGCCAAACGCCCGCTCGCTGCTGAAAACGCTGGAAGATGCCTACATGGATCAAGGCGGCCGCAAATACCTGTACAAATTGTTCCCGCGCGGTCCGATCACGCAAGGCTGTCGTCTGGCCGGTTTGCCGACACCATCCGGCAATGCGGATCCTTCATTTGGCAGCGTGCACTAAACCCATCGCGTCAATGAAAACGGCGTAGCCGAACTGGTCGGGCTACGCCGCTATGACGCCGCTACAAAACTAGCATCAAGTTCAACTCAAATAGTTGAACAACGACAAGCCGGAAGTCAGCGAGTAGGCGCGGCTGATCGCTTCCAGCGAAGTTTGCCGAGTCTGCAGTTCCACGATGGCGGCGGCTTTATCGACCAGGGTCATGTCGCTCAACGCGTTCTTCTCCGCCAGCAGCAACGCCTCGGTAGACACGCGCACATCCTTGATCTCGGTCAGCGCGCCGGCGATGCGGTGTTCGACCAAGTTGAGCTTGCCCAGCGCGACATCGAGGATGTCGACGTAACCCTTCATGTCCGCCTCGGTCACCGCGCCCGGCAAGTTGACGATGGCATGCGCCAGAGTTTGCAATACATCATGACGGTCAGTCGCCGGCACAAAGGCGGGATTGGCCGGATCGAAGATGGTAGAGCCGGCCTCGGCATCGGTGAAACTCAACACATACGCCATGCTGTCGGTCACCTGAACCTTGTGGCTGACACCTATCTGGACCTCGCGCGTCGCCGACAACACCGCCGGTCCGGGCGAGGCGGCGCCATCGAAAGTCGTCGCTTGCACCGTGGCGGGCACCGTACTGGTACTGGTATTGGCAAATGGCTGCACATTCGTGGCGGAACCGCCGAAGATGTAATCGCCTGACGGGTTGCGCGTATTGGCCAAGTCGAGCAGATGGTTGAACACGCCTTTCAACTGTTCGGCGTGCACATTGCGCAACGACGCCGACTGCGACGGGCTGATTTGAGAAAGCAGGCTGCGCGCCTCGTTCATCGCCTTGCTCATTTCGTTCGTCACCACGGTTTCGTAGTTGAGGTCGAGTTCGGCCTTGTTTTGATTCGCCGCGTATTGCGTGCGCAACGCGATACGGTTGCCCAACTCCATCGCCTTCACGGCGGTCACCGGATCGTCCTTGTTGGAAAGCATGGTCATGCCGGTGGCGATCTGCTGATTCAGCCGCGCAATGGCGGACTGATTGCTCTGAATGCCCGGCAGGCTGGTGTTCATATAAGTCATCGAATCTATACGCATATCATCTCCTTATCCGGCGCGCGTTCAGCGCAGCATGCCGATCAGTTCATCGAACAGGCTGGATGCCACCTGCATCGCCTTGGCGGAAGCCTGATACGCCTGCTGAAACCGGATCAGATTCGCCGCCTCCTCGTCCAGATTAACGCCCGAAATCGATTGCTGCGCCACCCTGGCCTGGCTGGTCAGGGTTTCATAGGCCGCAACATTGATATCCGCCTCCGAGGCCAGGGTCGCGGTGCGCGATATAAGTTGAGCATAGGCGCTGGAAAAGGTATCCGTGCCATTGATTGCAGTCGACAAGGTCTGCAGATCGGCCAGCAACAACGCATTCGCGTTATCGCCCGGGCTGCCCGCGCTGCTCGATGACGCGGCGACCCGATTCGGATCGGAAAGCAACGTACTCACCGTGCCCGACGCGCCATGGCTGGGGCGAATCAGCCAGCGGTCGCCGGCTTGGGCCGTGCCGGCGCCGGCGGTCAGCGTGAAGCCCTGCGACACGCCGTTAATGGTGGCGACCGCTGCGGCTGGACTGCTGGCGCCATCCGACAAACGGGTCAACGTGTAGCTCGCGCCGTCGTAAGACAACTCGTAGTCGCTGGCCTGAATCTCGGTGTAGTCGGTGATCGCCGCTGTGAACACCTGGTTGCCGGTGTTGCCGGTCTGCGCGGCCGGCTGCACGAATTGGGACAAGGTCGTGGCGGCGGTGAAGAAATCAGTGCCGGCGGTGCCCAATTTGTCAAAACCTGAGCCATGCTGGGCGTTGAACTGCGCCGAGAAAACCAGGGCCAGCCGATCCAGTTCCTGCATGGCCGGTTGCAGCACGGCGTCGCGCACGGCCAACAAACCGCCCAGTTTTCCGCCGGTGACCATCGAAGTAGTGAGCGTCAGCGTATTGCCGCCAGCCTGGTCGAGCGCCGGCACATCGAATTCCGGCCTGGTCGGGTCGACCACGCTGCTCATCTTGGTCACACCCGAACCCCGCACCAGCGGCTGGCCGTTACCGATGAAAAGACTGAACGTACCGTCGCCTTGCTGCACCGGCACCACATTGATCAACTTGTTCAGTTCCGACACCAGTTGATCGCGCTGGTCGCGCAGATCGTTGGCCGGCTGGCCGCCGGCCATGGCTTCGGCGCGAGCAATATTGCCGCCCAATTGCCCGATCTGGCTGGCGTAAGTGTTGATGCGCGCTACCGTCGACGCGACCTCGCGATTGGTATCGACGCGAATATCGTCCAGCGCGGAGGAAAGCGTATTGAAACGGGAGGCAAGATTGCGCCCGGACGACAGCATCACCTGGCGCGCCGCATTCGAGGTCGGATCGGTGGCGACGGTTTGAGTGGCGCTGAAAAACGCATCCAGCGCGCTGGTCAAACCGCTATTGGCATTTCCGGCCAGTGTGTCGATCTGACTTGCCTGGGCGGCGTAGGCCTCGCTGCGCGAAAGCTGCGCCTGATCGAGCAAGACCTGGCTGTCCTGAAACTGGCTGTACAGGTTGCGCACCGTGCTGACGCCGACACCGGTACCGAACAGCGCCCCGGCGGCGAACTCGGGCTTCCGCGCCGAATAATCGACTTCCTGGCGCCGAAACCCCGCCGTGTTGATGTTGGAAATATTGTGTTCGGTAGTGCGTATGCCCGCTTGCGCGGCAGCCAAACCGGTTAGTGCGATTCCTAAAGTACCTGTCGCCATGGCAACCTCCTGTTGCGTTTAATCGCGGCCTTCTGCCGCTGCTTGCTTAGCTTCGTTCATGCTGTTACGCGCTTTCATCGCGCGGTTTCACGCTGTTTCACGCGGTTTCAATTACCCGCCCGCCATCGCCACGCTGGCGATCACGGCTTTCAATTTGCCGGCATAAGCCGGGTCGGTGGCATAGCCGCCAGCGGCGAGGCCGCTCGCGAAGGCGTGGCTGTCCGCACCCTCCGACAGCGCCGCGCCGTAGCGCGATTTCAGCAACATCGCGTAATCGGTGAAACCGGCGCTGTAGTCGTCGTAGGCGCGGAAACTCTGGCTCAGTTTCATCGGAATGCCCTGGCGGTATTCGGTGGTCAGCGTCTGCACGGACGCGCCCTCCCAATTGCGGCCGGCCTTGATGCCGAACAGGTTATGGCTGGCCTCGCCGTTCTCGCCGCGAATCTCGCGCTCGCCCCAGCCCGATTCCAGCGCGGCATGCGCCAGGATGAAACGCGACGGCACGCCGGTTGTCGCGGCGGCGGCTTCGGCATGCGGCTTCATGGTTTCCAGGAAGGTTTGTTTGCGGTTGCTGGCGTTCGCCGTAACCGGAATGGTCGCCGCAGTCTGAGCAGTCCCCTTCATCGGGTCTGCTGCTTGCGGCAAGGGATTGGCGCTGCGCGTGATTCCGTTCAGGCCGAACCTGTCGAAGCCCTGCCCTTCGACAGGATCAGGGCGAACGGTGGAATCAGCGGCGGGGATCGACAGCGGGCTCGCTTCTGGTGTTGTGCCAGCATTCATCCCCCTGCTCTCCATCGCCTTCACCATCATCTCGGCAAAACCGAGGCCGCGGCCGCTGGACAGTTTGGACGCCCATTGCTGATCGAGCAGCTCGCGATAAAGCTTGACGCCATCGCCGCCGGTCATCGGATCGTCCTCTTCGCTGAACCGGGTTTCGCGCATGGTTTTCAACATCTGCGCCATCATCAACGACTCGAACTGCCGGGCCGCCGAACGCAACGCCCCGGGGTCGCCGGAAACCGCGCGCGCCTTCAGCGCCTGGGCATCGGCGACATCGATCGCGAGACGTTCGGTGCCGGCGATCATCAGATGACCTCGAGCTCCGCTTTCAATGCGCCGGAAGCCTTCAAGGCCTGCAGGATGGCGAGCAGATCCTGGGGCGTCGCGCCGACCGCGTTGAGCGCTTGCACCACGTCGTTAAGCGTGGCGGAGGACGGCAGAATGACCAGTTCACCGTTGTCGCTTTTCACTGTGACATCGGTCGTCCCGGCCACCACAGTCTTGCCGCCGGACAACGCGTTGGGCTGCGAAACCTGAGTATCGGTATTGATGGTGACCGATAGATTGCCATGCGCGATGGCACATTTCTCGAGGCTGACCAGCTGGTTCATGACGATGGAGCCGGTGCGCGGATTGATGATCACGCGCGGCATCGGTGACGCGGGGTTGAGGCTGAGATTCTCCAGCTGGGACATGAACAACACGCGCGCACCCGACTCGATCGGCGCCTTGACCCGCACCACGCGGCCATTGAGCGCCTGCGCCGTGCCCTTGCCGAAGTTCCGTTCGACCGCATCCATCAAGCGGCTGGCGGTGGTGAAATCGGATTCGCGCAATTCCAGATGGACAAAATCGCCCTGCCCCAACGCCGTCGGCACGCCGCGCTCCACGGTGGCGCCGGAAGGAATACGGCCGGCGGAAAGATGATTGATCTGGGTGCCGCCGCCCGGCCCGCTCGCGCCCGCGCCGCCGACCATCAGGTTGCCCTGGGCGAGCGCATAGATCTGTCCATCCGCGCCTTTCAGCGGGCTCAACAGCAAGGTGCCGCCGCGCAAACTCTTGGCATTGCCAAGGCTGGAAATGGTGACATCGAGCTGCTGGCCGGGACGCGCGTAGGGCGGCATGACCGAGGTCAGCATCACCGCCGCGACGTTCTTCGATTTGATTGCGTTCGGGTCTTGCTGCAAACCCAACTGGCCCAGCAACGTGGCCACGCTCTGGTTGGTCAGCGGCAGACTGGAATCGCCGGTGCCATCGAGACCGACCACGATGCCGTAGCCGATCAGCGGGTTGGAACGCACGCCGTCGATGGTGGCGATGTCCTTGACCCGCTCCGCCCGGGCCGGCTGCGCCGCGACGACGGCCAGCCCGGCGAACAGCGCCAGGATCGCAAGCACCGGGGACAAGCGTTTCATGTTGCGTTTCATGTCGCCTCCTAGAACGGCAACAAAGTCAGGAACAATCGCGCCAGCATGCTGCCCAGCTGCGAAGCATCCATGCTCTGAG
Source organism: Hydrogenophilales bacterium 28-61-23 (assembly GCA_002281555.1). Taxonomy (GTDB): domain Bacteria; phylum Pseudomonadota; class Gammaproteobacteria; order Burkholderiales; family Thiobacillaceae; genus PFJX01. Next base: position 9,071 of record NCGJ01000018.1, read on the forward strand.
TGCCCTTCGATTCGAATTGCGCGTTGGCCAATTGCGTCGAGTTGATGCTGTTGGCGCTGCTGATCTGGCTCGGGTTGACCACACCGGCGAGGCGGATGTATTCGGTATCGCTATTGATCGCGACCTGCTTTTCGCCGGCCACAACCAGATGCCCGTTGGCCAGCACCTCGACCACCGTCACCGTGATCGAGCCGGTGACGCTGTTGGAGTTGGTCTCGTTGTCTTTCAGCTCCTGCTTGTTCGATGCCGAGGGCGACCAGGCGGTCGCGCCGAAGCCGGGCGTCGTGCCCAGAATTTTCGGCTCGGGAATGTTCAGCGCCGCATTCGCCTTGCGCTCATCCGTGGTTTCGGACTTGCGCTTGGCTTCGGTTTTTTCGACCAGATTGACGGTCAAGGTATCGCCGACATAGCGCGCCTTGCGGTCTTCGAACAAGCTCATGCCGGGCCGCGCCTGGGCGGGCGCGGGCTGAAAAATGGCGCCATTGTTGGCGAGCGCCGCGGCGACGGGTTCCGGCCGGATGCTGAGCGGCTGCCTGATCGCGGTGGCGGGCGGTGGCGTGGCGCAGCCGGCCAGCAACGCAACGACGGAAATCAAGGCAAGGAATCGTGTCATCTCGGGCTCCGGTCAGCCGGGCTCACAACTGCGTCAGACGCTGCAACATCTGGTCGGATGTCGTGATCGCCTTGGAGTTCAGCTCGAAAGCGCGCTGCGCGATGATCATGTTGACCAGCTCCTCCGCCACATTGACGTTGGAGGTTTCGATAAAGCTCTGGTTGAGCACGCCGAGACCGTTCGTGCCCGGGTTGTTGATCTGCGGCGCGCCTGATGCGGCGGTTTCGATGTACAGGTTTTCGCCCTGGCTTTGCAGGCCGGAGGTATTGACGAAGGTCGCCAATTGCAACTGGCCGAGCTGGGTCACCGTATTCGGGTTGCCCGGCTGCGTCACGCTGACGATGCCATCGCGGGCGATGCTGACCACCAACGCATCGTTTGGAATCTGGATGCTCGGTTGCACGGCATAGCCGCTGGCGGTAACCAACGTGCCCTGGCTGTCGACCTGGAAGGAGCCGTCGCGCGAGTACGCCGTGCCGCCATCCGGCATCAGGATCTGGAAGAAGCCACGCCCGTTGATCGCCACATCGAGCTGGTTGCTGGTCTGTTGCATGCTGCCTTGCAGATGGATGCGTTCCGTGGCCACCGTGCGCGCGCCAACGCCAAGCTGGAAACCGGACGGCAACTGGGTCTGCTGCGAAGACTGCGCGCCAGGCTGGCGGATGGTCTGGTAAAGCAGGTCTTCGAAAATCGCGCGGCTCTTCTTGAAGCCGGTGGTGGACACGTTGGCCAGGTTGTTGGAAACCACGTCCAACTGGGTTTGCTGGGTTTCCAGACCGGTACGGGCGATGTGCAGGGAGCGGAGCATATTGAGTCCTTATCGTCCTGATCAGGTAGCGGACAGCACTTTGTCGGCGCTGCGATTGTTGTCTTCGGCGGCGCGCAACACGCGCATCTGCAGTTCAAACTGGCGCGCCAGGCTAACCATATTCACCATCGCCTCGGCCGGATTCACATTGCTGGTTTCCAGCGCGCCGGAGATCAGCGTGACATTGGCATCGGCGTCGGCCGGCTGGCCGGATTTCTGCCGGAACAGGCCATCTTCGCCACGTTCCAGATCGGTCTCGGTCGGGTTGACCAGCTTGATGCGGCCGGCAATGGCGACCGCGTTCAGGCCCAGGTTGATCGGCACGGTGGATACGGTGCCGTCCTTGGCGATCAGGATGTCCTGATCCGGCGGCACCGCCAGCGGGCCGGCATCGCCCAATACGTTAAGACCGTTGCCGGTCTGCATGATGCCGTTCTGGCTGACCTGCAGATGGCCCATGCGGGTGTAAGCCTCCTGGCCGTTGGCATCCTGCACCGCGATCCAGCCTGAGCCGCGCAACGCGACATCGAGCGGCTGCCCGGTTTGTTGCACGGTTCCCGGCGTGAAATCGGTGCGCGGCGTGGTTTCCAGCACGAACGCGCGCGTCTTGGCGCCCTCGCCCACTACCGGCAGGGCGCGGAACACGTTGAGTTCCTGCTTGAAGCCGTGCGTGGAGATGTTGGCCAGGTTGTGCGAGACCGCCGCTTGCTGGCGAGTCACCTCGCGCGCGCCGGTCATGGCAACGTAGATTACGCGGTCCATTCAGTGTTCTTGCCTTAACGCAGATTGACCAAGGTCTGCAGGATCGTGCTTTGCGCGGTGATGCTTTGCGCATTGGCCTGGTAGAGGCGCTGCGCGACGATCAGGTTGACCAGTTCACCGGTCAGGTCGGTGTTGGAATCCTCGACCGAACCCGACTGCAACTGGCCGGCCACGCCCTCGCCCGGTTTGTTGATGGTTTCCGCGCCGGCATCCAGCGTCGCCACCCACTGGCTTTGCCCGACCGGGATCATCGCTTGCGGATTCCGGAAGGTGACCAGCACCAACTGTTGCATGGGCTGGTTGACACCGTTGCTGTAGCGGCCAGCGATGACGCCATCGTCGCCGATGCTCAAGCCGACCAGACTGCCACTCTGAAAGCCGTTCTGGCTGACCGAATTGACACCGGAACCGCCGAAATACTGGCTGGAGCCGGTGAAGTCCATGTCGATCACCAGGGAGTTCGCGCCCACCGGCGTCACCGCCGTGTTGGCTGTCGTCGCGCCAGAGACCAGGTTGCCGGTGCTCGAGAAGCCCATGGTGTGGGCATTGACGCCGGCCGTGGCCTGATCGAGGTCGAGCTGGTCAGCCGGGGCCGTGCCATCCATATAGCCATAGGCCAGCCAGGTGTTGGGGGCCGCCTGTTTCACGAAGAAATACTGGACCGTGTGCTCGGTACCCAGGCTGTCGAAAACCGACACCGAGGTGCTGTAGTTGTAGCTGGCCGGCACGTTGGGAGAAAACGCCACCGGCGGCGTCAGGGTGGACGGCGCGACCGCGGAGGAATCCAGATTGACATTGAGCGCCAGATCGGTGGTCGCCTGGGCGTTGATGCCATCCAGATCGATCTGGATATTGCCCAGCTTGCTGGTGCCGACCACCTTGAATGAGGTATCCAGGGTCAGTTCGGTATAACCGGTGACGTTTTCACCGGTGTTGGTGACCAGGAAACCATCCTTGTCCATGCGGAACTGGCCGCTGCGCGTGTAGGTACTTCCGGCCTGGCTGTCCAGGCGAAAAAAACCGTTGCCGCTGATCGCCACATCGAGCGGATTGCTGCTGACGCTCAAGCCACCCTGGGCGAACTGCTGTGCCACCGAGACGGTCTGCGTGCCCAACCCGGCCTGCAGATTGCTGGCGCCAAAAGTTGCCGTGGCATAGACATCGGAAAACTCCGTCCGGCTGGATTTGAAGCCCACCGTGCCGACGTTGGCGATGTTGTTGCTGATGACATCAAGATTTTTGGAAGCGGCATTCAGTCCGCTCAAGCCTTGCTGGAAGCCCATCTCGGTTGCTCCTTAGTTTGTTTGATTCAATCCGCGCCCAAGCCTGAAGCCGGGCAAATACTTAGAAAATCTGCCGAATCTGATCCAGGCCACGCGCGCCCAGGCCATCGATTTCAACGTCCATATTGCTGTCGTTGAGAGAAACGCTGAGCACACTGCCCAGCGTGTATTGGGTTGCCGCAACCGACTCGCCCTTGAAATTGGCCTCGGCCTTGAAGCTGTAATCGCCCTGCGCTTGCGCCGCGCCGCTGGAATCTTTGCCATCCCAGACGAAACGAAGCAGACCGGCATCCTGCTTGCCCAGATCCAGGGTTTGCACCAACACGCCATTGCCGTCGAGAACCTTGACCTTGACGTTATCGGCCGCGGTTTTCAGCTCGACGCCGCCCGCCGCGCCGGCCGCACCCAGGGTGAGCGCATCGCCTTGGGCCAGCACCTGATGCCCGACCAACGATGCGCCCTGCATGACCTGGTTCGACTTGAACTGCGCCACCAGGCCATCGAGCGTGCTGTTGAGCTTGTTGACACCCTCCACCGTCGACATCTGCGCCAACTGAGTGGTCAGTTCGGCGTTTTCCATCGGATTCATCGGATCCTGATTCTGCAACTGGGTAACCAACAGCTTGAGGAAGCGGTCGGACATTTCGGTCGTCGCGTCGGTCGTCTTGGTTTTCGCGGTTGCGTTGATGCTGGCAACGAAACTTGAGGCTGCATCGGTCTGGGTTGCGGCAATAGCCATGATTCAGTGCTCCTAACTTGCCGCGACGGCCAAAGTGCGCTGCAGCAGCGACTTGGTGGTGGCCATCACTTCGGCATTGGTTTGATACGAACGCGAGGCGGAGATCATGTTGACCATCTCCTCAACCGCGTCCACGTTGGGGTATGCGACATATCCTTTGGGGTCGGCCAGCGGATGTTTCGGGTCGTAGACCATGCGCGCCGGCGACTTGTCCTCGACCACTTCCGTCATCCGCACGCCTTGCGCCCAGGGCGCGGATTTGTTGATCGCGGTGGCCTGGAATATCACCTGCTTGGCCTTGTAGCCCTCGCCGGTGGAGGCATGCGCGGAATCGGCGTTGGCCAGGTTCGACGCCACCGCATTCAGGCGCATCGACTGCGCGGTCAACGCGGATGCAGCAATCTGGAAGACATTGGTGAGTGACATTTATGCGCGTCCTTGCTTATTGCCCGCCAAGCGCCAAGTTCATCGTCTTGAACGACGAAGCGGCGCGGTCGAGCAGGAACTGGTAATGCAGCGAGTTTTCGGTGAAATGCGCCCGTTCGATATCGGGATCGACCGTATTGCCATCCAGGCTGGGCTGCACTGTGGAGCGGTATTTGAAGAGGCCGCCGGAGGTCATCGCACTGGCGCCGTCGATGTGCGCGCTGGCTGTGCGCGCCATTTTCAACGGGCCGCCCTCAGCGCCGATGGCATTCTTCAACGCGGCGGCGAAATCCAGATCGCGCGCTTTGTAGTTGGGCGTATCCGAGTTGGCGATATTGCCGGCCAATATTTCCTGCCGCCGCGCTCGCAGGTCGAGGGCGGATTGGACAAAGGCGAGTTCGGTGTCGATTTTGCTTAGCATAGGGGTTCTCCACAGGGAGAATAGCAAGTCCCATGCCAAACCATGAAAAATCAACAAGCCTTTGATTTCATATCGATTTCAAACCGGGCCGGCAAGCACCGCACTAACCGGGCGGCAAGCCTCGCCGCATGCGGCAAGTTCTGCCGGCGACCTCAATCCTTGCCGCTTGCCGACGAGCGGAGGTTGAGATGTCGGCAAAGGATTGCCGACCTACGTTTCAGTTCTGATAGCCTCGGCCATGCGCGCCAGCGCGGTTTCAATCGCCGCGCGCGGCGCGCCGATGTTCATGCGCATGAAACCGCCGCCGCCGGCGCCGAACACCGTGCCGGGGCTCATGCCGACGCGCGCCTGTTCGACGAAGAAGCGTTTCAGCGCGGCATCGTCGTGGCCACGCTCCCAGCCGCGCGCGCGGCACAACTCGCGGCAATCCAGCCAAAGCAGATAAGTGCCTTCCGGCTCGATGACCCGGATGCCGGGCAGATTACGGCTGACGAACTCGGTGACGTAATCGCGCGTATCGGCCAGATAGACCATCAACGCATCCAGCCAGTCCGCGCCGTCACGATAACCGGCGGCAAAAGCGGTGCTGCTGAACGGGTTGTAATTGCCAGCATGGAGCAGGTCGAACGCCTGGCTTAACGCGGCGCGGCGCGTCGGATCGGGCGCGATCAGCGCGGACAGTCCCAGGCCGGGAATGTTGAAGGTCTTGCTCGGCGCCACGGCGGTGACCACGCGTCCGGGATCGGTTGCCAATTCATCGGCCAGCCTGACCAGAACATGATGTTGCCGGCCGGGGTAGATCAAGTCGTGATGAATCTCGTCGGACAGCACGACCAGATCGTGCCGCTCGGCAATGTCGAGCAGTTGCGCCAGCTCATCGCGTGACCACACCCGGCCGACCGGGTTGTGCGGCGAGCACAGCAGCAACAGGCGCGTCTTGGGCTTAGTCTGCGCGGCGCAACTTTCCAGATGCTCGAAGTCGATACGGTAGCGGCCCGCTTCCAGCTTCAGCGGATTTTCGATCAGCCGCCGTCCGGTTGTCGTCACCGCCGAGAAGAACGGGTAATACACCGGCGGCTGCACGATGACGCCCTCGCCCGCCTCGGCAAAGGCCAGCACGGCGGCATGCAGCGACGGCACCACGCCGGGCGCGGGCAAGATCCAGTCGCGCTCGATCCGCCAGCCATGGCGTTGCCGCATCCAGCCGATCAATGCCTCGAACATCGCCTCCGGATAGCGGCTGTAGCCGTAAACCGGGTGCGCCGCGCGCACCAGCAGCGCCTGGGTGACGGCTTCGGGCGCGGCAAAATCCATATCCGCGACCCACAGCGGCAGCACATCCGCGGTGCCGAAATAGTCGGCCCGGCCGTCGTGCTTGACCGAGTCGGTACCGTCGCGGGAGATCGGGTGGTCGAAGTCGATGCTCATCCGACGCGTTCCCAAATCGTCACTTCCGACAAGGTGTGCTGAAACTTGCGCCGGGTTTCACGCAACACGAAGGGAACCTCGAGCGGACCTTCGAGCAAGCGAAAATGCGCGCCCAGTCTGGCTTTCAGGCCGTCCAGCGTGGTGAAGTTCTCGCCGTCCTTCTTGAAGCCACCGATCCATTCCGCGCGCGGCGTGTGTTCTTCCAGCCAGGTGCAGGGCGTGGCGATCAGCAGCAGGCCACCCGGGTTGAGGCGTTCATGCACGTGATCGAGAAACTTGGCCGGGCTGTACAGGCGGTCGATCAGGTTGGCGGCCAGGATCAGATCGTAGCCGGTGAAATTCGGTTTCAGATTGCAGGCGTCGCCCTGGAAAAACGCGACCTTGCCGCGCACCTCCTCCAAACCCAACTCGGCCAGACTGCGCTCGTGGTAACTGACCAGCTCGCCCTCTTCGGCAAAGGTGTAGCGCAGCCGGCCCTGCTCCGCCATTTGCACGCCGAGGCCGATGAAACGGGCCGAGAAATCGATGCCGGTGACCTGCTCGAAATGCCGCGCCAGTTCGAAGCTGGAGCGGCCGGCGGCGCAACCGAGATCGAGCGCGTGGCGGGCTGGACGTGTACCCATGGCGCGAATGGCCAGATCGGCCAGCGCCTTGGGGAAGTTTTCGACGCTGAAATGGGTGTCGCCGTAGTGGAACTCGGCGTATTCGGACAGCAGTTTGTCGGTTTCGTAATGGGAAGAATGCACGGCGGTCTCGGTAATTGCCGCGGGTTCGCCAACCACATAGCGAAACCCGGCATGCTGGAAGAAATGGCGCCGAAAGGCGTAACGCGCCGACTTGCGGCTTTCATTGCCGGCGCTGATCCACGAACCGCCCTTGAACAGGTTGTGGCGGCCATCGAAAGTCGGCGTGGTGAAGTCGTCGTAGAGCGGATGCACACGGAAACCGTCGAACGGATAAATCGGCGTCCGCGTCCATTGCCAGACATTGCCGACCACGTCGTACAACTCGCCGTGTTTGAAGGTATCGACCGGGCAGGACGACGCGGCGTGATCGAGATGCAGATTGGCGGCGGCCGCCGCGCCAGTCGGCACTTCGGCCAGACCGGCATGTTGGTACAAACGCGCCCATTCATCCTCGCTCGGCAGGCGCACCGGCGAGTCGGTCCGTGCCGCTTTCCAGGCGCAGAACGCGGCCGCTTCCAGGCAATTCACTTCCACCGGCCAGTTCCACGGCATCGGAATCTCTTCCAGCATCAGGCGCAAGCGCCAGGCATCCTCGCATTTGATCCAGAAGGTCGGCTGCGTGGCCCGCGCGTAGGTTTTCCAGGCGCGCCCTTCCGCGTCCCACCAGGTATCGTCGGCATAAGCGCCGTCGCGCACGAATTCGAGGAACTCGCCATTGCTGACCAGATGCCGGCTGGACTGAAACGCGGGCACCTGGGCGGTGTGCCGGCCGTATTCGTTATCCCAGCCGTAACTCGCGTCGGTCTTGCCCAGGCTGACTTCACCCGCCGGGATATCGACCAACCCATTCACCGGCGCCGGACCGCTTGCGCGCCAGGGCGCCCAGGCCGGGTGCGGCCGCACATGATCCAGCGTGTGCTGGCGGATCAAGACCGAGGAAGTTTCCAGATGAATCCGTTCGTGTTCGATACCCATCAACACCACCCAGGCCGGCGCATCCCAAGCTATCGGCAAGCTCAGCGGCATAGCGGCGATCACCGCATCCACCGCCGCCCGTACCTGTTGCCGGTAGGCGCGTACTTCCTCGACGCGCGGCCAGCCGTAATGCGCGTCGTCGAGATCGTCCCAGCTCATTTCATCGACACCGACCGCGAACATCGACTCGAAGCGTGGATTGATGCGCGCGCTCAACAGGCCGGCCAACAGGAGTTTATTGACGAAGAAAGTGGCGGTATGGCCGAAGTAGAAAATCAGCGGATGCCGTAGCGGAATCGGTTTTTTGTAATACGCCGCATCATTTGCCAAAGCCTCGAACAACTGTTCGTAGCGGACGAAGGTCGCGTGGAAATAGGCGCGGATTTCCTCGCGTTTGGCGACGGCATCGGCGCCGGACAGCGAGGGCGTGCGGGGGAAAAGCGCGGTGGACATAAGGCGAAGCGGCGAAAGGTCAGGCGGACATTGGGTTTGTATAGATCGGCACCTTGGCGCGCAAGGGTTGCGAAAAAGACCGCGCCGCCGTGCTCGGGACATCTTCCACGCCCCGCTTTGTACCGAGCAACGAATTTCATACACCGAACGATTTAGTCAACTTAATACTAAAGATATATTCAGTCGTGCCGTTGGTAGCACAAATTCATTAAACCCTGCTTACTTCCCCCATCCGAACGAGGCCTCTACATGAAAAACAATCAACCCGTGACCGGCCAGGAATACCAGGTTCGGAACGACGCCGCCTTCATCACGCACACGGATCACAAAGGGCGCATCACCCGCGCCAACGACGAATTCGTCGAGGCGAGCGGCTTCACACGGGAAGAATTGGTCGGCCAGTCGCACAACATCGTGCGCCACCCGGATATGCCGGTCGAGGCATTCCGCGATCTGTGGGCGACATTGAAACGCGGTCGGCCCTGGACCGGGCTGGTCAAGAACCGGCGCAAGAACGGCGACCATTACTGGGTGCGCGCCAACGTCTCTCCGACCGCGGATGGCTACACCTCGGTGCGGGCCAAACCCTCGCGCCAGGAAGTCGATGCGGCCGAAACGCTGTACCGCGCCATGCGCAACGATGCCGGCATCAAGATGGATGGCGGTTACGTGGCGCCCACCGGCCTGGCCGGACTGATGCGGCGGCTGTTCGGCCGTATGCGCATATCGCAGCGGCTCTGGCTGATGGTCGGCGTCTCCGCATCGATGTTCGCCATCGCCGTGGCGATCGGCTGGAGCGGCTTGCAAAAAAACAACAACACGCTGAAGTCGATATACGAAAACGGCGCGGTTCCGATGCATGCGCTGGCTGACTTCCGCGTCCTGTCCAAGGAAAACTATGCCGAACTGCTGCGCGCATTTCAGCACGATCCGGATGGCAAGCTTCTCGCGATACACGATCACCCCGCCAGCGCCCATCTCGACGCGATCAAACAGCGCAAGGCCGAAAACGACCGCTTGTGGGCGCTCGTTGCCGAACGCAATCTCGACGATGAAGAAAAACGCCATTTCGCCGACATCAAAGAGAAACGCGCCGCCTGGCAGACCAAGCGCGATGCGGCCTTGGCGGCCGTGGCCGCGGGTGATTACTCGACGGAAGTCATGGCGGCCTACCTGAAAGCCGGGCGCGAAGAGGGCGCGGCGTTCGACAAATCGCTGCAGGATCTGTCCGAGCGCCTGGCCAACAAGTCCAAGCTTGAATATGAAAAATCCGAGGCGAGCTATCGACTCGACGTGATGATTTTCATCGCCTTGGCCCTCTTCGGTGGCAGCGCGGTACTCGGCTTGGCCTGGTTGTCCATCGGCCACATCACCCGCTCCCTGCGCGAAGCTGGCGAGGCCGCCGATGGCATCGCCTCGGGCGACCTGACCCGTCCTATGCCGCGCGCCGGCGAGGACGAGATCGGCGATCTGATGGCCAAACTCGGTGTCATGCGCAACACGCTGCATGAACTGATCGCCTCGATCAGCCAGAACATGAAGGGTCTCAACCAATCGGCCGGCGAACTTTCCAGTTCAGCCGCCAGCAGCGCGCGCAACACCGAAATACAGGCCGAATCGGCATCCAGCATGGCGGCATCGGTGGAACAACTGTCGGTATCGATCGACCAGGTCGAGGAATACGCCCGCGAAGCGCGCAGCGTGACCCAGGCCTCCAGCACGCAATCGACCGAGGGCGGCCGCATCATTCACGAGGCGGCAGCGGAAATGGGCCATATCGCCGATGCGGTGAACAGCACAGCCGGCACCATCAAGGAACTGGAAGGCTATTCCGATCAGATTTCCAGCATCGTCCAGGTCATCAAGGACATCGCCGACCAGACCAATCTGCTCGCGCTCAACGCCGCCATCGAAGCCGCGCGCGCCGGCGAGCAGGGCCGCGGCTTCGCCGTGGTGGCGGACGAGGTGCGCAAGCTGGCCGAACGTACCGGCAATTCCACCCAGGAAATCAGCACCATGATCGGCAAAATCCAGCAAGGCACCCAGCGCGCGGTGCAGGAAATGGAAGCCGGGGTGCGTCGCGTCGGCGAAGGCGTCGATCTGGCCCACAAAGCCGGCGACTCGGTCACCGGCATCCGCGACAGCGCGGAACGGACGACGCGCGCCGTGGACGACATCAACCTCGCGCTCAAGGAGCAGGCCGTGGCGGCGCGCGACATCGCCCAGAAGGTGGAACGCATCGCCCAGGGCTCCGAGGAAAGCAGCGCGGCGGTCGCGCAGACGGCAGCCGCAGCGCATCGCCTGGAAGTGTTGGCAGCCGAGTTGAACAGCCTCTCCGCTCGCTTCCGCGTGGCCTGATCGACCAGCGCAACCTGTCAGCTTGGGGCGGGAATCCTTTCTCGCGTTTTGTATCGTCACACACGAAGACGATATTCAGCCCGCAAGCGGCCTGCGACAGCGTGGATGGCGAATCGAAAACATGTATCGGATGCCATAATCCGGACACATCCATCCGGTAAAACGCACTCGCATGCAGGAATACAAAACTCTCGCCGCCATCGACCTCGGCTCCAACTCATTTCATATGCAGGTGGGCCGCGTCGAAGGCGATCAACTGTTCTACCTTGACTCGATCAAGGAGCCGGTTCGGCTGGCCAGCGGCCTCACCGCGAACAAACGCCTCGATGCCGCCTCGCAACGGCGCGCGCTGAACTGCCTGGCGCGCATCGGCGAACGTCTGCAAGGCATGCCGGCCGGCGCGGTGCGCGCGGTCGGCACATCCGCGCTGCGCGTCGCCAAGAACTCACCCGAATTTCTGGAAAAAGCGCGCGCCGCGCTTGGTTTTGAAATCGAAATCGTCGCCGGCCGCGAGGAAGCTCGCCTGATCTATTTGGGCGTATCGCACAGCCTGCCGTTGACGCAAACGCCGCGACTGGTAGTCGATATCGGCGGCGGCTCCACCGAATGCATCGTCGGCACCGGCTATGAACCGCAAGAACGCGAAAGCCTGCGCATGGGCTGCGTGGTGTTCTCCAAGCAATTCTTCCCGGACGGCATGGTCGACAAAACCAGCATGGACGCCGCCGATACCGCCGCGCGCGTCGAGATTCTGCTTGTCGCCAGCCAGTTCCGCGCCAGCGCCGCCTTGCCCGCCTGGCGCGAAGCCGTCGGCTCCTCCGGCACCGCGCGGGCGTTGGGTGAAATCTGCCGTCTGAACGGTCATTCCGACGGCGCCATCACATTGAGCGGCCTGCGCTGGTTGAGCGAGCGCCTGATCAAAGTCGGCCAGATCGGCCAGCTCGATCTACCCGGCCTCAAACCCGACCGCCGCCCGGTGATCGCCGGCGGACTGGCCATCATGCTGGCGTTGTTCGAGGAACTCGGCATCGAAACCATGAACGTCGCGCAAGGCGCGATGCGCGAAGGAATTTTGTGGGACCTGCTCGGCCGGGTGCATGACAGCGACATGCGCGACGTCACCGTCAGCCAGTTCCAGAATCGCTACCGTGTCGATGGCAAACAGGCACAGCGTGTCGCCGAGCTCGCGCTGTTGCTGGCGCACCAGATTGCTCCGGGACTGGACGCGCTCACGGAAGACGCACTGCGCGCGCTGCTCTGGGCCGCGCTGTTGCATGAAGTCGGTATTTCCATCGCGCATTCCGGCTTCCATAAACATGGCGCTTACATCCTGGAAAACGCCGACATGCCCGGTTTCTCACGGCGCGACCAGATTCGCCTCGCCGCCCTGGTACGCGCCAGCCGCGGCGGCCTGAACAAACTCGGCATGAACCGCGCCGACCCGAACTGGCCCTTGATACTGTGCCTGCGCCTGGCCGTGCTGTTCAACAGCGGCCGCAACAAACTGACCCCGCCGAACCTCCAGCTCGAATGCCATGACGGCATCTGTGAATTGCATCTACCCGCCGCCTGGCTGAACGCAAACCCGTTGACGCAAGCCGCGCTGGACGACGAACTGCAAACCTGGCACGAAGTCGCGCCCAGCATCGGGCTAGCGACGTTGCGCGCGGAATGAAGATGCAGCCGGTTTGAGGGAACCGGTTAAGCTTTCACTCGCTTGATATTCGCGCCCAGCGCGGTCATTTTGGCTTCGATGTTGGCGTAGCCGCGATCCAGGTGATAAATGCGCTCGATGTGCGTCTCGCCTTCCGCGACCAGCCCGGCGACGACCAGCGAGGCCGATGCGCGCAGGTCGGTCGCCATGACCGTCGCGCCCTGCAGCCGTTCGACCCCCTTCATCACCGCCGTGTTGCCATCGATCTTGATGTCGGCGCCCAGGCGCTGTAATTCCACCGCATGCATGAAGCGGTTCTCGAAAATCGTCTCGCGGATGATGGCGGTGCCGTCGGCGACCGCGTTGATCGCCATGAACTGCGCCTGCATGTCGGTGGGAAATGCCGGGTACGGCGCGGTGCGAATGGAAACGGCTTTCAGACGCGGCGGCGCGACAATGTGGATGGATTCATGCTTCGCGGTCTTTTCGCCGCTGATTTCGCAACCCGCGTCGAGCAATTTGTCGACGACGGCATCGAGATAGCCGGTGGACGTGCCCAGCAGGCGGATTTCACCGCCGGTAATCGCGGCCGCGCACAGGAAAGTGCCGGTTTCGATACGGTCCGGCATGATGCGATGGCTGGCGCCATGCAGTTTCTCGACGCCGCGGATGCGGATCAGGTCGGTGCCGGCGCCGCTGATTTGCGCGCCCATGCTGATCAGGCACTGGGCCAGATCGACCACCTCCGGCTCGCGCGCGGCGTTTTCGATCACCGTTTCGCCGTCGGCCAGACACGCCGCCATCATCAGATTTTCGGTGCCGGTGACGGTAACCATGTCGGTGAACAGGCGCGCGCCTTTCAGGCGACCCGTATTGGCAACACACTTGGCGACGACATAGCCGTGCTCGACGCCAACTTCCGCGCCCATCGACTGCAAGCCCTTGATGTGCTGATCGACTGGCCGCGCGCCGATGGCGCAACCGCCCGGCAACGAGACCCTGGCTTCGCCGCAGCGCGCGACCAGCGGCCCAAGCACCAGAATCGACGCGCGCATGGTCTTGACCAGTTCGTAGGGTGCGAGCGGGTTGTTGAGGCCACTGGCATCCAGCGTAACGTTCTCGGCTTCGCGTTCGACCTTGACGCCCATCTGGGCGAGTAATTTCAACATCGTGCCGATGTCGTTCAACTCGGGCACGTTGGTCAACCGGAGCGGCTCGGCGCTGAGCAGGCTGGCGCACAGGATCGGCAACGCGGCATTCTTGGCGCCGGAGATGGCGACTTCCCCAGTCAGCCGTCCGCCGCCGGTAACAACGAGTTTATCCATTGAGGTTTTGCCCTTGCGTAGCGCTCGCCTGCCATTCTTCCGGGGTCAGCGTCTTCATCGACAAGGCGTGAATTTCAGCGCGCATCTTGTCGCCCAGCGTCTTGTAAACCCGTTGCTGGCGCGCCACCAGCATCTTGCCGCGAAATTCTGCGCTGACCACCACGGCTTCGAAATGCTGGCCGTCGTCGCCGCGCACCTCGATGTGATCGCAGGCCAGGCCGTCTTGTATCCAGCTTTGTAATTGTTGGGAAGTAATCATGGGAAGTGTCCGAAAAAATTAGTGGCGAAGTTTATAGCCCGACTTCAGCATCATCAAAGTGATGCCGGCCAGGAGCAATACGAAGGGTGAGACTACAGCCAAACCGAGCCATGGATCGACATCGCCCTGGCCGAAGAAGCCGTAGCGGAAACCGTCGATCATGTAGAACACCGGATTGAAATGCGAAATGCCTTGCCAGAACGGCGGCAGGGAGTGGATGGAATAGAACACGCCGGACAGGAAGGTGAGCGGCATGATGACGAAGTTCTGTACCCCGGCAAGATGGTCGAACTGATTCGCCCAGATGCCGGCGATGATGCCGACACAGGCGAATACCGCGCCGGAGGCCAGGGCAAAAGCCAGAATCCAGAGCGGATAACGCATTTCGATGTCCGAGAAAATCAGGCCGACCAGCAACACGCCCAGACCCACGATGAATCCCCGAATCAATGCCGCAAGCAGGTAGGCCAGGAAGAACTCCAGGTACGACAGCGGCGGCAGCAGCACGAACACGATGTTGCCGGTGATCTTGGACTGGATCAGCGACGACGAGGAATTGGCGAAGGCATTCTGCAACAGCGACATCATGATCAGGCCGGGCATCAGGAACGCGGTGTACGACACGCCGGGATAGACCTGGACATGGTCTTCCAGCACATGCGAGAAGATCAGCAGATACAACAGCGCGGTCAGCACCGGCGCGCCGACGGTCTGCACCAGCACTTTCCAGAAGCGCAGGATTTCCTTGTACAGCAGGGTGCGGAAGCCACTGCTCATGGGTAAGCCCTCACGACCGACCCTCATGCATCACCTTGAGGAATACTTCTTCCAGATCGGCCTGGCGCAAGGCCAGATCGCGGATCGGGATGCCGAGCACCCGCAATTGCGCCAGGATGCCTTCCAGATCGGCGAAGTCCGGCAGATCAAGCACGTAGTGATCGCCCTCGCGGCCTTTCAGGCGATTGCGCAGAAATTCCGGCAATTCGGGCGCATCCAGGTCCAGCAACAAGCGCCGTTCCGCGCCGGCGCGCAGCAGATTGGCGGTGCTGTCCAGCGCGACGATGCGGCCGTCCCGCAACATGGCGACGCGCTCGCACAGCATCTCGGCTTCTTCCAGATAGTGCGTGGTCAGAACGATGGTGTGGCCCTGACTGTTGAAGCGGCGGATGAAGCTCCAGAGCGATTGCCTGAGCTCGACGTCGACGCCGGCGGTCGGCTCGTCCAGCACGATGACGGGCGGTTTATGCACCAGCGCCTGCGCCACCAGCACACGCCGCTTCATGCCACCGGAAAGCAGGCGCGTGTAGGTGTCGGCCTTGTCGGTGAGGCCAAGATTGGCGAGCAATTCGTCGATCCAGTCATCGTTGCGGCGCAACCCGAAGTAGCCGGATTGCAGGCGCAAGGTTTCGCGCACGGTGAAGAACGGGTCATAGACCAGCTCCTGCGGCACCACGCCGAGCGCGCGGCGCGCATCGCGATATTGCGCGGTGACATCGAAACCCATGATCGCCGCCGAACCGGCTGAAGCGCGGGTCAGGCCGGCGAGTATGCTGATCAGCGTCGTTTTGCCGGCGCCATTGGGGCCGAGCAGAGCGAAAAACTCACCTTGTTCGATATCGAGATCGATACCGCGCAGCGCATGCACACGGGGAAAGCGCTTTTCCAGGCCGCGCAGGCGAACGGCGGGACTCATCCAGGAAAATCAGAACTGATCGTCGATGCCGTACAGCCGGGCCAGACTGGTCAGGCTGTCCGGCATGTTACGGAACTGCAAGGATTTTCCATTGGCGCGTCGACGCAGCGCCAGCAGCAGGCTGAGCGCGGAAGAGTCCATCCGCCCGACGCCAGTCAGATCGAATATCGTGGAGCCGGCGCCGATGGCGGCTTCGCCTTCCGCCAACAGGCGGGTGGCGTTGTCGAGAACAAGATCGCCAGCCAGCATGGCGACGCCCGCTTCTACGCGCATTACTGGTTTTTCCCGCTGGTTGGCTGATTGCGGCGCGACAAAGAGGCCAGCAGTCCTTCGACGCCGCCTTTGCGCACTTCCGAATTGAATGAGTTGCGATAGACAGTGACCATGCTGACGTTATCGACCAGCACGTCGTAAACCTTCCAGCCGGCATCCTTCTTTTCCATCCGGTAATCGATGGGAATCGGCGGCGCGCCAGGCTTGCTGACCTCGGTATTGACAGTCACGTCGTTATCGTTGGGCGCCAACTTGAACGGTTTGAATTCGATCCGGTAATCGGCCACGCTGCTCAGCGACGCTGAATATGTCTTCACCAGCAAAGTGCGAAATTCATGGACCAGACTCTCCTGCTGCTCCGGCGTGGCCTTGCTCCAGTTTTTGCCGACGGCAAGTTGGGTCATCTGGCGAAAATCGAAATTGGGGAGGATTTTTTCTTCCACCAAAGCCAGGATTTTCTTGTTGTTGCCGCCCTTGATTTCCTTGTCCTGCTTGACGATGCGCAGCACATCATTCGTGGTGTTCTTGGCCAGGACATCAGGCGGCATGACTTCAGCGACCGCGCCAAGGGCGAACACGGCCATCAGGCCAGCCAATAGAATTTGCATCAATCCAGTCATTTTTTACCTCGCTTACGAGCGCAATTTGAATATCGATGCCCCAAGAATCGGGGCTGGGCAATAAAGGGTCAAGCGGATATTGCTACCGAGCCGGCCCGCTATTCCGCCGCGTTGCCTTTTTCCGCCGCGCTATCGCTCTTGTTGTAGAGAAACTGGCCGATCAGATTTTCCAGCACCACCGCGCCCTGGGTAATCTTGAGCGCGTCGCCATTGGCCAGCATTTTCTCGCTCCCGCCCGCATCCAGCGCGATGTACTGCTCGCCCAACAAACCGGAAGTCATGATCGAGGCGCTGGTGTCCTTGGGAAAAGGGTAATGCGTGTTGAGCGATAGCGTCACGGTCGCTTCGTAGGTTTTGGGGTCGAAACCGATTTCCGCAACCCGGCCGACCACCACACCGGCGCTCTTCACCGGCGCGCGCGCCTTGAGCCCGCCGATGTTGTCAAAAGACGCCTTCACGGCATAAGTCTCACTGCTGTCGTAGCCGCCCAGATTACCCACCTTCAAGGCCAGGAAAAGAATGGCGACGATACCCGCCACGACGAAGATGCCTACCCAAAGATCAATTGTTGCGCGCTGCATGGATCAAACTCCACGGAACATGAATGCGGTCAGAACAAAATCCAGGCCCAGAATGGCCAGGGACGAAGTCACCACGGTACGGGTGGTGGCGCGAGAAACACCTTCCGCCGTGGGCGGGGCGTCGTAGCCCTCGAACAACGCGATGATGGTGACGGCGATGCCGAACACCACGCTCTTGATGACACCGTTGAGGATGTCTTCCTTGAAATCGACGGCGGCTTGCATCTGCGACCAGAACGAGCCCTCGTCGACACCAATCAGTACCACGCCGACCAGATAGCCGCCCAGTACGCCCATCGCCGAAAACAGCGCCGCCAGCAAGGGCATGGAAATCACCGCGCCCCAGAAACGCGGGGCAATCACCCGCGCGATCGGATCCACCGCCATCATTTCCATCGCGGCGATCTGCTCGGTCGCCTTCATCAGGCCGATTTCGGCCGTGATGGCTGAACCCGCCCGGCTGGCAAACAACAATGCGGCCACGACCGGCCCGAGTTCACGCACCAGCGAAAGCGAGACCAGCACGCCCAGCGCTTCTTCGGAACCATAGGTTTGCAAGGTCTCGTAGCCCTGCAAGCCCAGCACCATGCCGACAAACAGCCCCGACACCAGGATGATGATCAACGAGAGAACACCGGCGGTGAATATCTCCCGCACGATCAAATGGAAACGCCGGAAACTGGTGCCCGAGTGCAGCAAAACAAGCAGAAAAAAATGCGCCGCCACGCCCATCCGCCAAACCCGGTCCACCGTGCGTCGACCGATACCGCGCACACTTTCCAGCAAAGTATCCATCATGCCGGCAGCCCCAGATCTTCCGCATACGAGGACGCGGGATAGTGAAACGGCACCGGCCCATTCTCTTCGCCATGCACGAACTGGTGCACGTAAGGGAGGTGAGAGGCCTTGATCTCGGCCGGCGTGCCTTGCGCCTCGATCACGCCTTCGGAAACGAAATAAACGTAGTCGACCATCTTTAGAGATTCCTGGACATCATGAGTGACAACGATCGAGGTCATACCCAAGGTATCGGTAAGGCGTCGAATCAGATTGCCGGTCACCCCAAGCGAAATGGGATCAAGGCCGGCGAATGGCTCGTCATAAAGAATCAGCATGGGATCAAGCGCGATCGAACGCGCCAGAGCCACGCGCCGCGCCATGCCGCCGGAAAGTTCGGAAGGCATCAGGTCATGCGCGCCACGCAAACCCACCGCATTCAATTTCATGAACACCAGATCGCGAATCATCTCTTCAGGCAGGTCGGTATGCTCGCGTAACTGGAATGCCACATTCTCGAATACCGACATGTCTGTGAATAAGGCGCCAAATTGAAACAACATGCCCATGCGTCGGCGCAATTGATACAAGCCATCCTGATCCAGCAGCCCCATGTCGATGCCATCGACCAACAGGTTGCCGCTGGACGGTTTCAGCGCGCCGCCCATCAGGCGCAACAACGTCGTCTTGCCACAGCCGGAATTGCCCATGATGGCAATGACCTGGCCGCGATGCGCGGTCAAATTGATCCCCTTGAGCACCATACGTTGACCATAGGTGAAGGAAAGATCGCGGATTTCGATGAAGTTGTCGGACACTGAGCTCAGCGTTTTTATTTTTCAGGCTGCGGCATTCTAGCAGTGCTTGCGAAACTCACCGACCCATGACTTCGAGCAGCGTGGCGACACGTTCCATCTGACCGAGGTCGCCATCGCGGCTGACCAGAAAATGTGGCATTGCGACAGCGTTTTCAGACAACGCGCCCGCCAGTTGTTTGAGCGAGGAATTACGCGTAAACCAAAGTATCGCGGGGTCATCGGGGCGCATCAGCAGTGCCTTGCCCGCCAACGCTTCGGGTGCTGGCTGAGCGGCCTCACCTTCCAGCAGAAATACGAACTGTTCATGGGTATCGGCGTTCCACTGCGCCAGTTGGTCGGAACTGGCCCGCCGCCAATCGGCTTGCGCAAGAAATACGCAATTGAACTGGGTGTTGAAATAGGTCAACCGCCATTCGTCCGGCATATCCGCCGGGTAAAACGTTCCGCGCCAGGCCGGGTCAGACCATCCCAACGCGCCGAGGCGCACGCTTCGGCTTATATCGGCATGGGGCATGGTTGTCGTAAGTATCGAAGATGGCGAAATTGCAACAGCATCAGCAGAGTCATTGGAAGAAGGTATATTGGATTTTGTTTAAATAAGGGTATCTCTATATTCTGCAAGCCACTAATTCTGTTGTTTGCCAAGCCCCGTACCACCCAAACCCCAAGGAGATTGAAATGAAAATGAAATCACTCGTTGCCGCCCTGTTGCTGTGCGCCTCCCCCGCCGTTTTTGCCGCTGACGCCGCTCCCGCTCCGGCCCCCGCCGCCAAGGCAGTGCCCCAGACCCCGGAAGCCTGGTTGGCCCGTATGACCGACATGACCCAGAACATGTCCGCCTACAAGGATCCGAAGGTGTTCGTGCCCTGGATGAACGCCGTGACCGAACCCGGTTTCTACACCACCATGGGCAACAACATGATGGACCCGGGCAACTGGCTGAACATGGCAAATTCCATGACCCAGCCGGGCGCCTACACCAACCTGGCCGCCTTCGCCGATCCCAACGTCTACATGAAGTGGCTGGCAGCCGGGATGGACCCCAACTTCTATACCGCCATGCTGACGCAGATGTCGGATCCGGGCAAATTGATGCGCTGGGCGATGTCCCCGATGGACCCGAAAGTCATGTCCATGCTGATGAACATGGTTAACCCCAACCTGTACATGAAGTGGCTGATGTCCCCCATGGATCCCCGTGCTCAGCAGTTGATGATGGCCCCGCTTAACCCCAATCTGTACATGGGCTGGATGGGCGCTTCCATGAATCCAGGTTCTTACGGCGACATGTGGAAAGGCTTCATGAACCCAGCCACCGGCGCCATGCCGGCCATGCCGACCTCCACCCCCTGGGCCTTTCCCGCCGCTCCCGCCGCCGGCACCGCCCCCAGCTTCAACTTCTTCGACCCGAACGCCTGGAGCCAGATGATGCCTGCCGCCCCTCAAGGCGGTTATGCCTTCCCGTTCCCGCTGCCCGCCGCTCCAGTTGCAGCTCCCGCTGCTCCCGCCGCCAAGTAATCTGGTTCGTGGCAATAAAAAACGGCTGCCGCGGCAGCCGTTTTTTTGTCCATACCTTTCGTAATCCAATCATTCACGTCGCCACAGCGTTCCCTGCGCGCCATCTTCGAGCAGGATGCCAGCCGCCTTGAGTTCATCGCGAATCGCATCCGAACGTTTGAAGTCTTTGGCCTTGCGCGCAGCCAAGCGCTCATTGATCAGCGCGTCGATACGCTCGGCGGCATAGTCATTGCCCGCATCATCGACAACCCCGGCCTGCATGAATTGCTCCGGGTCGCGTTGCAAAAAACCCAAAACATCCGCCAGCGACTTGAGCAAACCCAGCAGTTGCGACGCTTCCACAGGCGCTGCCGCACGCATCCGATTTGCCTCCGCCGCCAGATCGAACAACACCGCCAAAGCTTCCGGCGTATTGAAGTCGTCATCCATCGCGGACTGGAAACGCGCCGCGTAAGGGTTGCTCCAATCAAGCTTGGATTCAGTCGCTTCGATACCGCGCAATGCGGTGTAAAGCCGCGTCAATGCCGCTCTCGCGTCATCCAGATGCTGATCGGAATAATTCAGCGGGCTGCGGTAATGCGCGCGCAAAATGAAGAAGCGCACCACTTCCGCATCGTATTTCCGCAGCACTTCGCGGATCGTGAAAAAGTTGCCCAGGCTCTTGGACATCTTTTCATCATCCACGCGGACAAATCCGTTGTGCAGCCAGTAATTGACGAATTTGCAGTCATGCGCGCCTTCGGATTGGGCGATTTCGTTCTCATGGTGCGGAAACTGCAAGTCCTGGCCACCGCCGTGAATATCGAAATGTTTGCCGAGCAGATCGGAGCCCATCGCGGAACATTCGATATGCCAGCCTGGACGGCCCGCGCCCCAGGGCGAAGGCCAGGACGGTTCGCCCGGCTTGGCCGCTTTCCAGAGCACGAAATCCATCGGGTCGCGTTTGTTCGGGTCGACTTCCACCCGTTCGCCGGCACGCAAGTCTTCCAGCGACTTGCCGGAGAGCTGGCCGTAATTGGCAAAGCTTTGCACCGAGTAGTAAACATCCCCATTCGAAGCGGCATAGGCGTGGCCGCGTTCAATCAAGCTCTGGATCATGGTCAGCATGTTGCCGACATACTCGGTAGCACGCGGTTCATGATCCGGCGGCAGCACACCAAGGGCGGCGCCGTCTTCATGCATCGCCGCGATGAAACGGTCGGTCAATGCCGTGTAGGGTTCACCGTTGTCTTGCGCCCGCTTGATGATCTTGTCATCGATATCGGTGATGTTGCGCACGTAGGTGACCTGGTAACCAGAGCCGCGCAGCCAGCGCGTCATCATGTCGAACACCACCAGCACGCGGGCATGGCCGAGATGGCAATAGTCGTAAACCGTCATGCCGCAGACATACATGCGCACCTGGCCGGGGACGATTGGACTGAAAATCTCTTTCTTGCGCGTCAGCGAGTTATGCAGTACGAGCATCAGCCTTACCCCCTCTGCCCCGGTCCGCTCGACCAGGTATCCTTCAGGCCGACCGCCCGGTTGAACACCAGTTTCTCACCCGGTTTGTGGTCGAGACGATCGGCGCAGAAGTAACCCAGACGCTCGAATTGAAAACGCGATTCCGGCGCCGCATCCTGGATGCTGGCTTCGATCCAGCCCTGAACGATTTGCAGAGAATCGGGATTCAGAAATTCCAGAAAATCTCGCTCCTTATGCCCATCCGGCTCGGGATCGGTAAACAAGCGTTCATACAGGCGAATCTCCACCGGCTTGGCGTGCGCGGCGGAAAGCCAGTGAATGACACCCTTCACTTTGCGGCCTTGCGGGTTCTTGCCGAGCGTATCGTGGTCGATGCTGCAACGCAGTTCAATCACATTGCCGGCGGCATCCTTCACCACCTCATCGCACTTGATCACATAGGAATAGCGCAGACGCACTTCGCCGCCCGGCGTCAGGCGCTGCCAACCGGCGGGCGGCGCTTCGGAAAAATCGTCTTGTTCGACCCAGATTTCGCGACTGATCGGCACGTCCCGCTCGCCAAACTCCGGATGATTCGGGTGAAAGCCGGCGCTGCGGCTGGCGGTTGGATTGGCGGACAACGCGTCCTGAAAATTCGTCAACACGACCTTGAGTGGATTCACCACCGCTATCACGCGTGGCGCCTTGGCCTCCATATCCTCGCGGATACAGCCTTCCAACACCGCCATATCGATCGCGTTTTCCGACTTGGACACGCCGATGCGGCGCGCGAATTCGCGAATACCTTCCGGCGTATAGCCGCGCCGACGCATGCCGTGGATGGTCGGCATGCGCGGATCGTCCCAACCGGATACCAGTCCTTGCGTAACAAGCTGGTTCAGCTTGCGTTTGCTGGTCACGGTGTAATGCAGTTCCAGGCGGGAAAACTCGATCTGACGCGGATGCGACAGCACCGGCAACTGATCCAGCACCCAGTCGTATAAAGGGCGGTGGTCTTCGAATTCCAGCGTACACAGCGAGTGGGTGATGTTTTCCAGCGCATCGGAAATGCAGTGCGTGTAGTCATACATCGGGTAGATCACCCAGGCATCGCCGGTGCGAATGTGATGCGCGCGCTTGATGCGATAAATCACCGGGTCGCGCATATTGATATTGGGTGAGGCCATGTCGATCTTGAGCCGCAAAGTCTTGGCTCCATCCGGAAACTCGCCCGCCTTCATGCGCCGGAACAGATCCAGGTTTTCCGCCACGGAACGCGCCCGATATGGGCTGTCGCGCCCGGCCTGGGTCAAAGTGCCGCGATATTCGCGCATCGCTTCCGGCGTCAGATCGTCGACATAGGCCAGGCCTTTTTCGATCAACGCCTCGGCAAAGCCATACAAGGCCGGAAAATAATCCGAAGCCCAGCGCACCTCGCCATTCCACTGGAACCCGAGCCAACGCACATCTTCCTGGATGGCCAGCGCGTATTCCTCGCTCTCCTTCTCCGGATTGGTGTCATCGAAGCGCAGGTTACAAGTGCCTTGATAGTCCTCCGCCAGGCCGAAATTCAGACAAATCGATTTGGCATGGCCCACATGCAGGTAGCCATTCGGTTCTGGCGGAAAACGAGTGGCAATGCCTTGATGCTTGCCACTATTGAGATCGGCCTCAACAATAGTGCGAATGAAATGTTGAATCGGCGCGTTGGAAATGGGAGCTTGGTCGTTCATGGCACGGAAGAATCAATCGGGAGGAGAAGAATCATGCGGCGTATGCTGGAAAGGCTTGTTCGCATATCAGGGACTATTTTGAGTTGTGTCCCGCGAAGGCTAGAATTCGCGGGCCCGGCACATCTGCCATGAACCACCGCAAAAACGCCGAAAAGAATAGCACACATGACACTCTCCCGTTTCTCCCTCGCCTTCCTTGCCGCCCTGCTGCCAGCGCTCGCGCTTGCCGCCGTACCCAGTGTGCAAGACGCCAATCAGGCCTTTCGCCAGGGCAACAACCAGGCCGCGCTAGAAAAAGTGAACGGCTTTCTCGCCAGCAACCCCAAGGACGCGCAAGGACGCTTTCTCAAGGGATTGATCCTGACCGAGTTGAATCGCTTTCCCGATGCAATCAAGGTGTTCTCGGGCCTGACCGAAGACTTCCCGGAACTGCCGGAGCCTTACAACAATCTGGCCGTTCTTTACGCCGCCCAGGCCGACTACGAGCGCGCCAAAAACAGCCTGGAAATGGCCATCCGCACGCATCCCAGCTATGCCACCGCGCACGAAAACCTCGGCGACATCTACGCCAAGATGGCCTCTCAGGCCTACGACAAAGCGCTGCAACTGGATAAATCCAACACCTCGGCGCAGACCAAACTGGCACTGATTCGCGACCTGTTCAGCCCTACGCCACGTCCGCAAGACACGACCAAGCTGGCCGACGCCGGCAAAGGCAAGGCCAAGCCCGCCGCAAAACAGGCGGCGGCAACGCAGGCAACCCCACCGCAGGAAACGAAGCCGGCAACACCCGCCGCCAGCGAAGCCGTAAAACCAGGCAAAGAAGCCGCCAAACCGGCGGCGACGGAAGCCATTGAACCGAAGGCGCAAATCGAACGCACCCTGCGCGCATGGATCGACGCTTGGAGCGCGCGCGATGCCGAAACTTATCTGGGTTTCTACAGCACCCAATTCAAAGTCCCCGCCAACAGCGATTTCGCCACCTGGTCGCAAGAGCGCAAAGCACGCGTCACCCGGCCCGACTTCATCAAGGTCGCGATCGATCGATTAAAGATCAAACTCAAAAATGACTCCGCCAAGGTCAACTTTATCCAACACTACGAGTCCAACATTGTCAAAGACACATCCAGGAAAACCATGGCTTTGGTGCGTGAAGGTTCAATCTGGAAGATCGTGGAAGAACGATGAAGCGTCTGTTTAATCCGCTTTTCCACGCGGTTCTTAATCTGGCCCTGATGACCGGTGGTTTCAGTGTGGTCTCAGGCAGTCAGTCGTTTGCGAGTGAACTAGCGGCCACGCCACCCATCCTGCTTGCATCCGCCGATCCAAGCCGCTTTCTGGCCACGCCCGTTTTGACCTCACCCGACTCGCTGATATCCAAAGCGTTGCAGGACATCCGCGCGACCCGAATGGACGATGCGCTCAAGCAAGTCAATCGCGCCATCGCACTACGCCCCGACTTCAAGCTTGCACACCTGATCCGTGGCGATCTGCTCATGGCGCGAGCCAGACCCCTTGCCGGACTCGGCCCCGTCGCCAAGGCCCCCAACCCGTCGCTTGACGACCTGCGTGACGAAGCGCGAGTCCGTCTCATGCGTTACATCGACCAACCCGATCCGGATTTCTTGCCGCGTCAGATTTTGCAACTCGCGCCCAGCCAGAAATATGCGCTGCTCGCCGATACCTCGCGCGCCCGCCTCTACCTGTTCGAGAACGTCGATGGCGTGCCACGCCTAAAATCCGATTTCTACATGACGATCGGAAAAAACGGCACGGACAAGCGCAAGGAAGGCGACAAACGCACCCCGATGGGGGTGTATCGAATCGCCGAACAACTGCCGCGCGCCGGCTTGGCCGATCTTTACGGAGATGGAGCGTTCCCACTTAATTACCCTAACGAGTGGGATCAATCGCAAAACCGCGGCGGCCACGGCATCTGGCTGCATGGCGTGCCATCCAACACCTACAGCCGCCCGCCACGTTCCAGCGATGGCTGTGTCGTCGTCGCCAATCCCGATTTGAAAGAACTCACGCGTTGGATAAAAGTCGGCTCCACCCCGGTCATCATCACCGATCGAACCGATTGGGTAGCGCGCGACACATGGGAACAGAGCCGAAACGAACTGCTCACACGACTACAGACCTGGAAAGACGATTGGGAAGCGCGCGATCCCGACCATTTCCTACGTCATTACAGCACCGCGATGACCAGCGGAGCCGGTGCCACATGGGCCAGAGACAAGCGCCGAAATATTCAGGAAAAAAACTGGATTCGGGTAAACCTGACTGATGTCAGCCTGTTCCTCTATCCAGGCGGCGATATGGCCTATACCGAATTCACCCAACGCTACAGCAGCGACAAACTGTCCGGCCTGTCCAGCAAACGTCTGTATTGGCGGCAGGAAAACGGCGGCTGGCGCATCGCTCTGGAAAAAGCTCAAGACATCCCCATTTCCACCAACCTCGCACAACGTTGAGGAAATTGATGAACTTGCATCGCCGCTCCCTGTTATTGCTGGCACTTGCCGCCTCCTGGGCGGGCATTGTCGGCGCCGCCACAAACAAACCTTTACCCCCCTCAGCATCCGCCAAACGAAAGGTCAAAATGGTCAAACTGCACACCAACTTTGGAGCCATCACGCTGGAACTCGATGCCAAAGCCGCTCCTGAAACCGTCGCAAACTTCCTGCAATACGCCAAAGATGGCCACTATGACGGCACCATTTTTCACCGTGTCATCGATGGATTCATGATTCAGGGCGGCGGCTTCACCGCCGACATGGAGCAGAAACCGACCCGTGCGCAGATTCAGAATGAAGCCCAGAACGGACTCAAGAATGTGACCTACAGCATCGCCATGGCGCGCACTCCCGACCCGCACTCCGCGAGCAGCCAGTTCTTCATCAACATCGCCGACAACGCTTTCCTCGACTTCCGCGCAGCCAATGCCCAGGGTTATGGTTACTGTGTTTTCGGCAAGGTGAGCGAAGGCCAGGATGTGGTCGACCGTATTCGCAAGGTACGCACCGGCACGCGCGCTGGCCATCAAGATGTACCGGTCGAAAACGTTGTCATCGAGCGCGCCGAAATCATCGAAGGCTGATCGTCAAAAGCCGATACGCAACGCCGTGCCCGACAACGCAATGTCTGGTCAGCCTTATGTCTTGTTCATCTCCGACCTGCACCTGACACCGGAACGTCCGCTTCCGGTTCAGTTGTTCCAGCGTTTCATCAAGGAAGTCGCCCCCGGGGCCCAAGCGCTCTACATCCTGGGTGACTTTTTCGAAGCCTGGGTCGGCGATGACAATCTCGCCCAGACTTTCAATCAAGACATCACAAGCGCCCTGAAGTCCCTTTCCGAACGGGGGGTTGCGCTGTTTTTTCTACCGGGTAACCGGGATTTCCTGGTTGGCCCGACTTTCGCTGAAGCCGCGGGCCTGACGCTTCTGGCCGACCCGACAAATATCGAACTGTTCGGCGTTTCAACACTCTTGGCGCATGGCGACCAATTTTGTACCGATGACGCCGCCTACCAGGATTTCCGTCGACAAGTACGAGAACCGACTTGGCAGCGGAATTTTCTCGCTCAAGCGCTGGACCAGCGTCTTGCGTTGGCAAAAGCATTGCGGGAACGCAGCGAACACGCCAAAGCGGATAAAAAACCGGAAATCATGGATGTAAACAACACGGCGATCGCCGCGGCGCTGGATCTCCTTACACGCAACGGCCAACCGATAGAACGCATCATCCACGGCCATACACACCGGCCCGCTCGGCACGAATATCGACACAACGGCCAAATCGGAGAGCGTTGGGTATTGCCGGATTGGTACGAAACCGGCGGCTATCTGGCCTGCGATGAACTCGGCTGCCAGCTTGCCGAATTTCCTTGATCTCCACTGATAACAAAACGTAAATAATCCGCTGGCAACTCGAATAACTCAGGCCGGGCGGCACGTTTCTCGTGACCTTGATAGACGCGACTCCGTTTATCCCAATACCGTATCGCCAGCGGCAACCCCTGGCTGTATTCCCCCCCCGCCTCCTGTACATCGATAGTCAATGAACAGGGCTCGCGCAAATCGTCCGGGGTTCCACGCCAGGCATTCGCCTGATTTGCCGCCAATGCCCGACGAAAATCACCGATCAAACGGGCTTCAGCCCGCAGCAACGGTGCATATTTGAATTCAACACATAACACGCCGTTCAACCGGATCTGTCGCAACCCGCCCTGTTCACTCGGCAATTCTTCCTGACTTATTTTCCACTGCTTCGGCCACACATCCTTGACCTCACCCGCCGCAATGCCGGTCAGGCGACGATCGCTTGGCGACACATGCCAGACCATATTGGCAGGACGGTCAAAGAGAATGAACCCCTCATCGTCGCGACCGTAATCCATGCGCATTCGGTCACCCAGAATAAGTATCCGGCTGGTGTACGCGGGTTGCTCGGGTTCGCGGTCTTCATAACGTATCTCGGTCATCAACTCGGTAAGCGACTTGGACAAAATAAGCTGGACGGGCGCCTGATCAGCGAAAACCCAGCCAGATGCCAGGAAGCCATAAGCACTTAACCAGAACCTGTACTTACCCAATCGCACCGATAGCTCCTTGGTTACTTTTTCATCCCTAGTAAAAAAGCCCCTGAGAGGGGCTTTTTTACCAGTACCTTGGCTCAGCGCAAACTATCGACCGCCACCAGCCACCTCGGTCAAGGTGTCATGAATGATTGCGGGCGCTTCAACAATACGCATGAAACTTCCCATCCCCACTTCAGGCCAGCCCAGCGCGATACGGAAACGTGCAAAAAGATGGCTGGCCTTGTTGTTTACCACGTAGATTTCATAGGGCAATGCGGCGATGTTATCGGCCCCCGTTGTCTTTACCCACCAACCTTCGCCCTCCTTGGGGTCGTTCATCGCCACACCAAACACCGCAATTTTCTTGTCCGGCATGATGATCTCGTACACCTTGCTGGTCTTGCCCACACCGCGCGCCAGATTGTCCTGAATGGCCTTGACCGCATCTTCGAACGCCAAATGCTCCATCAGTACGTTCTTATCAGACTCAAAACCCTCCATACCGAACATATATTGGTAATCGGCCAAATCTTTGCGGTCGACATCGCCGCCGAATGGCTTGCCCGACCCCAATGCCTTAGCCAGTTTGACTTGAGTCGCCTTGATCGTCTTTTCAGCCAGCGGGAATTGTTTACGGAAGTAAGCCCGTAGCCAGTATTCCAGATTCTCATAAGAAACCGAACCGTCCGACTTGACCCCGATACGGATCGGCGCGCCAACGATACTGGCGCCTCCGAGCTTGCGGACTGCATCGAGCAAGCCCTTATCGGTCACCACTACAACACCGTAGCCCGACAGGCCGGATGGCATATATTTTCCAGCCAAGACGAAACCGGCCTTAGTGAGCTTGGCTTCAACCTGAGCAAGAACAGCTTGAACCTCACCCGCCGGCACCTTATCGCCCTGAAAATAAGGACTCAAGGCCAAGGCCAGCGGCGCCCAGAACAACATGGCTAGAACTGCAAGGGTGCGTTTCATCATGTTTTCCAGTAGTGGAAGAATTGAAACATTTTAAACAAAAAAGCCGGGAAGACCCCGGCTTCTCTGTGGTCTGGATCGGAAGGAAATTACATCTTCCAGCCGTAGGCGATACCGAGAGCGTTTTGATCCATCTTGATGGTGGAATTGCCGCCACCTAGTTGTGGAGTTGCACCGGTGATGGATTCACTGAAAGCACGCATGTAATAGCCACTCAACTCGGCGCCATTCCGCAGCGTCCAAGTCGCGCCCAAGGTCAAATGATCCTTGACTGTAGCCGGAGCAAGAATATTGAAGGCAACCTCGGTGGTCGGGATCACCGCGCTGCCGTGGTTGTAACCAGCGCGCACCGTCAGCTTGTCACTCACTTGATGAGACACGCCCAGTTTGACCACTGTCTGATTTTTCCAACCGAAACCGGCACCATTGTCATTACCCAATGTACCCGCTGCTAGCAGTGAGATCGGATTGGCAATGGACTTCACGTCGCCGTATTTGATCCGCACCACATCCAGCGCCACCGTGGTCTTGGGGGTGGCCTTGACTGCAATGCCCAGGCCGTAGTTCTCGGGGATATCGAAGTCGCCCTGTTCCGCGAACAAACCACGGTATTTGTCGAATTCGGACATCATGGTCTTGCTTTGATAAGTCGCGCCCATCGTCACCATCGGCGAAAGCGTACCCGTCCAGCCGATGCGCACACCCAAACCGGTGGAATCATCGTGACCGTTATCGGAAAGGTTCGCCGCTGAAGAGGACATGCCGGCAAAGTTGCCAATACCAGAGGCCTTGAAACGCTGGTAAGCCAGATTCAGCGAGGCGCCCACGGCATGGTTTTCATTGATCTTCATGGCCAGCGTAGGGGCAATGAACAACTGCATCAAATCCACACCCGTTTTCGGACCATTGCTGAATTGCGTGATCGGGTTGTAATGGCTGTTCATGCCACCGTTGCCATACACCGAAACCCCCACCGACATATTCGGCTTGATCATGCGGTTGTAGCCAAACTCCGGCACGAGAAAGAGATCGCTGCCACTCTTGTAGGTGGTGGCTCCGTTGACGTTAGCTTCACGATTCGGGTTGAACAGTTCGGCACCGAAATCCACTCGACTCCCGACAAGCACCATTCCGGAAGGGTTGGTAGCCGCAGCCAAGGCATCCTGCGAATAAGCAATGCCGACACCTCCCATACCCTTGGATTTGATGCCAAAACCATGCGCAAAATAGCCGTTAGTTGCAGTAGCGGAACTGGCGAAGCCGATGGCGGCCAGGGCGATCAGTAATTGGGTCTTGCGCATGTATTTCCCCTCGAAAACGATGTAATAAATGTGACAACTGGTTTACAACTACTAGGATAGTAATCAGCCCCCTTCGCTATCGCAAGGAATAACCTGTGCAAGAGTCTTCGTTCTCAAGGCCAGTGGACCGAATCTGACGTCAAAAATAAAAAAGCCACCCGAAGGTGGCTTTTTTATACAACAGGATCGGCTTTAGATATAAAGGCAGATATCAGTCTCACCAGCAAACTCGAAGAAAGTGGCGGCACCACCGTACTCGACACCATCGATGAAATCACTGTGTTCGAAGCCAAATAACTCTACGGTCATCTGGCAGGCAATGAATTTCACCTCAGCTTCCTGACAAAGCTCACGCAGTTCAGGAATGCTCGCCACGCCGTTGTTCTTGATGGTTTGTTTCATCAAGACAGTTGCCAACGACTCATAACCTGGCACCAGGGATTGAATTGCGTTGGGCATGTTCCAGTTGATGTCGCGGAACCACTTGGGTCCAAACGGCATTTTCATTGGCATACCCGGGTTACCCAAGGGGCTTACCTTAAGACCGGACAGATCCTTGCGTAGCATCTGCAGGCCATAGAAGGTAAAGAAAATCTGGGTTTCGTAACCTAGGGCAGCGGCTGTAGAAGCCAGAATGAACGGGGGATAAGCCCAGTCCAGTGTGCCTTTGGTTGCAATGATCGCCATCTTTTTTTGATCGTCCATCACACCACCTCTCAAGTCTTGCGATTTGTGACTAAGCCGGATGTAGCTTATTTCTTCTTGATGAAGAAGGTGTATTCACTACCAGCTTCCGAGGAGGCTAAGAGCTCATTACCCGTCTGCTTGGCAAATGCCGCAAAATCTTTAACAGAACCTGGGTCAGTAGAAACAACCTTTAGAACTTGGCCACTGGTGCAATCATTCAGGGCCTTCTTACAGCGTAAGATAGGCAATGGACAGTTCAGGCCGCGCGCATCTAGTTCTTTGTCAAAATCCATGTTAGTTCCTTCACAAAATTAGCAAATGCTAAAAAAAGCCCAGCTAATTTACCCTTGTTACAAAAGGATTGCAACGATTCACAGTACCAGCAGAAACGGCACATTCCCGCTCACGAGAGCATCTCGAGTGGCCTCCCAGAACGGGCCCAAGCCATGATGCCGCCTGACAAGTTGAACGTATTGGCAAATCCTTTACCTGCCATGAAAGCACACGCCTGCGCTGAGCGGGCCCCGGAATTGCAGTAAATAACAACGGGCTTGTCTTTTGGAATCTCATCTGCGCGCAAAGGCAACAGATGTAGCGAAATATGGATTGCGCCACCTATCACACCCCGCACAACCTCGCCCTGAGTCCTTACATCAATCAGATGGAACTGATCTTTTCTCTCTTCCAGATCGTCGACATCAAGTTCGTTGATTGCATAGAAATCACTCACGAGAACCTCTTTGAGGTATATGTTAATATTCTAATATACTTGAACTTGAATTCAACTTCAAGCCCTCTGACATGGCATTCGAGTGATCATCAATAGCTCTGCTTGTAAGTGACGGACTGACAATAAGACGAAGTGGGCAAGAGATTCAGGGTATGTATAATTGCTGGCTGCATTGTCGCTGCAGTAGCTCAGTTGGTAGAGCAACTGATTCGTAATCAGTAGGTCGGGGGTTCGATTCCTCTCTGCAGCACCACTAAATACCTACCCGCAAAGCTCCTTCTGTGCCTAAACCCCAATTGCTTTCCCTCTTAGAAGCCGACATGGTGGAAGTTGACGGGGTTATTCGAACTCGATTGCACTCTGAGGTTGCAATGGTTCGGCAGGTATCGGAATACATCATCAGTAGTGGCGGCAAGCGTCTGCGCCCTGCCCTAGTCGTTCTATCCGCTAAAGCATTAGGCTACCAAGGCGACAAACACCACGAGTTGGCAGCTGTAGTCGAGTTCATTCACACCGCAACCCTGCTTCATGACGATGTGGTGGATGCGTCCAACTTGCGGCGTGGCAGAGACACAGCCAATGCACTATTCGGCAATGCAACAAGTGTGTTGGTTGGCGACTTCCTCTACTCACGCGCTTTTCAGATGATGGTTTCGGTCGATAACACGCGGGTCATGAAGGTTCTGTCCGACGCCACCAACATCATTGCTGAAGGTGAAGTACTGCAACTTATGAACTGCAATGACCCGGAAATAGACGAAACAGACTATTTGCGCGTTATTCGTTACAAAACAGCTCAACTGTTTGAAGCGGCTGGTCGGTTAGGCGCCATCGTCAATGATTCGCCGCATGACATTGAAGATGCACTGGGCACCTATGGCATGCATCTTGGAACTGCTTTCCAAATTATTGACGATGTTCTCGACTACTCTGGTGAGACGGATCGTATCGGCAAGAATGTCGGTGACGACCTGGCGGAAGGCAAGCCGACCCTGCCACTGATATACGCCATGAAGCACGGTTCAACCGAAGAATCTGAAATTATCCGCCAAGCCATAAAGCAAGGTGAATCAAAAGACTTCCAACGTATTCTGGAAATAGTTCAGGGCACGGGGGCTCTCGAGCATGCTTACACGCAAGCTAAACAAGAAGCCATACTCGCGGAGAATGCCATCGCAGCAATCCCAAGTAGCCAATACAAAGAGGCTTTGATAGAATTGTCTGCTTTCGCGGTAAGTCGAAAATTTTGATTTCTCCCTTGATGGCTCGTACGCCAGAAATTAACGAGAAATCAGCCATTTTGATCGCAATCTAGCGTTCAAACATCCTGTCGGGGTGTAGCTTAGCCTGGTAGAGCGCCACGTTCGGGACGTGGAGGCCGGAGGTTCGAATCCTCTCACCCCGACCAACAAATTCAATCGCTTAGGTCACATCCCGACCTAACTCAAAAGCCCCAGCATGACCAGATCGTGACATCCGATCCAGCGCATGCACGACGGCCTTATGGTTCTCCGGCGCAAGGTGCGCATAACGTTCGGTCATCTGAATGCTTGAATGCCCAAGTATCTCTTGCGCCACATCGCAGACGAAATTTAGGGGGAAGCTAAAACCATCTTCAAGCTTGCGCCTGCGCCGGGTGTATCCGTTGTCGAGTTCATGGCGATGGTGGAATCCACAGAGCCAAAAAAGAGTGTTCCAGCCAGTCCTGTCCCTCTACAGCTGTCTCAGCATGTCGACATACAGCGACTCCACGCGCTCCCGCGCCCACTGGGCACGTCGGAGAAACTTCAGGCTAGAGGCAACGCTGGGTTCATGGGTGAAGCAGCGGATGGCAATTTTCCGCCCCAACGCCTCCCAACCGTAGAACGACACCAGTTCATTCAATAGCTGTTCAAGCGTGATGCCGTGGAGTGGGTTGTTGGGCTGAGTCTCTTGCATGGTTCAAAACCCCAACCGTCTACGCCTTCTTCACAAACTCGGATTTCAACTGCATGGCGCCGATGCCGTCGATCTTGCAGTCGATATCGTGATCGCCTTCGACCAGGCGGATGTTTTTCACCTTGGTGCCGACCTTGACCACCAGCGACGAGCCTTTGACTTTCAGGTCCTTGATCACGGTCACGCTGTCTCCGTCCGTCAGCACGTTGCCATTGGAATCGCGTACGACGCGGCTATCGTCTGACACCTCAGCGTCTTGCTGCGGCCATTCGTGGGCGCATTCCGGGCAGACGAACATGACGCCGTCTGTGTAGGTGAATTCCGAATTGCATTTCGGGCAATGGGGTAACGTGCTCATGCGGCTTCTCCAGGCCTAGCGATCGATGGCTAGTAATTCGACTTCAAAAGTCAGCACGGTATTGGCTGGGATGAGGCCGGGAACGCCACGAGCGCCATACCCGGTATCGGCCGGGCAGGTAAGCTTGGCCTTGCCACCCACCTTCATTTTCTGCACGCCCTGAGTCCAGCAAGGGATGACACCCCGCAACGGGAAGGAGATGGGTTCGTTGCGCTTGTACGAACTATCGAACTCGGTTCCGTTCGGCAGCATTCCCCGGTAATGCACACGGACGGTGCTGTCCGCGCTGGGCGAAGCGCCCTGCCCTGGCTTTATATGGGCGACCACCACACCGGATGGCAATGTTTCCGTGTTTGCGGCCAGACCTTGAGCGCTGACGCCGACTACTGCAAGCGCAAAGAGAATTTGAAATGTACGCATGAGTCTCGTCCCTAGTCTGCCGAGGCGCTTTTGTTACTCCCGGCCTTTCGACCTGCCGCGACGGGCGGCACGTAGCCAGAAATCCGGCACTGGAAAGCATCCACGCGCTTGTTGTCGTTGAAGTGGGTAACGCTGCACTGGGATATTTCTCCGCGCATCGTCAAGGCGGCCAGTGACTTGCGCACCAGAGGCAGTGCAATCCCGTGTTTTTTCAAGTGGCTTAGAACTTGGTTCGTCAGCATGTCGACTCCTTTGACGTGTGGATGAACGTGTGAGTCCAGGGTGAATCCCTGAACCGATACAGAACACCCGAAAAGCAAAAAGGCCACTCCAAAAAGTGGCCTATGCGCTTGCTGTGTCTGGCTCCCCGACCTGGACTCGAACCAGGGACACACGGATTAACAGTCGTACTTACTGTGAAATTTATGGCTTGGAAGTTGAAGAATTCTAAAAGATTTTTCGTTGGCCTCGGAGACTTAATTTTCGAACCGAACCTATGCCGAGCCTTACTGGCCCGAAAATGCACGATTAACAGATTTTTTCCAGAATAATCAACGAAATACGACGCCATTTCGCCGAAAGTTAACCGAACGCCACCCCAGGATCGACGCCGGAGGGGCTCCACATGCGCCCCAACAATCTACGTGACTTGCAGCCGTCAGCCGCACTACAGCTGGGTTTATAAATCATGATGATTTGCGTGTTCATGATTAATGAACAACGAATGAATCGCCCCGAGTTTTGAGGAGGCTCTACGACAAAGCCTTGGCCGAGACGATAAACGGGCTGTACAAGGCGGAACTGATCCACCGCCGGGCGCCCTGGAAGACCAAGGAGGCGGTTGAACTGGCCACGCTGGAATGGGTGTCCTGGTTCAATCACCACCGGTTGCTGGAGCCCATCGGCTACATTCCGCCCGCCGAGGCTGAAGCAATCTACTATCGCCAACTCGACGAAGAGGCCACATCGGTGGCTTTAACTTAAACCCAATAGCCTCCACGAAAGCCGGGGCGGTTCACTCAATACCGAGCCCGAGAGCAATCGCAGGATGCGCTAAACCTTTGAGGTCACTTGCTTGTTGAGCAACGTTTCGAAAAGCGCCGCACTGACAGGTTTGGAAAAAAGGTAGCCCTGCGCAAAGTCACACCCTGCTTGGATCAGATGTGCGTGTTGCGCTTCCGTCTCCACGCCCTCAGCAATAACTTTAAAACCCATCGTGTGGGCCATCATGATGATGGCAGTACATAAAGCCTGGTCATTCTTGCCGTGTTCTAAATGTTGCACGAAGGCTCTGTCGATCTTGAGATAGTCCAGATCGAATTTCCTGAGATAAGCCAAGGATGAGTAGCCCGTTCCAAAATCATCAATGGCGACTTGAATACCGCTGCTCCTAAAGGCATTGAGTTCCTCTCTGACTCGGAGCTCTGCATCAAGCAACAAGCCTTCGGTGATCTCGATACAGACACACTGGCCAGGAAGCCCCAGGTTTTGCAAATGCGCCTGCCAACTGAGGAAAACGCCGTTTCCATTGCGGAATTGCACGGGTGATTTATTGATGCTGATCTGAAAATCCGGGTTGTATTGCTCACGAAACCGTTTAACTTGGGTCGTGGCTGTTTTAAAAACCCAATCCCCAATATCGACAATCAAACCAGTTTCTTCGGCTATTGGAATAAAAGATGCGGGGCTAACCAGACCCAGCTCCGGGTGCTGCCAGCGAATCAATGCTTCGCCTTTGTGCACATGCCCAGTGGACAGTTCAACAATAGGTTGATAGAGCAGTTGAAATTGATCCAGCGCCAGCGCATTCCTGAGTTCGGATGTAAGGCGCATTTTGGCTTTGGCGGACTCTTGCAGTGCATGCGTGAAATAACGGTATCCATTGCGGCCCTGTGATTTGGCATCGTACATGGCCTGATCAGCGTGCTTGACCAAGTCTTCCGCTGTGTTAGCGTCGTCCGGGAAGAGGGCAATCCCGATGCTGGCAGAGATGTATCCTTTTTCATGGGTAAGCTGGAATGGCGTAGATAAGGCCAGAATCAGCTTTTGTGCAGCGGCCTCTACGCTATGGTTGTCTTTCAGGTCCGAAAGGATGACGGTAAATTCATCGCCGCCGAGGCGCGCAACGGTGTCGCTTTCGCGGACACATTGGCTGATTCGTTTTGCGGCTTCAATGAGCAGGATATCGCCTTGGTCATGGCCAAGCGTATCGTTGACTTCTTTGAAATGGTCTAAATCGATCAGCATTAATGCACTGGGGTGGCCCGTGCGAGCAGACTGCTTGATCGATTGTTCCAATCGATCCCGGAACAGGCGGCGATTGGGCAGCCCGGTCAGGGAATCAAAATTGGCCTGTTTCTGGATGGTTTCTTCCGCGTGCTTGCGCTCGCTGATGTCGCTGAAATTCACCATCAGCCGGGGCCCCGCCCACGAGCCCGCCAGAATCACGTGACGTTCTGAACCATCCTTACAGGTGACCTTGACTTCCCGTTGATGAATCGGGGTGTTGCGGTTCCTTGCGAGGGCAGCGCTGGTTTCCCAGCCTGCGGTCAGCGTTTGCCGGTATGCCGGGTCAGGGAAAGCTTGTTCATACCAGGCCTGCAGGCTGGGGATGTCCGCATGGCTGTAGCCGAACAGATTGGTGAACTGGTCGTTGGTGTACTCAATGACACCCGTTTCATTCGACCAGAATATGCCGGTCGCCGAGGAGTCCACCAGGCTTTGCAGCTTGGCTTCGCTTTCGGTGAGCAGGTGAGCCTGCTTCTCCACTTTGGCGCGTTCGGAATAAAGTCGGCGATTGTTGATCAGCAAGGCAAAGCCCAGCGAAACGAGCGCCAACATCATGACCGCAACGACCGCGATGGGCCATTTGTAGCGTTTGAACACGTCACCCGTCGTAAACTCCGGGGCCTCGTCGAAAGGTGGCGCGCGCAGGGTCTCGAGCATTTTCCCCACCGGAAGGTAATTGGCGGGGATCGAGAAGCCCTGAATGCCGATTGCTTTTACCGTCGCCGGGTCGGTCTCGGACAGGTTGAACAGGACCGCCGCCACCTTGCGAGCCAGATTGTCGTCCACATGGGGCAGCGCCGAGAACGACCACTCGGGATACAGACGGGTGGACGAGGCGTTGGGAAACCCGGGCAGGTTGTTGCGATTCACAATGTGGATGGCTTTCCAGTCGAGTTTTCCCTGCTGTGCCAATCGTTCCAGCAATCCCGATCGCACAAAACCCACGTCTGCCTTGCCGGACAGTACGGCCTCGACGACCCGTTCTTCAGGCCAGCCGGTCAGAACCAGTTGTTGACGATCCGGTTGAGGCAACCCCGCCAGCAGGAGTTCATAGGCCTGCATTTGATAGCCGCCCAAACTGGCGGTGTCGGTTACGGCAATGCGCTTGTTGGCCAGGCTTGGAAGATTGATCAGGGGACGTCTACGGTTGCTACCGAAGATGACCCCGCCATAGGCAGGGGTGGGAACGCCCAACTGGCTGTTGATCAGCGTGCCTAGCGGTGCCGATATGCCTATCTGGTGAGCCATGAGCACATGAAGGCCGGGCTCCATCAGCACGAAGTCGAGTTGACGGCTTTCGATGGCAGCCTTCAAGCCTGATGGTGGGAAGGTCTCGATGACGAAATTCTGGTCGGGGATGGCGCGCTTGAGCGATTGCGCCAAGGGTGACCATTGCTGCTGGCTTTCGGCAACGGAGGAAAGCGCAGAAATCCCGATTCGGATGGGCTCAACGGCAAGAGCCATCGTTGCGAGACTGCAGAAAAGCAGTCCCACAAGGAATCCTTGACGTAGGTGACGGCCGATCACGCGTGCTGTGCCGTATGAAAAAATCGGACTGATTATTCGGCGCTTTCCGTGCTTGGGAGGAACGAAGCATTGACCAGATTGATCTTGCTGTCAGGTTTCTTGAGCAAGCCGGCCTGGATCAGGATGGCCGACAGATTGTCGGTCTTGCCGAGCAAGACCGGGGCGTTGCCCGCCAATAAGCGGCGATTGTTGGCGAGGTCTGGCAGCGTGAGTCCCTTGAACGAGACCAGCACTTCATTGGCAGGCAGCGCAAGATGCTTGGACATGCGGTATGCCGCGTCCTGCGGGTGGCTGTGGAAGAAATTCAAACCTTTGAGGTGGGCAGCAACCAGGTGGCGGATGGCATCCGGATTTTTTTCAATCGCATCCTGTCGCATGACCAGCACGTCAAAAATGGTGTCGGGGATCTGTCGGCTATCCAGCAACCGGGTGGCTCCGGTCTTTTCGACCTCCATGGATACGGGTTCATAACTGACCACCGCGTCAATCCTGTTTTCCTTCCAGGCAGCGATCTGGTCTGCGGGAGGAATATTGATCTGGGTGACATCGGCCGGCGTGAGCCCTTCCTTTTCCAGGGTCTTGTAGAGCACCAACGCCCCCAAAGCGCCTTGCTCAACGGCAATGCGCTTGCCCTTGAGCTGGCCGATGCGTGTGATCTCGGGGCGCGCCAACACCACGTCAGCCCCAGCGGAAATGTCGCACACGAAAATGACGCTGATGGGTACCCCTTCCGCCCGGGCGCGCAACACCTCATCAAACGTCAGCCCCGCCCCGTCAACAGCGCCTGTCTTGAGAGCTTCGATCGAGTCTGCCGCAGTATGGTTTTCGACGAGCTTGACTTGGGCTTTGTCCAGCCAACCCTCGCGCTCTGCCATGAATAATGGCTCGTAACCGGACCATACATGCAGGGAAACTTTAAGCGGTTCCTGGGGTTTCTGACTGCAACCGAGCAGGGCGGGCAAGAGCACTAATGCAACAAGTGCGCGCAGTAAGTTGACTTGTATTGATTGAAGCATCAATTTCCCTTGGTCAGCCACGCAAAACATATGCCACTCCCCAGAAAAAAAGGCCAACCCGAAGACTGCCTTACCCAATGGCGCCACTCAATGCTCGATGCCCAGCAACTCGATTTCAAAGGTCAATACGGTATTGGGTGGAATGATGCCAGGAATACTACGGGCAGAAGAACATGACGCCGTCTTCGTAGGTGAATTCGGAATTGCATTTCGGACAGTTGGGCATTTACAGAGTTTGTTTTTGTGAAAGTGCATCTTTCCGGGTGATCTCGCCAATCAACGTGTCTTCCGAAGGCGAGGATGTGCATCCACCGCCGGGTCTATTGTCGTCACACCGCACCGTCCACTGCGGCAGCCCCCTGGGGCGGCGGCTTCAATACCACTCTCTCCCATGGACTTCAAGAGCCAATAGATAAAACCGACACCAATCAGCAGCAGCCCCAAGGCAACAACAACGGCAATCCACATATGTGACACTCCATTTCAAGGAGGGATAAGTGCCCCGTTCCTAGTCCGATGAGGCGCTTTCCGGGGCTTTGCTGCTCGCGGCCTTTCTACCGGCGGCAACGGGCGGGACGTAGCCAGAAATCCGACACTGAAAACCGTCAACACGCTTGTTGTCGTTGAAGTGGGTAACGCTGCACTGGGATATTTCTCCGCGCATCGTCAAGGCGGCCAGTGACTTGCGCACCAGAGGCAGTGCAATCCCG